>JBATXM010000292.1:0-20259 GCA_049673305.1 Pseudonocardiaceae bacterium | reverse complement strand
TGTCCACCGGATCGCGGTGCTCGACGATGGTGGGCCGGCCGGGCATCACTTCAGTGAGCTGGTCAACGATCTTCTCCGCCCGCCGGTGCTCGATGATCTCGTAGAGGTTGGCGTAGCGGTAGAGGTGATCGAAGTCTTCCAGCACCCCGAATTCGTAGGCCTGCCGCAGGTAGGGGTCGGGCTCGTTGCGCGCCACCCAGCCGGTGAGGTCGACAGCGACTTGCTCATAGGAGATCGTCGTCTCCAACACCGATGCCGTGCCCGGTAGCAGCCAGTTGACCACTTTCTGTTGCTGCTGCTCGATGTAACGGGTGCGCGCGAGCTGCTCTTTGACGTCCCGATCGGGGCAGATGCGGTTGAAGTGGTGACTGAACAGCGCCGCCTCCACCTCGATGCCGTTCATCGTGATGATGCGACACTTGGTGTATGGGTCCGTCTCGTCGGGGTCGACCGGAGTGACGTCGAGCTCACGCCAATTGCGCAGCTGACGCTCCAGTGGGATGCCCTTCTCGGCCAGCGGATTGAAGGTCACAGCAAAGCCTTTCCAGATGGGTGGGAGATCGGTCAGCTTCTGGGGTCATTGGTCGTGCCGCTGGTGCCCCGCACGGCGTCTTTGACCCGGTCGACCAGCGCGGTAATCGGACCGGCCACCAAGTTGGCGGTCGCCGACTCGACCCCCGCATGTGGATGGGTCGGCGCGAACGCTTCAGCAGCCTTCACCGAGGCGGCCATCGCCCGCAGCGTGCTCAGATCAGTCTTCTCCCGCAGCTTCATGAACTCATAGCGCTCCTCGGAGCGGGCGTGCGCCAGCACCGCCATCCTTAGCTTGTTGAGCAGCTCCATGAAGTCCGGTTTGCCCGGCTGCATGCTCTCCAACTCACTGAGCATCTTTTTGGCCTCGTTCTCCTCGGCCAGCCGATCATCGATCAACCCGTCGTTGCCGCCGGACAGCACACGCCGAGCCACCGGGTGCACGACCTCTTCCTCGGCCGTCTCGTGGACCGCCAACATGCGGCGCAGCCGGTGAAACGCCTCCTCCTGCGCCTCCCCCTGGGCGGTCTTCACCTCCTCGAAAAGATCACGAATCAGCGAATGCTGAGCGATCAGCAGGTCGATGACGTCGACCTGCTCCGCCGTCACCTGTTGTGTTTGAGCCATCAGATTCTCCTTACTGGTACCCGACGCTCTGACTACCACCGCCCGGTGAAAGCAAAACCACGGATCCAGCTTGAGCGACACCTTGGTCCCCAGCAAAGTGGTATTGCGGTACAGCTCAGTCATGCGGCAGCCAGGCGAGCTGGACGAGCTGGCGGCCGGTCTTGCGCCCAACCAGGGTGCCCCGGCCGGGCGGCATCGGGGATGGCTTGACAGCGCCGAGCAGCGGGCCTTCCTCGGGATTGCCGCTCATCACGACACCAGGGCTGGACAGCTCCCGCAACCGGGCGATCACCGGCTCGAACAGTGCCCGGGAAGCGCCACCGCAGCGCCGGGCGAGGATGAGGTGCAGCCCCACGTCCTTGGCCTGGGCCAGGAATTCCAGCAGCGGCGCGAGCGGGTTCACCCCACCCTGGGTGGCCACCAGGTCGTAGTCATCGACCAGAACGTAGAGCTCCGGGCCTGACCACCAGGAGTGGTCCCGAAGCTGCTGGTGGGTGAGGCCAGGCCCGGGCAAGCGCTTACGCAGGCAGCGCGCCACCTCAGTGATGATCGGAGTCAGCCCGTCGGCCGATATCCCGTACTCCAGGAGGTGATCGGATTCCAGGAAGCCGAGCATGGTGCGGCGATAGTCGACGATCACCATGCGAGCCTGCTCCGGAGTGGCGCGATCGACGATTCCTCGGGCGATGGTGCGCAACAGGTTGGTCTTACCGGACTCGCTGTCGGCGAAACACAAGAAATGCGGCTCAGCGGCGAAGTCGAGAGACACCGTGGCCAGCTCGGCCTCGTTGACCCCGATCGGAATCAACTGCGGGTGCTGCGACCCAGGAATGATCAACTGTTGGTAGGGGATCCGCTCGGGCAGCAACCGGACTCGGGGCGCGCGGTGGCCGGCCCATCCGTCCCGGATACTCGCCACCGCGTCAGCTACCCCGGTGCCGACGTCCGCAGCGCAGGGGAGCGCGTCGATCCTGGGCAGCGCGGCGAGAAAGTGCAGCTTGTCTCGGGACAGCCCCCGTCCGGGGCGACCCGGCGGCACGTTGAGCGCCACTCGCCGGTCAATGTCGGACTCACCAGGGTCCCCCAGGCGCAGCTCGAAGCGGGTCCCCAGGAGGTCTTTCAGCGCGGGCCGAATCTCGGCCCACCGGGTGGCGCTGATCATCACGTGCACCCCGTAGGACAGGCCCTGGGTGGCCAGGTTCACTACCCGCATCTCCAAGTCGCTGACGTCGAACTCCTGGCGGAAGCTGTGCCACCCGTCGATCACCAGGAACACATCGCCAAACGGATCGTCGCGCAATTCACTGCGTTGCTTGCGGGCCCGGAAATCGGCCATCGAGTCGATGCCCAGGGTCCGGAACCGCTGCTCCCGAGCAGCGAGCAACCCGGTCACCTCAGCGAGGATGCGCCGGACCGTGTCCGGTTCCAGCCGGCCAGCCACCCCGCCACAGTGCGGCAGGCCATCCAGCGACGCCAACGTGCCACCGCCGAAGTCGATGCAGAAGAACTGCACTTCCTCGGGGGTGTGGGTGAGCGCCAGGGACATCAGCATCGAGCGCAGCACCGTGGACTTGCCCGACTGCGGGCCGCCGGTGACCACTGCATGACCCTCGGCGCCGAAGAGATCCGCCCAGAGCAGATCGCGGCGCTGTTCATAAGGCATGTCCACGATCCCGACCGGGACGGCGAGCCGGCCGTTTCCGGAGAACCCGACCGGGGACAACCCGCGATCCCTAGTGACCGACAGCGGCAGCAGCAGCTGGTCCAGCGACGGTGGCGCCTGCAACGGTGGCAGCCACACTTCGTGGGCCGGGGGCCCTTGCCCGCGCAACTTGGCCACCACAACATCCAGCACGCTAGGCTCGGTGACGTCATTGTCGGGGGCATTGTCTTCGAGGAGCGGAGCAGGCTCCACCGCCTCGGGTAGATCCACGTAATCGGGCCCGAACAGCCGCAGCCGCCGGTCCGAGGTGACTGGGAGTGGGTTGGGCTTCGCGACAACTTTGTTGACCCGGTAGGGGCCCGAGACGTATGCCGCCTTGAAGCGTTCCATGGACGCGGTGTCGAACTTCAGGTAACCCGAGCCGGGCACCGGCGGCAGCTCGTAGGCGTCGGGTACGCCCAGCACCGACCGGGACTCCCCAGCGGAGAACGTCTTCAGCCCGATCCGGTAGGACAAGTGGGACTCCAAGCCGCGCAGCTTGCCCTCCTCAAGCCGTTGCGAAGCCAACAGCAGGTGCATCTGCAGCGAGCGGCCCAACCGGCCGATCGCCACGAACAGATCGATGAACTCCGGCTGCTGGGCGAGCAGCTCGGAGAACTCGTCGATCACGATGAACAGCGCCGGCAACGGATCGAGGTCGGCGCCGTTGTTGCGCGCCCGCTCGTAGTCGGAAACGCCTGAGAAGTTTCCCGCGCTGCGGAGCAGCTCCTGGCGGCGGTTCATCTCGCCGGCCAGCGCGTCGCGCATGCGAGTGACCTGGGTCAGGTCATCAGCCAGGTTGGTGATCACCGCAGCGACGTGTGGCGCGTGCTCCATGCCCAGGAACGTCGCGCCACCCTTGAAATCGACCAGCACGAGGTTCAACACCGCTGAGGAATGGGTGGCGATCAGGCCCAGCACAAGCGTGCGCAGGAACTCTGATTTCCCTGACCCGGTGGCTCCCACGCAGAGCCCGTGCGGGCCCATGCCACCCTGGGCGGCCTCCTTGAGGTCCAGCTCCACGAGCTGGCCGAACTCGCCGAGTCCGATGGGCACCCGCAACCGATCCCCGATCGGGCGCGGCCGCCAGGCCGTCGCGACGTCGAAAGCATGGGGATCCTCGGGCAGGCCGAGCAACCCGAGCAGCCCGGTGTTGCCCAGCAGCGGCTCGTCCTCCCCGGGAGACTCCGCTGCACTGAGGCGGAAAGGGGACAAGGCCCGCGCCACCGCCTCGGCCTCGACAACGGCGAGCGAGTCGGGCTCCCCGAAGGGCTCGACCCCGCCCGCCCCTCGAGCGCCGATCGCACCATCTTCGATCGCCAGGTGCAACCCACGGCGAGCGGTCAACGTACCCAGCGATGCCGAGAGGTCGAGCACGGTCACCCCAGCCACGCCCTCCTCGAGGATGATCTGCTCCGCTCCACCAACCTCACCGCCGTCGATGACGATCAGGATGTGCGGCCCTTCGCCCAGCGGCGTGGCGTTGCGGGAGAACCGGGGACGCTCCCGGAGCTGCTCACCGAGCAGCTCCTCGACCTGGGCCAGCGAAGAGGCCATCATCCGCATCGGCCCGGCACCGTCGACCCGGCTCGGGTGCTGCACATGCGGCAGCCACTTCGCCCACTCCCAGTCCACTTTCGCCCGTCCAGCGCTGACCACAGCGATGAGCAGATCCTCCGGTGGATGGAAGGTGGCCAGCTGGGCCACCATCGCCCGCGCCAGTCCACGCGAGGCGACCGGCGCACCGGAGATCCCGATGGCGGCGAACGCGCGAACCGAGATGGCGATCGGCAGCTCCGACACGAGGGAATGTGCCCGGACGAACTGGCGCAACGCCAGCGTGGTGATCGGCTCCAGCTCGTCCACCGGACCGGTCTGCGGTGGCACCAACCGGGTGGCGAGGCGCTGCGCTCCCCGGCAGATCCGCACGTGGCAGAAGTCATGGTCACCGCCGCGGCGTTCCCACATCCGCCGGCTGCTCGCGATGGACCACAGCGCGGCGGGGTCGGGATGGCTCCACTCCAACGCCGCACGCTGCTCGTGGGCGGTTTCCCGGGCCCGCTCCCGCATCTGGCCCAGGTAGCGCAGGTAGTCCTTGCGGTCCTCGTTCATCTCGGTCTTGGCCTGGCCACCTCGGCCACCACCAGCGAACATACCGACGCTCGAGAGCACCATCATGATCGGGAAAATCAGAGTCGACAGGGACGGCGAGGAGCTCTTGTCGCCCGGAATGACAACAGAGGCCACCATGCCGAGCACGGCCACGAGCATCACGGCCGGCAGGATCTTCTGCACGACGTTGCCCGGGATGACCCTGGGCACCTCGGGCGGCGGCTCCAGATGCACCTCACCACCGGGCATCTTCGGCGCGACCAACCGAGCTAGCCGCCGGAACTGCACGGTGCTCATTTCCCATCACCTCCTGGGCTCCACCCGGGCTCGACCTGGGCGCAGAGAGATCAGCCACCCTATGTGGGTGCCCACAGTTGGTCACCCACGCCCGGGTCAAGGAAAAGCGGCGGTAACAACAAGCGCCTACCGTCACACCTATGGGCGACTTCGTGACCTCGCGGATCGGTGTCGAAGAAGAGTTCCATCTCGTCGATCTTCAGACCAGGTCAGCGGCACCGGCGGTCGAGGTCATGCTCGATCAGTTGGACGGCGACTCGTTCGCACCAGAGCTGCAACGCTCCTTGGTCGAGGCCAACACCTTGCCCTGCGAGAGCCTTGATGAGCTACGCGCCGAGCTCTGCCGGCTGCGCCGCCGATTGAATGAAGTCGCCGATCCCCTCGGGCTCGGCGTGGTGGCAGCCGGAACGGTTCCGCTGGTCGACTTGCCCGGCACGGACATCTCGGCCGGCGCTCGCTATGAGCGGATGCAGCATGAGTACCAGCTGCTGGTTCGCGAGCAGCACATCTGCGGGGCCCAGGTGCACGTCGACGTGCCTGATCGGGATGTCGCAGTCGCCGTTGTGCAGCACCTGGCACTGCATCTACCGATCTTTCTCGCGCTGTCGGCCAGCTCGCCGTACTGGCGGGGAGTGGACAGCGGTTACGCCAGCTACCGCTGCATGGTCTGGCAGCGCTGGCCGACCGCCGGCCCGCCAGGGCCGATGCGTACCGCCGCCGATTATGACGCCATGGTGGCTGATCTGGTCGCCTCGGGAACGATCAGTGATCCTGGCATGGTCTATTTCGACATCCGCCCTTCGTCGCACCTGCCTACCGTCGAGTTGCGGATCTGCGATGCCTGCCCCTCGGTGGACGACGTCGTGCTCATCACTGGGCTGTTCCGGGCGCTGGTGCAGCGAGCCCGAGGCTGGATCGAGGCAGACCGGCCGTTCCCCCAGACCCGCCACGAGCTGCTGCGGGCGGCAACCTGGCGGGCGGCCCGGTCCGGTCTGGAGGGGGACCTCGTCGACCTTGCCAACCCGTCCGGGCCGACCCTGGTGCCGCCGTCGCTGCTGGTGGAGCGGCTGGTCAGCGAGTTGCGGCCGGAGCTGGAGGCGTCCGGGGACTGGAAGCAGGTGCGTGAGCTGTCCCAGCGGGCCCTCATCGTGGGCAGCTCCGCCACCCGCCAGCGCCGGATGTTCGGCCGGCGCGGCGAGCTCACCGACGTGGTGGACGGCCTGCTCGCGCAGACCCGAGGTGAGTCGCTGCGCCGCGACCCGCCAACCACGGTGCCGGCAACGCCGGCCCTGCTCGATGGCTACCGCCCCGCCGGTTACGACGAGGCGGTCGGAGCGACCGGCCGGGTTCTGCCGCACTACGGCTGGATGTTCCGGGTGCTGGACCGGCTGGGAGCACGCGGCATGCGGGCGGCAGTGAACGCGCTGCGCACCGAGCAGCGGGCGCGGAGCGTGACGTTCCAGGTGGCCGATGGTGAACCGGACCGGCTGTTCCCGCTGGACCTGGTGCCGCGCATCATCACCGCGCAGGAGTGGGCGACGCTGACGCCCGGGCTGATCCAGCGGGTACGCGCGCTGGATGCGTTCCTGCACGACGCCTACGGTCGGCAGGAGGCCATCCGGGATGGCGTGCTGCCGGCGTCGGTGGTCACCGGCTCGCCCGGCTGGAGCCATCTCGGGACGCTGTTCAGCCAGCACCCGGTGCGAGCCGCCATCAGCGGGATTGACCTGGTGCGCGACAGTGCGCAGCGCTGGCTCGTGCTCGAGGACAACGTGCGGGTGCCCTCTGGCATCGGGTACGCGATGACCAGCCGGCGGCTGGTGCGCAGCGTGTTGCCCGATCTGGAGCCACCCGCCGGCATGGTAGCGCTGGAAGGCGTCCCGGAGCTGCTCCGCACGACGCTGCTGGCTTCAGTTGCGCATGGGGCAGAGGGGGCAGATGGAGCTGATGGGGACGGCGACGACACGATCGCGCTGCTGAGCGCCGGCCCCCTTGACGCCGCGTTCTACGAGCATCGGCTGCTGGCCGAGCAGATGGGCATGCCGTTGGTTACTCCGGGGGAGCTCACGGTCAGCGATAGCGGGGTGTACGCGCACGGTCGGCGCCTGACGATGCTGTACCGGCGGCTTGACGAGCAGACCCTGCTCGACGCGACCGGGGCGGACGGTCGGCCCGTCGGGCCGGCAATCTGTGCGGCTGTGGCCGATGGCCGGGTGCGCCTGCTCAATGCGCTGGGCAATGGGGTGGTCGACGACAAGCGGGTGTACGCCTACGTGCCGAGCATGATCACATATTATCTGGGTGAGCAGGCGCTGCTCGCCCAGGTGCCCACCTACCCGTGCGCTGATCCGCATCACCTCCCGCAGGTGCTGGACCGGCTAGCCGAGTTGGTGCTCAAGCCGGTGGACGGCTACGGCGGGCACGGCGTCGTGATCGGACCCGAGGCCAGCTCCGCCGAGCTGGCTGAGCTCGCCGCCGCGCTCCGGGCGAATCCCGAGGACTGGGTGGCCCAGGACCTGGTGTCGTTGTCCACCCACCCCACCTTCACCGGCACTGGGCTGGAGCCAAGGGCGGTCGACCTGCGCGCGTTCGTCCTGCTCGGCGACCAGGCGCAGGTGGCACCCGCCGCCCTGACCCGGGCCGCGCCCAGCGACAGCATGATCGTCAACTCCTCCCGGGGCGGCGGCGCGAAGGACACCTGGATCTTGCGGTGAGAGGAGCTTGCTGATGTGCGGCATCGCTGGCGAGATCAGCTTCGACGAGACGCCGGCCAGCATCGACGCGGTCACCACCATGACCGCCGCGCTGCATCGGCGCGGCCCTGATGGCTGGGGCATCCACGCAGGCGGGCGCAGCGCGCTCGGCCACCGCCGGCTGAAGATCATCGACCTGTCGGACCGGGCCACGCAACCCATGGTCGATCCCGAGCTGGGCCTGACTGCCGTGTTCAATGGTTGCATCTACAACTATCGCGAGCTGCGCCGCGAGCTGGGTGCCACCGGTTACCGGTTTTTCTCCCAATCCGACACTGAGGTGCTGCTCAAGGCCTATCACCGGTGGGGAACCAGCTGCGTCGAACACTTCCAGGGCATGTTCGCCTTCGCCGTGCTCGAGCGCGAGAGCGGGCGGCTGGTGCTCGGTCGCGACCGGCTCGGAATCAAACCGCTGTACCTCTCGCAGACCGCTCGCCGACTGCGCTTCGCCTCCACGCTGCCGGCGCTGCTCGCCGCAGGTGAGGTGGACACGACGATCAACCCCATCGGGCTGCACCACTACCTCAGTTTCCACTCCGTCGTGCCGGCTCCGCACACGATCCTGGCCGGGGTGGAGAAACTGCCACCGGCCACAGTGCGCACCGTGCATCCGGATGGCCGTTGCGAGGACCGGGAGTACTGGCGACCGGCGTTCTCCCGCGGTCGGAGCCGGGATGTCAGGGATGTCACCGCCTGGCCGGGAGCTGTGCTGGCTGCGCTGCGGCTCGCGGTGCGCCGCCGTATGGTCGCCGACGTCCCAGTGGGCGTCTTGCTCTCCGGCGGCATCGACTCCAGCCTGGTGGTGGCGCTGCTGGCTGAGGACGCCGCACAGCGGCTGCACACGTTCAGCGTCGGGTTCGAGGCCGCCGGAGGGGAGTCGGGGGACGAGTTCGGCTACTCCGACGCGGTCGCGGCACACTTCGGCACCGATCACCAGAAGATCATGATCACCTCGGACCGGCTGCTTCCGGCGGTGGACGCGGCCATCGAAGCGATGAGCGAACCGATGGTCAGCCATGACTGCGTCGCCTTCTACCTGCTCTCCGAGGAGGTCTCCCGCTCGGTGACCGTGGTGCAGTCCGGGCAGGGCGCGGATGAGATCTTCGCCGGCTACGACTGGTATCCGCCGCTGGCCAACGTGCCCAGGGACGCAGCCGCGGCGGCGTACGCGGAGGTGTTCATCGACCGCCCGCACGCCGAGCTGGCCGAGCTACTCGAGCCGGAGTGGCTGGCAAGCTCTGATTACAGCCGGGCGTTCGTCGACGCACACTTCGGCGCCCCCGGCGCCGACACCGCACTCGATGCGGCGTTGCGCCTGGATACCTCGGTCATGCTGGTCGATGACCCGGTGAAGCGGGTGGACAACATGACGATGGCGTGGGGGTTGGAGGCGCGAGTGCCGTTCCTGGACCACGAGCTGGTCGAGCTGGCCGCCGCCTGCCCACCCGAGCTCAAGCTCGCCGCAGGGGGAAAAGGAGTGCTCAAGGCAGCCAGTCGGGGCGTCGTCCCGGATATGATCATCGACCGGCCCAAGGGTTACTTCCCAGTGCCAGCGATCCGGCACCTGTCCGGCTCGTTCCTCGACCGGGTGCGTGACGCGGTGACGGATCCGGTGGCCAAGGACCGTGGCCTGTTTCGCCCGGAGTGGTTGGCGCGCATGCTCGCCGACCCGAACACCGAGCGCACCACGCTGGGATCCAACGCTTTGTGGCAGGTCGCCCTGCTAGAAATGTGGCTACAGGACAGAAGGATTTAACTGGGATCCAAGAGGGATTTAAGTAAGGGGGATCTAGGTGAATGTGGCTCGTCGCCGAGACCTGTACCTCACCCGCGCTGTCGCCGGATGGCAGTACCCTGGCCGTGGTCTCCGACCGGGACGGCACGCCCGGGGTCTGGCTGAGCCCGCTCACCCGCGCTAGCCCGTTGGTCTACCCTGGCCGGCCAGTACGGCTGGACACCGGCGAGGACTACGTACGGGTGGTCAGCTGGTCACCCGACGGCAAGTGGCTGTGCCTGACGAGCTCGCCCGGTGGCGGCGAGCGCACCCTGGTTCGCGCGCTGCGCCCGGACGGCTCTGCTGCCCGGGTCGTCGGCGGAACGCCTACCGGGGTGGCGTCGATCGGCCGCTGGCAGCCCGGCGGGCACACCGTGGGTCTTGCGGAGACCAACGTCACGGACCCGGCCATGCTCGTCGCGTACGCGGTGGATGTGTGCTCCGGCCGCCGCCGCCGGCTGGCGAGCGGCCTGGCGGCGATGGTGTGCACCTTCAGCCACGACGGGCGCTACGCCGTGGTGCGCCTCGGCGCCCGAGGCGAGCGCCGCTTGCTGCTGGTCGACACCCGGACCGCCATCAGCACCGAACTACTCGGCGCCGACGCGACCATCGCCGACGCCTGCTTCGCCCCTGACAATCGGATGATCTACCTACATACCGACGCTCATCACGAGTTCGCCGCGCTGCTCGCCTTGCCGAGAGTCGCCGCCGGCTACCCCGAGGCAGCCACGCTCATCGCCGCACGCGAGCACGCCGAGCTTGAGCGGTTCGCCCTTGAGCCGACTGGCCGCGAGGTCCTCACGGTATGGAACGTCGAGGGACGCAGCGAGCTCGAGCTCATCACGTTGCCCGGCGGAGGGCGCCGTGCGCTGCCGGCACCGCCCGCAGCCGTGGTGACCGGCTGCGCTTTCGCTCGGGACGGTGGGTCACTGGTGCTCGCTGTGGAATCCGCCGCCGAACCGCCGCACGTGCTGTGCTACCCACTCCCACCGGGCAAGCCGGTGCGGCTGGCTCCCGCGCACCCCCCGGCCTGGGGCCAGGACGCGCCAGCCCGGCCAGAGTTGCACCGGTGGCAGGCCCGGGACGGCCTCGAGCTGAGCGGCTGGCTCTACCGGCCAGCCGGAGCGCTCGGCGCGCTACCCACGCTGGTCTGGTTGCACGGCGGCCCGGAGGCACAGGAACGTCCCACCTTCAACCCGCTCTACCAGGCGTTGCTGAGTTACCGCATCGCGGTGTTCGCGCCGAACGTGCGTGGCTCGACGGGTTTCGGACGCGCCTTCGTGGACGCCGACGTCCACCAGCGTCGGTTCGCCGCCATCGATGACGTCGCCGACGTGGCGGGGTATCTCGTGGACGCCGGGCTCACCGACCCCACCGCGCTGGCCTGCGCCGGCCGCTCCTACGGCGGCTACCTGACCGTCGCCGCGATGGTGCGCCATCCCACGCTGTTCCGGGTCGGCGTCGACGTCTGCGGCATCATCGACTTCGAGACCTTCTTCGCGCACACCGAGCCGTGGGTCGCGGCGGTGGCAGTGAGCAGGTACGGCGACCCGCATCGCGACGCCAGGCTGCTGCGTGAGCTGTCACCGATCCATCGCATTGGACGGCTGAGCGCCCCACTGCTGGTAGTGCATGGCGGCCAGGACACCAACGTACCGCTCACCGAGGCCGAGCAACTCATCGCCGCACTGCGGGAGCGCGGCGCGGCACCCGGCTATCTGGTGCTGCCCGAGGAGGGGCACGACATCCTGGGCACCAGCAGCCTCACGGTCTTCGTCAGGGAGGTCGTGCACTGGCTGGTCAGGCACCTGCTCGACGTCGACGAGCGCAGCGCCTAACACCACCTGAGGGGGCGATTGTTGCGCCACCAACCGCAACACGACAGCATAGCTATGTGTCCATTGACTTGCGATTTATCACTGGCCAACCCTGCGAGATGGCTGCTCTGCAGCGTCTCCTTGAGGAAACGCCGACGTACACGGAACTCATCACCGGCCATCCGCCAGGACCTGAGGCCGTCAAAGACCTACTCAACGCCCTGCCGCCAGAGATGACCCACGACAGCAAGTACCTGTACGGCTTCATCGTCGACGGAACGGCGATGATCGGTTGCGCGGACATCATCCGCGGTTGGCCGACGCCCAACACCGCGCTGATCGGCCTGCTGCTCCTCGACGAGGCGCACCGTGGCATTGGTCTCGGCCGGTCCACGTACGACTTGGTGGAGGCTAAGGTACGGCGCTGGCCAGAGATCGATATGTTGCGGATATCGGTGGTGCGCTGCAACGACACCGTGCTGCCCTTCTGGCGGCGGATGGGTTTCGTCGAGACCGGTGAGGTGCAGCCCTACGTGTGCGAAAAGATCATCTCAGAGTCAATCATCCTCACAAAACAGCTGCGTGACGACGAGTGACCACGGGATCCAGCCAGCTGAGGAGTCACGCACGATGGTCGGTCGGGGCGCGATTGTCGCGTTCTGGGGCGCTGTGACGTGCGCGGTGGCGCTGAGCGCGTGCAACCGGGTAGCCCCACCGCCGCCGTCGAATCCGGGCAGCGACACCTCGGTGGTCACCACGACGCCCCCAGCCACCGTGGTGACCACGACGCCGCCAGCCGACGGAACCACGAAGCTCGTGATCCCGACCGTCGGCCTCCCCACGCAGCCCTCCACGGTCCGCCGTAGTGAACCCTGCGGTATCCCGGGTGCGGTGTGCCACTTCGACCACAGACGGGAGCCCAGCGCACCCCCGCCCACCAGCGCACCCCCGCCCACCAGCACCCCGAACGGGCCTTCGGGCGGCGGCGCATCTCCCACCACGACTCCGTGACCGACCCGTCCGCCCCGCCGGCGCCTCGCGGGGTCCTGGACACCAAGCGTGTCATCGAGATCCTTACCGCAGTGATCGCACCCGTCACCGCGCTCAGCGCGCTGCTCGGTTATGTCGGATGGATTAGCAACCGCGCGTTCTACGACTACTTCGGGGTTGACCAAAACCTGCTGAACCTGTCGATCCAGGACTACGTGCTGCGCAGCGCCGATGTGACCTTCGGAGCGGTGGCCTGGCTGCTCGCGGCGCTGGTGGCTCTCGCGCTCCTCGACCGTCTCCTCGCCCGGGTGCAGCCCGAGACCGGCCTGGACGCAAGTTCACAGCAGGCCGGCACGGCACGCGGGCGCCGGCGCGCTCAGGCGCTGGTGATCACCGGGCTCGCGCTGTCGCTGGCGGGCCTGCTGCTTGCGCTCGGCCTCGGGGCGAGCTGGGGCCTGCCTACGCTGCTGGGGCCGGCCGTGCTCGGAATCGGCAGCGTCGTGACGTTCCGATTTGGCCGGGCGTTGGTGTCCTCGAGGACCGACTCTCGAGCGCTGCGGCAGGTCAGCGTCGCGGCGCTGGTGGTCGCGCTTTCCTTGGCGCTGTTCTGGGCGGCGACGCTATACGCACAGGAACTTGGGCAACGCGCGGCAGCCGCGATAGACAGCGGCTCGACCCGCCTTCCCGTGGTGACGGTGTTCAGCGCGACGTACCTGGACCTGCCAGGATCGCGAGTCAATGCAGCCAAAGTCCCCGGCCCTGGTGGCACGGCGTTCTTCCGCTACACCGGCCTGCTGCTGCTCGCCTACGCCAACAGCCGATGGCTGCTCATCAGCGGGAACTCCTCGGCAAGCTATCACTCGTCGGTCGTCGTGGTGAAAGATTCCGATGCGATTCGGGTAGAAGTGACCGCGCCCGCCTGACGTCGGTGCGCTGACGTGGTCAACCCTCCTCGGCCGCTGCCGCAGCGGGCAGCGCTTCGACGGTGTGTTCCCGCACCGGGCGCAGCTCGAACTCACCGAACTGGCCGCGACGCACAGCCACGGCACTCATCGGCAGGGGTCGGCTCTGCCGATGGCGGGGAGTGAGGGTCATTCCGGCCCGCGGTCGGCGGTCGGAGACGGGCGTGCGCATGTGGTCCTTCTTCGTTGTGGTTTTGTCAGAGCCGCCGTCAGACGAGCAGGCGGCACGGCGCTACCCCAAGGCTCTCGTCCCCAAAGCAGCGTACTCCCTGCCGGTAACACGAGCACACCTGCTACCGGATAGCGCCCCTGTAGTGACAGTATGTGGCAGTGAGCACCCCCCAGACCGGCGAGAAGCCGACCGGTCCGACGGTGGCCCGTCGTTCCTCGCGCGAGGTCAGGATGCTTTCCTGGGCTGGTGTGGACTGCCTGCGGCTGGAAGCGGCTCGGGTCGTCCTCGGTGAAGTTGGCCTGCGGGCTACCGGGTCATTGGTCAACGCCCAGCAGGAGGGCAGCGGGGCCTACTCCGCGTCTTACTCATTGGCCACCGACGAGGCTGGGGTGGCCCAGCGGCTGACCGTCCGCACCGCCTGGGCCAAGGGCGAGCAACACGTCGCCGTTACCCGCTCGGAGGAGGGCATCTGGCTGGTTGACCACGGCCAGGGCGCGGCGCGTACCCACTTCGGTGGTGCTCTGGACATCGATCTGGAGTCCAGCCCCCTGTTCAACGCGCTGCCGATTCGCCGGCTGGGCCTGCACCGCAGCGCAGCCCGGCATGATCTGCCGGTGGTGTTCGTCGCGTTGCCCAGCCTGGAGGTGTGCCGGGTCTCCCAGACTTACCGCACGGTCTCGCTGGGCGAGCCGGCGGTGGTCAGCCTCAGCAGCGACTCGTGGGAAGCGGAACTCACCGTGGATATCAACGGCCTGGCACTGGAGTATCCCGGCCTGGCCCGCCGGGTGTGACGATCCGGGCACCGGCAGCCAGCACCACCTGCTCCGCGCCCCGCACCGCAGCCACCTGGATCCCGATCGGCAGCCCGGTCACGTCCGGTGCCGGCACTGACACCGCTGGCCAGCCCAGCAGGTTGAAGGGCAGCGTGAGGGACAGCAGCGCGGGCACTACCTCGACCCGAGTGCCGTCCGGGGCGTCCACCTGCCGGGCACTGATCGGGGTAGCCCGCAACGGGGTGCTCGCCAGCAGCAGCACATCGACCCCCTCGGCGAGCATCCGGGCGGTCAGCTCGGCGGCCAGCCGGCGATGGGTGCGCCGCGCGGTGACGTAGTCCGCGGCGGCGTAGGCGGCGGCTGTTCGCAACCGCGCGGCGGTGGCCGGCTGGTAGTCCTCGGGGCGCTGCGCGAGCCACCGCTGGTGGGTGGTGTGGGCCTCCACGGTGACAATCACCCGGTAGGTGGCGACGAGTTCATCGATACTGGGCAGGCGTACTTCACGCAACACGGCGCCAGCGATGCTCAGCGCGTCGGCGGCGCGGTCCACCGCAGCGGCGATCGCCGGGTCGTGGACCCGCCAGTAGGGGTCAGTGGGGCGCCCGACCACGGTGCCCGCCACCGGAGCCGACGGGTCGATCTGGCGTCCGGTCAGCGCGCCGAATGCCGCGCTGACCGTGCCGATGTCGGCGCCGAGCAGCCCGACGTGGTCCAAGGTCTCGGACAGCGGAAACACCCCCGTGGTGGGCAACGCGCCGAACGCTGGCTTGAGCCCGACCACCCCACACAGCGCGGCCGGGATGCGTACCGAGCCGCCGGTGTCGGTGCCCACCGCCAGCGGCACCAGCCCCGCCGCCACCGCGGCCGCCGACCCGCTGGAGGAGCCGCCGGTGATCCGCTGCGGATCACGTGGGTTGCGGCACGGGCCCTGCACCGCGACATCCCCGGTGGGCCCGTAGCCGAACTCGTGGGTATGGGTCTTGGCGACCACCACCGCACCGGCCGCACGCAGCCGCGCCACCACAGCGGCGTCCGCGCGCGCCGGGGCGGCGTCGGCCAGCACCGCGCTGCCAGCGCGGGTCGGCACCCCAGCGACGTCGATGAGGTCCTTCACGCCCACCACCACCCCGCTCAGCGCCCCCGCGCGCTGCACACCGCTCTCCACCGCAACCAGCTGCACGATCGCGTTGTGCGGGTCCTTTTCCCGTGCGAAAAGGTTCCCTTCGGCGTTCTTCGGGTCGCTCTCGGCGCGAAAAGGTTCCACGGGGTGGCGTCCGGCTCAGAGGTGGAGTTGGCAGTGGGTATTGCGGACGGCGATGACGCGGGCACCTTGGCGGCCGAGTTCGCGTAGTCGGTTGAGCGCCCCGGGAGTGACGAGGTCGAGGTGCACGGTGTCGCCGTCGGGGGCGGCGTCGTGGGCGGCGTCGAAGGCCTGGCGGGCTCGGTGACCGGCCCGGATCGTGGCCTCCAGGGCGCCGGTGGATGCCAGTGAGCCCCGCGCCGCGCCCAGCCGGCCCAAGGCGTCGTCCACCGCCTCGAGCAGGGCATTGCGGTTGCCTTCGCACATCGCGCGGACCAGTTCCGGCCGGGACCCGGCCACCCGGGTGCCGTCGGTGAACGAACCCGCACCCAGCGCCATCGCCAGCGGCCCGCCGTCGGCGCCCACCGAGGCGAGCACTGCGGCCAGCACGTGCGGCAGGTGAGAGATCCGGGCCACTGCAGCGTCATGGTCTGCGGCACCGGCTGGCACCACCTGCGCCCCGCAGTCCAGCGCCAGCTGGGCAACCTGCGCCCACACCACCGGGTCGGCGCCGTCGTCGCTACCCACCACCCAGGGCACTCCGCGCAAGAGCGTCGCCGATCCGGCCGCCCAGCCCGAGGCGGTGCTCCCCGCCATCGGGTGCCCACCGACGTAGCGGGCCGAGGGGGCCAGGCGGGCCACCGCCGCCGCGACGGGTTGCTTCACACTCACGACGTCGGTGAGACGGCAGCGCGGGGCGTGCCGAGTAATCACCGCCAGCGCGTCGACCACCGAGGGCAGCGGCACCGCCAGCACCACCAGAGCGTCGCTGGCCGCGACGTCCGCCAGCACGTCCTCGGCGCGGGATGTGACGTCGAAGCCGGCCTCCCGGGCTGCGGTGACGTCGGCATCCGAACACGCGGTGCCCCGGACTTTCCACCCGGCGCCCTGCGCGGCACGCAGCAGCGACCCACCAATCAGGCCCAATCCGATGACGCACAAGACGCGTTCGCTCACAACTGCGCATTGTCACATGTCATCGAGGTATCGGGGACTCGGCATCGGGGGCTCGGATCGGTGATCACGTTTCGCTGTGGAGCCAGACGGCGCATACTTGTGCCATGTCGGTCACCGGCTTCGCCGTCGCTGTCGTTCGCGAGGACGGGCGCTGGCAGTGCACCAAACTGGACACTGCAGCCCTGAAAGACCTCAATGCGGCTATCACTGAGCTGCGTGGGCAGCGCTCCACGGGCGCTGTCTTCGGCCTGCTCGACGTTGATGATGAGTTCTTCGTCGTGGTAAGACCGGTGCCAGGCGGGGTGTCGTTGCTGCTGTCCGACGCCGGGGCGGCGCTGGACTACGACGTCGCCGCCGACGTGCTCGACCTGCTGCGGGTCGAGGTCCCCGAAGAAGACGCCGACGATGCCGACGACGTCTGGCCGGAGGGCGACCTCGGGCTGCTCGCCGACCTGGGGTTGCCGGCAGAAGAGATGCAGGTGATCATCGATGAGGTGGACCTGTACCCGGACGAGCAACTCGACATGATCGCCCAGCGCTGCGGGTTCTCCTCGCAACTGTCCGCGCTGCTGGAGAAGCAGCCGGGATGACGGTGGCGACCGGTGCCGACCTGGCGCTGGTGCGGCGCGCGATCGAGATAGCCGGCGGAGCAGTGACCACCGGGGACATCCCGATCGGGGCTGTGCTGGTAGACGCCGAGGGCGTCGAACTGGCGACTGCCTGCAATGCCCGGGAGGCCACCGGGGACCCGACCGCGCACGCCGAGCTGCTGGCCCTGCGGGCCGGGGCGGTGCGGCTGCGTGACTCCGGGCGCCGCGACGGCTGGCGGCTGACCGGCTGCACCCTGGTGGTCACCGTGGAGCCGTGCACGATGTGCGCGGGTGCCCTGGTGGCGGCCCGGGTGGACCGTCTGGTGTTCGGTGCCTGGGAGCCGAAGACCGGTGCGGTCGGCTCGCTGTGGGACGTCGTCCGGGATCGCCGGTTGCCCCACCGTCCGCAGGTGCTCGGGGGCGTCCTCGCCGACGAGTGCGCCGCCCTGCTCACCGGATTTTTCTCCACCGTCGTGCGCCCGGTACGCTGACTGGCGGTAGCGTGTCCGAGCGGCCGAAGGAGCGCGCCTCGAAAGCGCGTGAGGGCTTACCCCCTCCGTGGGTTCAAATCCCACCGCTACCGCCATCTAGCAGGGAAAACGTCGGGAGAGTCAGTTTTGACTCATCTGGCGTTCCCCTATGGGTCTCAGTTTGGGTCTCAGTTGTCACCTGCGGGGGCACTGAGATGCCTGTCTACGTGGGTGGCGGTGGGTACCTGGCCCCCTCAAGAGTCCCGCAAGCCGTCGCGAGACATGGCACACATCCGCTCTGCCACTACGCAAGACAGCGAGGGGGAAGCTGATCAGGAGGGACTACACACGCAGCACAGCCGTGCGCTGCTGAATTTGGCTCTATGGGCGATCGAGTAGGGGGCGGGGTCGCCCCGCCCCCTCTCACACCACCGGACATGCGGGCCCGCATCCGGCGGTTCGTCAAGCCGTTTGGGAGAGACGCCGCCAGGTGTGGCTGAGGGTCTTGAGGCCAAGGCGATCCCAGTAGGTGTTGGGCAGAGCCACGTGGAGGATCCCGGAGCCGGCAACCCGCCAGTATCCCTTGCCACTGCCACCCCATTGGCGGGCGTTGCGCTCGGAGATACCACGTATCCGCAGGTTGTGCCGCCTTGCGGCGGCGGTCTTCCAGTGCTTCCAGTGGATCTGCCGCAGGCGACGGCGTAGCCATCCATCCAGATCGCGAAACGGACTAGCCACATCCGCGAGCCGGAAATAGGCCATCCAGCCGGTGGTGAACCGGTTGATCGCGCCGATGCGGTAGTCCATCGACATCCCCCAGTTGCGCCGGGTCAAGACCCGTAGCCGATGTTTCAGCCGGGAGATCGCCTTGGAGGCGACCTGGATCCTGACCTGCCCACCGTGGAGGAAGAACCCAAATCCCAGCAGCGTCGCCTGCGCGGCGCGCCGGATCGAGGACTTGTCTCGGTTCACCTTGAGCTTTAGCCGCCGTTCGATCACGTCACAGACGCTGTCGAACACCCTCTGGGCGGCCCGTTCGCTACGTACGAAGACCCGAAGGTCATCGGCGTAGCGCACGAACCGATGACCGCGTTGCCACAGCTCCCGGTCCAGATCATCCAGCATGATGTTCGAGAGGATCGGCGACAGCGGAGAACCCTGCGGGGTCCCCTCCTCCGTCGCTTGCTTGATCCCCTCGACCATCACCCCGGCCTCCAGATACCTCCGGATCAGCTTGAGGATCTTGCGGTCGGACACCTTGCGCGCCACCCGCGCCATGAGCACATCGAACTGAACCCGGTCGAAGAACCGGTCCAGGTCAATGTCTACGACCCACTCCAGGCCATCCTGGATGCACCGCCGCGCGACCCGCACCGCCTGATGGGCGGAGCGGCCGGGACGAAATCCAAACGATGACCCGGAAAACAGCGGGTCGAACACCGGCGTGAGCACCTGCGCGATGGCCTGCTGAATCAGCCGATCCAAACAGGTAGGCACCCCCAGCAAACGCTCCCCGCCCCCGGGCTTGGGGATCACCACCCGGCGGACCGGTGACGGCTGGTAGGTGCCCGCGTCCAGGGCCTCCCGGATCGATGCCCAGTGCTGGCGCAGCCACGGACCAAGCTCGTCTGTGGTCATGCCATCCACACCAGGCGCGCCCCGGTTAGCCTTGACACGCCTCAACGCCCGGCTCAGATTCTCCGGTGCGAGCATCCGCTCCCACAGTGAGACCTCCAAGCCAGGGATGGCGGCATCCTCGGAGTGCGCCGGCCTGCCGCTACGCTCCGCTGCGGGTCTCAACGGACCTCACCGTCTCCACCCCGCAACGAGCCCGCATGAAGCGGGATGGCTGCGATCACCGCGACCAGCACGAGCACCACCGACTCCTCCGCCATACTCGACGTTCGGTCCTTCCCGACCACAACCTGACCCCCGGCCGGTACTACGACCTCTGCTGACTTCTGCCCAGCCAACCCCCACCTTGCGATGCAGGCCGTCGGCGCGGCGCCACCACAGCACAACCGACACCCAGGCAGACCTCCCCGGATAAGAACGATCAATATCCCCCTACGCCCGCCGCGTCTACGAAACGACCCTGTTGATGGTGACGGGCTTCACCTTCTTGAGCAGGCTCACCCAGATCGCCCCGCCTTCTACGCGATTCGTGTTCCTCGGTGCAGAGGTACGCCTCGGGCTTCCTTCCCACCCCGCCTCACGACGACGCAGTTGCCTCCGGCTCGGAGTTAGCACCACCTCTTCCTCCAGGGGACTCTCACCCCCAATCGATCACCCATGCCGGGCGTACTCAAACGACACCTGCCGGTGACGGCCGTGGCGGTTGCTGTCCTTGCAGTACACGATGCGGGTCTTGTCCGGGTGCAATAGCAGCCCACCGCATTCCGCCAGACGCGAGGCGATCGCGCCTTTCACCC
>JBATXM010000291.1:0-7907 GCA_049673305.1 Pseudonocardiaceae bacterium | reverse complement strand
TGTCCACCGGATCGCGGTGCTCGACGATGGTGGGCCGGCCGGGCATCACTTCAGTGAGCTGGTCAACGATCTTCTCCGCCCGCCGGTGCTCGATGATCTCGTAGAGGTTGGCGTAGCGGTAGAGGTGGTCGAAGTCTTCCAGCACCCCGAATTCGTAGGCCTGCCGCAGGTAGGGGTCGGGCTCGTTGCGCGCCACCCAGCCGGTGAGGTCGACGGCGACTTGCTCATAGGAGATCGTCGTCCGGGTGCACAACCTCTTCCTCGGCCGTCTCGTGGACCGCCAACATGCGGCGCAGCCGGTGAAACGCCTCCTCCTGCGCCTCACCTTGGGCGGTCTTCACCTCCTCGAAAAGATCACGAATCAGCGAATGCTGAGCGATCAGCAGGTCGATGACGTCAACCTGCTCCGCCGTCACCTGTTGTGTTTGAGCCATCAGATTCTCCTTACTGGTACCCGACGCTCTGACTACCACCACCCAATGAAAGCAAAACCACGGCCCTGAACCTTAGGGGACACGCAGATATTCTGCCTGCCCGTCCGGCACTTGGCCGTAGAGTTTGGTGTAGCCAAAACAGTGCCGCTCCATTGCCCCGCTTGTATACCTGGGTGGTCGCGCACTGGGAGTGCAGGCCCTGTCCGCACAGGAAACGGTTGCCGCAGGAGACATTGAACGGCACCACTACCCGATCACCGGCCTTGAGGCCGCTCACGCTGGACCGGCAAACCGCCGTGCACCTATACGGCAAGGACCGCAAACAACACATCATCCTGTTATGGAAGAACACCGCCACCAAGCTGCGTGGCTGGCTGAACAGGATCAACTCCGCGCCCGACGCGCCAGTGTTTCCCCATCGGGCCGGTGCACCGCTGACGCGCTCTGGCGTACGCGATCGACTCAGCGGTGGGCGCTCTCCGCGAGTCTGGCGGCCAGAAACCTGAGCGCGTCTCGCAACAGGTGTGTGTTGTTCTTGCGTGTCGTGTCCTTGAGCCCTTACCTCCGGGGCGAATCGAAGCGAAATTTCTTCTGCCAGAGTGGACACGGTCAACCTGCCGCACCGGAGGAAGCCCGGCCGGCCAGGCTGCCTTGATAGGCCCGCTCACGCATCCGGCTGAGCCAGCGTGGAGACATTCGAAGCCCTGGAGGGTGGTTTGTCATCGGGTCGAAAGCCACCCGGTTCGCCTCGGTGCCCGGTAGCACGGTGTGCAGGGTCAACCTAGCGGCCTCGCGCCAGCCGTCGCCGCTCAGTCCTGTGTGGATGATGAACCGCAGCGACCGGTCGTTCACCCACCGCTCCAACCGCTTCAGCGATGCGGGTTCCGATGGCGCGCTGTTTTCTGGTACCGCGAGCAGCCACATTCGTCGACCACCGTAACGGTAAGGAACGATGCTGCCGTAACGCGCCGTGTCCCATCGCCGTGCCGGAATGGGGACCATCCGGCTCAGTGCCCCGCTTCCCGAACTGGACAGTGCGAGATCCCATGACCGGGAAAGTCCGTTTTCGGGCGGAATGCGTACGGCGAGTCCGAGGATGTCGGGAACCCCACCGGGCGTTCCCACACCTTTGGAAAGTCTAGCGATCACCGGCCGAACTCCCGCGTCCAACGGAAGGGGGCTTGTCTCCTCGGTCGTCAACTCCCCGGCAAGCATGAGTCCGCGGGGATGGAACGCACGTGCATGCCGCAGCTCGGCAAGACCACGGAAGATCGCAGTCAGCTGTGAAGACCGACTGGTCTTAGCGCTAGCGATGACGGCCAGAACCGTGACGCCGACGACGGCTGCGGCCGCCACCCGGTGTCTGGCGGTGTTCTCCATGAGCCGGTTGACGTGCTGAGGTGCCAGCAGCTGGGACCCGTCCACGTTGCGGCTGAACCAGCCGAGGCCCTTGGCCAGTCGATCTTCACCGACCGGTGCTCGTGCTGTCCTCATCGATAGTTCCCTTCTGGCCGCGTCCAGAGAACTGTTCCCGCTGAGCGGGATGGGCAAACGGCAGAAGTGGGTGAGCGTGACGTCGGGCAGCTGCGCCATCGCGCGCGAATCGCTGTCCTACCGTTTGATCTGCCGTAGGTCGGGGTATCGCCCATGATCGTGCGACGTACGACGCGAGACGAGCTCCAGCGGGTGGCCGCCGAGACCTTCGGCTGGTCGCAGCTGCGCGACGAGCAGCTGCAGGCGATGGAACAGGTGATGTCCGGGCATGATGTGCTGGTCGTGTTGCCTACTGGTGCGGGTAAGTCTGCGATCTACCAGGTGCCTGCGCTGTTGCTGGATGGCCCGACCCTTGTGGTATCCCCGCTGATCGCGCTGCAGCAGGACCAGCTGGAGAACATTGAGGACACCTGTGCGCCGGGGGCGGTTGCGGTGAACTCCGCGCAGCGCAGTGGCGAACAGAAACAGGCATGGGAGGCGATTGGGCGAGGCGAGGCGAGGCGAAGTACGTGTTCCTCTCGCCCGAGCAGCTGGCAAAGGACGAGGTCGTCGACGCGCTGGCGGATCTGGGAGTGTCGCTGTTTGTCGTCGATGAGGCGCATTGCGTCTCGGCCTGGGGGCATGACTTCCGGCCCGACTACCGTCGCTTGGGCCCAGTGATTGAGCGGCTCGGCCGTCCCAGGGTGCTCGCGCTGACAGCCACCGCAGCACTGCCGGTTCGCCGCGACATCGTGCAGCGGCTGGGCCTGCGCGAACACCGTGAGGTGATCGCCAGCTTCGACCGCCCGAATCTGCACTTGGCCGTGCAGCGGTTCACCGACGACCCTGACAAGCGGCATTCGGTCATTACCCAGGTAAGCGTTCTGACCGCGGATCCGGCGAGCCGATGCGGATTGGTGTACGTCGCCAGCCGCAAAGACGCCGAGTTCTACACCGATGAGCTCGCGCAGTGCGGGGTACGGGTGGCGGCCTATCACGCCGGGATGAAGGCGGCTGACCGCGAGCGGGTGCACGAGCAGTTCCTGGCCGACGAGCTCGATGTGGTGGTGGCGACCTCGGCATTCGGCATGGGTATCGACAAACCCGACGTGCGGTTCGTCGCGCACGCCTCAGTACCGGAGTCAGTGGACTCCTACTACCAACAGATCGGGCGAGCCGGCCGCGACGGCCAGCCTGCCGACATCACGCTGTTCTACCGCTCGGATGACCTGAGCCTGCAGACGTTCCTCACCGCCAGCACGGCTCCGGAGGAAGTTCTCGGTGACGTGGTGCATGCGCTCCAGGAGCACGACCAACCGGTTCGGCCGGCATGGCTCAAGGACCGGGTAAACGCGTCTGCGGCTCAGCGCACCAGAGCGGTGAACCTGCTCGAACAGGCCGGGGCAGTCGGCACTACCTCGGGTGGTCAGCTTGACTACGTCGATCCCGACCTTCCTGCCGAGCAGGCGGTGGAACGAGCCGTCGACGTCGCGGAGACTCACCAGCGTCTGAGCCGGTCCCGGATCGAGATGATGCGCGGCTACGCCGAGACGACCGGGTGCCGGCGGCAGTATCTGCTCGGCTACTTCGGCGAACAACTGGCCCACCCGTGCGGCAACTGTGATACCTGCGAGGCCGGCACAGCTGAGCAACAGTCGGCCCGCAACGACGAGTTCCCGCCGGGCAGCTCCGTGCGACACGCCGAGTGGGGGCACGGCGTCGTCATGTCGATCGAGCAGGACCGGTTGACCGTGCTGTTCGACGACGTTGGCTACAAGACGCTGTCTCTGCCGGCCGTCCACGAGCACCATCTTCTTGCTCCCGAGCATGCGCCGAATGCTGAGGGCAAGGATCCACGCCCGGCAAGGTCGTGAATGCCTATCAACCTTCAGACTGTCGGCGGCCGCGCACGATCCAGGTGTCAACCACGACGGTGCGGCTGAACAGCACCAGTAACCCGCCGTCGGCCACTGCGGAGGGTGCGGGTGTGCGGGCGGATTTGGCAAGCCGTGCGGGTCTAGCCCGCGGGGTAAGTGCCCGTCGCAGGCCAGCGTGGAGCATCAGCCCGGCAGCGGTGGCCAAGGAGCCGGCCAGTGCGGGGTGTCGGCTCGCGCGGCGCAGCCGATCGGGCAGTCTGCCGGAGTGCCATCGTGTTGGTCGCGGCTCCACGTGGCGCGCGCGCATTACGGGTCGCGGGACGACCACGGCGGGCAAGGGGGACTGGCTGTTGTGGTCAGAATCGTTCATGCCCTCCATCAAACCGCGAGAAGGGGAGCGCTGTAACTGCCACTGTCGTCCTCCGTTGGGGGAACCACTTACGAAACCACGAGACCAAGCTGATCGCTCATGACCTGACTACTCAGGTCTGTCAGGGTGTGGTCGTCTGGTAGATGCTGTTGAGCCAGATGGTGAGTAGTACGTCGACGACGTTGGGTTCGGCGACGGCTGGTCCGTCGTCAGAGAAGGTTGCATACAGCACCCGCTCGTTCATCGAGTAAAGCGCGACCGCTAGGTCTCGGGCGGGTAGCCCGGCGGGTGCGGCGCCCCGTTCACGTTCAGCCTCGATGACGGTGGTGATGCAGTGCACCCATCCTTCCATCACGGTGGCCCACAACTGGCGTATCTCGGCATTCGTGGCCCGTGCCTGTGCGCAGGCGAGGGTGACCGCTCGATGCGACCGAAAGGCTTCATAGAAGGCGTTGATGGCTTCCCGCCACCGCGTCCTCGGGTCGTCGGCGAGGTGGTTGAGCACATCCCCGGCGGCGGTGTGGGCCTGTTCGACGACGCGGTCGAGCAGCGCGAGCAGGACGGTGTCCTTCGAGGCGAAGTAGAAGTAGAACGTGGGCCGGGAGATGCCCGCCCCACGGGCGAGGTCGTCGATGGAGATCTCGCGCAGCAGCCGATCCTCCAGTAGCCGCTCTGCCGTGGAGAGGATCGCCGTCTGCCGGTCGTCGCCAGAGGGCCGGGGCGTGCGCCGGCCCCTGGATTTCCCGGTGTGCTCGACGGTGCGGGATGAGCCCATGTGCAGCACCTTACACACTGTCGAGTCACTCAACATATCGTTGGCACAATTGACGAGACGTCGATACGCTCGGCTCCGACGACGCTGCCACGGTGGCGGCGGGACGGCTCGAGATCGGTTTGTGCGGTAGTGGGCGGTTCACTGCGTGGGATGAGGGTGAAAGAGATGCGGCTCGACCACGTCGATGTGCTCATCGTGGGTGCTGGTCTGTCCGGGATCGGCGCCGCCTGCCACCTGCGGCGGCGGTGCCCGGGCACGACGTTCACGATCCTGGAGAGCCGCGGGAGAATCGGTGGCACCTGGGATCTGTTCCGTTATCCCGGTGTTCGCTCGGATTCGGACATGTTCACTCTCGGCTACTCATTTCGCCCGTGGACGGATCCGAGGGCTATCGCCGACGGCGACTCGATCTGCCGGTACATCCGGGAGACCGCGCGTGAGCACGGCGTGGAGGAGCACATCCGCTTCCAGCACCGGGTTGTCCGGGCTGAGTGGTCGAGCGAGGACGCCCGGTGGACCGTCCAGGCGCAGCGGACGGACACCGGCGAGCCGGTTGTGTTGACGTGCGGATTCCTGTTCACCTGCGCCGGCTACTACCGCTACGACAAGGGTTACACCCCGCAGCTCATGGGCGCGGACCGCTTTGCCGGGCAACTCGTGCACCCCCAGCAGTGGCCCGAGGACCTGGACTACGCCGGCAAGCGGGTGGTCGTCATCGGCAGCGGCGCGACTGCGATGACCCTCGTTCCGGCGATGGCCGAGAAGGCCGCGCACGTGACGATGCTGCAACGCTCACCCAGCTACGTGCTGTCGCTGCCAGTACATGATGCTGTCGTTGACGCACTACGCCGCAGGCTGCCCGCGACAGTGGCGTACCCCATCGCCCGGTGGAAGAACGCCCTGCTTGCCACGCTCATTTTCCAGCTCAGCCGTCTTGCCCCTGGCTTGATGAAGGCCTTGATCCGCAAAGGAGTTACGGCGCAGCTGCCTGAAGGCTATGACGTCGACACTCACTTCGCGCCGCAGTACAACCCCTGGGATCAGCGAATGTGCCTGGTGCCCGATGGGGATCTGTTCACCGCAATCAGCAGTGGCCGCGCTTCGGTCGTCACTGATCACATTGAGACGTTCACCGAGCGCGGGATCCGGCTGGCTTCCGGGGTGGAACTGCCGGCCGATGTTGTGGTCACTGCCACCGGCCTGAACCTGCTGGCGCTGGGTGGCATGACAGTGAGTGTTGACGGCGCCGACATCGACCTCGCTCGCACCGTGGCCTACAAGGGCATGATGCTCTCCGGTGTGCCGAACTTCGCCATGATCCTTGGATACACCAACGCGTCGTGGACGCTGAAGAGTGATCTGATCAGTGGGTACGTCTGCCGGCTGCTCAACCACATGGACCAGCGTGGCTATCAGATATGCACCCCCGTGGCGCCAGACACGCTGCGGCAGGAGCCGATCATCAACCTGCAGTCGGGCTACGTGCTGCGCAGTGTCGCTGCACTACCGAAGCAGGGATCGGTCACCCCGTGGCGGCTGCACCAGAACTATCCGAGGGACGTGCTGATGATGCGGCACGGCTCGCTCGAGGACGAGGGCATGCGCTTCACCCGTGCGCCGGCAGTGGCACGCGCCGCGGCCACTTCGAACACGTCAGGTCCGCAACCTGGCGTGTTCGTGTCCGAGATACGTGACAGGATTCAACGGTGACGGTCTCGCTGCTTGATCGCCGCGTCTACGGCCTCTCGGACGTTGACCGGCTTCTCGTGCTGCCACCTGGCACGGCACGCCGGTGGATCGACGGCTACGACCGTGGTGGGGTGCACTACCCGCCGGTTGTTCGAGTCGAACGGACCCGTGATGAGGAAGTGACCTGGGGGGAGTTCGTCGAGACGAGGTTGCTCGCCGAGTTCCGCGCACGCGGCGCGTCCATGCACCGCTTGCGTCCTGCCGTGGTCCGTTTGCGCGAAGAGTTCGGTAGGTATCCGCTCGCGCACGCCAGGCTGTTCCTCGACATCGACGGCCGCGAGCTTGTTCGTCACGTCCAGCGCGAAGTTGGCATCACCGGCCACGAGATGCTTGTCGTGGTCCGAAGTGGACAAGCGATGATGTCCGCCCCGGTGCGGCGCTTTGTCGGCGATCTCCGGTACGTTGGCGACACTGACCGGGAGGCGAATGTCGTGGTCCCGGTGCAGTTCGGAGGTCTGGTCACGCTCGATCCGCTGCATCAGTACGGGCGGCCGGTGGTGCGGGCGGTGCCGACCGAGGTGGTCGCCGAGCAGTTTCGAGCCGGTGAATCCACCCAGACGATCGCGGACCTGTTCGATCTCACCGTCGCCCAGGTGGAGCAGGCTTTGCGCTTCGAGCTGAGCTTGGCGCGGACCGCCTGAGAGATACCCGGGAAGGTGTGGCGGTGCCGGGCTGCCTGCGGATACGGCCGTCTTGCTGGCGGAGAGGTGATCCGCAGGCCTGACCGGCGGGCAGTGGTGGTCGCTGTTGCGGAGCGCCTCATTCTGTCTGTGAACGATACGTCAGACTTGACTGTTCGTGGTCGCTATCCGGAAGGGGAGTAGTGGCAGAGTGCCAGAAAATAGAGACCGCGTTCTCCGGCAACTGCGATCGTTGTCGAGGTCACTCGGAGGCGCAACAGGCCGCCCGCGACGCGCAATGACGTGAGTGTTGCGCCGGTGATGGGGTCCTAGATCCGCACTTCTCCGCCATCGTCGGCGGAGGCCAGCCAGGACCCGTCCGGGGCCGCCCCCAACGCCGATACGACTCTGCGCTTAAGACGCACCTATCGGATGACATCCGGTGCATCTGAGCTGCGGGGAGTCGTGACGGGGCGGGTGGCGTCTCGCTGAAAGTGGCCCGCCCCCGGGAACGACAGGGTGTCGCTCGCGGGGGCGGGGCCGGGGTGGTTATGGCCGGGGTGTTGGCACATCACCTCCAAGCGGTCGAGGTCGCGCGCTGCGCGACCT
>JBATXM010000290.1:0-158441 GCA_049673305.1 Pseudonocardiaceae bacterium | reverse complement strand
GAGTTGATCGGTGCTCCCATCCCCCTGACCCTCGCCGGCACGTAGCCACGAACACCGACCCAGCCGACATCAAACCCGCAGCTCACAGCCACGCACGCCCACAAAGATCAAGTAAGTTCAGTCTAGGAGCGACTGAGATGGCTTCCGACTCACCGGAGCACCTCAAGGTGCGGTGGTTACGGGGGGTGCGGGAACCACTGGGGGTGCGGTGGTTACGGGAGTTACCGGGGGTGCGGTCGTTACGGGGGGTGCAGGGACTACCGGGGGTGCGGGGGCAACTGGGGATGCGGTGGTTACGGGAGCTACCGGGGGTGCGGTGGTTACGGGGGGTGCAGGGACTACCGGGGGTGCGATGGTTATGGAGGGCGCGGGAACTAGCGGGGATGCGGTGGTTACGGAGGGTGCGGGAGCTACGGAGGGTGCGATGGTTATGGAGGGTGCGGGAACTACCGAGGGTGCGGTAGTTACGAGGGGTGCGGGGACCACTGGAGGTGTGCCCCTCGTTCCGCCCTGGCACCTATCGGCATCAAGGTGCTTCTTGCAATACCAGTTGTCATCGTTGTACTGCGGCCGAGGAGCCGGACGGTAGATCGTGGTTCCCTTGACGACGTTGACGAAGGTGTAGTTGTTGATCACTGTTGTGGCTCGGTTGATCACCGTGATCGATGTCGGCTGGAAGCCTTGCCAGGGGGAGCCAACGTAGCTGACTTGTGGGTAGGACATCGCCGCCGTCAACGGGTTGCCACTGAAGCACTTGACCTTAGGCTCGCCATAGCTGTTGATGAATACTGCCGTGCCGGCCTGCAGCACCGCTGGGTAGGCAAAGAAGTGGCCGTCGGCGTAGCCATAGCTCGTGACTGCGGTGTCCGACCGCAGCACCACCGGAATCAGGCTTGTCACGTAGCTGGGAATGTCCTCAGCGTGGAGTCCGAGCGCATCGGCCCAGGCATCCGCCTTGGTGGGGTCGGCTCGCAGGTTCGCGACTAGGCTCTGCGCGTCACAGCTTGGCTTGTCACCCGTCTCGCCGAACAACCCCGAGGTGCTCCCGGAGAACGCGCCGCCAGTATTGGTCACTGTGGTGATGTTTGGCTGGTCCTGACCCACCGGGGACATGAACGGGTTCGCTCCCGTGGAGGAGATGGGCTCGCGCTGCACCTCCGCAGTGGAGGGTTGGACCTGCGACTGGGGATGGTGGAAGATCAACAAAATGAGGACGGCAAGCACTGCTCCGCCGAAACCGCTGCCCGCCAGGGTGAGTCCTCCCGACACTGGCCACTTGGCTTTGATGTTGTCGAGACGAAGCCTCCAGCGACGCCGATTCTGCTGTTGCTCGTCACCGGAACGTTCTTCTTCGATTATGGCTGTTCTCCTTCAGGGTTCGAAGAACGCATGAGAGGGAATCACAGGCTGCATGTGATTGCATCGTTGACTCAGCGTCAACATATTGAAGAGCGCGGCGGGTACCGACTAAAATATGTCGATTAACCACCGGTTGGGTGAGCGGTGGTTAATCCCTAAATCCCTGCTTGCATGGGCCTGGAGGGCTAACACCCGTAGCATCGATCACAACATATGCTGTGATCTTCCGCCACTGCCCTCCTTGTCTGTGGAGCCTGGTGGTGGCCAGTATGTTTGCCCTGATCCCGGTGGTCGATGGTACGGTACCCAGCGATGTTATCTGGGGTCACCACGGAATATTGCTGAATTGCAGATGATTCACTCGTTCAGCCCAGCGTAATAGCCTACATGAGCAGGAAACCACCTCGGATTACTAGCGAACTGTGACTGAGGGTGAGGCCGAATATGGATGCTCATATGAAACGGCTAGCCAAACCTGCGGGATTTTGATCGACCGGTTTGTGGCCGAGTGTGATGTTTTGTGCTGTCGGTGTGCCTGTTTTGGGGTGTGGTTCGTTGTGGGGCCCGGTGGTGGCTGCGGGCCCTGTGCTTGAAGGCTGTGGTGTCGTCGGCCTTGGGGTGCGTCGGTAGGCGGCGTCGCTGGCGTGCATCTGCCGGGCTGCTTCACTGACCGGCGCTCCGGCGTCAACGATGGCTAGGTCAACGGTCATGACGTTCGCGACGACGGTAGCCATCAAGTATCTGCTCAAATAGGGCGCGTAGGCTCTAGCATTGAGGGCAGGATATCTAGCGGCCCCCGGCGTGGCCCAGTGCAAGGTATCCGGTGGTGCAGGTCAGCTGGTGGATCCGGAAGTCGGGGACGAACTGAGTCAAGAACTGCCAGGGCGGGTACTCGTTGACGTACGCGAGTGGGGGTGCATGATGCGCTACGCGGCCGGGGGGTGTTGGTGCTCGGTGAGGAACTCGCTGAGCACGGCGGCGAACCGGTCGGGGCACTCCACGTGGGGCAGGTGTCCGCAATCGGGAAACAACGACAACCGCCCAGCGGGCAGGCGATCCACCGCAGCCTGAGCCTGGTAAGCGGGGAGCACGTAATCACACGCGCCCCAGATGACCAGGGTCGGCATCGTCAAGGTGTGGAGTTGGTCGAGCAGCACGTCACGTTGTCCGTTGACGTCGAACAGCGCGCGAGCCATCGCGGTGGCCGCTTCGAGGTGGCCAGCCCGGTGACCCAGCGCGTGCTGCTCGGTGACGAACTCCGCAGGCACCCGCCAAGGCTGGGCGAACAGCATCGCGGCGGACATGGTCGTGCGCAGCAGGTCACCGCCTGGCACGCGGCTGAGCAGGATCGCCAGCTCGCCCAGGACTGGCTGGGCGGCCAGGGCAAGCAGTGGGTTGACGTCGCGCCCCAGGCCCGCGCTGGCGACCAGGGTCAGCGTTCGCACCCGCTTGGGGTCGGCCAGGGCCAGCCGCAGCGCGACCGCACCGCCCACCGAGTTTCCGACCACCTCAAGCGGACCCACGCCGAGGGTGTCGAGGAAGCCGGTCACGAACGGGGCCAGGTCGCGGCCCGGGGCGTAGCCACCGGCCGCCGGGGCGCTGTCTCCGTGACCGGGCAGGCTCAGCGCCAACACCCGATGGGTCCGGGCCAGCCCCGGGATGACCCACCGCCAACTCGTCGCGCTCTGCTCGTAGCCATGCAGCAGCAACAGCGGCGGTCCCGCACCGGCCTCCAGGTACTGGGTATTCATCCCATCCACGGTGACCCGACGATCTCGAACAGCGAACTCGCGCTGATCCCGATGTGGTAGCTCAGGCGGAACAGACCTCAAGATGACCGACATACAGTCCCCTAAAGTGCGCAGAGCGCGTGACAACCGGCTGCATCACCGGGGTCTGGGGCGACACATGCCAGCGTGCCATACCGGCGGACGCTGCGGTGATCCTGTGATCGATGGCACTCGAACGCGTAATCCAACCGCTATTGAGGTATCAGACGCAGCCGCCAGGGATGTTCAGTAATGAGCCCGACCAGCGGCGGGATCATCCGGACCTGCGATAACGCTGTCGGAACAGATCTTCTGGCCTGCGGCGCGCGGCGCGGTCGCGAAGCGGCCCGGCGCGGTGAGTGACGTCATCGGTACACTGCTCCAGCCGGTAGCCCCCACGCGCACCTCCACCACCCGTTCTACCGTCGAGCCCGCGTCATCCATCAACTGCCGCCCTTCGCAACGGCGTCGGCCCATTGACGATGCCGGAGACCTGCTCCTGATCATAAACTCTGCTGACTGGTTACGCCACGGGCACTTCGTTGAAGCAGATCCGGGGCGTGACCGCGTTGCGGTCGTCATGCCAGCAGTACTCACCGCCAGGTGGGAGGCGCGTTCGGCGACAGCGAAGCAGCTATGCAACCTTCGGCCAGCAGCTCCGTTGGGTGGATCATAGTACCAGGATGGTTGTCGGGTCACAGATTTGGCAGCTCGTAACGGGAGCTTAACTCATGTGTAAAAGTAGCTACAGAAATCCAACACTGGCGTAACAATCGACTCGACGGGAGTCCGGTAAGGTCAGATCAGGGGCATCTGGCCGCCGTGTCATGTCCAGATTCTAGCTCTCACGAATATGGGTTACTACCTGAGTCATGGGGAGATAATCATGACCATCGACAGTCAGACCGAGGAAATCCGCGAGGCCCAAGGGGGCGATCAGCTGGTAACACCAGAATTCGCGCCACTTGCCGACTTCGCCGGGTTCCGGGCGTACGAGGCAGTGGCCGTCCAAGAGACAGGCAGGAACATCGCGGCGTTCATCGACCGCATCCCAGGGGAGATATCCGCATACCTGATGGCGCGTCCGGAATCCGCCCCACTGATGGGCGGATCAGACCTACCGGTCAGCGAACCGCTCATCAAGGAGTGGCTGGACAGGACGATCGCCGGGCCGTTTGACGGCGAGCTGGCCGACTTCGTGCGAGAGATCAGTCATGTCAGGGAAAATGAAGTGACCTTCCCGGGAGTACGGGTACCGCTTCCACCCCAACTCGTCTTGGCGCTCACCGCCTGGTTACAGGGACAGCTCCTCCACGCCATGGGAGAGACCTGCAACACCGCCACGGTCTCCGCCGCCGGAGCGGCATGGATGAACCAGTTCATGCTGCAACTCGGGATCATCCTCGCACCCAGCCTGGCAGAACCGGACAGCCCCCTTGGCCGTCATGACGCCGCCGAGTTCCATCCCTACGCGGAGTTTGCGGGTTTCGGCGCCAAGGAGGCGTCGATCCTGCGCAAGACCGGCCCGTTACTGGGACCAGCGGCAGGGGGTGTGGTCACCCTTACCTACGATTACCTGCTTTCCCGTCCAGAATCGGCCGGATACTTCCAGGACGTCTCACACCTCGCGCAGCGTAAGATGACGCTCAAGGCGTGGTGGACCAAGAGCACCACAAATCCGATGGACGGCGATTTCCACACCTACATGTCCAAAGTAGCCGACGCCCATGTCAAAGGTGGTGGGACACATCCACACGTGGTCATCCCGGCCGATCTGACCATCGCCCTCATGGGATGGGTCGAGATGAGAGTCATGACAGCGCTGAACACCATCGCCCCTGGACCCGACGGCGAGTATGTCTTCGGGAAGGTTCCCGAAGCGGCAGTGGCCGGGGAGGTGGGTCAGGCATGGATGCGGATGCTGACCCTGCAGCTAGGAATTCTCCTTAAGCCTTACCTTGGTATCACGCCGGTCCCGCAGGCGTAGCACACCGAAGGCACGCGAAAACTGGATCTGGTTCATTTTCCGTGATCGAGTCAGCCTGCGCGATGTGTCGTCAAGGGCAGTTCGCGGAATGGTGGCGGGTCAAGGAAGCTTGCCAGATCGACGTCCGAGCCGGCAAGCCTGTCTGGCACGGTCGTTTCACGGTCGCATAGATAGGCCGGGAACCCGCAGCCAGCCGGTGTCCGAAGATGATCCCGTCGGCACCTGGGTGCTCCGCCTGCGCTAGGATTCCCGTATGCGATCGTGAAACGACCGTAGCCCGTCTGGTAAAACTCCCCATCGGGGGAGCCGGCAAGTTCAGCCAGCGCTCATCGATCACTGCGACCGCAGGACCCACCGGCAGCTCGATCGCGTAGACCTCACGGTCGTCGTGCCGTTCGGATAGCCCACACCACCAGTGCTGTGCCGGCCGCTGCCAGCGCGACGCCGACGACGGCGCACGTGGGGCGCACACCAGTCGGGGCGTTGCCCGGTGCGAACACGAGGATGATGCAGAGCAGCGCCAGGGTGCCGACCAGACTCCCGCCGATCGTTCCGGCAACCTGGCGCCAAGCCCGCCGCATCGCGGCTGCGGCCGCTGCGGCATCGGCGCCGCTGTCGAGCACGTCGATGCCCGTCTCGGCCTTGATCCGTGCCGCGACCGCGCGTCGGTCCGGCGACGTCACGGCATGACCTCCCAGGATTGCGACAATTCGTCGTGGCCGGGGTGGTACTGCCGCTACAGGGTCGCGGTGTCAAGGACCTCCGGGTGACTGAGGCGCACCGGGCTGGGACGGTGTGGCTGGACGAGCCGCACAGCGTCATCGTTCGGATCAATTCCTGACGCTGCGGGTCGCCTTGTCGAGCAGTTCTCGCATCGTCCCGGTCTCGCCCTCAGGGGTGCGGAGCTGCAGCACACCGCGAAAGGTCTTATCCCGGGTGGAGCCCCAGCGGGGATCCCCGCTGCGGACGTACGGGGCTGGTGTGGAATCCATGGTCATGAGATCACTGTCGGCCACCGTGACCTTCCGGTGATCGGGCGTCGTGCCCTACCGGCAGTTTAGGAAGGTTGTGCCGCCCGGGTGGCGCCCAGGCGGTGCGCCAGTTCGCGGAGCCGGGGTGACGGGCGGCTCCGCGCCAACAGCTCACCAACGAGTATTCGAGGCAGTCGCTGGTGCGCGGTCCACTCCGGTGCCGCCCGTTCCATCGTCAGCAGCGCGGACTCCGCGACCCGATCATGACCCAGGCGCAGCTGGGCGTGCGCGACGTCCACCAGATGGCGGCAGCGGGAGATCAGCGGCATCGCTGAGTCCGGCGGCATCCTCCGGGCCACCTCCGCAGCCTTCACATAATCCTGGGTGACCACCGAGCAGTCCACGGACTGCATCACCACACAGCTGGGTCCGAACACGACCTCATAGTCAGTGCGGTCCACGCCGGTGCGCTGGGCCACCGTGGTGGCCTCGGCCAGCAGGTCAGTGGCCGCCCCGACGCGACCCTGCTGGGCGGCGGAGGTCGCCCCGCCCAGCAACACCCCGCCATACACCGACAGGTGGGCGATGCTGGCGTCCCCCTCGGATTGCATGTTCTGCGCGGTGGCCACATAGAGCCGCTCGGCGTCCACGAACCGGCCTTGACGGATGAGCACATGACCGAGCGAACTGCGGGCAGTGGCGACCCGCAGTGGATCCGACGTGAGGGCGGCCAACCGCACCGCCTCCCGGGCCGCGACGTGCCCGAGATCGGTCGCACCAAGACCCGGCAGTATCGCGGCCGTGATCTGGTGGATCTGGGAGGCCAGGTCAGCCGCCCGCCCCGCCTCGGGCGCGGTGGCGTCGTGGAGGGCGGCCGCCGCCTCGGCCAGCAGGCGGGGCACCATCGCCACCAGCGGCCCGTACCGGCCCGCCCAGTGCGCTCCCCAGGCGTAGCTGACGGTGCGGCACAACTCGGTCAGGTCGGGGGCATCGGCACCGTCCAACTCATCCAGCAGGTCATCAATACTGGTCAACGCCTCCCGAATGGCCTCCACCCGAGCCTCCCCCGCGCTTGACACCGGCCGGGAAGGGCCCAGCAACGCGGCGATATCGACGTTTAGAGCGTGGGCGATGCGCTGCAACGTGCCGATGGACGCGGTGTGCCGGCGGCCCTGCTCGAGCTTACGGATGACGTCCACGCTGACCTCAGCCGCAGCCGCGAGGGCATCCTGGGTGTAGGCGGGCTTGCGCAGCGCCCGAATCCGCTCACCGATCGTCGGCTCAGCCATCCCCACGTACCTCCAGCACCCCCGAACTCACGCGATATTCCCTGGTGACCGTACTTGGGACGCCCGAGCACCGACCCGCCGGGGAAGGGAGCCCCGTGTCGGCGGCGCTGAGGTCCGCCACGACTGTGCGGCCAGCTAAAAACCAGCGCGTTTTCTTCGGCGGTCATCAATCCGCCGGGTTCCCTATGGCGCCCGAGAGTTCGCTGGGAATACCGGGAGTGGGCTGGAGGTTCGCTGGGAATGCCAGACACTCGGGCGATGGGCGGGGTAACGTAGTCATCAGCGAGGACAACGCACCCGAGCGTTTCCTCACAAGAGGAGGGAAAGAAAAAATGAGAGCACAACCCTGGAATTGGCGGCGCAACGACAACGACCGGTGCCGACGCCATGACAACGACCGTCGCGGGCGACGCGGCCGGTGGTAATAAGCCACTGACATTGGTGGGGGGTTCTCCTTTTCGCGTGCCCCGCGAAAAGGAGAACCCCCCAGCGGTTAGGGGAATGATGATGCAGCCACCGCCAGGCCCCTGATGGGTGTGCGCATCCGCACCCTGACCAGCCAGACGCCCGACGACTTCACCGTGATCCGCAACCGACCCCACTGTTGCCGAGTTCGACAGTAGGGCTGTTGGAGTGGCTCCGAGCAGATCTCCTGCCGTTGGGGTCGGCCACCGCTAAGGCCTCGCTTCGTGGTGGTCATCCTCGACCGGACAGCTCCGCAGCCTCGTCGTTGACCCGAATCGGATCGTGTCTGGCCCACGAATGCGATGATGGTGGCTAACGGATCGGGGTCTTGTGACGTTAAGACAGAGGTACGTTCAGTGAGCGGGGCTTGGGGAGGGACTGTGCTCAGTCTGCGCAACACTGTGATTGCCCTGGTGGCGAGCACCGCGTTGGTGCTGGTGCTGTCGGGAGTGTCCGCCGGGGTGTTCAACGGGGCGTTCACCACCGCGCCTGTACCGCCACGTGACCTGCCGCCCATCGCGGCGCATCCGGATGTCGCCGCCCCTGTACCTGTCTCTGGGCCCGATGTTCAATCCGACCCTCAGCCTGCCGCAGTGGATCCGGATATCCCTGCCCCGCGCTCCCGGTCCGTGGATCGGGAGCCGGTAGCCCACCCCACCGTTTATCGCCGGGTGGCGGTGCAACGCCAGCCCGTCCCGGTGGCCGCCCACCAGCCGGTGCCGGTCGCACCCGCGCTGAATCCCTTACCGGTCTCTCCGCCACCCGCACCGGCATTACCCGTCGCTTCGAGGTCACGGACGGTGAACACCGAACCGTGTTCCTGCGACGGCACGATGCGCAGGGTTCCCACCCATTGGGACCCACCGCAGGACTGAGCTCGGGCTCAGGTGGCCCGCTGTTGGACGCTGATCTTGTTGATCGTGGACTGGTGGTGACCTTCCGCACCGCTCAGTTGGGTGATCCACACCAGCAGGTATCGCGTTGGCGGGCCGGCCCTCAAGGGGATCTGGGTGTTGCTGGCACTGAGGGTGGCAGTGCCGACCAGAATGGTGTCAGCTAGTCGCGGGTTCGCCGATGTCGCGGTGCGTATCTCGAGCACGGTGTCCGGCTGGCCCGGCGATATCGGCGATGTCACGGTCACCGAGGCTGCCGAGATGGGCGCCTCGAAGCTCAGCATCACGCCGAGCCCCTTTTTGTAGCTGGGAAACTGCTGGAAGTAGGAGTCGGTGGACCACCCTGTGTTCGGATTGCTGTCCAGCAAATGGCCGAGGTCCTTCTGGTGGTCCGGATTACCCAACCCGGAAGGGTCATAAATCGCCAGGCGCTTGACCCGCGGCGGCGCGGACAGCACCGGCGCTGGTGGCTTGCTGGCAGGAGCGGGGGTGGCGGTGGCGACGACCAGTGGCGTGCCCCCGGTGTCGGTGAACACCGAGATCACCTGCATGCCGGCGTAGCCGATGATCAGCAGGGTGGCAGCACCCAGCGCCGTCATCGACACCCCAAATTTGATCCGGCGTTGGCGCTGCGCTTGTCGCAGATCGATCGGACGGACCCGCTCGCCTCGGGTGCCGGCCGAGAACAGGTCGTCCGCCGCGGTCGAGGCGTGGAACTCGAGCACGTGGCGCACGGCGGCTCCGGTGTGCACGCCGCCACCGGTGCCGGGACCGGAGATGCTGCGCAGCGCCAGAGTGGACAGCTCCACGGGAACCTCGGGCCGCAGCGTCGTGGGGCTGATCGGCAAGCCGTTCGGCCCGATCGGCGCGCTCGGCAGGCCAGCTGGCCCGTCAGGCAGCGGCCAGCACCCGGTGAGCAGCAGGTACAGCATCGCGCCCAAGCCGAGGATGTCATCCCGGGACCCCGTGCTGGGATGCGGGCCGGGGAAGGCGAGCCGGGCTTGCCGATCGGGACTCACCCGGACCCGGTCGGGATGGTCGCAGCCGAGAATCAGGCCTGCGCTGTGCGCGGCGTCGACCGCACCAGCCAACGGCGCCAGCACGCGGGCCGCTACCGCTGGCGGCAATGGCCCGCTATCCAGGAGGTCGACCAGGCCGCAACCCGGTGTCCACTCGGCGACGACGACCGCAGCTGGGCCGGTGGTCGGGCCGTCTGGGTTGTGCTTGCGTTCTGCTTCTTGCACATCCAGCACATCCAGCACCCGCACGGCGCCCACGGTTTCCAGACGAGCGGAGCGCAACGCGCGCGCGACGGCAGAGCGGATCAGCGCGGCCGCCCCGGGGTCGTGCGCTGCGGCGATAAACACGGTGAGCGCAACGTCACGGTCCAGCACCAGGTCCCGGCCCCGCCACAGGCGCACGGCACAGTGGTCGTCGCGGCCAACCTCGGACAGAAAGCGGTAACGACCCGGCCCGAGAACATACCCGGGAGTCGGCCACGGGGGGCGGGACCGGTGTGTCTGCCCTCCCGCTGGCTCGGTCACCGTGATGTCACCTTTCCTGGGCTTTTCGCGGACACCTGGGGTCTTCGCTGCACGCCCTGGGCGCTTACGGACAATTCTCCAGCCTACGGCTCTCCAAGGCCAGTCACATGATCGCTGGCTTGCCGTGTTCTGCGCACTCGACGCCCGATGGCGCGGGCCACCAGCGCAACCAGCGCGACACCGGCACTCGCGGTGAGCGCGACGGTCACCGTGCCGAACGCGGTGGAGCGCAACTGTAGGGTGCTCGGCTCGCCCAGCGGGGTGCCGCCCGGGGTACTCAGCCGGGCATCGACGCTGAACTGACCGGCCCGGCTCACCTTCGCCGGGATGATCAGCTGCCGGGTGCTGCGGGCCGGCACCAGTTGCAGCCCGACTCCACCGGCGCGCAGCCCGGCGGTCTCCGACAGGTCCAGCGCCACCTGCATCCCGACTGGTAGCCCGTTGCTTACGGTGATCAACAGCGGGGAGTCGGATGCGGCCAGGGTGTAGGGGCCGGGGGAGCGCACGATCCGCACCGAGCGGCGTAGCTCATCAAGCCGGTCGCTGTCCTGCGCGGTGACCAGCATGGCCGCCTTGGGCGTTCCGCGCCAGGCGCTGGACACGCCACGGAGCAGCCCGAGCCGCAGCGGGTCGAGCAAGGCGGCGGGCCTGAGGTTTGCGGCAGGATCCAGCACGGTGGCCACCTGCAGGTCGCGCAGGACGTCTCGATCCTGCTGAAGCACGGCGGTGACCTGTGTCGGGATCTCCTCGGCGCTGGCCTGCGGCGGGTAGCTCACCGCCACGGCGGAACCGCTGGGACGGATGGTGGCCAGCGCGGAGAGCTCGCGAGGGGTGACAAAACCAGCTGCCAGCAGTTGCCGGGCAGTGCTCAACAGCGCGGTGGCCTCGGTACCCGGAGCCTGCCAGCGGCGCGGCGGGACCAGCAGGATCGGCCGGCCGCTAACAGCCCGATACACCAGTGCGCTGAGCCCGTCCTGCACGGACAGCGGGCTGTCGACGCGAGCCAGCGCGCCAGTCAGCAACGGGTCGATGAGGAGACCGACGGGGGCGGCGGTACTTGACGAGCTACTGACCAGGCTCACCACATCGCTGGCGATGTTGCTAGCGGGCGGCTGGGGAACTACCGGCAGGGGGGCCGGTTGCAGGATCGGCTGGGAAACGATGCCGCGAGGGTCCAGCAGCACGGCATGGGTCTGGAGTGTGGTGAGATCAGCCAGGGTGCGCTCGTCGAGCATCTCGTCGGCCGGCCAGCTCACCCCGGCCAGCGGTTGCACCCCGAGTAGCTCGCTCACCAGGCGCGCGCCGGTGCTGGTAGCCAGGGCCTCCAGGTCCGTGAGCCCGGCTCGGGACAGCGCTACCAGGTCGGCATCAGCATAGGGCAGCGGCAGCACGCAGCGACCCTGCACAGCACCGCGCAACCGATCGAGCCAACTCCGCGCATCCCGCGCGCCAGTGCCCGCGCTGATCCCGCCGGGGTAGGCCACCTGGTAGCCGTGGCTCATCCCGTCCAAGGTCTCCAGCAGCAGCGGGTCCACCGCCACGCACACCGCCGCGCCCAGCGGTGACCCTGGCGGCACCACCTGCTCGAGCGCACCGAGCAAGCCGTCCAGCCGCCCACCGGGAGCGATCTCGGCGGCTAGCGGATCCGTTCCGGCGCGGTCACTGTGCACCAGCATCGGCTCGCCGGGACCGGTCGGTAGCCGCTCGGGCGCCGCCGCCAGTGGCCACAGCACGGTCAGCGGTGCTGGCTGCGCGGGCCGGCGCAACAGGGGCCCGGGTGGGTCGCCGGGGGTGGCGGGGGGGATCCCGAGCACCGGCAACAGGAACGGGGCCGACGCCAGCCGCGTGAGACCGCCGGAGTCCGACTCGCCGCCCAGGGTGACCACCATCGGGTACACACCCGGTTCGTTGATCTGCAACGACGTCAGCTCGGCCCCGCGCAGCGGCACCTCCAGCTGGAATGGCCTGCTCTGGCCAGCGGCGAGCTCCCCAGGCAGCGACTGGACTCGGGTGACCTGTAGCGCCTCGATGAGTCCTTGCAGGGCCCGGGCCGCTGCCGCATCGGAGCTCACCGGCGCGGCGCGCTGCAACCGGACTCCGAGTGTGGTGATCGGTCGATCGCTGATGTTGACGACTCGCCCGCTCACCTGGAGCACCGGCGCGCTGGCGCCGGTGACCACCCGAGGTGCGAGACTGGACAGCTCAAGCCGAGCCAGCACGTTCAGCCGCTGTGGTTGCGCTGCGGCGATGCTGGCAAGACCGGCAATGCCAGGCATCAGCAATCCCAGCACCGCGACGAGGACGGCTGTGGCGCCCCGGCCGAGCCAGCGCCTCATGCCGCCGTTGTCATGCGGAGTCCGCGAGCATCGTGGCGGCGCGCTGAACCAGGCGGCGCTCGTCGGCGTAGGCCAATCGCGCCGGCAGGTCAGCCAGCGGAACCCAGGCCACCTCGGTGACCTCGACGTCAGCATCGGACAACTCTCCACCCACCGCGCGCAGCAGGAAGTGGTGCACTGTCTTGTGCACCCGGCGGTCCTCGGTGACAAACCAGTAATCGATGCTGCCCAGCGCGGCCACCACGGCGCTGTCGATCCCGGTCTCCTCGGCCACCTCACGCACCGCCGCCTGCTCCACGGTCTCGCCCTGCTCGACGTGACCCTTGGGCAGCGACCACAGCAGCCGACCGCGCCGATCCAGCCGACCGATCACCGCGGCCCGCCCGGTCTCAGTATCCACCACCAGCCCACCCGCTGAGGTCTCCGCCACCGTGCGCATCCGAGGGGCCCGGCCTTTGCCGCTGTTCTGACCCAGTGCCTTGCGCGCGTCCCTGTCACGGCTGGACCTGCTGGAGCGCGAGGGCATGGTGCCGATGGTATCGGCGAAGGCCAGTGACGAAGGAGTTAAGCTCGCTCGCTGTGCCGTCTTTGCCTTCCGCGCTGGGAAATCGCGTACCCGCTGTCAGTCTCGCGCGCCAGAATGCTCTCGCCCAGCAGAATGCCATTGTGGAGCTGTTCCGGGTTGCGCCGCTGGCTGACGAGCTGGCCGCCCGGTTCGCCGCGGCTGGCCATTCGCTGTACCTGGTGGGCGGCAGCGTGCGCGACGCGCTCCTGGGCCGGTTGGGCAGCGACCTGGACTTCACCACCGACGCGCGCCCAGACGCCATCACCGAGATCCTGGCCGGCTGGGCGGACGCTGTATGGGACACCGGGATCGCCTTCGGCACCGTCGGCGCGACGCGGGCCGGCATTCAGTGTGAGATCACCACCTACCGGGCTGACCGCTACGACCGGGTGTCGCGCAACCCTGACGTCATCTTCGGCGACACCGTGCAGGGTGACCTGGCCCGGCGTGATTTCACCGTGAACGCGATGGCCGTCCAGTTGCCGCTGCACGGCCATGGCCGGTTCGTCGACCCACACGACGGGATGGCCGCGCTGGCTCGCCGCGAGCTGGACACCCCCGCGACACCGGAGGAATCGTTCGCTGACGACCCGCTGCGGATGCTGCGCGCGGCTCGGTTCGTCTCCCAACTCGGCTTCACCCTCGCCCCTCGGGTCCGGACGGCGCTGGGCGCGATGGCCGGTGAAATCCGTCGGATCACCGTCGAGCGGGTGTCCGCGGAGCTGTCCAAGCTGCTGCTGGGGGCCGATCCTCGGGCCGGTGTCGAGTTGATGGTGGACACCGGGCTGGCCGAACACGTGCTGCCCGAAGTGCCCGCGATGCGTCTGGAGATCGACGAGCACCACCAGCACAAGGACGTCTACACGCATTCGTTGACGGTGCTCCAGCAGGCGATCGCGCTGGAGGACGGCAAGCCTGACCTGGTGCTGCGGCTGGCGGCGTTGCTGCACGACATCGGCAAGCCAGCCACCCGCCGGCACGAGCCCGGTGGCGGGGTGAGCTTTCACCATCACGAGGTCGTCGGCGCCAAGCTGGTCCGCAAGCGGTTGCGCGCCCTGCGCTACCCCACCCACGTCGTCGAGGACGTCGCCGCGCTGGTGTTCCTGCACCTGCGGTTTCACGGTTACGGCGGCGGCGAGTGGACCGACTCCGCGGTGCGCCGCTACGTCACCGACGCAGGTGAGCTGTTGCCGCAGCTGCACAAACTCGTTCGGGCCGACTGCACGACCCGCAACCGTCGCAAGGCAATCGCGCTGCAGCGCACGTATGACGATCTGGAGCAGCGCATCGAGCGGATCCGCGCGCAGGAGAACCTGGCCGCGGTGCGCCCGGACCTCGACGGTAACGCCATCATGGAGCTGCTCGGGTTGCCGCCGGGTCCGCTGGTCGGCCAGGCCTGGCGACATCTCAAGGAGCTGCGCTTGGACCGCGGTCCGCTGTCCCGCGAGGAGGCCGAGGCCGAACTGCGCCGCTGGGCCCAGGAGAACCTACCTGAGTAAGGGGCATAGTGCACTGAGGCTCTGCCGAAGGCAGCGGATGGTGCAACCTCGAGGCGGGTTAGTGGTCGAGTGCGCCCTTGCGTAGCGCGGCGGTGAAGGCCCTCCAAGCGGGTGGGGAAAAGGCCAGCACACCGCCGGCGGGGTTCTTGGAGTCGCGCAGGGCGATCACCGGGCCGGCGACGGCCAGCTCGACGCAGTTCGCGACGTCGCTGCTGTGGCTGCTCTTGTGCCAGCGGGCGCCGCTAAGATCCAGCACAGGCATCCCGGGCTCCTCTCCCATCGGGTCGTACAGCCGATGCGGCCCGCCGGGTCAACCGAGCTCGGTGGCGATCTGGATGATCAACTCAATCGTTGCAGCGGGTGCAAGGGCTGCGTGCAGTATATTCCCCAAAGCCAGCCGGTAGGACGCGAGATCAACCTCTTCCTCCAGGAACAGCCCGATGCTTTGGTTTTCTACGAACACCAGCACCGGTTCTTCGGCGAACTCCAGGATCACGAACGACCCGCGCAGCCCGGCGTGCGCGCCGGCCGCCAGCGGCACCACCCGCAACAGCACGTGCGGCTGCTCGGCCACCCCCCGCAGGTGCTGCAGTTGCCGGCGCATCACCCCGGGCGCACCGATCGGCCGGCGCAGCGCCCCCTCGTCCACCACCGCGCAGAACTGCGGGGCGTCAGCCCGGGTGAGCAGTGTTTGGCGGGCCATCCGGGCAGCCACCAGATTGTCCAGCTCAACGGGGGTGATGGCGGGCGCGATGCCTTGGATGACTGCGCGGGCGTACTCTGCGGTCTGCACCAGCCCCGGTACGAACGTCGCCTCGTAGTTCTGCACTCGGGTGGCCCTGGCTTCGAAGTCGATCAGGCTGCGCCACAGCTTGGGCAACCCGGGTTGGCGGGTCCACCAGCCGCGTTCCTCCGAGCGGCGCACCAGGTCGAGCAGCTCATCGCGGGTGGCGGCGGGCACTTTGTAGAGGCCCAGCAGCGCGGCGACGTCCTCGATCTGCAGGCCGGTGATCCCGGTCTCGATCCGACTGATCTTGCTGGGCGACATGCCCATGAGCTTGGCCACCTCCGCGCCGGACAGACCCGCATGCTCCCGTATCGTGCGCAGCTCAGCGGCGACCTGACGGGAACGAATCGACGTCTGGGAGTTTCCGGACATGGGACGCATTATGCACCCTGCGAGGCGCTCCAGACACTACACGATCGAGCAATTGCTTGCAACCCCTGCAACGCTCAAAACATCTCGCGACTCTCCTGTCGCCGAGTTCGACAGGAGAGTCGCTGGGCGGCCTCCCAACAGCCCCACTGTCGAACTCGGCGTACATAGCGCACCCACAGTGGTCAGTGATCTACGGGACACGCTCTAGGTGAGAACAGCAGCCTCACCCGGGATGGCTTTCGGGTCTGGTCCGTAGATGTTTGGCTGTCTTTCGCCGTCGGTGACGAAGAACACGATGAGCACGATCGTGCCGATCAACGGGATGATGCCGATCAGCAGCCACCAGGCACTGCGGCCGGTGTCGTGCAGCCGGCGGGCGCCCACGGCCAGGCTCGGCAGCAACACGGCCAGCGAGTAGATCAGGCCGAGTGGGCCGGTCGTGAGCACCCTGGGAAGCGAGAGCGCGCTGTCGAGGACGGCGAGCAGCACCGCTATGACCGTGTTGACCAGCACGAACATCCAGTATTCCTTCCGCCGGGCGCGGCCGGTGAAATCGGCGTACTGGCGAAGCACCTTCAGGTACCACCCCATGATCGACTCCTGTCCTTCGCGACCAGCGCGCGGCACCTGAGGTGGCGCGCGAGCGGCTACCGTAGTGAAATGTCCTCGGGATCATCGTCGTCTGCTGGCTCTTCGCTGAACAGGAGTTGATTGTTGGCGGGTGGCGCGGTGTGAGCGGGACCAGGTGTCTCCACCGCGCCGGTGGTGGTGCTTCGCCACCACGCGAGCGCGGTCTGGTAGTCGATGGTCTCCTGGTAGAGGATGGCGTAGCCGGGCAGGACGGTGAGTTGCCACCCGGCGGGCAGGGCGGTGAGGACGAGTTCGGCGAGTTGTCGGGCGCTCGGCGCTGGTGACTCGACGTGGAGTGTGGCCTGGTAGTGCTGGCGAGCGGCTGCGCTGGTGCGTTCGTAGCGGAGGTTGTAGGGCAACTGTGCCTTGACCTCGGCGAGGAGTTCGTCGAGCCGCCACGCACCGGGCGTGAGTTCCACGGTGGCGTTGATGTCGATCGGGTAGAGGGCGTCGAAGTGGTCGGCGGTGATCTCACTGGTGTCGCGGCGCCGACCGGGATCCTTGTTGCCGAAACCGTTGGTGTTCCATGGTGACCCACCCACGTCCCGATATTTTTTGATCAACAAGGTCTCGGGGGCCGCCGCTTCGAGATCCTCATCGACATACAGGCAGATGAAGCTCACGGTGGCCAGCGAAAGGCCGGTGCGACCGGAGAGCTTGCGGGCGTGATTGCGCAGCCGCGCTGGCAGCGACCTACTCGCCTTGCCGACGTACACCCGCTGGTCCGCGAGGAACAGCTCGTACACTCCTGGCCGGTTCTCCACCTGCGCCAGCGAGTTCTCGCTCAGCGGGGCTGGACGTAGTGGCCACAACCGCTCCGCGAGCTGATCAGCCAGCGCCTGGGTGATACTGAGTTTGAAGTCGGCTGCGGCGCCGAACGGCTGTGGCGAGATCACGACGCGACGGTAGAGCCGCCACCTTGGCTGCCGCACTCGGCCCACCGCACCAGCGAGTCGCAGCCCAGAACTGTCTGAGTCCCGCGGTAGATTTTCGCCCGCCATGACCGTCGCTGCTGGAAGGGCCCAGCCATCAGCTTCGCACCCGTCGCCGACCGGGGAGGTGGGCACCAGTATCGAGCTCTTCACCGGTGGCGGCGGGCTGGCCCGGGCGATGCACGAAGCCGGGTTCCGCCACCTGCTGGTCAACGAGGTGGAGCCACGATCAGCGCAGACGCTGCGCGTCAATGGCGCGGTTCGCTACGGTGCGGACGCCCCGGAGCCCGCCACGCTCGCTGATCCGTGGCCACTGATCGAGGGTGATGTCCGTGAGATCAACTTCCGGCGCTGGGAGGGCCGGGTGGATGTGGTGGCCGGTGGCGTGCCCTGCCAGCCGTGGAGCTTCGGCGGCGTGCACAAGGGATACGACGATCCGCGCAACCTCTGGCCGGAGCTGTTTCGGTGCGTGCGCCAGACCCGACCCCGAGCGGTGATCGCGGAGAACGTCAAGGGGCTGCTGCGTCCCTCGTTCAAGCCCTACTACGACTACATCCTGCGTGAGTTGGCAGCGCCGTTCGAAAGGCGGGTGGACGGAGAGGTCTGGGATCACCACGACGCCCGTCTCATCAGGGCGCTGCGTGTCCAGGGCGAGCCAACCGAGCGATACGACGTGCGGTACCTCCTGGTCAACGCCGCTGATTACGGAGTTCCCCAGGTACGGTGGCGGGTGTTCGTCGTGGCGTTCCGCCGTGACCTCGGCCTGGATGAGTGGACATTCCCCGCACCCACCCACTCCAGCGATGCTCTGCGCCAGGCGCAGATAGACGGCTCGTACTGGGCGCAGCACCATCTTCCCCACCGCGGTCTAGACCTGACCATGCGTGCCGTTCCCCATGATGGTTTGGCTCGGTGGCGCACCCTGCGCGACGCCGTCGGGGACCTCCCTGAACCACTCGGGGATCGCGTCGAGCATCCCCATTGGCTGCATCACTACGGCTGGCCCGGCGCCCGCCAGTATCCCGGCCACACCCCCAATGACCTTGATCGACCGGCGAAGACTGTCAAGGCCGGGGTCCATGGCGTTCCTGGTGGCGAGTCCGTGCTGCGTCGTGATGATGGTGGCATCCGGTACATGACCGTGCGGGAGGTGGCCCGCGCCATGACGTTTCCTGATACCTGGCGGCTGTCCGGTCCCCGTGGAGAACAGATGCGCCAGCTCGGTAACGCCGTTCCCGTCACGTTAGGCTTGGCCATGGCACAAGCCGTGGCGCAAGCCCTGAGCCCAGCGCTCGCCAGTGCTACCCGAGGCGTGCGGCGTGGTGACAAGTAACAAGACCCCGCGAGACCCGGCGGTCACCAGCCGAATAATGGCCAGGGTCCGGTCCAAAGACTCCAAAGCCGAGTTGGCGCTGCGGCGTGCCTTACACGCTCGCGGCTTTCGCTATCGCCTGCACGGCAAGGAGGTCCTCGGGCGGCCGGACATCGTCAACCGCTCCCGGCGATTAGCCATCTTTGTCGACGGCGACATGTGGCACGGCAATGAGCATCACCGCCGTGGCCTTGCCAGTCTCGCTGAGCTTTTTCCCACTCGAACGCAGTGGTGGGTCGCGAAGATCGAGGCGAACATGCGACGCGATCATGAGGTCACCAGCACACTGCGTGCGCAAGGCTGGACCGTGATCCGGCTGTGGGAGTCTGACATCCTCGCCGACCCCACCGCCGCAGCCCAACACGTCCTTGACGCTAGCGAAACCTTGACTCACTGACCCGGGCCGCGCTGGCGGTAGCGTGGGTGGCTGTGCACCCTGACGACGCCCCGGTTGTCCTGCTCGATGAGGATCGTCGCCCGATCGGGCAGCTGCCTAAGTCGCAAGTTCATCACGCCGCGACGCCGCTGCACCTGGCGTTTTCCTGCTACGTCTTCGACGGCTCGGGCCGGGTGCTGATGACCCGGCGCGCCACCAGCAAAAAGACCTGGCCGGGGGTGTGGACCAACACCTGCTGCGGGCACCCGTTGCCCGGTGAGGGATCCGTCCAGGCGGCGGCCCGGCGACTCTGGGAAGAGCTGGGGTTGCGGCTGACCCGCGCTGCGGTGGTGCTGCCCGACTTCAGCTACCGGGCGGTGGCGCCCGAGGGCGTGGTGGAAAACGAGTTCTGCCCGGTGCTGGTAGGCACCGTGGACGGCACCCCACAACCCGACCCCACCGAGGTCCTGGAATACCACTGGGCCCCCTGGCAACAGGTAATAACCCTAGCGGCAACAGCCCCCTGGACCCTCAGCCCCTGGTCAGCGCGCCAGATCCCACAACTCGCCGCCCTCCCTTCCGCAACCTTCCCGCATTCAGCCGGCTCAGCGGGGTTATCCAGCGCGATTTGCTCCGCTGAGCCCGCTGAATGCGGCGGAGCTGAGGAAGTAGATGGCGGCGGCTAGGAGGAGCAAGGACGGGGAGTGGCCGGTGGGGGGGGTGAGGAAGGCGGTGGTGGTGACGGCTAGGACGTAGCTGAGGTTGAACAGGGTGTCGTAGAGGGCGAAGACTCGGCCGCGCATGGTGTCCGCAACATCGGCCTGCACGGTGGCGTCCAGGCTCAGCTTCACCACCTGACCGGCTGTGGACAGCACGAACGCGGCGGCCAGGATCGTCGACATGATCATCGGCAGGCCCAGTGTGACGATCGCTGATCCGGCGGTGAGCAAGGCCCCTCGGACGGTGCGTCCTTGGCCAAAGCGGGCCACCAGCAGCGGGGTGAGCACTGCCGCGAGCAGCAATCCGGCCGCTCCGGCGGCGAGCAGTTCGCAAACGCCGGCCAGCCCGGCCCGCAGCAGCCCGTGGGAGATGAAGGAGTTGCGGTAGAGCAGCAGCGCTACCAGGGTCACGATGCCGAACGACAGCCGGTGCGCGACGAGCGCCACCAGTCCCGCGGCGACGCTGGGTACCCGGGCCACCGCGGTCATGCCGTCCCGGAGTCCGCTAGCCACCGCACGGGTTGCCCGATCGGTGGTGCGCTCGGGCTCGTCGAGGGACTCTGGACCTACTAGCTGGGGACCTAGCTGGCCGCGCTGAAAACCAGCCGCGATCGCTGCCGCGACCAACGAGCCCAGCACGGCGGCGCCCGTTACCCATGCCGACCCGGTATTGCCCGGCCCGATCAGGCCGCGCAGCCCGATCGCGGATATCCCGCCGATGGCGGTGACTGCCGCTCCGGCAGTGGCGGCGAGCGCGTTGGCCTGGACCAGGTGGCCTGGTGGTGCGACGTGCGGCAACCCTGCGGACATCCCGGCCAGCACGAACCGACTTAACCCGGTCACCAGCAGGGCGCCGAGATATAACGGCGCCCCCGCCAGCCCGACCCCGACCGCCAGTGCCACCGCCATGATCGGAACGCCCCGCAGCAGGTTTGCCACGACCAGGATCCGGCGGCGGTCCCAACGGTCCAGCAACGCCCCAGCGAAGGGCCCCACCAGCGAGTACGGCAGCAGGAGCACGGCGAGCCCGGCCGCGACCGCCAGCGGAGCTGCTTGACGTTCCGGGTTGAACAGGACGGCGCCACCCAATCCGGCCTGAAATACCCCATCCCCCCATTGCGCGGCGAAGCGGGAGGCCAGCAACCGGCCGAACCCGTGGGTGCGCAGCAGCCGCCGCATCCCGAGTTGGGCGGCCACACTGGTGGGAGTAACTGTTGGGGACGGAGTCACGACCACGCAGGCTAGCGGTGTCGGGTGGCTCGTCGTGACGTGCGCAGCATACGAGACGATGACGTGGTGAATGAGAAGATGGGCGAGAAGACGGTGTATGTGGTGGAACCGGGATCGGCGCTGGTCGCCACCCCGGGATTGCAAGATCCCAATTTTCGGCGCACTGTCGTACTGATCATCGATCACGGGACCCTGGGCACGCTCGGTGTCGTGCTCAACCGGCCCAGTGATGTGGCGGTGCGCGACGTGTTACCGCTATGGGGGCCGCACGCCACGGTACCCAGCGACCTCTACGTCGGCGGGCCGCTGCACCAACGCGCGGCGCTGTGTGTGGCCGCGCTCCCCGCCGGGGTGGACGCCGAGCGCACCGAAGGAATGACCCAGGTACGCGGACCGCTGGCGCTGGTCAACCTGGATGCTGATCCGGATCTGCTGGCTCCGCAGGTGCGCGGGTTACGAGTGTTCGCCGGATACGCCGGTTGGGTTCAAGGTCAGCTGGGCTGTGAGATCAGCCAAGGGGACTGGCTGGTGGTGCCCGCATTGCCCGATGACGTGCTGGCCGGGCCCGACACTGACCTGTGGGGCCAGATCTTGCGCCGCCAGGGCATGCCGTTGGCGTTACTGGCCACCCACCCCGCCGACCCGGCGCTGAACTGAGGCGTTGTGTCGTCCGGCCTGCTGCTCGCCCGCAAGTTCTGCGGGTGACCAGGCGAAAAACCCCTGCAACCCCAGGTGAACGGTGAACCACACCTCGCAGGGAAACGAGCGTTTCACGACCGTATTGGTTGGGTCGGGAGTCCGATGTTTGCCACACCACGTACCGATGTCACTGTCAGTGAGGTCCGGGCAAAGACTGTCGCGGTGCGTGGTGTTGCCATCCGTGGTAACACCACAACGGATCCACCCAGTTCCCCGTGAGGGGCGCAGCGGTTGAGTGTCAGAGCGGACAGTGGCCCGTGTTGTGCCGCGCCAGGTGGACCGCGACATCGCCGAGGCCCCGCGCCGAGATGCCCGAGGCGGGGAGACGTGGCCACCGCGACTGTAAAAAAGATCCTGAAGCGGCCTTGGCATGCTACCCAGGCCGGCCCATTCCGCGACACCTCGCAGAGAGCACTGCGGGTATGGACACCCTGGCAGGTCGGGCCGCGCAGCACGGTCGTCTCAAGATCGTGAAACGACCGTGCGTGCCACAGACCGCCATTCGGAGCCGAATGGCGATCAGGAAACCGCCCACACCGCTTGAGCCCAAGGAGTGATAACTACAAACCTGTGGTCAGCATTCGAAAGAAAATCCGCACGGACCGGTGACGCTCGGTGACTCTCGGTAGTTTCGCGACTTCTGAAACGTTTCGGCTCGCTCTGCCGATCTTCGGTGAGGGGCGGGCGCCGCCCCCGATTCAGCGTCACCGGGGATGGGGGAGCGCATGCTGAAGTGTTTCACGTATTGGCGCACGATAAACGGGAACAGGGTGCCCTTCCCGGACAGGGGAGCTATACTTGCGGCAGCCCTGGCCGCGATCGTGATCCCCTCAGGGCTCGCCGCTGGAGGCGTGGCCGCCACCGCGGCCGTTGGCAGCATCGACTCGGCGGTCGGTCAGAGCCTCGAAACGAAGACCACCAACGGTAAGGAATCGGCCCGCCAGGGGCAGTACGACGAGACGTGGAAACGACTGCGACTCAAGCCTCTCAGGCAAACGCTGAAAAATATCAATCGCGAGTTCCAGTGCGCCCTGCGCTCCACCGGTCAGGTGCAGCAGTTCTTTGTCCATGAGCCTTGTCGCTCACTGCAACGCACGCTGATACCGCTGGCCGATGCGAATGGCAACGCCATCGTCGTGGCGATTGCGTGGGTGCGGATGGTCAACTCCAGTAGCGCGATCCGGTTGGCCGATCTGATCGACGCCGACGGGACCGGCGGCATCCAGCCACTCGCTGGCGCACTGCTGGGATACGACGGGATTCAGTTCACCGGCCGGTATTACGCGGTGCGTCGATCCGGGGATCTGGTCGTGATCGCCGAGGCGACCCCGTGGCGCGGCCAGCCATCCGGCGCGGTGCTCGACGGCATTGCCTCAGTCTCAGCAGAATTTCCACCCCCGTAAGCTCGCAAGCCCGCAGGACGTCGCCAAACACTGCGAGAGGTTGACCAGCGATGAGATGGAGACGTGCAGCTCAAGGGCAAGATCGTCCCCCCGAGGTGCACCCGGTCGGCCCGGACCAGGAATCGGTGTGGGATTACCCGCGCCCGCCACGGGCTGAGCGGGTGTCGCGGCGGGTGCGGATCGTGCATGGCGGGATACTCCTGCTCGACACCGATGACGTGGTGCGGGTTCTGGAGACATCGCACCCGCCGAGCTACTACCTGCCACGCTCGGAGTTCCGGGTGCCGCTGCGGCCCGCGCTGCGGCTGACGATGTGCGAGTGGAAGGGCGAGGCGTGCTACGTCGACCTGGAGGTGCCCGGCGTCGCACCGCTGCGGGAGGTCGGATGGTGGTACCCGCAGCCCGACCTGCGCTACCCGCAACTTACTGATCGGGTTGCCCTCTACGCCGGTCGGTTCGATGCGGTGACCTTGGACGGGGAGCCGGTGACGCCGCAGCCAGGCGGGTTCTACGGCGGCTGGATCACCACCGACATCGTCGGCCCGTTCAAGGGTGGTCCTGGCAGCGGGGGCTGGTAGCGCACCAGGCCGGGTAGCTCACCAGACCATGACGGGTCGCCGTGCGCTGCGGTCCGCCCGATCTGCGAGGATCTACCCGAGGTGGGCCGACGCAGGGAAAGAGAGCACGTGAAGACCCAAGCTCCGACGGTAATCGAGCGCGCCGCCCGCCGGGAAGCGGCGCGCAGCAACGCGGCGGACAGCAAACTCTCCGACGTCAGCTCGCTGCAGGTTAACCCCACCGCCAGCGTGATCGTGCCGCGGCGTGTCCTGCACCGTGTGGTGCTGCCCCGGGCGGACGACCCTCCTGAGGTGCGCCCGCTCTACCTGGATGAGCCTGAGACCAGGCATGGGCGCACCGCGCACGTGGTGTCCCGCTCGACGGTGACCCTGCCCCCGGCCTGCCAGCTGTCCTTCGCCACCTACTTCAACGCTTTCCCGGCCAGCTACTGGAAGCGCTGGACCCGGGTGGAGGAGGTGGCGCTGCGGTTGACCGTGCGGGGCTCCGGGCGGGTGGACCTCTACCGCTCCAAGTCCAACGGTGACGTCGTGCACCTGGAGGGGAAGCACCTCGATACCGCTGGCAACCCGCTCGAGCTGGAGTTCCGGGAGTCGCTCACGCCGTTCGAGGACGGTGGGTGGGTGTGGTTCGACGTCGCCACCGAGGGTGAGTCGCTGACCATCAGCGATGCGGCCTGGATCGTCGACGAGCCGTTGCCGCTGCGCCCGCTGGCGGTGGTGATCACTACCTTCAACCGTCCGGCGGATTGCGTCACCGCGCTGGCCGCGCTGGCCGAGGACCAGGCGGTGCTCGACGTCGTCGCGAAGGTCTTCGTGGTCGATCAGGGCAGCGTCACGGTAGGGGATCACCAGCGGTTCGCCGACGTTGCCGCCCGTCTCGGGGACCGGCTGGTGGTGATCGACCAGGAGAACCTCGGCGGCTCAGGCGGATTCGCCCGGGGCATGCTGGAGGCGCTGCGAACGCAGGGCATTGAGCACGTGATGCTGATGGACGATGACGTCCGGTTGGAGCCCGACAGCGTGCTGCGCGCGCACGCCTTCGCCAGCGCGGCGTCATCGCCGGTCATCGTCGGCGCGCAGATGTTGAACCTCCAGGTTCGCAGCCAGCTGCACGCCATGGGTGAGGTCGTGGACCTGCGGACCAGTTTTTGGCGTCCGGCACCCGGGTCGGTCTACCAGCACGATTTCGCCACGTTGACGTTGCGTGAGCAGCGCTTGTTGCACGCTCGCATTCACTCCACCTACAACGGCTGGTGGATGTGCCTTTTCCCCCGTGAGGTCCTGGAGCGCACCGGCCTGCCGCTGCCACTGTTCATCAAATGGGATGATGCGGAATACGCATTGCGAGCCGGCGAGTGCGGATTCCCGACCGTCACCCTGCCCGGTTCGGCGATCTGGCACATGCCGTGGACGGACAAGGACGACGCGACCGACTGGACGGCCTATTTCCACCTGCGGAACCGGCTGATCACCCTAGCGTTGCACAGTCCGTATGATGTCCGCCGAGCGATTGTGCAAGATGGTTTTCGAAACACGTTCAAGCACCTGATGGCGATGGAGTACTCGACCGTGGCATTGCACCACAAATCGATCGAAGACTTCCTTGCCGGGCCGGAGCACTTGTTCGCTTCGCTGCGCGACGCGCTGCCGGCCGTTCGACAGTTGCGCGAGGGGTACGACGACGCTCGGATTTTCTCCTCCGCGCAGCAACTCCCGATGCCATTGTTCGATCCGGTGCGCATCGAGGCGCTGCTCGATCCGCCGGTGCACCCCGTCGCCATCGCCCAGCGCGCGCTGCGCACCGTCTCCCGGCACCTGCGTTCGCCGGAGCCCCAGACCCGCGAGCGTCCGCAGATCAATGTGCCGGCTCGCAACGCGCGGTGGTTCTTGCTCGGCATGGTGGACTCAGCCACCGTCTCCAACGCGGATGGCAGTGGTGTCGCCTTCCGCAAGCGGGATCCGCAGCAGTTCCGCGCCTTGCTGGCCCGTACCATCGTGCTCTACCGGCGCCTCGTCCAGGAGTGGGCCCTCACCGCGCAGCGCTACCGAGCGGCGGTCCCCACGCTGACCTCGGTGGAGTCCTGGGAGCAAGTCTTCGAGCGGGTGCCCACTCACGACCCGGGGAGCTAGGGCTACCCTCTGGCGTCGCTGATGCCTAACCCGCCGGTAGCGAAGAACCCTAACCCGCCGGTGGCGAAGAACAGAGGGGGAACATGTCGAGCAGCACAGTCGGCGATTCGGACAAATCGGTTGCCAGTGTGTCTGTTGAGCCGTCCTCGACGCTGCTGCAGCGGGTGATCCTGCCTCGCCGGGCTGATCCCATTGCCGTCCGCGCGCTTTACGTCGACGAGCAGCCGACCACCGCTCGGCGGGTGTGGCCTCCGGCCGGCGGCGTGACGGCTCCCAACGCGGGCGACGTCGACATTGAGGTCACCCTCGCCAACCCCAACGCGCGACGAGTGCGCGCGCTGTCCCGGACCAGCGTGGCGGTGCCCGCGCAGACCGAGGTGTCCTTCGCGGCGTATTTCAACGCCTTCCCGGCCAGCTACTGGCGGCGCTGGACCGCGCTGCGCACCCTGCACCTGCGCTTGGACGTCGAGGGCGCTGGCCGGGTGGACGTCTACCGCTCCAAGGCCGACGCTACCCAGATCCACGTGCACGGTGAGCTGGTCAAAGGTCGTTGCGCGCTCGATATCGAGCTGGATCTGACTCCGTTCGAGGACGGTGGGTGGTACTGGTTCGACCTCAGCACCGAGGACTCAGAGCTGATCGTGCACTCCGGCGGCTGGCACGCGCCCATTGACGCACCCGGGCGCGCTGCCGTGACCATTGGGATGCCGACGTTCAACCGCCCCACCGACTGCGTGGCCACCCTGCGCGCAATCGGTGAGGACGAGCTGGTCCGCTCGATCGTGACCGCGGTGGTGATCCCCGACCAGGGTGTGGCCAAAGTCCGCGAGCAGGACGGTTTCGCGGCGGCCCAAGCCGTGCTGGGTGATCGCCTGCGGATCATCGACCAGCCCAACATCGGTGGCTCCGGCGGTTACGCCCGCGTCATGTACGAGGCGCTGGAGGCAGGCGACTGCGAGCAGATCCTCTACATGGACGATGACATCGTCCTGGAGCCCGACTCGATTCTGCGTGCAGTGGCGTTCTCCCGCTTCGCGCGCCACCCGATGCTGGTCGGCGGGCAGATGCTGCAGGCCCAGGCCCGCTCCCGGCTGCACGCCTGGGGTGAGGTCCTCGACCGGCGCCGGATGCGGTGGAACAAGGCGCCAGGCACCGAGTATGATCACGACTTCGCCCAGCACTCGCTGCGCCAGACCGGATGGCTGCACCGGCGCACCGACGTCGACTACAACGCCTGGTGGATGTGCCTGATCCCGCGCGTCGTCGCTGAGGACATCGGGCTGCCGCTGCCGCTGTTCATCAAGTGGGACGACGTCGAGTACGGGCTGCGCGCCCGGGCGGCGGGCTACCCCACCGCGACTGTGCCCGGGGTGGCGATCTGGCACATGTCCTTCGCCGACAAGGACGACGCCACCGACTGGCAAGCCTATTTCCACCTGCGCAACCGGCTGGTCGGCGCGGCGCTGCACGGCACCGAGCACCGGCCGACGGCGATGCTCGCCGACAGCCTCAAACATGCCCTCAAGCACGCGCTGGCGATGGAGTACTCGACGCTGGCGCTGCAGGAGATGGCGATCCGGGACTTCATGGCCGGGCCGCAGGCGCTGTTCGACAAGCTGCCCACCGCGCTGGGTGAGGTCCGGGCCCGCTGCGCGGAGTTCACCGACGGGCAGGTGGTGGACTCCCAAGCGCTCCCGCTGCCCGCTCGCGGGCAGCCCGATGTGCAGCGCATGCTGGCTCCGCCCACCAACCCGATCACGATCGGCGTGACCCTGCTCAAGCGCCTGGCGCATCAGCTGCGTCCGGTCGATGCCCAGGCCCGGCACCGCCCGCAGCTGTCGCTGGCCCGCCAGGACGCCCGGTGGTTCGTGCTCTCCGGCTTGGACGGGGTGACTGTCTCCACGGCGGATGGCTGCGGCGTCACCTACCGCAAGCGCGACCCTCGGGCGTTCCGCTCCATGCTGGCCCGCTCGGTGGCGCTGCACCGGGAACTCGCCCGGGAGTTCCCCCGGCTGCGAAAGCTCTACCGCGGCGCCGCACCGGAGCTCACTGATCGCACCGGCTGGAAACGGATATTCGACGCGTGATGCCCCAGCGCACAATGCCCCAGCGTCAGGAGATTGCGTTGCTCGCCACGGTGCAGCGCACGATCGCGGTACCTCGGGTGGTGGCCACCGCCCGAGGGATGTCGTACTTCGGTGAGCACGCCCTGGGCTGGCTCGCGCTGGGCGCGCTGGGCGCGCTGGGCGATCGACGGCGTCGGCGGGATTGGCTGCTCTCCTGCGCTGCGGTGGCTGCCGCGCACGGGAGCTCGATCGCGCTCAAGCGGGTGGTGCGTCGGCACCGCCCCACTGATCCATCCGTCGCGGTGCTGGCGGGTACGCCCAGTGACTTGTCCTTCCCGTCCTCGCATGCGGCGTCGACCACCACGGCGGCGATTGTCTACGGCGGCCTGCTGCGTCGCCGGCTCAGCCCGTTTCTGGTGCCACCGATGCTGATCAGCAGGCTGGTACTGGGCGTGCACTACCCCAGTGACGTCCTGATGGGTTCCGCGCTGGGCGCGGCCATCGGCGTCGCGACGCGACGACGACTGTGCCGCTCTCAGGGCGGCATCCTTCCGAAAGGACGGCGATGACCACCACCGCGCCGCAGACCCCGATCAGCGCCCACAGTACCCATGTGCTGGTCGGGCTCCTGCGTACCATGCGGCCTCGGCAATGGGTGAAGAACGTCCTGGTTCTGGCCGCGCCCTTCGCGGGCGGCACCATCTTGCAGTTGCCCGTGCTCGCCGCCGTCGGGATCGCCTTTGTCGCGTTCTCGCTGGCCGCGTCCGGTGTGTACCTGGTCAACGATGTTCAGGACGTTGAAGCCGACCGCGCGCACCCGACCAAGCGGTACCGGCCGATTGCCGCTGGAGTGGTGCCACCTCGACTGGCGCTGGCGCTGGCGGTAGTGCTGTTCGGGACCGCGATCGGAGTGTCGTTCCTGGCCTCGACCGACCTGGTCATGGTTACTGGAATCTACATCGGCGTGCAGCTCGCCTACTGTTGGTGGCTCAAGCACCAGCCGGTGGTGGACATCTCCATCGTCGCGTCTGGTTTCTTGTTGCGGGCCATCGCCGGCGGCGCCGCCGCGGAGATCGTGCTGTCCCAGTGGTTCCTGCTCACCACCGCGTTTGGGTCACTGTTCATGGTGGCCGGCAAGCGTTACGCCGAGATCCGGCTTGCCGAGCGCACCGGCGTGAAGATCCGCAAGTCGTTGGACCGCTACACCGCCTCCTACCTGCGCTTTGTGTGGACGCTCTCGGCTACCGGGGTGATCATGACGTACGGCCTGTGGGCGTTTCAGCTCAGCCAGGCCAACCACTCGCGCTGGCCGGTGATCTCCTTGGTGCCCTTCGTGGTGGCCGTGCTGCGCTACGCCGTGGACGTCGACGGCGGCAACGGCGGTGAGCCTGAGGAGATCGCCCTAGCCGACCGCACCCTCCAGGTCCTCGGCGCCGCCCTGGTCCTCACCCTCATCCCCGCCGTCTACCTCTAGCCCGGGCAGCGCAAGGAGCAGCTCATGGCCAAGATTGCCGCCGCACACAGAGTGTCCCAGCCTCCGCAGGTGCACACCGGGTTCCCCGTCCCCGTGGATCACATCGCCGACCCAGCTCCGCTGGGCCTGGCCGCATTCGCGATGACCACCTTCGTGCTCAGCTGCGTCAACGCCGGCCTGGTCCCCAAGGCGATTGAGCCGGTCGTGCTGCCGCTGGCGCTGTGTTACGGCGGGCTTGGCCAACTGTTGGCCGGGATGTGGGAGTTTCGCAAGGCGAACACCTTCGGTGCGCTGGCGTTCAGTTCTTACGGTGCGTTCTGGTTGTCCTTCGCCGCCTACGTCAAGTTCATCGCCCCGGGGCTGCCCGCTGCGTCCTCGGCGTCCGCGACCGGGCTGTTCCTGCTCGCCTGGACAATCTTCACCGCCACTATGACAGTAGCTTCGCTGCGGGTTTCCGGCGCGGTGGCTGCGGTGTTCATCGTCCTGCTCGCGACGTTCGTCTCCTTGACCATCGGCGCCTACGGCGGTGATGCCACCATGACTCACCTCGGTGGTTACCTCGGGATCGGGACCGCCGCCTTGGCCTGGTACGCCTCTTTCGCCGGAGTCACCAACGCGACCTTCAAGAAGACCGTCCTCCCCCTCTTCCCCACCGGGGGTGGATGGCGTGAACTCGACACCACGTACCTCTCAAGGGTCCGAAGAGGTCCGTGATGTCGAGTTCACGGGAACTAACTGGGGCTTGCACGACGACTATTGAGCCATGTGGGTGCCGCGGTGGGTGTGCGTCGGTGTTGTTCTCCTGATCGGAGTTCTCAGTGGGTGCGCGGGTACCCGGAGAATGTCGTCGTCGGGTGGGCCGGCGGTGATCGGCGCCGCCACTGTCGCCGCCGTAGTGAGCGCGGCGCAGCGGCCGGTGACCTGGCAGTTGTCCGGGGCACCCTCGATCGCTGTGGGCACCGGTGAACGGGGCAAGCGCGTCGCGGTCATCACCAAGGACATCAACCCGTTCATCCAGTCGATCAAGGACGGGATCAGCGCTGCGGCCGGCAAGACCGGGATGGTCACGCTGGGGTCGAATCCCGCTGGTAGCGCGGCGGACGTGGCTCGCCAGATCTCCCAGGCGATCGCGCAACACGCCAGCGCGGTCATCACCGTCGGTTTCACCACCGCGGAGATCGCCGCCCCGCTCCAACAGGCGCACTCCGCCGGTATCCCGGTAGTCCAGCTGTTCGTCACTGACCCGGGCGCGCCCTCGGCCAGCTCCGGTGTGTTCGCTTACGTCAGCCCGTGCTACACGTGCATTGGCGCGGCCATGGCCGATGTCGTCATCCATGACTCTGGTGGCCGGGTGGACGCGGTGGTCGTCAACGCACCCGACGTCGGCGTCGCCACCCTGGAAGCGAACGGCTTCACCACGGAGATGGGTCGGCACTGCCCCAGTTGCACCACCACGGTAGCCGAGGCGCCCATCGCGCAGTGGGGCACGCAGATCCCCAGTATTGCCACCGCTGCGGCGGCCGATCCGAAGGTGAACTACGTCGTACCGGTGTTCGACACCACCTCCCCGCTGATCGTGCCGGCGCTGGTCGCCGCGAACGCCACCGCACGGGTCAAGCTGGTCAGCTCCAATGGTGATCAGGCGCAGCTTGTGGACATGAAGGCAGCCAGCAACCCCCGGTGGGTCGGCAACATCGGTGTCAACGGTGCGTGGATCGGTTGGGCGAGCATGGACGAGGTGCTCCGCGCGCTGACCAACACCCCGCCGCTCGCTGACGAGAAGATCGGCTTTCGCGCGTTCACCCCGGCGAACATCGATTCGATCAATCTTGGTCAGAACCCGTCAACCTGGTATGGCGGCACGGACTTCGCCGCTGACTACCTGAAGCTGTGGGGCCTGTCCTGACTCGCCCACCCGCGTTGCGGGCGCGCGCCATCAGCAAGCAGTTCGCCGGACGCACTGTGCTGCACCAGCTCGACCTGGACCTGCACGGGGGTGAGGTCCTCGGCATGCTCGGGCACAATGGATCGGGAAAATCAACCTTCGTCAAGATCTTGTCCGGTTATCACCAGCCCGAACCCGGTGCGGTGCTGAGCGTGTGTGGGCACCCGGTGCGGCTCGCCCGATCTGGGCCCGATCCGGCTCGGCGGTTGATGAGCTTCGTCCATCAGGATCTCGGCCTGGTCGCCACCGCCACGGTCGAGGAGAGCTTCGGTGTCGGCCGCTATCTCACCGGGTTCGGCGGGAGGATCTCCTGGCGCCGGGAGCGGGCCCGGCTCGCCACCGCGCTGGATCGGTTCGCCCTTCATCTGCCCCCGGATCGGACGATCGCGGAGATCCCGGTCACCGACCGGGCGATACTGGCCATCGCCAGGGCCTTCGATCGGCTGGCGGGCCAGCGCCAAGGGGTGCTCGTCCTTGATGAACCCACCGCGTTCCTGCCCAGGGACGGGGTTGAGCGGGTGTGTGCGGCCATCCGAACCGTCGCCCACCACGGTGTCGGAGTGCTGCTGGTCACCCACAACATCCCCCAGGCCCTGGCCATCACCGAGCGGATCATGGTGCTGCGGGACGGGCACCGGGTGCTCGACGAGCTCACCAGCACGCTCACCACCCAGCGGTTGGTCACCGTGATGGTGCCCGAGACCGCACGGCAGCGAAGGGCCTCGCGGAAGCGGGCTCTTCACCCAGCCTCGCGGGTGTGCGGCCCGCTGTCGGGCCCACGCGAGGTCGTGCTGGGGGTTCGCGACCTGTGCGGCGAGGCGATCCACGGGGTGTCCTTCGACGTGCGGGCCGGCGAGATCGTCGGGCTCACCGGATTGCTGGGCAGCGGCTTTCACCACATTCCCTATCTCCTGTTCGGTGCCACCCCCGCTCGGTCAGGATCAGCGAGCGTGCGCGGCATCCCGCTGCCGCTGGGCCGCCTGACTCCTGCCAGCGCGATCCGGGCTGGGTTGTGCCTGGTACCCGGCGACCGGGCCCGGCACGCCGCCGTCCTAGACGCCCCAGCAGCCGACAACATCACCCTGGGTGACCTCGCTCGCCACGTCCGACGCGGCCTGCTGCGCCAGGACAGCATCGTGGCGCACGCGAGTGCCCTGATGGACCACGCCGGTGTGCACCCACCTACGCCCTGTCTCGACCTGGGCACGTTCAGTGGTGGCAACCAGCAGAAAGTCGTGCTGGCTAAATGGCTCGACCGCGCACCCACCGTGCTGCTGCTCGACGAACCGGTCAACGGCGTCGACGTAGCGTCCCGAGCGCAGATCCTCACCCGCCTCGCCGCGCTGGCTGACACCGGCACCGCTGTCGTGCTGGCCAGCATCGACCACGACGACCTCATCGCGACGTGTGCCACAGTGCTCGTTCTCGCGGGCGGGCGGATTACCGCCCGGCTGCACGGCGACACCCTGACCGCGGCGCGGATGCTGACTGCCTGTTACCAACACAGTGCCTGTCACCAGCAGTGACATCTCATCGTACCGGCTGGGCACGGCGGTTCGGCCTGCTCGCCATCTGGGCAGTCATGATCGCCGTGTTCGGCATCCTGCGGCCCGAGGAGTTCCTCACCACCGGCACCGCCAGCGCGATCCTCAGCTCCCAGGCCGCACTGCTCATCCTCGCCCTCGGACTGCTACCGGCACTGACCGCCGACACCCTGGACCTTTCCGCCCCGGCCACGCTCGGCATCGCCGACACGCTCCTCGGCGAGCTGGGCGCCGTGCAGCACTGGCCGCTGTGGTCCACCATCGCCGCTGTGCTCGCGTGCGGCGCGTTCATCGGCGGTCTCAACGCCGTGTTCATCGTCGGCTTCGGCGTCGACCCCATCGTGGTCACCCTCGGCACCGGCACCCTGCTCGGCGGCGCCGCGCTCGGCATCAACATCGTGCCCACCGCCGGCATCAGCGCCACCCTGGTCACCCTCACCCGCTACCCGATACTCGGGCTGCAACTGGTCTTCTACCTCGGTCTCGGGCTCGCGCTGGCCACCTGGTATTTCACCACCTACACCCCCGCCGGGCGCCACCTGTTCTTCGTCGGTGCCGGTCCCGACGTGGCCCGCCTCACCGGCATCAACGTCGCGCGATACCGCGCCGCCGCCCTCGTCTACAGCAGCGTGACCGCCTCGATCGCCGGTATCCTGCTCGCCGGCACGCTCGGTTCCTCAGACCCCACGATCGGCCCGACCTATCTGCTGCCGGTGTTCGCCAGCATCTTCCTCGGTGCCACCACAATCACCCCCGGCCGGTTCAACGCGTGGGGCACCGTGGTCGCGGTGTATTTCCTCGTCACTGGCGTAACCGGCTTGGAACTTCTCGGCCTGTCCGGATGGGTCAACCAGGTCTTCTACGGGGCCGCGCTCGTTCTGGCCGCCACCTTCTCGCGCCTGCCGAGCAGAAAGGTGCACAAGCATCCATCGGGAACCTGGGGGGGATTCAGGCCCTCCCCCTGACTCCGTCCAGCGGGTCGGTGAAGTCGAAAACGAGGGTGTCGTCGTAGCTGGCCAGGATCCGCTGGGCGGTCGTGGTGATGTGGATCTCGTCGGGTCCGTCGTAGATGCGGGTTCCCCGGGCCATCCGGTGGGCCACGGAAAGGTACGGGTGCAGCAGTCCCTCGGCACCGAACACCTGCACCGCCCGGTCAAGCACATCGTTGACCATGTGTGCCGCCGCGACCTTCGCCACGCTCACGTCCGATGTCGTGGGCAGCTCGGCGTCGAATATCGCGGCGGCGCGGCGCAGCAGGCCGCGCGCCGCGCAGATCTCGGTGTAGGCCGCGAACACGTGCTGGTGCATGAGCTGCTTGTCGGCGAGCACCCCGCCCAGGGTGCGGCGCTGGCGCATCCGCAGGCACATCAGATCGAAGGCGCGCTGCGCCTGGCCCAACCAGTGCATCGCCCGCAGCAGCCGCCCGAGGTTCAACCGCCGCCCGATGACGGCGCTGCCCCGGCCCCGTTGGCCCACGAGGTGGTCCTCAGGCACCCGCGCGCCCGCGAACTCAAGCTCCCACTGATCAAGCTCCAGGCCCAGCGTGGACAGTGGCCGGAGCACCCGGAAGCCGGGTGTGTCCGCCGGAATCACGATCAGCGACAGTGCCCTGCGGATCGGCTTACCCAGCGCCTCGGTCCGAGCCACGACGGTGGTGAAGGTGGCCCGCCCGCCGCGGCAGGTGAACCATTTGCGCCCGCGCACCGTCCACATTCCCTGAGCGAGTCGCGCCTCGGTGCGCAGCAGGCTGGCGTCTGAGCCGCTGACTCCGGGCTCCGTCATGCCGTAGCAGGCTATCGCGGCTCCCGCCACGAGCGGGGCCAGATACTCCTGGCGGACCCGCTCCGAGCCCGACTCGTGCAGCATCCGCACGTCGAGCGTGGTGTCGGCGCCAAACACGGCGGGTCCGGGCAGCGCGCGGCCTTCCTGCTCAGCGATCACCAGGTACTCGGGCAGGGTGAATCCAGCGCCCCCCAGCTCCGACGGGTAGTACAGCCCCCAGAGACCGGCCGTGCGCGCCCGCCGCTGCACATCGGCCAGCACCTCGGCGCCCTCTGGCCCCGCGAGCAGTGACTCGCGGGGCAGGATCTCCTCCTCGGTGAACCGGCGCACGGCCGCGCGCACGGCCGCCAGGTCCCTCGGCGCCGTCCCGGTGGCCAGGGTGCGCAGGGCCCGCTTGTCGACCTTGCCCGCCGGGGTGATGGGCAGCTCATCGAGCACCACCAGCTGCTCGGGAAACTTGCGCCGCTCAAGCCCGCAACTGTCGAGGAACGCGCCGAGGCTGGCCCTGTCCAGCGGCGGTGCTCCCGCCCGCAGCACCACGCACGCGCACACCCGCTGCCCGAGGTCCTCGTCAGGGACCCCGATGCACGCCACACTGACCACGTCCGCATGCGCGGCAACCGCCCCCTCGACCTCAGCGGGGCTGATGTTGCTGCCGCCGCGGATGACGATCTCCTTGCTGCGCCCGACGAGACGCAGCCTGCCCTCGTCGTCCAGAAAGCCCCGATCACCAGTACGCACCCACCCCTGCGGAGTCCGGTAGCGCGCGTCGAGCTCCGGTGCGTGGACATAGCACAGCGGGGACATCGGCCCGCGAGCGAGGATCTCGCCCACCTCACCGTGGCGGACCGCACAGTCAGCGGCATTGGTGATGCGGATGTCGCAGATCGTGGCGTTGGGCTTGCCGACCGTGTACTGGGCCACCGGGAGGGGATCATCAAGCAGCGTGTGACAGTTCACGCCATCGGCCGAGCCGTAAAGGCTCACGAAGGCGCAACCTAGGTGCGCCACACATTTCGCTGCGGTCGGTGGGTCGATGATGGCACCGCCACTGACCACGGCCACCAGCGAGGACACGTCGGTTCTCGGCAGATCCGGGTGGTCAAGCAGGCGCTGGAACATGGTGGGCACGCCGAACACGTGGGTCGGCCGGTGCATAGCGATGGCCGCGAGCGCCTTCCCCGGATCGAATTTGGGGAGCAGCACCAAGGATCCACCCAGGGTCACCAGCACCCCGACGGTCGCGTACGAGCCGAATGACGAACCGAGCGGGACGCAGAACAGGCCGCGCATGGGGGAACCGTCCGGCGGCGCCACCCGGGCCAGAAACCGGCCCCGCCCGCCGACCAGCGCGTTGTGCGAGTACGCCACGATCTTCGGCTCCGCCTCGGTGCCCGAGGACACCAGCATCCGCACCGCCGCGTCCGGGCCGATGGGCTCGACAGTGGCGCAGTCCAGGGCGGGGCCGGCCAGCAGATCCTCCAGGGCCGTGGTGTCCGGTGCCGCCGGGCCGTCAACTGAGTTCTCTGCTGGGCCCTCGGCTGGGCCCTCGACGACGATGTGCGTCAGGTCGGGAATCTCAGCTCGCACACTCTGGTAGAGCTCCGCGATGTCGACATCGGCGTAGCGCCGGGAGATGACCGCGACGCTGGCCCGGGACCTGCTCAACAGCGCTCGCACATCGCGGTGGCCGCGCCCGGCGGGGAAGGGCAGCACAACGCCGCCCAGTGCCGCCACGGCGAGGTCGACCACGACCGAACGCCACGAGTTCAGCAGCTGGCAGGACACCACCGATCCCGGCCCGATCCCCAGCTCACGCAGGCCGTGCGCGAGCCGCAACGCAGCGTCGTGCAGCTCGACTCGGCTGTGCACTCCGGAGGCGTCGAGCACCGCGACCTGGTCTGGATCTTTCGTCACCAGATCCGTGAACAGCCCGAACACATCCCGGTCGGGGTAGTAGCCGGCCCGGGACCACTCGCGGCGCAGCGCCGCCGGCATGAGGTCGGGCAGTGTGGTGGGGCTCATGAGAATCTCCAGGGCGAACTAACAACGGCGCATCCGTGGTGGGCGATGTGCCCGGCCAGGCGCGGGTCGGCGGGTAACACGGTGAGGTCGGTGTGGACTACCGCCGCCGGCACCCCGGCGGCGTGCAGACGCCCCAGCCAGCACCGAGCCGCCAGCCTGCGCAGCGGCGGCTCCAGGTGGGCGCGGAGCCCAGTGGTCTCCCACGGGTGGGTGGGCGCCGCAATGCCGACCGCGCGGCACAGGGCGTCAATGCTGGTCACTGACCGGGCGGCCAGGGCCAGTGGCTCGTCGGCGGTGTCGAACACCCCGACAATCGGCTGGGTGCGGCTTGTGTCGCGGCCCAGGGCCTCGGCGAGGAGCACGTCGGCCGCGCCCAACAGAGACGAATCGACCCGCCGGCCCCGGCCGTCGAGGTGGCGCAGCGCCAGGCCGGCGAGCACCCCCTCGATGCACACCTGCGCGCCAAACAGGTCAAGCAGCGTCATCAGCGACGGCCGTGGCGAGTCGGGCTCGCCGAGCACCTCGGCGAGCCCGGAGTGGGCCTGCACCATGAAATCGGTCCCCAGCGGCGGGCCGGGTTCTTCCCACGGGTCTTCCCAAGGGCCTGCCGAGGGGTCACCCCACGCAGAGGCTCGCGCGTACACCAGTTCCGGGCGGATCCGCTGCAGGTCCTCGGCGTCAAGCCGATAGCGCTGTGCTGCGCCCGGCGCCCAGTTCTGCACGAAGACGTCCGCATCGCGCACCAGCTCGCGGATCTCCGCCTGACCTGCTGGAGTGCGGATGTCCACCTCCACCACCTGCTTGCCGTGGTTCAATGCCACGAACCTCGCGGAGCAGTCACCGGCCATCGGGGGCATCCCCCGGAGCGGGTCCCCACCCGGTGGCTCGATGCGCACCACCTCCGCGCCGAGCAGGACGAGCAGCCGGCCCGCCAGCGGTCCCTGCACCCGACGGCAGGACTCGACCACTCGCACGCCCGCCAGCGGCAGCTCGTCTGATCCGGCACCGCTTGATCCGGCACTGCCTGCACCGGAGTCGGTCGCGCCCGGGCAGGTGATCAGCCGCCATGGCGCGGGGAGACCAGCCGCAGCCAGGACGTCGGGGTCACAGCGTCGCTGCGCCACGCTGCGCACCGGGCACAGGCTCATCCCGGTCTGCGCGGCGACACCCGCGAGCTCGGCGAAAGTCCACCTAGCGAGCGCCTGGTGCAGCTGCGGCCACAGGGCAGCGGTGGCGCTCGGGTAGCGCAGCACGAAAGGCCGCCAGCTGCGACTGATCGCCGTGGCGTCGGCGCCGAGCCGCGCCCAGAACGCCTGCCAGGGCGCGGCGTCGAGAGCCTCCAGCTCGAGGAGCACGCCGTCAGCGGAGCGGAAAGGTGGGCGGGCGGTTCCCCGGGGCTGCTGCGGCTGACCCACCTCGGGATCCTCAGTGGCCGTCGCGCCCGCGAGGTACTGACTCACCGTGAGAGCAGCTGCCGCCGGGAGGGACACCGCCGCGTGCTCCACGGCCAACCCACGCAACCGCCCCACCACCACCGCCAGCGCACCTTGCAATGCCAGGCTTGCCACCGTGGCGCAGACGTAGGGCACTCCAATCGGCGCCAGGTCACCAGCCGCGCGACCGTGCACCGCCATCAGCCCGAACGTGGCCTGGGCGCACACCTCGTCATACGGGCCGTCCCGCTCGACTCGCCACCCGTGCACTGAGCTGGTGGCGCTGCCGTGCGCGCCGAGGAGCTGCAGGCTAGTGCCCGAGGGAGCGTCCCACGGCGGCTCGGCGCGGCCAGCCGGCCCATCACGCGTCGCGGTCAGCAACCGCCGGCCCGCTGCGCGCAGGCACTCGTCCAGTGCCGTTCGGGTCGGTCGCACTGACACTCCGTAGGTCATACCGACACCACTTTCGTGTTTTTACGCATCGATAGTAAAGCAGCGTCACTGAAAGTTATCAGAATCACCACTCCAAACGTATCTGTCCACTCGAATAGGGCTAGTGTCTAACACTAGAGTTTCACTACAGTAAATTGCTGGTTCGACAGCTCATGAGGACGGTCATGGCCCACTCCAGGGACAACGGCACACCGCTGGGGCTCGGCGTGGTGCTCACCCTCGCGATGGCGCTGCCCATGCTCGTGCTGTACGCCATCGGGGCGCTCGGGCCGCAGTTGGTGAACGGCTTGGGAGTTGACCGGACCGAGCTCGGTGCACTGCCCGCAACCGGGTTCGCGGTCGCGGCGGTGCTGTCGCTGTGGTCCGGGCGCATCGTCGACCGGGTGGGCACCCGCAGCGCCAGCGTGGTGCTGTTCGTCGCCGTGGCCGTCTCGTTCGCCATGATGGCGCTCGCTGGCGGTCTCAGGCTCCTCGTCGTCGCCGTCGGGATGTGCGGGATCGCTCAAGCCCTGGCCAACCCGGTCACGAACCGGATCATCGCCGAGCGGGTGCCGGCCCCGGCCCGGGGCACGGTCGTCGGGATCAAGCAGTCCGGTGTGCAGCTCGGCGCCCTGGCCGCTGGCGTCGGGTTGCCACCCATCGCCGCGGTCTGGGGGTGGCAGGGTGCCCTCGCGTGCGTGCCACCGGTCGCCCTGGCCTGCCTGATCCCCACCCTCCGGCTACCCCATGTGAGCTCCACCCCGGCCCCCAATGCGGTCTCCACCCCCGGGACAGGCCACAGCTGGCGGCTGCCCGCCGCACCCAGGCGGGCGCTGGGCTCCTTGCTCGCCTTGCAGCTGTGCCTGGGCGCGGGGATCGCCGCCGTGACGACGTTCGTCCCGCTCTACGCGCACCAGGACCTGGGCGTGAGTGCGCCGCAAGCGGCTCTTGTACTCGCTGGCTTCGGCGTCTCGGGGGTGCTCTCGCGGGTGCTGTGGACGTCGGTGGCCGGCCGCCGCGATGACCCGTTGGGCCTCCAGCTCCTCCTGGCGCTGCTCGCCGCGATTGCTGCGGGCGCCCTGTGGCTCAGCAGCGTGGTCCCGGCGGGGGGCCTCGCGCTGGTGTGGGCCGGTGCCATCGGCGTGGGAGCAACCGCAGTGGCCGCCAACGCCGTCTCGATGCTGAGCGTGATCAATGACCGCCGCTTCGGCCCGGTGGGGCACGCCTCGGCGCTGGCCGCCAGTGGATTCTTCGCGGGCTTCGTGCTCAGCCCGCCGCTGGCCGGGCTGCTCGCCGACACCGCCGGCTTCAGCGGCACCTGGCTGCTGGTCACCGGGGCGTTCCTGCTGGCTACCCTCTGCGCGGCGGCCCTGCGACGGCTCGATCACCCCAACGTCGCCGCTGCGGCCGCATGACGGCGGTAGCGCATCGGGTCCGAGCGCAACTCGGAGCCGACCCTGCCTATACTGGCCCGCACCACACCGGCCCAGGAGCGCTCAATGGCCCCCGCAAGCAGCCGGAAAGACGCAGGCCCAAGCGCTAGCGACAAGATCCTCGACGCCGCGCTGAGCCTGTTCATCACGGGGGGTTACCCGTCCACGACGGTGGAGATGATCGCGCAGGAGGCGGGGGTCGCCGTGCAGACGGTCTACTTCAGCTTCCGCACCAAGGCGAACATTCTCAAACAACTCGTCGACATCACCGTGGCTCGGGACACCGCGACGCCGCAGCGGGAGTGGGTCACCGACGCGCTCGCCGAGCCCGACCCCGCCCGCCAGCTCGAGATCCAGGTCACCGAGACAGCCATCATTCACCGTCGGGTCGCCCCCTTGCTGGGCGTGCTGCGCCGCGCCAGTGACACCGACCCCGTCGTCGCGGAGCTGTGGCGAACCAACCAGGAGCAGCGACTCGCCCTGCACTGCCAGCTCATGACCGCCCTGCACCGCAAAGGAGCCCTCCCCCCGGGGATGCGACTAGGCCAGGCCGTCGACATCAGCTACGCCGTGCTGGGGCCCGAGCTGTTCCACGTGCTGGTCACTGAACGCGGCTGGCCAATCCCCGACTGGGAACACTGGACCCTCAACACCCTCAGATGTGAGCTCCTCCCCTAACGGGCGGTGCCGTGAACTCGACCTCCTGAACCCAAGCGCCCGAAAATGTCCGTGACGTCGAGTTCACGACGGTCATAATGGGCCTCACCCGGATAGGGAGGGGCGTACATGACACAGAGCTCGGTGCTGGGGGCGCGTGAGGTCCTGCCGGAGCTGGATGTCTTTGCGCCGCAGCGGCAGCGGCGCGCGACAGTACTCCTGCGGGCGCTGCTGGTGATTCCGCAGTTCCTCGTCCTGATCGGGCTGGGGATCGCCGCAATCGTGGTGATGGTGATCGCCTGGTTCGGGGCGCTCGTGCTGGGTCGGCTGCCGGGGTGGTGTGCTGAGTTCCTCGGCGGATACCTGCGGTACGCGACGCGGGTGTACGCCTACCTAATGCTGCTGGTGGACATCTACCCGCCGTTCGAATGGTCGCCACCGGACTATCCCGTGTCGGTACAACTGACACCGGGGCGGTTGAACCGTGCCGCTGTGCTGTTCCGGCTCATCCTGTACATCCCGGCGGGGTTGATGACAACGTTCCTCGTGCTCGGCTGGGAGATTCTGGCGCTGTTCTTCTGGGTGACGGTGCTCATCCTCGGTCGGACCCCGCGACCGGTGTTCGATGCCACCGCCGCGGTGGTGCGGTACACGATGCGCGCGCAGGCGTACTTCCTGATGCTGACCTCGGCGTATCCGAAGTGGTTGTTCGGCGACCGGGCGCTGGTTTCGGCCGAGTACCCGGCTGTGCCCGGGCTAGATCCGGCTGTGCCCGGGCTAGATCCGGCTGTGCCCGGGCTGGAGGGCTACCCGCCACCCCGCAGCAGCACCCGCCCGCTGCTGCTGTCCATTGGTGGCCGGGCGCTGCTGATCGTGATCATCGTGCTCGGTGTGCTGGGTTACCTCGGCGAGAACATCGGATCGGCAATGTCGCGGAACCGGTATCCGGGCACCGACGACACACCGGAGCAGGCCCAGGTGGCGGCCAGCAGCTGGCTGGTCCACCCTGGGCGTTAGATCGGTGGGGCGTTAGATCGGCAGACGGCGGAAGATCGGGCGCGGCAGGTGGCGCAGGGCGGACATCACGAACCGCAGGGGGGCCGGCGCCCAGGCTTGTTCGCGGCCGTGCGTCACGGCGTCCACGATCACCTCGGCGACCTGCTCGGGGGTGACGGACAGCGGAGCGGGTTTCAGGCCCGCAGTCATCTTGGTGTGCACGAAGCCGGGCCGGATCACTGAGACCTTGATCCCGCAGGGCCGCAGTGCCTCGGTGAGGCCGGTATAGAAGGCGTCCAGACCGGCCTTGGTGGACCCGTAGCAGAAGTTCCCGCGCCGAGCCCGCTCGGCGGCGACGGAGGACAGCGCCACCAGCGCGCCGTGGCCCTGCCGTTGCAGTGCCGTGGCCAGCAACACGCCGACCGACACCGCCCCGACGTAGTTGACCTGCGCGAGCTCAACGGCGGTGGTGTGGTCGGTCCACGCCTGCTCCTGGTCACCGAGCAACCCGAAAGCGACCAGGGTGAGGTCGATGTCGCCGTCGGCGAAGGCTTTCTCGATCGTCTCGGGGTGCGAGCGGGTGTCCGCCGCGTCAAAGGGCAGTGTCAGCACCGTGGCGCCGACCCGGTCCAGCCGGGCCGCCGCGGCGTCCAGGCGCGGCGAAGGGCGGGCGGCCAGCACCACCCGCAGCGGGCGCCGGGTGGCGTAGCGCTCAGCGGTGGCCAGCGCGATCTCGGAGGTGCCACCGAGCAGCAGCAGGGACTGGGGGTTGCCGACAGCGTCGATCACAGCTCAAGTCTCCTGGAAAGGTCGGAAGTGAAGATGCCGTCCGGGTCGGCGGCGGCCCGGATCTTGCGCCACTCGTCGATTCTCGGGTACATGCTCGCCACGGTGGCCGCCGAGGCCCGCGACTCCTTGGCCAGGTAGAGCCGCCCACCAGCGTCGAGCACCTGCTCGTCGAGCCGGTCACAGAGCTCCGCGAGACCCCGGCGAATGGGGAAATCCACAGTGATCGTCCAACCGGGCTGGGGGAACGACAGCGGCGCCGGGCTGGCCGCGCCGAAACGCTTGAGCACGTTGAGGAAGGAGACGTGCCCGGAGCGCGCGATCTGTTCCACGATGCGGCGCAACGAGTCGTGCGCGCCCATGGGCACCACGAACTGGTACTGCAGGAAGCCACGCGGGCCATACGCCCGGTTCCACTGCCCGATCATGTCCAGCGGGTGGTAGAAAGCGGTCAGGTTCTGGACCTCGCCGCGGCGGCGGGTGGGTGCCTTGCGGTACCACGCCTCGCTCATCGCGCCAAAGGTCGCCCGGTTCGCCAGTCCGCCCGGGAACACGTTGGGCGCGGTGAACAGTTGTGGCGCGTCGAAGGCCAGCCCGTCGCGGCGCAGCTTCGGCGGTAGCTCGTCACGCCGAGCCAGGCAGCCGCGGGTGAGCACCGCGCGCCCCAGTCTCGGGCCCGTCGAGATCGCGTCGAACCACGCGGCGGAGTAGTCGTAGTGCTCGTCGGAGCCATCGCTGAGCAGCGCCATCAGCTCGTCGAGGTTGGCGGTGCGGTCGGTGTCGACGATGAAGTACGCCGATTCGACGGGGGTGAGCGCGATCGTGGCGCGGGTGATGACCCCGGTCAGGCCCATGCCGCCGACGGTGGCCCAGAACAGCTCGTCGTCAGGTGTCAGGGTGGCGACCGACCCGTCAGCGGTGACCAGGTCGAGGCTGCGGACGTGGTTGCCGAAGCTGCCCGCGCTGTGGTGGTTCTTGCCGTGGATGTCCGCCGCGATCGCGCCACCGACGGTGACCTGCCGGGTTCCGGGCAGCACCGGAACCCACAGCCGCAACGGCAGCGCGGCGCGCATCAGCGCGTCGAGGCTGACCCCGGCGTCCAGCACGGCCAGCCCACTGTCCGCGTCGAGGCGGTGGATCCGGTTGCACCCGGTCATGTCGATGACCAGCCCGCCCGCGTTCTGCGCCGGGTCGCCGTAGGAACGCCCCAGCCCACGAGCGATCACCCCCCGGCTTCCGGGGTCGCGGAGCGCCCGCTGGATGGACTCAACCGTCGGGTTGACCAGCACCCGCGCCCTGCTCGGCGCGGTGCGCCCCCAGCCGGTGAGGGTGCGCATAACGGTCTCAGACATCGCGCCGAGGTTAAGCGACCGAGTCAGGCACCCGGCACCCGGGGTTTCCCGACGCGATTGCGGCCACCATCGCCCTGGACTTCACCAGCGTCTCCTGGAACTCCTCCTCCGGATCCGACAGCGCCACGATGGCACCGCCGACCCCAAATGTGGCGCGCGTTCCGTCGGCCACGATGGTGCGGATGACAATGCTGAGATCGACCGCGCCACTGAGCGCGAACCAGCCCAGCGCGCCGGAGTAGACGCCCCGGGGTCCCTCCTCCAGTCCGTCGATGATCTCCATGGTCCTGATCTTTGGAGCTCCGGTCATGGACCCTCCGGGGAAGGCCGCCCGCACACAGTCCACCGAGGAAGCGTCCGGCCGCAGTGTTCCCCGAATCGTGGACACCAGCTGGTGCACCTGCGCGTAGGTTTCGACGTCGAACAGCTTCGGCACGTGCACCGAGCCAACCGCGCACGTCACGTTCAGGTCGTTGCGCACCAGGTCCACGATCATGAGGTTCTCGGCGCGGTCCTTCTCGTGGCTGGCCAGGTCCGCGCGCAGCCGCTCATCCGCCTCCGGCGTGGTACCCCTGGGCCTGGTCCCCTTGATGGGTTTGGATTCCACGCCCCGGTCAGCGTCGATAGTGAGGAACCGCTCGGGCGAGGCGCTGAGCACGGCCAGGCTGCCGAAGGACAACAGCGCGCCATACGGGACCGGGCTGATCCGGCGCAGGTGAAGGTACGTCGTCAGCGGGTCGATCGCCACCGCCACCGTCGCGGTGTTGGTCAGGCACACTTCGTAGGATTCGCCGTCGTCAATCTCGCGAAGGCACGACACGATCCGTTTCAGGTAGGCGTCCTTGTCGTGGCGCAGTTCCACGTGTGGCGCAACGCCAGGTGGCGGCGCCACGATAAGCCGGGTGTCCGGTGTTGAGCCCGAGGACAGCGAACGCAGCCGTGCAGACATCGTGTCGAGCCATGCGATGACCTCAGGCGGTGGCGAGTCCGATCCCAGGCATAACAGATAGCAGTCCCCCCCGGCGTGGTCGAACAGCACAGCCCGGTCGGCAAAGATCATGGCGGCGTCGGGCGAGGGCGACCGATACTCCTCGGTGCCCCCGGTCTCCGCCTTCAGCTCGTAGCCCAGGTAGCCGACGTAACCGAGGTTGAACGCGGTGGGCAGACCCGTCACCGCAGGTAGAGCACGGTTGTGCAGCTGCTTGGCGAGATAGTCGAAGAACGAGCTGCTGATCAGCTCGGGTGCCCGACCGTTGCGCTGCAGCGTGACGGTCTTGTCCGCCACGCTGTACGTGACGTATTCCGCTAGCGGCCCTCGGTCGTCACCCATCAGGGAAAACCGCGATGTGCCCGCAACCACCGAACTGCTGTCGAGCCAGAAGCTGTGCGGTGCGTCGGCGAACAACTCGGTGTAGGCGAGCTGAGGGTCCAGCATCGCCGGCACGCGGCGGGCGTGCACCTGGGTGCAGTCTCCCAGCACCACTATCCCGCCGCAGGGTACCGGGTGCGGGTGTAGGCGTCCCGGGCGGCGGTGTCGCCGGAGAGCTCCAAGGAGCCCCAGTCGATCTCGGGATGGCCAGCCAGCCGGGTGGGTACCTCGTAGAGCCGGCCGAACAGGCGGATCGCGGCGAAGTCGCCGCCCTCGCGCTGGTCGGTCGTGACGGCCGATAAACGGCCGGAGACGCGCGGCGCCTCAATCACCACGCGGGGCGCGTCCGCCAGCCCATCGCCCACCCTGACGATGTCTCGTACGCAGGGGAACAGGAACGCCTGCGGCCAGCTCACCAGCACCGGCCCGTGGTTAGCCAGGAACTCGGTCAGCCCGACCACGCTGCGCAGCCGGGGCCCGGTGACGGCCAGCCAGCCCTGCGGGCCGGTGGTGGCGGCCACCGCGTGGATCCGGACCCGGTCGGCGCCGGCGGGGACCTGTGCGGCGTCGAGACCGACGGACCGCCAGGGCCGGTAGTCCAGCGGGCCGTTCAGATGGTCCTGGTTAAGCCGCACTCGGTCGAACGGCACCCGAGCGCCCAGCGTGGTGACACCGGCCGGCCCGGCCCGGCCAAACTCCAGGATGAGCCTGTTGGTGCCATTGGTACGGCCGGACACCGATACCGCCACCCCACTGGCGCTGCCCAGGGCGGGCAGCCTGAACCAGAGGCTGGTCATGGTTGCTGCGATCCTCGGCCCGCCGCTCCGGCTGCCCCAGAGCTCGGCCGACATCCCCGTACCCGGCGCATCCGGTGGCGGCGAGGCGGGGTCGAAGCCGGTCAGCGCGGCGAACCCGTCCAGCCGACCGGACTGGTCAGCCCCAGAGAAGGCAGGGGGCAAGGCAGCCCCGGAGAAGGCAGGGGCGAGCACGGGACCGTCGGGCAGCACCTGGATGTCATCGGCGAGACCACAAAAGGGGCCACCGGTCAGCCGATGCAGGTTCACCAACGCAAGCGAGCCGACTGGCCGCCGCACCGGTGCGGCCAGGAACGAACTGAGCAGCACCACCACCGCGGTGCCGGCCACCGCGACCGTGAGCACCGCAGGCGCGGCGAGGAGCGCCTGCCCGAGCCCGGCGCGGTCAACGCCCCGACGCGCCCGTGATGCGGCCAGCGCGGCCAGCACCACGTAGCCCAGGGCCAGCGCGCCGATCCACAGCAAGGGGCGCTCCAGCGGCAGGCCGATCGGGCGCACCGGGCCAGCTGTCCACGGCACGTCGTAGATCGCCGGCTGCCACCAGGCGTTCGGGCCCGCGAAGGCCAACCCGGCCGCCGCAGCGACCAGCACGACCCCGGCCACTGCGACCCCGGCCACCGAGACCCGGTGGCGCACCCGGTCCGCGACCGGAGCGCGGGCCCACTGCAGCAGCAACACCACGGCCACTACCAGGAAAGCCGCGAACAACCCGGCTAGCGCGCCGAAATAATGCGACCACTTGGACGGGGTGAGCCACAGCAGGGCGAGCGCGGTGAGCACCACCCCAGCCAGCCGCGCGGCCGAGCTGGCGGCGCTACCCGGCTCCCTGCGGCGGCCCAGCAGGGCTGCAACCACCGGGAGCAGCGCGAACGTGAGCAGCACCGGCACCCGCTTGGCGGCGGCACCATCCTGATCATGACCGAGCAGGTACCGGTACCGGTCCGGTTCCTGGTACCAGGGCAGCGCCGGCCCGAAGTAGATGTGCCAGCGGGTAGCGGTGACCACGCCGTCCCAGGTCTCGTTGGCGAAGATCACCGTGAGGCCGACCGCGGCGATGCAGCACAACAGCAGCACGCGAGCCAGCACCTCGGCTCGCCCGCGCGCCGAATCTCGGAGGATAGCGATGACGCGGGGCGCGAACACCACGACCGGGGCGGCGAGCAGCACAGCGCTGGGACTGATCGGGATGGTCAGCCCGACGACCAGCGCGGCCCAGCCCAACGCGGCGAGCCCGCGAGCCCGCCACAGCAGTGCCAGCACGCTGGTGAGGGCCAAGGCCACGTACGGCTCGGGGCGCACTCCGAGGTTGTACGGCAGCCAGGCGGCAAGCAGGCACACCGCAGCCAGCAGCCGGATTCTGACGCTGCCCGCCACCGAGGGCAGCGGGGACAGCGCCGCCCCGAGCACCCCTCGGCTCAGCACGAACCAGGTTGCGATGCCCAGCACGGTGCTGGGCAACCGCAGCCACAGCGGCGCCAGGCTGATCTGCGTCAGCGGCGCCAGTAGCTGCTGATCGAGTGCAAACGGCGCCTCAGCGGCGTTCCACCAGCGGTAGTAGTTGCCGACGTGGCCACTGTGCGCCGCGTTGCGGGCGATGGTGGTGGCGAAGCCGTCGTCGTCGGCGAGCGGACCGATGATCGCCCAGCCGGCCAGCACCCCCAGCACACCGATATCGACCCCGACGGTGCGCCATTGCTGCCAGCTGAAGACACCGGCGAGGGTGCGCCTCGGTGGGCTCCGTGCGATCAGTGGCGCCCGGGTGATCAATAGTGCCCGAGTGATCAATAGCGCTAGTGCGATCAGCACCGCGAGCACTTGCCCGGCGATGAGCAGGGTCTTCACCCGGGTCGGGCTGGTGGCGAATGGGCTGGCGGTGCGGGCGGTGACCGCTATTCCGGCCGCCTGTTGGGGATCGAGGTCAGTGTGGAACGCGAACACCTTAGGCACCGGCTCACCAGCCAGGCTGATCGTCCGGGTGGCCCCGAGGGTGATCGTTACTCCGGCCGGGCCGGCGTGCACCCGCGTCCGGCAGTCCTGCGCGGTGCCCGCCACCGGCGTAGCGCTCACCACCCGGTGACCCAGCAGCAGCCGCGCTGTGCCGGCTTCGGTCGCCAGCACCAGCCCGTCACCGGAGGGACCGGTGGCCAGCACCGTGACAGCACTGAGTTGGCTGCGGGGCTGGCCACCGGCGGCGCGAATCGCTGAGCAGGGCACGATCGCGGTCAATTCCGCTGGGCGGTACGGCGCGAACAGCGCCGTACTCGGCACGACTGGCCGCCCGGCCGCTGGCCACGTCACCGTGGTGTGCTCGGCGGTCACCGGCGCGAACGGCAGCACCAGCCCGACCAGCATGCCCGCCAGCCCGACCAGCAGGGCGAGCGCGGTGCTGGTCGGGCGATGCGCGACGGTGGATGCAGCGGACAGTATGCAAACCCTTTCGCTCTGCGGTGGCGCAAGCAGCCTATGGCACTGCGGCGCGAGTAAATCCTTATGCGCCGTCAGTGACAACACCTAGGATCGCACTGGTGAGGAGACACCATGATGCGATCGCGAGCCGTGTTGGAGTGGATTACCCGCGAGCTACCAGGGCTTTTGGCCAAGCACGGGGTGCCCGGAGCGCAGGTTGCGGTGTGGGTGGATGGCGACGTGGTCGATGCTGCGGCGGGTGTGCTCAACACCGCCACCGGGGTCCCGGTGACGACCGACGCGGTGTTCCAGATCGGGTCTATCACCAAGGTGTGGACGGCGACGCTGGTGCAACAGCTGGCCAACGAGGGGTTGCTGGATGTGGACCGGCCGCTGCGCGAGTACCTGCCGGAATTCCGCCTCGCCGACGAGGCGGCGAGCGCGATGGTGACGAGCCGGCAGTTGCTCTGCCACACGGGGGGTTTCGAGGGTGACCTGTTCACCGACACGGGCAACAACGACGACGCGCTCGAGAAATACGTGGCCACCCTCGCCGACATCGCGCAGTTGTTTCCACCAGGAGAGCAGTTCTCGTACTGCAACAGCGGCTATGTGGTGCTGGGGCGGCTGGTGGAGGTATTGCGGGGCAAGCCGTTCAACACCGTGCTGCGCGAGCGGCTGATCACACCGCTGGGGCTTGAGCATGTTGCGACGAACATCGGCGAGGCGATCTTGGAACGACCAGCGGTCGGTCACGTACACGTCGCGCCCGGCTGCCCGGTGCGTCCCGCGCCAGTGTGGTCGCTGGTGGCGTCGGCCGCACCGGCGGGGTCGATGCTCGCGATGCCGGCCCGCAGCCTGCTCGGGTTCATGCAGAGGCACCTGTCCGACACCAGCGTGGACCTGATGCGCCAACCGCAGGTCGAGTTTCCCGATCTGGTGGAGGGGATGCGCGGCCGCTGCGGCCTTGGCTGGATGTGGTTCGACTACTCGGGCGGCACAGTGCTTGGCCACGACGGTGGAACGCTCGGGCAGTCCGCGTTCCTGCGTGTCGTGCCGGAAGCCGGTATCGCCGTAGCGTTGCTGACCAACGGCGGTGACGTGCAGCCGGTGTTCCGCGCGGTGTTCGGGCACCTGCTGGCCGAATTGGCCGGCATCAAGCTGCCCGCGCTGCCCGTCCCGCCGGCTGACCCCCTGCCGGTGGACGCCGACCGGGTCAGGGGGACCTACCGGGCCACCATGTTCGATCAGAAACTGAGCGTTGACGCCGAGGGCAGGGCGTGGCTGCGCACCGTGCCGCGCACCGCGGAAGCCAAACTGGTGATGCCGGAGGCGCCCATGGTGGAGGTGGTCCGGTTCCAGGACGACGTGTTGATCACGGCGAAGCCGCTGGGAGGGATGCACCAGGTCATCGGCCTGCTCGGCGCGGACCCGAGTGGTCGGGTGAAGTTCCTGCACCGCAACGGTCGCGCCACCGCACGAGTGCCCGCCTGAGCTTCAGGGCATCCCGGCGAGCACCTGGGGCAGCTCGCCGAAATGCACGATGCACAGGCGCTGCGTCGTGCGGGTGAGAGCGACGTAGAGGTCGTTGAGGCCGCGCGGTGACTCGGCCACGATCGCCGCCGGGTCGACGAGCACTACCGCGTCGAACTCGAGACCCTTGGCCTGGGCGACGGTCAGCACGGTCACCGGTGCGTCAAGGTCTACACCGCTCGTCCCAGGGGGCACGACAGGCACGATCGCGCTGAGCTCGTCCACCCTGGCGGCCGGCCCGAGCACGCCCACCCGGCCCGCCCCCACCGCAGCGGCCTCATCGGCGAGCACCGCGGGCAGCTGAGCGGCGAGTTTCCCGGGCGCTGCGCAGAGCCGGACCACCCGGGGCGCCACGCCGGTGCGGCGCACCGACTGCGGTGGGGTGATGTCGAGATCGATCGCGGCGAGCACTCCCTGCGCCAGCTCCGCGACTTCGGCGGGGTTCCGGTAGTTGATGGTCAGCTGTTCCAACCGCCACCGTTGCGCCACGTAGGGGCCGAGCACGTCCCGCCAGGAGCCCGCACCGGCCCGGCTTCCGGTCTGGGCGAGGTCCCCGACCACCGTCATCGAGCGGCTGGGGCAGCGCCGCATGAGCACCCGCCAGGCCATCGGGGACAGCTCCTGTGCCTCGTCGATGATGATGTGACCGTAGGTCCAGCTCCGGTCGGCTGCCGCCCGCTCGGCGGTGCTGCCATAGTGGTGCTGACGTTGCCGGTCGGCCAGCCGATCAGCATCAATGAGGTCAGTGGCCCGCAGTAGCTCCGGGTCCAGGTCCTCGTCGAGGTCCAGGATGTCCAGCACGCCTTGGGCGTACTGCAGCTCCGCACGCAACGCGGCGGCCTCGCGGGCGGCCTGCGCACTGCCGTCAGAGCCGAGCAGCTCAGCGGCCTCGTCCAGCAGCGGTACGTCGGCGGGGGTCCACACCTGATCCTGGTCGACGTCCGGGCCGGGTACGGGCCGGGCCAGCAGGTCGCGTTCCTGGGGGTCCAGTACCGGCTGAGTGGCACTGGCCAGCCGCTGCGGATCAGCGTAGAGATCGGTGAGCAGTTGCTCTGGTGACAGCGTCGGCCACAGTGCCTCCAGCGCGGCGCTCAGCTCCGGATTGGCCCGCAGCTCGGCGCGGATATCCACCAGGTCGTCCCGGCTCAGGACCTCCCGGCTCAGGCCAGCGAACCCGCGCGCCACCTGCTTGGCCAGCGCTTCCACCACCTCCTGGTGGAAGATCCGTTTAGCCTCGTTGTGCGGCCGGTGGGATTGCCGCGCCCGGGTGCGGGCCGCCAGGCTCACCGCACGGTCCAGCACGACGGGCTGGCCCTCGATGGTGAGCTCGATCGGTTCGGGGGGTGTTTGCTGGCGGTCGCGGATCGCCGCGGCCACCACCTTCGCCATCTCCAGGCGGCCCTTGACCGCGGCGGTCTCATCGGGCTCGACGCCGAGCGCGTGCAGCCCGGGATGCAGCTGCGCGACCGTGCACAGCAGCACGCTGGTCTCACCCAGAGAGGGCAGCACATGCCCGATGTAGCGCAGGAACGTCGAGTTGGGTCCGACGACCAGCACGCCCCGCTTGGCCAGCTGCCGGCGGTGCGTGTAAAGCAGGTAAGCCGCCCGATGCAGCGCGACCGCAGTCTTGCCGGTGCCCGGCCCACCCTGCACGACCAGCACTCCCTGGGGCTTGGCGCGGATGATCCGGTCCTGCTCGGCCTGGATGGTTGCGACAATGTCCGACATCTGGCCGGTCCGGGCCTGGGACAGCGCGGCCATCAGGGCCGCCTCGCTGGTCAGGCTGGTTCGGGTGGGATCTTGTCGGGCACCGTCGAGGTCAAGTACCTCGTCCTCGACGGCAAGCACCGTTCGGCTGCGGGTCCGGATGTGCCGGCGGCGGCGAACACCCTCGGGGCGGGCGGCGGTCGCGGTGTAGAACGGGCGCGCCGCAGGCGCCCGCCAGTCGATGAGCAGTGGCTGGTATTCGTTCTCCTCGTCAAGCAGCCCGAGCCGCCCGATGTAGCGCGGCCCATCCTCGTCTTCGTCGTGGTCCTCGTCGCTGTCGCTGTGGCCGTCGCTGGTGCCGTCGCGGTGCAGGTCGAGCCGCCCAAAGCACAGGCCCTGCTCGACGCCGTCCAGGGTGGTGAGCTGCGCTGAGTACATCGCCGCAGCCGCGTCCCGCTCGCTGCGCGCTTGGGGTGTGCCAGTGTTGGGAGCCCTCAGCACCTCGGCGAGCCGTCGCGCGGTGTAGCGGCGGCGCTCGTCAAAATGCCGGTAGAGCAGGGTGAGATAGTCCTGCTCAGCCGCCACTTCTGAGTCCCCCACCTCTGGGGCCGTCCGGGGAACCGACACGCGATGTATCCACCTTCTGCGCTTCGACGGGCAACGTGGCACTGAAACCAGTGGGCGGCTGTGAGCATTCCACGGTAGCAAAAGGGGTAGCGGCAGTGCGCGGTCGGCGCTGTCCGTAAACTCGACGTCAGCGACGTTGTTAGGCGTTTTACGTCGATCTCGTCGAGTTCACGGCTCTGAGTCTCGCCCCCGGTTGGTCAGCGTCCTCCACGGCGCACTTCGCGAAGTTGATCATAAGTGGCGCGCAGCCGGCCTGGCGCTGTAGACCGTCGCCTATCAGGTGATGGCGCGTCGGCTGAAGGCCTACGGCAGGAGGTCCAGCTCGCCGTTTTTGACTCCGCTGAGGAAGCTCGTCCACTGGGGTGGGGCGAGGATCAGACGGCTGCCGGTGGGGTTCTTGGAGTCGCGTATGCCGGTCACGGTGGGAGTCTGGGCGATCTCGACACATTGGCCATGGGTGGCGCTTCGGCTGCTGGTGCGCCAGGTGGCGTTGGCGAGGCGGTCAGTGGTCACGGTAGGTCCTTTCGGTGGTGGCGGATCAATTCCGCGGAGTGTTCAGGGGTGAGCGCCAGCACCCGGAGGTGGTTCATGATCTCGGTGTACTCGTCAATCTCCGCTTGTTCCTCGTGGTAGGAGCCGCCAAGCCAGTTGTCCAGGTAGACCAGGCCAGGGTCACCGGGCGTGGGGAAGGTCATTCGGGTAAAGGATCCGTGTAGCCCGGGGTGGACGCCGTTGGTAGTGGGCAGGATCGCTGGGAGAACCTGGAGCTGGATTGTCGGTCGCTCGGTCAGTTTCAGGAGGTGATCGAGCTGCGCGGCCATGACCTCGGGGCCGCCGATCATGCGGTGCAGAACTGACTCGTCCAGGATCGCCCAGAGCCGCAGGGGGTCCTCGGGTCGGTCGAGCACGGCCTGGCGGCCCAGCCGCAGGTCCACCCGACGGGCTACCTCATCGTCAGGCAGTGTCGAGCCGTGGCCACGCAGCAGCACCTGGGCATAGGCCCGGCACTGGAGCAGTCCGGTCACGGTCAGCGCGTCGTAGCACTCGAGGGAGACCGCACCCTCCTCCAGGCCCAGGTAGAAGTCGAACAGCGGCGGGATGATGCTCCCCGACAGGCCCTCCCACCAGTGCTGTCGCCTGCTCTGCTCCAGGAGCTGACGAAACTGCGCAACGAGGTCTTTGCGGCCGTAGAAGTCCAGCAACGTCTCCACCTCGGCCAGCGCCGGGATGTTGCGCCGATCTTTGGTGCCGGGGCCGCGCTCCAGGTTGGAGATGTGGCTCTGGGTGCGACCGAGCCGATCGGCGGCCAACTTCTGGGACGCCCCTGCGGCCTTGCGCAACCGCGCCAGCTCGAAAGCCAGCCACCGGCGCAGCACGGTCGGACTGGAGATGGCCAATCCAGTCACCCCCTCTCCCGGACTTCTGGCGTGACCGCGTGACCGGTAGCGACGTCAGCCGTCACCGTAGTTCACCCAAACGAAGTACCACAACCACTAGCCATGTGATTATCACACTGTGATAATCACATGGCTACGCTTCACCGCTTCACTTCGTGACCGTAGTCCGCCAGGGATGGCGCTCGGCTGCCTCCCCCATAGCCCGTCGAGCGCTGTCCCTGGCACCTGAGCAGGCGCTGACCCGACCACCACGCCAGACGCCGACGACCGCCGCGAGCGTGACCGGCCATCAACCCGCACCGAGGGGAAACTCACCATGCCCGCTGACTCCGACGATCACTGGTGCGACGTCGACGGCACCCCAATTCTCCCGTTGTGCCGGATCGAGCAGGGCGCGGTCGATGCGTTCCTCGGGGCGGCGCCATTGCGGCTGCACCGGTACGGCCGGGTCATCGACCGCGGCATTACCCGCCTATTCGTCCTGTTTGACGACGAGAGCGCCCTGGTCCGCATCCAACCCCACCTGGTCCGCGTCCTCACCCCCTAATACCCCATGGTCCGCATGGTCTTATGGATGCTTGTGCACCTCTCCTCCATGGAAAGAGCGTCCGGTAAAGGGGGCGGTATCACCCGATGTAGGCGCGGCCGGTGTAGCGCTCTCCGATCAACGTGGGTAGGCGGGTCCATCCGGCGCGTCGTGGGTGTTCGATGTGCAGGTCAACCAGACCCACCGGGTGGGTGTAGAGCACTTCCTCGACGTGGCCCCAGCCCAGTGTAGGTATGCCCGGTGGGGCGAGCCGGGTGGGCAGCTCAACGAACCTGGTGGTGCGCTCCACTTGCAGCAGAGTTCCGCCATTGTCCGGAAAGGTCGAGTTCTGGCTGGTCGAGCTCTCCATCCCGTCCGCGACCCGCAGCCGCATCGCGGGCGGCTGCACCAGGCCGTCCCGCACGGCGATCTGATCCTGGCAGGGCCACAGCGCGGCGCTCACCTGGTCGGCGAACACCGGCCGTCCCGCGAGGACGTCGGTGACTGGTCGTGGCGCGCTCAGCCGTGGTTGCGCGAGTGCCAGCCAACTGCCCGGACCGGCGACGCGGTCTTGGGCCACCACCCGCACCGCGGTCGGCGCGGCCAGGCCGGCGTCGGCCAGTGCGACAGCGACCTCGGTCCAGCCAGGCTTGTCCTCGATGGCGGGCAGCGACACCGTGCGGATCTCCTCTGGGGCGGCCGGGTCGCCAGTTCCCACCTGCACCACGATCCGCTGCTCACGGGTCAGCGTGCCGCGCAGCGCGACGGTTATCCAGTCGTTGGGTACGTGAGCGGGCAATGGGTACCAGGGAGTCTGGACGGTGCCAGTACCGGTTCCGGGGCCGGTACCGCTGGAGACGTCGTCGTGCCACACCGTGCTGTTCGGTGCGGTGATCGGTACCGGTGTCGATTCTGGCAGCGGTACCGCCCGCATGTCCCCGGAGAGCGCGGCGGGCCCGGCGGCAGGCCCCAACCCAGGTGTGACGTCGGTGAACACCTGCACCGCCGAGGCCAGGCCGCAGGGCCGGCCGGTGAGCGCGCGCAGGTTCATCAGCGCCACCGAGGTGCCCGGGTACTGGCGCAGTGGCGCGATGGTGAACACCACCAGCATCAGCACCACCCCCAAGCCGGTGGCGCCGACCAACACGGCCCGATCCGGAGCCCGCTGTCGCGTCCACCGCCACCCCACCCAGGCGAGAGCCAGCCACAGCAGCGGGTTGCGTAACGCCAGCGGTCCCAGCGACGGTGCGAGCAGGCTCTGCACGTACGGGGTCTCGATGAGCAGGTGGTTGCCGAAGGGCTGGCCCCAGTCCGACAGTGGACGCCACAGGTTGGGGCCGGCGAAGGCGATCGACGTGACAGCCACCAGCCCGGCAGTGCCGATGGCCAGCGTCACGGCGCCGGCTCGCCGAGGGAGCGGAGAGCGGATCACCGCAGTGGCCAACAGGACGGTGGCCGGGGCGGCGATGGCCCCGAAGTGGTTCACCCACTTCGTCGGGGTGAGCGCCATCGCGGCCAGGCTCAGCGCGGTGATCACCGCTGTCTCGCCGAGCAGCCGCCCGCTGCGCCCGCCGGTGCCGGCGCGCTGACCCGCGCCGAGGGCCACGGCGAGCAGCACGCCCAGGGTGAGCAGCACCGGAGCCCGCTTGCCCCACGCCCCCCGCTCGTCGGCGGCCAGCAGGTTCGCATACGGCAGGTACTCGTCGTACCAGGCGTTTTGGCGGTAGTACCAGCGGTGCACCGCAACTGACTCCAGCACGTCGCCCAGCGTGGCGTCGGCGAAGGCGACCGGGATGACGATCGAGGCGGCCGCACCCACCAGCAGCACCGCGGCGGCTCGGCTGCGCGCATCCGCGGCCCGCCAGCACCGCCACAGCCACGGCAGGCACAACACCAACGGCGCGGCGGCGACCAGGCCGGTAGGGGAGGCTGTGACGGTGAGCGCGGCCAGCGCGGTGGCGCTGGTGAGTACCCCCACCGAGCACCGCCGCCGGGCCAACTCGACGAGCACGAGCACAGCCGCAGTGCCCAGGGTGATCAGCGGTTCAGGGCGTAGCGTCATGCCGTAGGGCAGCCACCACAGCAAGTGCGCGACCGCCACCGCCCACGGCACCAGAGGTTGCTTCGCCACCCGGTCCAGCACCGTCGCGACCAGCACCCGCAGCAGCGCGTAGGTCGCCAGCCCGTAGGCCAGCGGCAGCAGCCGCATCCAGGCCAGGCTCCAGTTGTCTCCCAGCGCACCCCAGGCTTGCATGATGTACTGGCTGGCGGAAAACGGGTTCTCGGTGACGTTGAACTGGTAGATCACGTTGCCGATGTAGCCCGACTGCATCGCGTTGCGGGCCATCAGCAGATACCACGAGTCGTCGATGTTGACCGGGCCCGCCACCACCCAGCCCAGCGACACCGCGACCACCATCGCATCCGCCCACGCCGGGCGCGGCCGGACCAGCCCGGGCCCGGTGCCCCGCCACCACCGCCAGGCCAGCACGAGCAACGCCGCGAGCGCGAGACCATGCGCGGCCAGCAGTGCCGTCTTGAGCAGCGTGGGGCGGGACTGGTATCGCGCGTCGGTGTGCAGCTGCACCGACAGGCCGGCCCTTCGTATCACGGCGTCGGTCTGCAGCTCGGCGACCTGGGGCACCAGCAGGTCAGCCCTGGTGCCGAGGGTGACACCGGCACGTGACACTCCCACCCCACTGGCGTCGGCGGACACCCGGTAGGAGCAGTCCCCAGCCGGCAGCGGTTGGCGCAGTAGCTGTACCCCGGAGGCGGTGACCGTCACGATGCCCCGAGCGGCGGCCACCACCAGGCCCTCACCCGGGGTCGCGCCCACATCGGCAGGCAGCGTGCGCAGCGCCTCCCCTCCCGCCGGGCGAGCGTTCAGCGCCTGCAGCGTCGTGCACGGGACCGTCGCGGTGAGCCGCAGCGGGCGGTAGGGCGACAGCGGCAGCACCGTGGAGGTGGGCTGCTGCCCAGCGCGTGGCCAGCTCACCACCGGATCGTCAGCGGTCACCGGGGCGAGCGCCACAAGGATCCCCAACACCCCGGTGAGTAGCGCCAACGCCGCGACTGTCCACCCCTGCCACCGTTGACTCTGCGCGTCGGGGTGAACACGGCTCGGCACTGCGGCAGGGTACGTCTAGCTGTCTGACCACGTGTGGTTGGCGTCGGCTCCCCGAGCACAGTTCAACTAGTTAGGGGTTCCCGTGGTAGCTCTTGTCCGCCAAGGTGGGCAGTCGCGTCCAGCCCGCCCGCCGGCGCGCCTCGAGACGCAGGTCGACCAGCCCGACGGGGTGGTCGTACACCACCCGTTCCACCCGACCCCAGGGCAGGGTGGGCGGCCCACTGGGCACCAGCCGAGCCGGCACTTGCACGGTGGTCGCGCAGCGGGTCACCGGCACCAGCGTGCCGCCCCGCAGCAGCTCGAAACCGAGATCGAGGAACCCCCGGCTGAACCCTTCGTCGCTGCGCACCAGCACCTCGGGTGCTCGCGTGATGCCATGCTTGACGCTGACCTGATCGACACACGGCAGCAGCGTCGCGGTGAGCTGGTCGACGTACACCGGCGCTCCGGCGGTTAACGCCGCCAGCGGGCGCCAGCGGGCCAGCCGCGGTTGGCCTACCGCCAGCCAGCTCTGCGCGCCGGCTAGCTGAGCCCGAATGACCAGCCGCACCTTCGAGGGCCGGGCCGGACCTAGCCGGTCCAGAGCGAGGGCCACCTGTTGCCACTGCGTCCTCGGCATGGTTCGGTCTGCTCGCAGTGCCACGCTGCCCGCCACAGCGGGGCTGTGTCCTGTGGCCGTGGTGTACTCCAGGTTCAGCTGCTGGCCCGGCTGGGCGCCGAGCAGCGGGACCAGCAACGTGGCGCCACTATCGGCGGGCAGCGTGAACCACGGCGTCACGAGCAGGCCCCCTGGATTTGTCAGGGGGCCGGTGTCTGGGTCTGTGTGTGGGTCACTCTCACGGGTGAGGGCGTCGTGCCAGACTAGCGTGCCGGCAGCCGGCGGGGGCACCGGTGCTGGTCGGCTCGCTGCGGCGGTGAATGCTCCGGAAGTGATCGCCGGCCCGGCGGGAACCGGTTGCACCGCGGTATCGACGAGGACCTGGGCGTAGTCGGCCAGCGCGCATGGTTCACCCAGCGCCGCTCGGGTCGTGGACAGGGCCACCGACCAGCCGGGGTATTGGCGCACCGGCGCCCAGGCGAAGACAACGATGGTCATCACCACCATCGTGCTTGACCCGGCCAGCAGCACGGCACGGTCGGGGGTCAGCCTGATGACCCGAGCACGGCGATGCGACCACCACATCCCGCAGGCCGCAATGAGCGCGACCGCCACCCAGAGCGTCGGGTTGGCCAGTTGCACGGGTCCCAGCGTGGGACGCATGCTCCCGAGGTCAGGGTGATCCTGGGCTGCGGTGAGGTGGTCGCCGAAGGGCTGGCCCCGGTCGGAATAAGGTCGCCACAGGTTCGGCCCAGCGAAGCTCAGGGACACCGCGCCCACCAGCGTCGCCGTCCCTATCGCGGGCAGAACAACGCCGTCCCAGTAATAGCGCTGATGCCGCTGATGCCCCTGGCTGAGCCGGCAATCCGGCAGTGCGGACCGCAGCAGAGCTGCGGCGAGCAGCGCTGTGGGCGCGGCCGCCGCCGCCCCGAAGTGGTTGACGAACTTCGTGGGCGTCGGTGTGAGCAGCGCCAGGGCTATCGCCGAGCTGGCCGCGCTGCTCACCAGCAGCCGGCGCACCGGGTCGTTGTGGTGCGGGTTTTTGCTGAACTGGCGGGTGCTGCTCACCGCGGCGATGAGCAGCACCGCGATGGTGAGTACGACAGGTGCCCGACGGGCCCACTGGCTGGAGTCCTCAAAGCTGAGGATCGTCTGGTAGTGGACTGTTTCCTGGTACCAGGAGAAAGTCTGGTAGTACCACTGGTGCACAGCGGTGGATTCCAATACGTCGCCGAGGGTGGCGTCGGCGAACCCGACGAGCACCAGAGCGCTGCTCGAGGCGGCCAGCAGCAGGACTGCGGCCACCCGAGGCAGCGCACTCTGCGCGCGCAGAGTGCGCCACAGCCAGGGCAGCGCCAGCACCAGCGGGGCCACGGCGACCAGCCCGGACGGGGAGACCGACATCGCCAGCGCGGCGGTCGTGGTGGCCACGGCCAGCGCGCCGATTGAGCGGCGGCGTCGGGCCAGCTCGGCCAGCAGCAGCGTTGCGGCGGCGAGCAGCACGATCAGCGGCTCCGGGCGCAGCGTCATCCCGTAGGGCAGCCACCACAGGAGATAGGCCACCAGGAGCGCCCATACGGCCCGGCCGGTACCCAGTTCCCGGCCGAAACCCGCGACGAGATACAAGCGCAACAGCAGCCAGGTGGCTAGCCCGTAGCCCAGCGGCACCAGCCGCATCCAGGCCAGCCCCCAGCCACCCACCCCCTGAGGTTGACCCAGCCAGCCCCACGCCTGCAGCACGTACTGGCTCGCCACGAAAGGGTTCTCGGTGACGTTGAACATGTAGATCGCATTGCCGACCGAGCCGGAGGTGTTGGCCGCTCGGGCCATCAGGAGGTACCACGAATCATCGAAGTTCGTCGGAGCAAGCAGCACCCACACCGCTGCGGTGACCACCAGTACCAGGTCCGCCACCCCTAGCCTGGGTCGCTTGAGGTACCCCTGACTGGGCTCCTGAATAGGCCCCTGACCTCCCCACCACCACCATGCCAAGGCGAGCAGGGTCAACAGGCCTGCGGCGCATACCACCAGCAGGCCGGTCTTCAGCGCTGTCGGGGTGGACTCATAGCGGGCATCGGTGTGCAACGACACCGCCAGACCCGCGCTCGCCGGTTGACTGTCGGTGTCGGTGGCCAGCTCACTGACCTGGGGCACCCGCAATGCGGCGGATCCCCTCGGCACCCCGTCGCGCAGTACCCGTACCCCACCGGCGTCGGCTAGCACCTGGTAGGTGCAACCACCGACGGGCAACACTTCCCGCAACAAGACCTCACCCGAGCCGCTGACCTGCACGATGTCGCGGTGCACCGCGACAACCAGACCCTGACCGACGGTGCCCGGCTGGCTAGCGGTGGCGGGCAGAGTGCGCAGCGCGTCACCGCCCGCTGACCCTCGGTTCAGCGGGGACAGCGCGGTGCACGGCACCCGGGCGTCCAGGCTCAACGGCCGGTAGGGCACCAGCGGCAGCACGGTGGAACGGGCTCGCTGACCAGCCTGAGGCCAGCTGACCACCGGGTCGTCGACGACGACTGGGGCCAACAGCACTCCGAGTGCCGCGAACAGAGTCAGGATGGCCAGTCCAGCCAACACCCCCGCCTGCCACGCCGTGATCTGTTTCGAATCGGGGGCCGCAGGCACGGCGGGAGGGTAACCGGCCACTGTTCGGGTGCCGGCGTGCCCTGCCGATACCCTGCTCAGACCTGACCACGTCCAGTCAGGAACCACGTCTGGCCCGGAGCCCAGGGAGGAACCCAGTTGGCCGCACTGCCCGCGCAGCGCCTGCGCCTGTCCACTCAGCTCATCCGCTTTGCGCTGGTCGGCGGGATCTCCGCCATGGTGGACTACAGCAGCTATCAGACATTGCTGGCGCTGGGCCTGTGGGTGCATCTGGCCAAGGCGCTCGGATTCATCGCCGGCACCACCACCGCCTACTTGATCAACCGCCGGTGGACGTTCCAGGGCCGGGGTGGTCGGGCGCAGCTTGCTTCGGTCATGGCGCTGTACGGGATTACCTTCGTCGCCCAAGTCGGGATGAACGCGGTGATGCTCACACTGCTGCCGCCAAGCCGTGGCGTGATCACTTATGCGTTTGTCGTCGCCCAGGGCATCGCCACGTGCATCAACTTTATTGTACAACGCACAGTAATCTTTCGGTACTGATCTGTCACCAGCTTGCCCAAAGGGGTGATGACGACGACGCGCCGCAGTGTAATGCGTGCGCCACGCCGGGGTATCACTCGCATGGAGCATTCTTCTAGTGGCACAATGAGTCATGCGGGTTCGGGACCCCCAGCCGGATCCGCCGCCCCTCGCGGAACACCTCCCCCTCGTTTCCGCGAGGGGCCCTCTCGTCGACTGGGCCGTGAGGCCTTTGGTCCAAGGAGCCGGGCTGCGAAACCCTGGCGTCAACCGGTGAGCCCGGTGAATCGCAGGGGCAGGGTGATGGGACCGGTAATGCCGAGGTGGGGCCGCGACGGTACGGGTCCGGCGAGCGCGATGTCACCGAGCCGGGACGCCAGGATCGGCAGTGCCTCGCGCATCTCGGTGCGGGCCAGCCATACGCCGAGGCAGTAGTGGATGCCGCCGCCGAAGGTGAGTTGCGCGGGGCGCTGGGCGGTGATGTCGAACGGCGCGTCACCGAAGGTGTCGGGCGCGGTGTTGGCTGCGGCCACGAACAGCGCGATGTGGGTGCCGGCCGGGATGTCCACGCCCTGGAAGGTGAAATCCTCGGTGGCCATCCTGCCGATCACAGGTGTGGTGGGGTTGACCCGCATCAGCTCCTCGACGGCGGTGCTGGCCAGCTCGGGTCGCTGGGCGAGTAGTCGCCACTGCTCGGGGTGCTGGGTGAAGGTGGTCATCGCCAGGCCGAGCTGATTGCGGGTGGTGTCCTGGCCCGCGAAGACCAGTGTGCTGACCAGGATGCGTATTTCCGCAGCGCTCAGGCGTTCACCATCGACCTCCGCTGTGATCAGCGCGGAGATCATGTCCTCGCCTGGGTCCTCACGGCGTTGCGCGGTCAGTTCGTCGCAGCAGGCGTAGAGGCCCGCGACGGCTGCGTCGATGCGGGCCTGCTCGGCGGCGGCGTCCGGGCTGAAACCGAGCCCCATGTCGGTGGCCCAGCCGAGAAACGCGGTGAAGCGCTCGGCGGGGATGCCGAGCAGTTCAGCGATCACCCAGGCCGGGTACGGGTCGGCGAATGTGGTCATGAACTCGCAGCTGCCATCGTCGGCGAAGCCGTCGACAAGTTCATGCGCCTTGGCCCGCATGAAGGGCCGCAGCACATCGACACTGCGTTGGGTGAACGCCTTGCTCACGAGTTGGCGCTGGCGCTGGTGCGGATGGCCTTCGAGGTTGAGCAGCATCGCGCGCAACCAGTCGGCGAACAAGCCGGTGGTGACGCCGTGGGCGGTCAGCACGTCCAGGCTGCCATGGCGCAGGCGACGATCCCGCAGCAACGTCAGGCACTCCTGGTAGCGCAGCACCGCGATACCGATCGAGGTGCGCGCCCACCAACTGGCATCGGCGGCGGCGCGGACTGCGGGAGAGTCGACCCGAAACGTCGGGTCGAGAATGTCGAACAAGGGGACGTCGTCGTGGGAGGTGGTCATCGAAGCCGCGCGTGCACGTTGGGTGTGACGGTGGTCGCAGGACTGGTCGGGTGGCACTGGTTGGCCCACCACACTCGCAGCATGCGGTCCGGCCGCAGGAGCGTCTCTGGTGTCTCGATCAGCCCCGCGACCCGCACGAACGCCGCGCCCAGGGTCGCGTCGTGGACAGCCGCCGCGTGCAGCCGGGGCAGGTAGGCGTTGACCAGGCGGATTCTGACGGTGCGGGTGCCGGGCACATCGGGAAAGCCGAGGTCCGCGCCCACCGCGAGGTCCCATGATGGGTCGATCGTCTTGGCGATGACCCGGAAATATTCACTCGGTGCCGGTTCCGTGCCCCGAGCGAGCAACCGGCGCAACGCCAACGCCTGATTGGCCGCCACCGTCATGCCCTGACCGTAGAGGGGATTGAATGAGCAGGCCGCGTCACCGAGGACCAACAGGCCGTCCGGGAAGTGGCGCAGCCGTTCATAGCGATGCCGCACGCTGGCCGGGAAGCGGAAGGCGACCGGGTCGTCCAGCGGCTGCGCTCCACCAATCGCGTCCGCGATGTCGGGGCAGATCAAGCTGGCGGCGAAGGTGCCGAAGCCGGCCGGATCGGTTGGCGGGTGGTCACCGAGGATGCCCCCGAGGCCGACCATGTGCCGGCCTCCCTCGACTGCGCTCACCAAGCCGAGCCGGGGGTTATCCGGCGTAGCGCCGAGGAGAATCGCCTTGTCCGACCCGAGGACGCCGGGATGCAGCCGGTAGGTCCTCGTGGCATAGCCGAGCCCGATGTCAAGCCGGTCCTGGGCCGGGCGCTGGTAGCCCCATTCCTGTAGCCAGACCGGCGTCCGCGAACCACGGCCGGTGGCGTCCACGACCAGATCAGCCGCGATCGTCTCAGGTCCCCCGGCAAGGCCGGTATCTGATCGCCGGCTCAGCCGGCTGCTGACTGACTGCTGGCACTGCACTCCGATGACCCGGCGCCGGTCGGCTGTGGTCGTCAAGCCGACGATGTCGGTGTTCTCCATGAAGGTGACGCCGGGCAGCGCCCGGACCCGGGCGCGGACCTGGCCCTCCAGGAACGGCCGGCTGGCGAACAGCGTTGACAGGCCGATGTCGGCTTGGCGCAGCCGATGCCCGGATAGCACGACACGGATGCCGCCCAGCGCGTCTGCGAGCTGCGCCCCGGCCTGGACGACGTGGGTCGTGAAGCCGGGAAACAGCTCCTCGAGCACCTCGCTGCCGCGCGGGTGCAGGACATGGATGTGGCGTCCTTGCGGCACGCCGCGACGCTGCGCCCCGATCTCGGGCATGACGTCCCGATCGATCACCGTGACCTTGCGGTAGGCATGGGTGAGCACCCGAGCCGCCAGCAACCCGGCCATGCTCGCACCGAGGACTACCGCGTGATCACCTGTCTGCCCGCGCACCGTCAGCGGCATCATGGAATCAGTCTCCCATCGTGAGCTTCGTTCATCCGGCGCCAAGGATGTTGAACATGCGCCTAGTGAACATGCGTCTACCGTCGCACACCACACCTAATGTTTTCTTGAGAGCTATGTGGCGGACTGGCATCGACGGTGGGAAAGCCCCAGACACGCCCTACCCGCCCTAGCTGAGCCCGCGACACGCCGGTGTGCCGGACGATCCTCGGCGCCACGGGGTGTGCTTGGCGGAATTGTCGGGGTGGCGCTCCATACTGCTCGCCGACCGGTTGGACCTGGAAGCGGGAGGATGCGGTGGCACAGCGAAATCGGGAACGACGGGTTGCCGCGGCGGCGGCGCGCCGCCGGGCGCGCCAGCGCGCCCCCAGGGGATTTGGCAGCGTGGGATTCGGCAGCGTTGGGCCGGAGCCCGAGGGCACAGCAACTCCAGGCGGGGGGACGGCACGGGCGAGGCCGTCCGCAGAGACGATCTCCACTGTGTTGCTCAGCGCCGCGCGCGAGCACTGGGCGGGCAATCCAGAGGCCGCGGCGAGCATCGGCGCCATGGTGGCCGATCGCTGTGCCGATGCGCCCAGTCTCGTCGCAGCGGCGCTCCGGTGCGCAGTGACGCCGCTCATCACAGCGGCGTGGGCACAGGGCTGGTCGCCGGAGGACCTCCACCAGATGGCCCGACGGCGGTTGGACGGCGCAGGCGTCGGCTACCTGGTCGATGCGATCGCTGAGGAGTCACAGCGTTACGCCAAGGTGGCGATCGGTCAGCGATGGAGCGAGGACCTTCGCCAGATCGGGGCGGTGCTGTGGTGGGAGCCGGCCCGGACTGGAGGTCATCTCCCGCAGTGGGCCCAGCGGCACGGCCGCAGCCTGGCAGACGCGCTCAGCACGGTGATCGAGGTGTTGGCGATGCTGCTGACGCTGCCGGTGCTGCCGAGGATCGTGCCGCCGCCGGGGTCGGCCACCGCCAGCGCGACGCCGCGCCGCAGCGTTGACCAGAAGATGTTGGCCCGGGTTCGGGCGCTGCTGGCCAAGGCCGAGTCGACCACCTTTCCCGAAGAGGCCGAGGCGCTGTCCGCCAAGGCGCAGGAACTGATGAGCCGGTACTCGCTGGAACGGATCGTGCTAGATACCGCTGGCAGCGCGGGGTCGGATCCGCATCCCGCCACCGCCCGCCGGATGTGGCTGGACAATCCCTACGTGGCAGCCAAAGCCCTGCTGGTGGGCGCGGTGGCCGAGGCGAACCGGTGCCGGACCGTGCTGTCGGAAAAGCTCGGGTTCACCACCGTGCTCGGCGACGAGGTCGATCTGGAGATCGTTGAGCTGCTCAGCACGTCGCTGCTGGTCCAGGCGACCAGAGCGATGGTGTCGGCGGGCAGTCAGACCACTCACACCGGGCGATCTCGGACCAGGTCGTACCGCCAGTCTTTCCTGATCGCCTACGCGACCCGCATCGGCGAACGGCTCAGCGCCGCGCGGAACGTAGGTGCCGCCGCGGTGGCCGATGCAGCTCAGTTGCTGCCGGTACTGGCCGCTCGAGAGCGGGTCGTGGACGAGCTGTTCGAGTCGATGTTCCCGCAGTCGGTGTCCCGCTCGTACAGCGTGGGCAACGCCGCGGGGTGGCACGCGGGTCGCGCGGCCGCGGACCTCGCCACCCTCGACACCCGACGCGCCGTGTCGGTAGGAGAGGGCTGAACCCGCAGGAGACAGGTGACGGCAACCACCACTGTGGCGGCTCAGGTCAGTGGTCACGGTGGGTGGCCAGGCTCGCGAGCGCGCGCAGCTCTGCTACGGCGCGGGCAGCTCGCGGCGCTGTGGGGCTGACTGCGGGCAGCTGGCGCAACGCCTGCGCGAGCAGCTCGTCAACCTGGGCTTGATTCCAGGCGCGGCCACCCGCCAGCTCGATCAGTTCTGCGGCGTGCACCAATTCGGCATCAGACAGCGGCGCCTCCCGGTGGTAGAGGCCAGCCAGTTCGTGCCCGGCTGGGGTGCCTGAGGTCAGGGCGGCCACGACCGGAAGAGACTTCTTCCGGCTGCGCAGATCCGAATAGACCGGCTTGCCGGTTACGGCCGGGTCACCCCAGATCCCCAGCAGATCGTCCACGTGCTGAAACGCCACTCCTAAGTGCACGCCGAAGCGGTGTAACCGCTCGACCTGTTCCAGGCTGCCACCTCCGAACGCGGCGCCCACCGCGCAGGCGCATCCAATCAGGGCGGCGGTCTTTTTCTCGGCCACATTCAGGCATTCGTTCAGCTCGGCATCCACGCGTTGTTCGAGGCCTAGGTCCATACTCTGGCCTTCCAGCAGATCCTGTACCGCGACGCTGAGCATTCGGATCCCGTCTATTGCGCTCGGGTGTCCGCTGGCGGCCAGCACGTCGAAAGCCAACGTCAGCAATGCGTCGCCGGCCAGGATCGCCGAGTTGACCCCGAATACATTCCACGCCGTGCGACGGTGGCGGCGGGTCAGGTCACCGTCCATCACATCGTCATGCAGCAGTGAGAAGTTGTGCACCAGCTCTACCGCTGCCGCAGCAGGTACCGCAACGGCCGGCATCGCAGCGGCCGGGGTACCGCCGATAACTTCGGCGCTCAGCAACACCAGCGTGGGCCGGATCGCTTTGCCCCCAGTTCCCTTTTCTGGACCCTGGGCCGGATGGCCATGTTCGTTCCACCAACCGAAGTGGTAACCGGCGATGCGCAACATCGAGGAGGTCAGCGTGTTGACCGCCGAGCGCAGGGCAGGCTCGACGATAATGCGGCTCCAGGCGAGCACGTCACGAACCGGCCGGCCCTCGGCCATCACGTCAATGGTCGTCACGGTCCTGACATCTCCCCCCACGCCCTATCTCAACGTTTTTCCGGGATGCCCAACGCGTCCGGCACCAAGACCGCCGCACAGTAGTAGGCGCTGACCAGAAATGAATAAGAGAACCGTGTCAACTCATACGGACGCGCCTTTTCGTGATCAACGAAAACGGCGAAGATGTCCATCAGGAGGAAGCGTATGACGATGTCTCAGCTGTCATTGATTGACGTACTGAACGGCTCATTCGGCGATGTTGTTAAACTATCGACTAGTTGGGTTGGAAGGCAAGGGGGGTCCCCCCAACGCCATGTCCGCTCACACTGCGTGAGCGCTCTTGCGTGGCGGAATGCTCCGGTAGCGGGGGAGTCGGTATCCCGGCTTACACCCCTCGGCGCAGCACCTGAGGTGTCGCCGCCAGTAAGTCACGCAGCCGGGTCAGCGCCCGGTGCTGCGCCACCCGGACCGCGCCCGGAGTCGAGCCCATGGCTTCGGCGGTCTCCGTTGCGGAAAGACCTACCACCACCCGCAGGCGGAGAACCTCGCGCTGCTTGGGCGGTAGCGTGTTCAGCAGCTTGGTCATCCGGCCAGCCATCTCGCCCTGCATGACCCGCGCCTCTGGACCGGCGGCCAGGTCTTGGCTATCGGGGACTTCCGGAACCGGCTCGCAGCGATTGCGGGCCGAAGATCGGTGGGCGTCGGACACCTTGTGCCCAGCGATGCTGTAGACGAAGGCAAGAAACGGCTTGCCTTGATCGCGGTACCTGGGCAATGCCCGCAGCACCGCGATACACACTTCCTGGGCTACGTCATCCGCGCAGACAGTTGTCTTTTCCTGGACGCCGACGCGGGCTCGGCAGTACCGCACCACGAGCGGACGGATCCAGCGGAGCACACCCTCAACAGCCGTTCGGTCACCATCGACGGCAGCGCCGACCAGAGCGTCGCGGTCGTCTCCGATGGTGTTTTTAGCCCCGTTCTCATCAGGAAGAAGTACGGTGAGATTTGTCGCTGCGACAAGATTAGTAATCCACGCGGAGCTCTCCGTAGTGACCGGGATGGGCTCACGGTCCCGCGCTTCCTCGAGCTGTGCACAATGACCCACGGTTTTGCTCACCATCCCTTGTCTCGCGACCGCACGCCACCGCGGGTAGACCCCCTGGCCCGGCGCACCGGCGCCGGCGCCCGAGATGATGCTGCCTGCTGCGTTAATATGGCTAATATGTCGGACACTCGGGTGATCAGTCATCCCTTTTTCAGGTCATCTTCGAGGTACCCCACGTCATGCAGTCCCGCTACCTCAGCTGAGGTAGCGGCGTTGGCTGCTACATCTGTGGGATGATGTTGACCAACTCACCAAAAAGACAAATGCACCAATACTCCGGCTGTCCGCGCGCCCGCCGAACCCCGAGCGAGGCACGCCGCACACGGCGTGACACCCAGGCGCTGTGGCGAGTAGGAATGAAGGATGCTCCCGCCGGTTCTGGAGATCTACGTGGTGTGGCACCCAGACGACCGCGCTGGTGCCCGGGCGGCGCAACAGTTGGTCGAGCACTTCCACGGCACGCTGTTCACTGGGCTGATCGGAGGCGCCATCGAGGTCTACGTACGGTGCCAGGGCTGGCGCTGGGCTCAGGACGCGCCACGACCGATTCCCTTCCCAGACTCGCCTCCGCCGAACGGGGTGGCCCAAGCGCACTATGTCGCGGTCGTTCCGGTGCTCGGTGTAGGACTCGCCCGAGCGGTACAGCCAGGCGCGGGCCCCTGGTTCGACTACGTCACCGCGCTGACTCGCGCGCAAGAAACCTCCGCGCGGCGGGTGCGGGTCTTTCCGCTGCTTCTGGCGGACTCGGCCGCGCTCATCAACACGACTCTGGATCGGATCCTGGGCATCTACCAGCGACTTCGTGGCAGCTTGCCCGCGACCGGGGACGAACCCGACACCGGCTGGCGGCGCGACCTGGTCCAGGGACTAGCCCAGTTCACGGGGGGCGCCGGTTGCCGCCTGCGCGTGTTCATCAGTCATACCCGGCAGGCGGTTGATGACGGTCAGACGCCCGGTGACCTCATCCAGACGGTGCGTACGGTGATCGCCGACACCAGCCTTGCCGAGTTCTTTGACCCCCGCGACCTTCAGGCGGGCGAGGAATGGCGGGAGGTGCTTCGAGAGAACGCTGGCCGCGGCGCCCTGTTGGCCTTGCGCACCGATCTGTACGCGAGCCGCAGCTGGTGCCAATGGGAGGTGCTCGCCGCCAAAGAGGAGGGGGCGCCGGTGGTGATCCTGGACGCGCTCGAGCTCGGGGAGGAGCGAGGCTCATTCCTGATGGACCACGTGCCGCGCATCCCCGTTCGTCGCTCGGAAAGAGGCTGGTCAGGGCGTGATGTCGAGGCCGGGCTCGCGGTGCTCGTCGATGAATGCCTGAAGCGTTCGCTGTGGCAGCGCCAGCGAGAGCTGGCGTTCGGGCGGCCCGATCTCGACGTGGTGTGGTGGGCTCCACATGCGCCCGAGCCACTAACCCTGCTCAGGTGGCTTGTTCAGCAACGAGACACCGGAGCGCTGGCGGGAACCGGTCCGCTGCGGATCTTGCATCCAGACCCGCCGCTCGGCCTGCCCGAGCGGCTCGTACTGGAACAACTTGCGCGCCTCGGCGGAGTGACGAGAGATCTTGACGTGATGACGCCGCGGCTCCTGGCCGCCCGTGGTGGCTGAGGGAAGTGCATGACTGACGCGCTGTTGGACCCCAACGCCCTGCGGGACGTCCGGGTGGGTGTCTCGGTCTCCGAGAGCTCCGACCTGGGCAGGCTTGGCTTGGTAGAGACACATTTCCGGCTCGCTCTCGGCGAGATCGCCCGGGTTCTGCTGCTGGGCGGGGGCCTGCTGGCCTATGGCGGTCACCTGCGGCCCGAGGGCTACACCCCATTCCTGGTTCACGAGATCGATCGATGGAACCGGCGTGACCAGCCACTGTTGGTGTGCCTGGCCTGGTCGGTGCACCGAGGGACGGCTCTGTCGGATCTGGAGCGGTTCGCGGGTGAACTGCGACTGCTCGCCACGATGGTCTACCTCGATCCAGACGGCGCCGAGGTCGATCCCGCCGCCGGCCGCGACGAGGCTCCGGTACCCGTCGAGGACCCTGGCGAGCAGCGACGGGCTCTTACCGGAATGCGTCGCTACCTGCGGCGGCACACCAGCGCGCGGGTGTTCTTGGGCGGCAAGCGCAGCGGCTTCCAGGGTGAGATTCCCGGCCTCATGGAAGAGGCGTTGCTCGCCGTGGAGGCCAAGCAACCGATCTATCTCGCGGGTGGTTTCGGTGGCGTCACTGCGGATATCATCAGCGCGCTCGGCGTGGACGACGGCGGCTGGCTACCCCCGGACGCCAGTGCCGGGCCCCCTGACCCGCGGTGGGAGGACGGCTATGCGCGTTTGGCGGCCCACGCCGCCCAGCCTCACTGGCGCGGACTGGCCAATGGGCTCGCCGATGACGAAAACCGCCGGCTCGCGGCCACGCACCGGCCCAGCGACATCGCCGCTCTGGTGAGCCTGGGACTCGGGCGGCTCCGCCGGGACGCCGCACCGGGTTAAGGCTGTGCTCAGTGGGTGGGCGCTGCTCAGTGGGTGCCGCTGAGGAAGGTTCGCCAGGCTGGGGTGGGGACGGCCAGGGCGGTGCCCTGCGGGTTCTTGGAGTCCCGCACCAGGACTCGCTCCGGGGTGGCCGCGACCTCGACGCAGTTGCCACCGTTGCCGCTGTAACTGCTGGTGCGCCAGCCCACCTGGACACAGTCGCCGCCGTTGCCGCTGTAGCTGCTCGTGTGCCAGACAATGCCGTCCAGCTCAAGCGCGGTCATCATAAGTCCTCCCGATCCGCGTAGAGCTCGGTTGCCAGGGTGGCAATCAGCTCCCTGGATTGTCCCTCGTCCAGTGCGGCGTCCGCCAGTGCCGCCAGGATGCGCTGGTAGGCGGTGGCCTCCTCGCGCCGTTCCAGGAACAGGCTGGACGTCTCGCTGTCCAGATATATCACCGGGTGGAACTCGGCGAACTCCATCAGGGTGAACGGGCCGGACAGCCCGGCGTGCGCCCCGAGCGCGCTCGGGACCACCCGCAGCGTGACGCAGGAGCGGACCGACATCCGCAGCAGGTGGTGCAACTGCTCACTCATCACCGCTGGGCCGCCGATCGGCAGCCGCAACACGGCCTCGTGCAGGTAGAAGGTGAACCGCGCCGGGCGTTCCTCGCTGAACAGGCTGCGGCGGGCCAGCCGGGCGGTGACCCGCTCCTCCACCTCCTCGGCCGGGATGTTGACATTGTGGCTGATCACGGCACGGGCGTAGTCCCCGGTCTGCAACAACCCGTGCACCAGCGTCGCTTGGAAGTCGCTAATCGCCACCGCCTTGTTCTCATGGGCGATCAGCGTTCTGAGCTGTTTGGGCAGCCGGGAGCCGTGCTGTTGCAGCCAACCCGGGATGTGTTGGTTCTGACACAGCACCAGCAACCGGCTCCGCTCCGGGTGCCTCACCCGGCACACGCCGAGGAACGCCGCGATGTCCAGCGGATCGCCACTGCGCTTGCCGGAGAGCAACCGCGAGACCCAACTCTGGGACAAGCCGAGCACGCGCGCGGCTTGGTTGCCATTGAACCCGGCATCCTCCATCGCCTGACGCAACCCATCACCCAGCTCTCGACTGCACACCGTCGAATGCCGATCTTCCATAGTGACCTCCCCACGACAAATCCTGCACCCGCCTGCGCTCCAGGATCACCCCGAACCGCCCGCCCAGGCCTTCCGGCAGACGCTATTGCGTGCCCACCGGACAATCACGCCACCCGCGCCCTCGGCGCGTTTCGTTCACCGTGCGGCGGTGCGCACCGCCGCGACCGCGCGGTACCGCTGGTCTACCGTAGCCAACAACATCGTCTGAAGAGCAAGAGTCGTGACGGCGACTGGAACGCCAAAAGAGACGGCCCCAGGTCGCACCTGGGGCCGTCGGGCCAGGGCTGCTCACCCTGGCGTGGTGTGTCTTCAGCGTACCCCATGAATAGCATTGACCGCTGGGGAAGGTGCATCGTGGTCCGTGTCGCAGTCTACGTCGACGGCTTCAACCTCTACTTCGGATTGAAGGCGAAGTACGGCCGAAAGTACCTCTGGCTCGACCTGCAGGCTCTCGCTACGAGCCTGTTGCGCCCCGGGCAGACGTTGGAGCAGATCACTTACTTCACCGCCCGCGTCCGCAACGACCCTGAGGGCCAACGGCGTCAGTCCGACTACCTCGATGCGCTTGCCAGCTACAGCTCGCGGGTGACCGTCGTGGACGGGCGATTTCAGGAGAAACCTCGCCGCTGCCGGGACTGCGGAGCAGCGTGGACGGTGTACGAGGAGAAGGAGACCGATGTCAACATCGCGGCTGCGCTGATCGAGGACGCTGTACTGGACCGCTATGACACCGCTCTTCTTATCTCGGCGGACAGCGACCTGTGTCCCGCCATCGTGACCATGAAGCGCCTCTGCCCTGAGAAGAAGATTATCGCGGCCTTCCCGCCGAAAAGGCACTCTGCTGATCTGAAGCGTGCCGTGGACGGTTATCTGTCCCTCGGCGATGACAAGGTCCGTCAAGCACAGTTGCCGACCGAGGTCGTCAACTGTGCGGGCATCACCCTGCGTCGACCGAAGCACTGGACCTGAGAAGTGCGGATGGACTTAGCCTCAGCGCGGGTCGCTCACCGGGTGGCGCGCAGCGCCGCTGTGACCGCGCTCACTGCGCGGCGCACGGCAGCGGTATCTACGTCGTGGTGGGTCACCGCCCGGACCAGGTCGTGGCCCGGCGCACCCATCCGCACCCCGTGCTCGGTCTCCAGCCGCTGGCAGAACCGAGGCGCGTCGAGCAGCCCGAACACCACGATGTTGGTCTCGACAGTGTCCGGGTCGAGGGTGATGCCGGGTAGCCCGGCGAGTCCCTCGGCGAGGAGCCGGGCGTTGGTGTGGTCCTGCGCGAGGCGGTCCACGTGGTGCTCCAACGCCCACCGGCAGCCAGCCGCGACGATGCCGGCCTGGCGCAACGCCCCGCCCATCATCTGCTTGTAGCGCCAGGCCTGCTCGATCAACTCGGCCGAGCCGGCCAGCACAGCGCCCACCGGAGCGCCCAGGCCTTTGGTGAAGTCAATCCACGCGGTATCGAACCCGCGCGCCCACTGCGCGGCCGGCACCCCTGACGCGACGACGGCATTCATCAGTCGTGCCCCATCCAGGTGGGCGCGCAACTGGTGCCGTGCGGCGACCTCCAGCACCGCGCGTACCTGCACAAGCGGCCATACCCGCCCGCCGGCCAGGTTGGTGGTCTGCTCCACGGACACCAGCCGGGACCGCGGTTGATACCGGTTCCCCGCCGGGAACAACGCGGCCTCCAGCGCGTCAGCGGTGAACATGCCGGCCTCGCCGGGCACTGGAGCCAGCACTGCCCCGGACAGCGCCGACGGGCCTCCCCCCTCAGCGACGATCGGGTGGGAGGTGGGATGGAGGTGCACCGCGTCGCCGCCGGGCCGGATGTGGAGCCGGAAACCGATCGCGTTGCACATCGTGCCCGATGGCAGGAACACGGCGGCGGGTTTGCCGAGCAATTCTGCGACCTGCTCGCACAGGGCGTTGACGGTGGGATCCTCGCCGCGCTGCTCGTCGCCCACCTCGGCGGCTGCCATCGCCGCGCGCATAGCCTTGACCGGTCGGGTCTGGGTGTCCGAGTACAGGTTGACCAGCATCACCGGCGAGGCTAGTCGCCCACCACCGCGCTCGCGCACCGCAGCCGTTCTTGTCAGACCCTCGCCATAGGATCTGCGCATGATCCGACCCGGGGATAATCCCGCCCTCCGCAAGGAGCGCGGCGCCTTCTTCACGCCCCCACAGATCGCTGACTACCTGGCGGACTGGGCGGTCGGTGCAGACCGGAACGCTCGGGTTCTGGATCCGACCTGCGGCGAGGCCGTCTTCCTCCGGTCAGCGGGGCGACGGTTGCGGGCGCTCGGTCGAGAAGACGGCGGCCTGGAAGGGCAGCTGTTCGGTGTCGATCTTCATGAGTCCTCACTGGACTGGGCGACGTCCATCCTGGCGGCTGAGGGGTTGGATGCCCACCTGCAGGCGAGCGACTTCTTCGACCTCGTTACTCCGGGTCAGCCGGGTGCGCAATTGCCCGCCATGGATGCGGTGATCGGAAATCCGCCTTTCGTCCGGTACCAGCGCCATATCGGAGCGGCGCGAGCGAAATCGCGGCAAGCGGCGCTTCGGCAACACGTGCGGCTGTCCGGTCTGGCCTCGTCGTGGGCAGCACTGGTTGTCCATGCCTGCGGCTTCCTCACACCGAATGGTCGACTGGCGATGGTCCTGCCCGCTGAGCTATTGACCGTGGGGTACGCCGAACCAATCCGTGCCTGGCTACGGCAGCGGTTCGAGCAGGTGCACCTGGTGCTGTTCGACCGGCTACAGTTCCAGGACGCGACCGAGAAGGTGGTCTTGGTACTGGCGGCTGGCAGTGGTGGCTGTGATGCCTTCTCGCTGTACTGCCTCGATGACGCCGCTGACCTGGCGGATATCCGCCCGATGACCAACTTGAGCGTCACGCCTGCCGACAGCGGCAAGTGGACGGACTTGCTGTTGCCGAACCGGCAACGCCGTTTGTTCAAGATGGTCAGTGACGAGCGTTTCACGCCATTGTCGAGCTACGGCAAGCCTGAACTGGGCACGGTCACCGGCGCGAATAACTACTTCACGATGTCGGAGCAGACCCGGGCACAATACCAGCTGGTTGAGGGCCGACACGTCATCAAGATCTGCCCGCCTGGAACAAAACATATCCGAGGTATGGCATTCTCGACCGCACGCTGGACGCAGCTGCGTGAGCAAGGGGAGCGGGTGTGGCTCCTGCATCCCGCGGTCAATGACCGGTCGAAGGCGCTGGCGGCCTACATTGCGCTCGGTCGCGAGCAGGCAGTGCATAAAGCCTACAAGTGCACGGTCCGCTCCCCGTGGTGGCGGCCACCCGCAGTATCGCCGCCGGACCTATTCTTCACCTATATGAGTCATCGCTACCCGCGACTCATCGCCAACACGGCCAAGGCGACTTTCGTCAACTCGATGCACGGGCTTCGCCTGCTCCCGGGTGCGCCTCGAATTGTTCAGTCGGCTTTGCCGGTGGTGTCCCTCAACAGCGTCACCTTGCTTGGTGCCGAAGTCTTTGGCCGCTCCTACGGTGGCGGCATCCTCAAGATGGAGCCTCGCGAGGCAGCCATGCTGCCGGTGCCGGCCCCCACAGACCTGCAAGCGGTCTGGACCCGATTGCAGGCATCGAGCGAGACGCTCGACGGCTGGCTTGCCGATGGCAGGTGGACCGAGGTGGTCACGTGGGTGGACGAGGCGCTGCTGCACGAGATCATGGGTCTGGAGCTCACCCAGGTCGAGCTGCTCCGCGCTGCTGCTGACGCGCTCCGCTCACGCCGGCTGGCCCGGTCGGCGTGGTTAAGGGGGGCAACGTGTGGCCCTACTTCGGCCCGCGCGGCAGTGTCAGGGCAACCTCAGCGTCGCTGATGGCAATACCCAGACTCGTGCCGTTGGCTTCCTTGAGCAGTCGAGCGATACGTCGTATCCCGGTACCTGCGCGGGTGGCGAGTTCCGCCGCCACGACCCTGCTGTAAATGTGCGGGTTGCGGGTGACGTGCACCCCGGCGCGCATCGCCTCGGCATCCACGCTGTTGGGTGGACGTCCAGGGGATCTCACCTCGACCCGGTCGGAGAGCACGAAGACGCGGGTTGGACCGGGGATCGTGTAGTCACGGTGCACCAGCGCGTTGACCACGGCCTCGCGCAGCGCCGCCATCGGGATCTCTTCGCGCTTCTCCTTCTCGAACCCGACGATCTTGTGACCAGTCCTGAGATGGAGCCGCAAGAACGTCTCCATCTGGGCGATGGCGCTGAATAGCGATCCATCGATGTCTTTGCGATCCACAAAGTCATCACCGATGTCATCGCCGGCCAGCGCACCGACGACGACACGGGATGATTCGAGTGCGGCCTGCGGGCGTCGACCGAAAAGTACGAGCCCACCCACTGTGGGGTGTGAACCGTCGTACATGCGCCATGCTCGCAGCAGCCGGACCAGATCGTCGTCGAGATCAATCTGGTTGGTGTCATCAACGTATCGGGAGACCGCATCGAGGTCTAGATCGGCCAGGCCGAGTCGGGGGAGTGGCTGCTCGTCGTAGAAGAGTGAACGCGCCGCTTGGAAGAGCCTGAGTAGTTCCTCCCGGCTTGCCCGACGGCACCGTGTTCCGGACCGGATATAGTAGCGACCGTCGCCAGTAGAATAGGGCCGCTGGTCACCCTTGGCGATATTGAGCACAATCCCAATCACGAGCTGGCCGCCGTCGCTGTTGGCGAAACAGACGAGATCCTTGGCTAGCTCACCATTGCGCTCGATGATTTCCTTGAAATCCGTATGCGGGTCCTCCCAACGGAGGATACGATCACGCAGTTCGTCAGGCGTCATTTAGATCACCATATTCAACCTCGGGCGCCAGCGCGAAGGTGGGCACACCAGGGGCATGCAGGTCCACACAGCGCCAGGTGGCGCCGGAGAGCACGTCCAGCAGCGAGGTCACGGGTGCATCCTCCCCGATGCGCCGCTTCCGCAAGCACCTGACACGGCCGGTATTCCCACGCCAGTGCTATGTTACAGTTCTACTGTCGCATCGAGAAGGGTCGCTCGTGGTGGAGCAGCTCACCATCGCGGAGCTGGCCGCCCGCACCGGGATCAGCGTGCGGACGATCCGGTTCTACGCCGGGATGGGTTTGATCCCGCCACCGGCGGTGCGCGGCCGGCTGGGCCTGTATGACGAGCGGCATGCGGCCCGGCTGGAGCTGGTTCGCGACCTGCAGGAACTGGGGTTCACGCTGGCGGCGATCGAGGGCTACCTCGCCCGGATCCCGCTGGACCGCTCCCCCGAGGATCTCGCCCTGCACCGCGCGCTGCTCGCTCCGTGGCTGCCTGAGCAGCCGGAGACGGTGGATCGGGCTGAGCTCGACGCGCGCGCCGGGCGCACCCTCGACGATGACGAGGTTGTTCGGTTGACGACGCTCGGCGTGATCCGGCGGGACGGGGCCTGCCATGGGGCCCAGATCGATGGTGCCCAGATCGATGGGGTGCAGACCTGGACGCTCACCAGCCCCGACATGCTGGACTACGGGCTGAGCCTGCTCGACGCCAAGATGGACTTCGAGGTCCAGCTGGCTTCCCAGCAGATTATCGAACGGCACACCAGCGCGCTGGCGACCGAGTTGGTTGCCCTGTTCCATGACACCGTGTTACGCGAATACCGCGAGCACGGGCGCCCGCCCGAGCTGCGCGACCGGCTGATCGCCCTGCTGGAGCGGCTCAAGCCGATCACCGTGGACGGTGTTGTGACGAACTTTCAGCTCGCCGTCAACCGGGCGATCCGCGAATCCGCAGTGCCCGCCACGACCAGCACTCCTAAGACCAGCACCGCCAAGACTGGGAGCCCGTCATGACCGAAGCATTCCTCTATGAAGCGCTGCGCACCCCCAGGGGCAGGGGCAAGCCGACCGGCGCGCTGCACGGCGTCAAGCCGATCTCCCTGGTCACCGGCTTGATCGACGAACTGGGCAGCCGGCACCCGAGCCTGGACCCGGCGCGGATCGACGACATCGTGCTCGGGGTGGTCGCCCCGGTGGGCGACCAGGGCGCGGACCTTGCGCGCGCCGCCGCGTTGGCCGCCGGGTTGCCGGACACCGTCGCGGGACTACAGATCAACCGGTTTTGCGCATCGGGGCTGGAGGCGGTGAACCTCGGCGCGATGAAGGTGCGCTCGGGCTGGGAGGATCTGGTGCTCACCGGTGGTGTCGAGTCGATGTCCCGGGTGCCGATGGGCTCCGATGGCGGCCCGTTGGCGATGGACCCGGAGACCGCCTACGCCGCTCGCTTCGTGCCCCAAGGCATCAGCGCCGATCTGATCGCCACCATTGAGGGCTTCACCCGCGAGGACGTGGACTCCTACGCGCTGGAGTCCCAGCACCGCGCCGCCAAAGCGTGGAGCAACGGGTACTTCCAGCGCTCGGTGGTGCCGGTGCGCGACCGCACCGGCATTGTCGTGCTGGACCGCGACGAGCACCTGCGCCCGGATACCACCATGGCGGGCCTGCGCGCGCTCCCGCCGTCCTTCGCCGACCTCGGCGAGCAGGCCGGATTCGATGCCGTCGCGGTGCAGCGCTACCACTGGGTGGAGCGCATCGAGCACGTGCACCACGCCGGCAACTCCTCGGGGATCGTCGACGGCGCGGCGCTGGTGGTGGTCGGCTCCGAGCAGGTCGGGCGGGATCTCGGGCTGACCCCTCGGGCCCGGATCGTGGCCGGCGCGGTCACCGGCGAGGAGCCGACGATCATGCTGACCGGCCCGGCACCGGCGACCCGCAAGGCGCTGGCCAAGGCCCGCATGACCATGGACCAGATCGACCTGGTCGAGGTCAATGAGGCCTTCGCCGCGGTGGTGCTGCGCTTCATGCGGGAGATGGACGTGCCGCACGAACGGCTCAACGTCAACGGCGGCGCGATCGCCATGGGCCACCCGCTGGGCGCCACCGGCGCGATGATCCTGGGCACCCTGATTGACGAGCTGGAGCGCCGCGACCTGCGTTATGGCCTGGCCACGCTGTGTGTCGGCGGCGGCATGGGCATCGCCACCATCATCGAGAGGGTGTAGCTGCCATGACCGAGAGCATTCGCTGGGACAGCGACGTCGAGAGCGGTATCGTCACGCTGACCCTGGACGATCCAGGGCGCTCAGCGAACACGATGAACGACCGCTACGTCGCGTCGATGGAGCAGACCCTGGACCGCCTGGAGGCCGAGCGGGACTCGATCACCGGGGTCATCCTCACCTCAGCGAAGAAGACCTTCTTCGCGGGCGCTGACCTCACCACCCTGCGCAACGTCACTCCAGAGGACTCCCGCGCCGTCGCCGCCCACATCGCGCTGCTCAAAGGTCAGCTGCGGCGGCTGGAGAGGCTGGGCCGCCCGGTGGTCGCCGCGATCAATGGCACGGCGCTGGGTGGCGGCCTGGAGATCGCGCTGGCCTGCCACCACCGGATCGCGCTGGACACTCCAGGATCGAAGATCGGCTTTCCCGAGGTGACTCTCGGGATACTGCCGGGTCTCGGCGGGGTGGTCCGCACGGTGCGGATGCTGGGCCTGATGAACGCGCTGACGCAGCTGCTGTTGCAAGGCCAGCAGGTGCGCCCGGCCCAGGCCAAGGAGATCGGCATCGTCGATGAGGTCGTCACGACGCCGCACGAGATGCTCAGCAAGGCCCGCGAGTGGATCGCGGCGCACCCGAAGGCGCGACAGCCCTGGGAGGTCACGGGTTACCAGGTCCCCGGCGGCACGCTATCCACCGCCTTAGGATCCACCCCAGCATTGGCGCAATTGCTGCCCGCGTTCCCGGCCACGCTGCGCAAGCAGCTCAGGGGCGCGCCGATGCCGGCGCCGCACCACATCCTGTGCGCGGCGGTGGAGGGCTTGCAGGTGGACGTGGACACCGCAATGCTGATCGAGAGCCGCTACTTCATGGATCTCGTAACCGGCCAGGTCGCCAAAAACATGATCAATGCATTCTTCTTCGACCTCCAGCACATCAACAAAGGCGGCAGCCGGCCCGAGGGGTATCCACGACGCACCTTCCGCAAGGTCGGTGTGCTCGGCGCCGGGATGATGGGGTCGGGCATCGCCTACTCGTGCGCCCGCGCCGGCATGGACGTCGTGCTCAAGGATGTTGACCTGGCCAAGGCGACCAAGGGCAAGGGGTACTCCGCCGGACTGCTGGACAAGGCGGTGGCTCGAGGTAGCTCCACCGCTGAGCAGCGTGCTGAGCTCTTGGCCCGGATCACCCCGACCGCTGACGCGGCGGATCTCCGGGGCTGCGACCTGGTGATCGAGGCGGTGTTCGAGGACCCGGCGCTGAAGAAGAAGGTTTTCACAGAGATCCTCGATGTGGTCGGCTCCGACGCTTTGCTGTGCTCGAACACCTCGACGCTGCCGATCACCGACCTCTCCTCAGCGCTTGAGCGCCCAGCTGAGTTCCTCGGCCTACACTTCTTCTCCCCGGTGGACAAGATGCCACTGGTGGAGATCGTCCGAGGGCAGCGCACGTCAGACGCTGCCCTGGCCGCCGCCGTGGACGTGGTGCAGCAGATCCGCAAGACCCCGATTGTCGTCAACGACAGTCGCGGCTTTTTCACCAGCCGGGTCATCGGCACCTTCATCAACGAAGGCGTGGCCATGCTCGCCGAGGGCGCTCACCCAGCGTCCATCGAGCAGGCCAGCTCGCAAGCTGGCTACCCGGCGCCGGTGCTGCAGCTGGTCGACGAGCTGACCCTGACCCTGATGCGCGAGATCGGGGCGCAGAACAGGCGCGGTGTCGAGGCGGCAGGGGGCATCTGGACCCCGCATCCGGCTGAAGCGGTCGTTGATCGGATGGTGCTGGAGTGGCAGCGTCCGGGACGTTCCGGTGGTGCGGGGTTCTACGACTACGAGGCGGGCAAGCGCACCCGGTTGTGGCCCGGCCTGGCCGAGCACTTCGGCCCGTGGCGCCCGGATGCGATTCCCACTGAGGCGATTCCCTTTGGGGACATGCAGGAGCGGATGCTGTTCGTCGAGGCGCTGGAGACGGTGAAGTGCCTTGACGAGGGCGTCATCACCTCGGTACCGGACGCCAACATCGGCTCGATCATGGGCATTGGGTTCCCACCGTGGACCGGCGGCGTGGTGCAGTTCATGAACGGCTACCCCGGGGGCCTGACCGGTTTCGTCGCCCGGGCCAAGGAGCTGTCCGACCGCTACGGTGACCGGTTCACCGCACCCCCCTCATTGATCGCCAAGGCCGACGCCGGCGAGCTCTTCGGTGAAGTCGCGGCGTGAACGGGTACGCCGGGCACTGACGAGCGCCTACCGCTGGGCCGCAGCGGATAGCGTGACGGCGTGAACCACAGCCCGGCTCCCAGCCCGAACAGCAGTGATGCGGCGGCTGCTGTGCCCTACCCGCTGCGGGTGGCGGCTGCGCTGTCCGGGGCCCAGCGTGGTGCGGAAGGCGCGGGTGTCCGGGCCTGCGACGTGCACCGCGCCGTTCATCCAGATCGATCCATGTACCCGTCGGGCAACACTCGCTGTTCCCGGGCGCACTCGCCTCGTTGCGCCCCACCCCGCCCCCCGTCCGCTCCCCGCCTCCCGAACTCGACAGGGGAGCTGTTGGGGGGCGCACGAAGAGCTCTCCTGTCGAGTTCGGGAAGCGCAGAGCAGCGCGGGAAGCGCAGAGCGGTGGGTCAGGCGGCGCGCTGGCGGAGCACGGCGCGGACTTGGGCGGCGAAGGCATCGGGATTGCGCAGCACGTCGACGGCGCTGGCCCGCAGCACCGTCCAGCCCAGCGCGGCGAGCCGGTTGTGCCGCGCCAGATCGGTCCGGAACACCGGCGCATCCTGGTGATACTCTCCGTCGAACTCCACGCCGGCCCTAGCGGCCGGGTAGGCCATGTCCAACCAGGCCACGTGATCTCCGATCTCGTCGCGGACCTGATATTGCAGCTCGGGTCGCGGCAACCCGCGCAGCACCATCGACACCCGGCACCGGGTCTCCATCGCGGACTCAGCGCGCGCGTCCATCAACTCGGCCACCAGCGGAACCCGGCTGCGCCACCGCGCCCCGGGGTAGCGAGCGGCCATTCCGAGCAACGCGCCCGGCCCGAAGCGCCCGATCCGGCCCAGCGCGTCGGCCGCCACGACACCCTCGACCTGGGTCGACCACCGCGCTAGGTCATATGCCGTGCGGATCGCCGAGGTCACCACCAGCCCGGCCACCGTCTGGGCCTCGTCGTCAGCGAGCCGCTCCCGGTGCACCCGCAGTCCACGGCACTCGCGGAAGTCGCCACCCGGCACCACCACCTCGGCATCGGCGTCGCGAGGCGCAATCCGGGCGCCGAGCAGCTCCGCTGCGGAGTAGCCGGCCAGCGCGCCGTATCCAGCAACCAGCAGCTGGGCGCCACGGGATCGCACGGTCAGCGTTGGCACAATGTCACGCGGCAGGTAGACGTCCGGGAACAGCCGGCGGAACCCGGGACCACGCAGCTGACCCTTGGTCAGCACCCCGGTAGCCACGGCGAGCGATCCTCGAAAAGGTGCACTGAGCTCCTCCATGCCATACAGCCTGCCCCTGCCAGGACACTTCGCCCATTCACTCCCTGCCCCAACACCCAAGTTATCCACACTGCACCCCCCAACCCACAGCCCGCAGTGCGCCAAACCTCCCGAACTCGACAGGGGAGTGGTCCCGACGACCTCGCGCAGCTCCCCTGTCAAGTTCGGGAAGCGCAGAGCAGTGCGGAGGGCACCCAGTCTCATCACGGTCTCCTTCCGACGGTGGGAACGCGGTCCTCGGCTGGTGTGCAGCTGGCTGTACTACGCTCTCGCGGGTGAGCGCGCAACCGGATCTCCCGCACAAGGTTCGCCAGATCCGCCATGATCTCGACGACCTGTACGAACTGGTGTCGCAGGTTGAACAGAGCCAGACCCGCGCCGCAGGCATCCTCCTGCGCCACGGCAACCGGCTCGAAGAGCTGCAACAGACCCTCGACCTGCACAGCGGCCGACTGGACCGGATCGAGGACAGCCAACGCCGGATGGCGGACAGCCAAGGCCGGATGGCGGACAGCCAACGCCAGCAGTTCGAGCACCTGTCCGCCCAGATGGCCGAGATCCTCGGGGTGCTACGTGGCCCCGCGACCGCCGACCCAGCGCCGAAATCCGAGCGGTAGCCCGGCAGTTCGAGGGCCTGTGGTCGACCCGATCAATCACCGGTCGCGGGAAGCATGAGGTTGCGCCGTTCCTCGGCACTCAGTTCCCGGGAGACGCGGCGGTGGGCGTTGGCCACCAAATCCTCGATGCTGATCGTCGCATCCCATACCCGGGCAGTCCCATCCTGCGAAGCAGAGGCAATTCGTCTGCCATCCGGAGACCACGACACGCTGTCAACTGCCTTGGCGTGGACGCCGATGACGATGATCTCGGTGCCGGATTCGGCGTCCCAGATCCGAACTGTACGGTCGGTTGACCCAGTGGCCAGCCGCTGACCGTCCGGTGACCATGTGACCCGGAGAACCCCATCGTCGTGGCCGCGGAGGACGACACGCAGTTGCGACGCGACCAGCGCGGCGGTCAATGCCCGGAGAGCGAGTGCCGTAGGGGCGCATTCTTCGAAGGCCGCCAGTGCAAGCAGCAGGCTGTAGTCGGGATCACGATCGACGCCCCCAAGTGCCTGGCGGGCGATGGTCTCGGATAGGCGTTGCATGGTGGCGCGGTCGGCCTGGTTGGAGCAGGCCAGGAACTCCGCGACGAGGGCAAGACCGTCCGCCACGGCACTGTCCGAGGCGGCCCGGTGCTGGGCGGCTTTGAGGCGTTCGTCGCGGAGTAGGTAGGCGTCCTGGCGGCCGGAGCTGTCCCAGTCTTTGGCCCACCGTTCCAGGTATGCGCGCCAGCGAAGCTGGTCGGTGCACGCCTCGATGGCTTGCTGGAGCGGGGCCCAGTGTCGGAACAATGCCTCCGTGCGCTACTTCGAGGATGGCGTCGCCGCCGTCTCCGTGGCTGGTCAGCAACCGGGCGGCGATGAACGCCTCAGCACCGGCCCGGCAGCGCCCCCTAGCTCGGCGGCGACCTTGTCGGCTTGGCGGGTCAGCACCCCGGCGACCCCGTCGATGCGCTGGTAGGCGTCGGCGGCCATCCGTTGCGGCAGGGTCGGCGGGTCGAAGGTCAGTCCCGCTCGGCGGGCCGGCTGCTCGATCACCTCGACCAGCCGGTTGGCCCGCGCGGTGACCACCGGATGAAGCCGGTCCAGCAGCTCGGTGATCTCCGCGTCGCGGCCGAAGAACACCGCCGAGTCCCGTTCGGTGAACGCCTCCAGCCCCGGGAAAGGCGATCGATCCGAGTCCCAGCCGCCGACGACCGGCAACGCCAGCAGCTCCTCGGTCCGGTGCTGCCAGACCATCATCCCGATAATCACCAACACGGTGATGCCAGCCAGGGGCAACGACTCTCGCCGGAGGATCTCCAAACCCCACGGAAGGGCACCCGGGTTCTTGGTCAGATTGCCGGTGGCAACCCCGAGCAAGGTCACCAACAGGAACAACAGCACCTGAACCAGCAACGGTGACCGCTTACGGGACATGCCCAAGCATCCCAGATCCCCAGCGTGCGGTAGGCCCGAGTGGACCGCCACCGGACACCTGGCATGATCTGCGGCCATGCCGGCCAGCACCGACATCCCGGCCACTACCAACATCATGGCTCCGCTGTGGCGAGGCGTGGTGGTGTTCCGAGCCATTACGGCGGCCTTTGCGATCTCCGCAATCATAGTTCGGCACGGTGGCTTCAGCTGGCCCGGCTTGGGATGGGCGGTGCTCGCTGCAATCTCGGTGTGGACCGTACTGAGCTGCCTGGCCTACAGCTATGACGTCACCCGCCGGCTCCACGTCATCGTGATCGACCTGCTGGTGACTCTGGCGTTGATGAGTTCTTCGGCGTTGGTGCTGTCCCCCGGGCAGCTCGCCGAAGTCACCCAGCGCACCCCGCTGCTCACCACCGTGTGGGCCAGTGGTCCCGTGGTCGCCGCCGCGGTGCGCGCCGGCTGGGTTGCCGGAGCGGTGTTCGGTGTCGTGGTCTCGGTGGTCACCATCTGGCTGCGCGGCTCGTTCACCATCGGCCTCGCCCGCGACACCATCCTGCTGGTCGGGACTGGATTCGTGCTCGGGCTGGCGGCTACCGCAGCGCGCCGGGCGACTGAGCAGCTCCGCAGCTCGGCCCGCGCGCAGGCGGCCACCGCTGAACGGGAGCGGCTGGCCCGATCCATCCACGATGGTGTGGTGCAGGTGCTGGCCCGGGTGAACGCTCGGGGTGGCCAGCTCGGCGAGGAAGCCGGTGAGTTGGCCCGGCTGGCCGGTGAGCAGGAGATCGCGCTGCGCTGCCTGTTCTCGGCGGCTCCACCGGACACCATCGGGCCGGACACCATCGGGCCAGGCACCACCGGGCCGGGTACCACTGGTCAGCAGGATCTGGCCGGCGCACTGCGGCTGCTGGCCGGGCCCCGGGTCGAGGTCGCGGCGCCCGCTACTGCGGTGGCGCTACCCACCGCCGATGTGGCGGAATTGATCGCTCTCGTCCGTGAGGCGCTGGCCAACACCGCCCGCCATGCCGGTCCGGAGGCAAAGTCATGGATTCTGGTGGAAGATCTCGGCACGGAAGTGGCACTCACCATCCGTGACGATGGCCCGGGAGTCGATGACAGACAGCTCGCCGAGGCCGAGAGTGCGGGCCGGATGGGAGTGTCCCGCTCCATCCGTGGCCGGGTGGCCGACCTGGGCGGCACGCTCACTCTCGGCACCAGCCCGGGGCGGGGCACCGAATGGGAGGTGCGGCTGGCCCGCATCCGGCCTGGTTTGGCGCGGTGAGCACCGGGCCATGATTCGGGTCATGGTGGTCGACGACCACCCTATCTGGCGCGCCGGGGTGGCCCGCGACCTTGGTGAGCAGGGCTTCACGGTGGTTGCCACCGCCGCTGACGGCGCAGCCGCGCTGCGCATCGTTCCAGCCGTACGCCCCGACGTCGTGCTGATGGACCTGCACTTCACCAGTGGCGGACCCTCCGGCGTGGAGACCACCCGGCGGATCATCGATACTTGTCCTGACATTCGGGTGCTGGTGCTGTCCGCCTCCGGTGAGCACGCCGACGTGTTGGCGGCGGTACAGGCGGGCGCCTCGGGGTACCTGATGAAATCGGCGTCGGTACCGGAGCTGGTTGACGCCGTGCGCCGGACCGCCGAGGGAGACGCGGTGTTCACCGCTGGTTTGGCCGGCTTGGTGCTCGGCGAATACCGCCGGATGGCGCTGGACTCCCGTCCCGACTTGCCGCAGTTGACCGACCGGGAGACTGAGGTGTTGCGCCAAGTGGCCACCGGGCGCACCGCCCGGCAGATCGCGCAAGCGTTGGTGATCAGCCATCGCACGGTGGAGAACCACGTGCAGTCCACGTTGCGCAAATTGCAGCTGCACAACCGCGTCGAGCTGGCCCACTACGCGATCGAGCATGGCCTGATCGACCACTAGGGCGGGACCGCCGGCCGGGTAACAGGGGGGTGAGATGGCACCCGGTCGGCGGCCTGTACGCCAGCGGCCAGGGGGAGGTGCCGCTTGCGCAATCGGCGTACTGGGCACCCGTGCGGCGCCCAGCAACCGTTCGGTCCGGCTGACGTCATGTGGAGCCGGGTCTTACGGCTAAATTCACCGATACCGGCAGTGTGAGTGATGCGCCTAGCTGGTGACAAGCGCTGACAACCACCAAGCCACTGTGACCACCCACCCCGGTACGCTGACGCACCCGGCGCAACAGGGAGTACTCGCAGGGACGGTGGGTTAACGTGGAGTTCGAGCTTGAGCGGGACGTGTTCGCCGAGGCTATCGCGTGGACGGCGAAGGGCTTACCGGCCCGTCCGGTCGTCCCGGTGACTGCGGGCGTGGTGCTCGAGGTCGCCGACGGCGCGATGATCGTCTCGGGATTTGACTTTGAGGTGCTCAACCGCATTGAGCTACCTGTCACCGACAAGTCCGCCGGCCGGGTGCTGGTGTCGGGCCGGCTACTCGCCGAGATCGCCCGCGCATTGCCGCCCAAGGACGTTCGGGTCGTGGTGGAGGGGAACCGGCTGGCGTTGCGATGTGGTTCGGCCCGGTTCAACCTGCCGCTGTTGCATATCGAGGACTACCCCGCAGTACCAGAGCTGCCCGCCACCTCGGGCACAGTACGGGGTGACATCTTCGGCACAGCCATCGCGCAGGTCACCGTTGCGGCCAGCAAGGACGAGACATTACCCGTGCTCACCGGGGTACGGGTGGAGATCGGCTCCGAGGCTCTCACCTTGGCTGCCACCGACCGGTACCGCCTCGCCGAGCGGCGCATTCCGTGGACGCCAGCTGGCACGGTGCCCTCCACCTCGGTCATTGTTCCAGCGAAGACGCTGGCCGATGTCGCCAAGTCGCTCGGTTCGGCCAGCGAGGTGGTGTTGTCGATGGGTGACGCCGCTGACACGGGTTTTTTGGGCTTCTCCGCCGGTGGCCGGCAGACGCTGACCCGGTTGCTGGACGGCGAGTTCGTCAAGTTCGCTTCGCTATGGCCCACCGAGGTCGCCACCACCGTGGAGGTGGAAGTCAGCGAGTTCGTCGCGGCCCTGCGGCGGGTGTCACTGGTGGCGCAGCGGTTCGCGCCGGTCCGGCTGGCCTTCTCCGATGGCACCGCGCAGCTGTCCGCAGAAGCCGAAGACGAGTCCAGCGCGGAGGAGGAACTCCAGGCCAACGTCACCGGTGAACCGTTGACCATTGGGTTCAACGCCGGGTATCTGCTCGACGGGCTGGCTGCGGTGACCACACCGAGGGCGATGCTGTCGTTTACCGAGCCGTCCCGCCCCACCGTCATCACCCCGGTGATCGGCCTGCAGGCAGATCAAGCGGATGAGCCGGACAGCCCGGATAGCGGCGACGGCTCCTACCGTTATCTCGTCATGTCGATGCGCTTGCGGGGCTAGTGGCAGTACTCACCGGGCGGACCGGCGGAAGGACCAGGACCGTCGGGTAGCCGGCGCCGGCCGGTCCGGCTCCGCTGGCGAAGCCGGTAATGAAGGCCCCGTCTGCGGAGCCGGCAACGGGCGGCCCGTCGGCGGAGCCGGCAATGAACCTCTGCCGCGGCTGCGCCAATCGGCGAACTGGACGATGGCCTCGGCGGCTTCCATAACCGGGATACCAAGCGTGCCCGCAGTGCGCACCGTGGGATGATCCGCAGGCACCGAAGAGTCGGCGATCACGACGGCGACCCTCGGCGTGAGTCGGCAACGAGTTACCGCTCCGCGCGCCTCCATCAACCGACGCAGTGTGCCAAGATCGGGGGAACTGCCGACATATAGCACGTGCAACGGGTCCTGGGCGGCCGCGTGATGACTCACCGCGTCTCCAACTCTCCCCAACAGGTGCTCCTCGCGTAGGCATGATCAGGAAACTATTACCGGCTGCGCACGCCTTGCGACTTACCGCTATCGTACCCCGCCCGGCGGTTGGGCCGCACTGTGCCGCTGCGCAGCACCACCGGCGCGGTCAACCGCGTCATGAGATGGCCTCCACGCTTGCGTGCTGCCGCAGCAACGCAGCGAGTGGCCGCAGCGGGGGAAGCCACGCGCCCTCGGGGGGCAGCGTTTCCAGGGTGATTCGGGGCAGCGGCTGCAGGAACAGCTCCGGGATGTCCTCCAGGTCCTCAAAGTCCAATACTCCGGAGTTGACCGCGAACGAGGCGTGCTCCCGGAATCCCAGCACGGTGACCGCAACGCCCTGGGCGACCAGAGCCTCCAGTGGCTCCCGGAAGGCTCGGCTGTCCCCGGAGGCCACCAGCAGCTGACGCAACACACCCTGCTCATGACGGTCCCGGATATGCGTCAGCATGTCCTCGTCGATGTCCGATTCGTCGATCTTGGGCTTGGCGAACACCGCGAACCCGGTGTTGCGCAGCGCCTCCACCCAGGGTCGCACGAAGTCCGTGCTGCCCGCTGAGACGTTGGTAAACACGGTCGCCTCAGGCTCGCTGCTGGAGCCGGCCCGTGAGATCAGCCAGCGACCCAGGGCGTCAAACCTCGGCCGGGACGCGGAGCTGGGGCGTCCACCGAGGATCGAGCCCAGGCTCATGTCGATATTGGGCGCATCCCAGACGAGCAGCGTTACCGGGACGGGCGGGACGGGCGCCAGGTTCATGGTCACCGATCCTGCCTTATCAGCGTGCCCCAGCGGGGGACCCTCCCAGGGGACACACTGGAGACCTGCACTCAGCCCGCCGCCAACGGGCCGAGCCCGCCGTGAATCGCGGTCAGCAGCGGTCAGCGGCGGGCGAAAAGCAGCTCCCGCACCACGCGGCCCTCGTCCCGGGCGCGTTGCTCGAACTTGGTCACCGGCCGCCAGGCCGGCCGCGTCGCGAAGCCATGGAGTGACGGGTCACCAGCGGTGTTGCGCAAGGCCGGTTCCGCGGCGCAGGCCGCGAGCATCTCCTCCGCGTAGGGCACCCAGTCGGTGGCCAGATGCAGCGTGGCGCCCAGGGCCAGCCGGGATGCCACCAGGGTGACGAACTCTGGGCGCAGCAGCCGACGCTTGTGGTGCCGTCGCTTGGGCCATGGGTCGGGGAAATAGATCCGGACGGCGTGCAGACTGTCTGGCCCGACGTGCTCGGCAAGCAGCGTGTGCGCGTCGCCGCGCAGCAGCCGCAGGTTGGTGATCTCAGCCTGCTCGATGCGGAGCAGGAGCTGGGCCAGCCCAGGTTGGTAGATCTCGACGGCGAGATGGTCAATGCCGGGTGCGGCCAGCGCCATCGACGCGGTCGACTCGCCCATCCCGGAGCCGATCTCGAGCACGACCGGCGCGGCGCGCCCGAACCACCCGGCGGTGTCCAGCGGGCCGCCGGGCAGATCCCTGACGTCGGCTCCCCACCGATCCCAGCTCCGCCCCCAGGCGCGTTGCTGGCCGGTGGTCATTCGAGCTCGCTGCGGGTAGATCGTCTGGCCCATCCCTTGCATGCCTACAGCCTGGCCTGGGAACGACGCGGGCGTGCGCCGGGTCCTCACCACAGCCCCGAACCGGGCCCCAAACCGGCCCCGAAGCGGGCCCCGAACGGGCAGGGACAGGATGGCTGGTGTGAACACGCTCAAGGAGTGGGTAGAACTGGTATGTCGTGAACTGGACATCGCCGATGCTGTGTCGCCGGCCGCTATGCAGTCGCGGGTACTGGACATGTCGCGTGACGTCGCTCATGGTGTCGCTCGGCCGGCCGCTCCGCTCACCGCTTACCTGCTGGGCCTGGCCGCCGGTCGCAGCGACGACCCGGAGGCCATCGCCGACGATCTCGCCCAGCGGGTGTGCCAGCTTGTCCAGCGCTGGGCGGACGAACAAGGCGGCTCGTCCGCGCCTGGGCCGACAGTGCCCAAGTCGCCTCTCGAGTGACGACCCAGACGCTAATCCCGCAGACACCCGCTGTTTCAGTCACTCGCTGTTTCAGTCGCGATGCCTGGGCGTCCCGGCGCTGCGCCCAGGCATCGCGACCGCCAATGACTACGGTGCCGCACCGCGCCGCCCGGCACATGAGGGTTCTCCCCTACCGAGACCCTGGCTGAACACCACGACCCCATCCGGGACCTCCCTAATGCCCGTCACACCCGTCACACCCGTCATACCCGTCATACCCGGAGGTCTATGGGATGTTCTGCGGATGTGCCACGGGTGGCAACTTTCCCTCCAAAGTTGCCACCCGTGGCACATCCGCGTGCCGCGACCCTGGTTTCCTGGGCGACACGGACAGTGACGAAGCCCTCCTGTCAACTCTCGGGGGTTGGGGCTGTGGATAAGGGGATCGCTGTGCACAACCGCGCCCGCAACGGACGTCAACGAGCCCGTGTGTCGGTGCTGTCCGGCATCGTGACCGGCATGAGACACCGCGTTCGTGACAGGACCTACCGCAGCACGGCCGAACTGATGAGAGCCATCCGCGACGAACACTTGCTGACCCAGGATGAGCTTGCCGGGCGTACCGGTCTGAGCCGATATCAGCTGTGCCGCTGGGAGAAAGGCACCCGCGAGCCAGCTTTGGGTGTGGTGCGGCGGGTACTGGGCAAATTCGGCCTGGCGGTCATCTTCGGGGTCGAGCCGAGCACCGCCGCACTCGACGAGCGCCTGGCACCAGGCGTCGATGCGATAGGTCTGGACGCCTGGCTGCTGGCGCACCGTGTGGTGTGGCCCGCGCTCGTGGCGGGGGTGCCGATGGTCGTCGGCGGGGAGTTCGCGGCAGGCTTGCAGGGAGTTCCGATCGAGGATCCTGAGATGGTGCTGCACCTGCGGCTGACCGATCTCGCTGCATTCCATCGGGTGGTGCGGGCTGTCCGGTGTACGTTAGGCGTCCTCGGATCATCGCTGGGGCCGCTCGAACCGGAGGAAGTCACGGTCGGTAGCGAGCTTGCGGTAGTTGCGCTGGTGGGCACGATCCGGGTGCTGGTGGTCGCGGAACTTCCGGTAGCGAGGGTGATCACTGTCGAGCCCCACTTCGTGGAGGCAAGAGCTCCGATCGATGTGCCAGTCGTTCCGTTGGCGGTGTTGCGGGAATCCGGAGTCCTCGGGTCGGCTGCGGCGGTGCTGGCCGAGCGACTGCTCCAACGGGTGCCGGGCTAGGGTCGGCGGGTGAGTACCGGCATGATCGATCCCGATTTCCTTGCCCTGCCCTTGCGACCGGTTGCTGACGCTGCCTTGGAGCGAGCTCGCGAACTGGGCGCCGAGCACGCCGACGTCCGAATCGAGCGGACCACCCAGCAAGTGCTGCGGCTGCGCGACGGGACGGTCGCGACGGCGCGGAACTCCACCACCGTCGGGTTGTCCGTTCGGGTGATCGTCGCGGGCACCTGGGGATTCGCCTCACACCTGGAGTTGACCCCTCAATCCGCAGTGGCAACCGCGCGGCGGGCCGTCGAGGTGGCCCGCACTCTGCGCCCGCTCAACGCTGAGCGGGTCGAGCTGGCCGCCGAGCCGGTACACGCCGACGCGGTGTGGGTTGGTGATCATGAGATTGATCCGTTCATGGTGCCGCTGGATGCGAAGGTGGCACTGTTCTCGGGGTGGTCACGCCAGTTGCTCGCCGCAGCCGGAATCGAGCACACGGACGTGACCTTCCTCGCGGCGAAGGAGACCAAGTTCTACGCCGACTCCGCCGGCACCAGCACCACCCAGCAGCGCGTACGGATCCACCCTTCAGTCACCGCGGTTGCGGTAGACCGGGCGGCCGGCTCGTTCGAAAGCATGCGGACCTGCGCGCCACCCACCGCGCGAGGCTGGGAGTACCTGGTTGGCAACGACTTCTGGGACTGGGATGGTGAGCTCGCGCGGATTCCGCAGTGGCTGGCCGAGAAGGTCAAGGCGCCCAGCGTTGTGCCCGGCCGGTACGACCTGGTGATCGACCCGACCAACCTGTGGCTGACCATCCACGAGTCAGTGGGGCACGCCACCGAGTATGACCGGGCGATCGGCTACGAGGCAGCCTATGCCGGGTCCTCCTTCGCTACCCCGGACCAGTTGGGCACCCTGCGCTACGGCTCGCCGGTCATGCACGTCACCGGGGACCGCACCCAGCCCCATGGGCTGGCCACCATCGGCTACGACGACGATGGAGTCGCCACCTCCCAGTGGGACCTGGTAGCCGGCGGGACGCTGGTCGGGTACCAGACTGATCGGGTCTTCGCTCACCGGCTGGGGCTGCAACGCTCAGCGGGCTGCGCGTACGCCGACTCGCCACACCACGTGCCCATCCAGCGGATGGCCAACGTGTCGCTGCAGCCAGACTCGAACACCGACACCACGACCGAGGAGCTGATCTCCGGGGTGCGTCACGGCATCTACGTCGTCGGTGACCGCTCCTGGTCGATCGACATGCAGCGGTACAACTTCCAGTTCACCGGGCAGCGGTTTTTCCGCATCGAGGCAGGCGCTCTCGCTGGGCAGCTCCGCGACGTCGCTTATCAGGCGACCACCACCGATTTCTGGGGCGCCTTGGAAGCTGTGGGTGGCCCTCGTACCTGGGTGCTCGGCGGTGCGCTGAACTGCGGCAAGGCCCAACCTGGCCAGGTCGCGGCGGTCAGCCACGGGTGCCCGTCCGCGCTGCTGCGCGGTATCAATGTGCTCAACTCCCGCGAGGAGGCCGGCCAGTGACTGGTAGCCCATGCAGTGCTGGCCCCATACTGGGTCCCGACGAGCTCGCCACGACCGCACTGGCCGCGTCGAAGGCCGATGGATGCATCGTTGTGCTCACCGACACCAGCGAGGTTAACCTGCGCTGGGCGAACAGCACGATGACCACCAACGGGCACATCACAACCCGCTCGTTCTCGGTGATCTCAGTGTTGGAGACAGGTGTTGGGGCCGGTCCCGGGGTCGACCCAGCGATTGGCGTGGTCAGCGGCAACGGTGTCGACCTCGACGAGGTGCGTGCCGTGGTGGCGGCCAGCGAGCAGGCCGCTCGGCAGTCCGGCCCCGCCCGGGACGCCGCGCCGCTGATCCAGGGCTCGGCGGACAACGATTTCGCCATGCCGGCGGCGGCCACCGAGATCGGAGTCTTCGCCCGGTTGACCGATGAGCTGACCAGGGCGTTCCAGGGCAGGGACGAGCTGTTCTACGGCTTCGCCGAGCACCGCCTGGAGACCACCTGGCTGGCGTCCTCGACCGGGCTGCGCCGCCGTTGGGTGCAGCCCACCGGCACGGTGGAGCTCAACGGCAAGATTGCCGCCGACCTCGCCCGTAGCGCCTGGGTCGGCGCCTACACGGCTGATTTCACCGATGTGGATCTCACCGCGCTCACCGCTGAGGTGCGCCGCCGGCTGAGCTGGTCGGGGCGGCGCCTCGAGCTGCCAGCGGGTCGGTACGAGACCATCCTGCCGCCCTGTGCGGTCGCTGATGTGATGCTCGACCTGGTCTGGTCGATGGAGGGCCGGCCCGCGCACGAGGGTCGTTCAGCTTTCGCCGCCCCTCGTGGGGCGCCCAGCGGCACCCGGATAGGTGAGCGGCTCACCACCCTGCCACTCGCGCTGTTCAGCGATCCGACCGCGCCGGGCCTGCGGACCGCGCCGTTCCTGACCACCACCGCCTCGGGCGACTCGGTGAGCGTCTTCGACAACGGCGCCCCGATGCATCGAGTGGACTGGTTGCGCGATGGCACGGTGAATGCACTGGCCTACCCTCGGGCAGCCGCAGCGGAGCTGGGAGGGCGGTTCACGCCACCGCCGGAGAACCTGGTGCTGACCGGGGGTTCCTCAGCTTCGACCGACGACCTGGTGGGGCGTACCGAGCGTGGGTTGCTGCTGACCTGCCTGTGGTACATCCGGGAGGTCGATCCGGTGTCGTTGCTGCTTACCGGGCTGACCCGGGACGGGGTGTACCTCATTGAGGATGGTGAGGTGGTCGGTCAGGTGAACAACTTCCGGTTCAACGAGAGCCCGATCGACCTGATCCGGCGCGCCAGTGAGGTCGGCGCGACGGAGGGAGCGCTGGGTCGGGAAATGAAGGACTGGTTCTCCCGCACCGCAATGCCCCCCATCCGGATCCCCGACTTCAACATGTCTTCAGTGAGCCAGGCCAGCTAGTCACCCGAGGCTGTGAGGCATTTCTCAATCGCGAGCCGCTGAGTCGGGCACCCTCCGGGGCTAACCTGAGGTGTGATCACTTCTCTCGACGATGCGCCGACCAGCCACTCACGGTTGCGCGACTGGGTGCGGGAGACTGCGGAGCTTACCCGGCCCGACCGCATCGAGTGGTGTGACGGATCCGAGCGGGAGTGGGCTCGGCTCACCACCCAGCTGGTCGACACCGGCACGTTCACCCGGCTGGACCGCAAGCCGAACTCGTTCTGGGCCGCCTCGGATCCTGCGGATGTGGCCCGGGTGGAAGAGCGCACCTTCATCTGCTCGCGAGCGGAGCAGGATTGCGGTCCCACCAACAACTGGATGCACCCGGACGAGATGAAATCAATCATGACTGGGCTGTACCGGGGGTGCATGCGCGGGCGAACAATGTACGTGGTGCCCTTCTGCATGGGTCCGCTGGGGGATCCACAACCCAAACTCGGCGTTGAGATCACCGATTCCGCCTACGTCGTGTGCTCAATGAAGATCATGACCAGGATGGGTGCGGTGGCGCTACGCAAGTTCACCTCACCCGACGGTAGCGATGCGGATTTCGTGGCCTGCCTGCACTCGGTGGGCTATCCGTTGGAACCCGGCCAGGCTGATGTGCCCTGGCCGTGCAACGCCACCAAGTACATCAGCCACTTCCCCGAGGATCGGCTGATCTGGAGTTACGGCTCCGGCTACGGCGGCAACGCCCTGCTGGGCAAGAAGTGCTATGCGCTGCGGATCGCCTCAGTGCTGGCCCGCGACGAGGGCTGGCTCGCCGAGCATATGCTGATCCTCAAACTGACCAGCCCGGAGCGGGTGACCCATTACGTCGCGGCCGCGTTCCCGTCAGCCTGCGGCAAGACCAATCTGGCGATGCTCGAGCCGACCATCCCCGGCTGGACAGTCGAGACCCTGGGTGACGACATCGCCTGGATGCGCTTCGGTACCGACGGCCGGCTGTACGCGGTGAACCCCGAAAACGGCTTCTTCGGCGTCGCCCCCGGCACCAGCTGGCAGACCAACCCCAACGCCATGCGCACGCTGGGCTACGGCAACTCCATCTTTACCAACGTTGCGCTCACCGACGACGGCGACATCTGGTGGGAGGGCATGGGGGCAGCGCCGGCGCACGCCATCTCGTGGACCAGGCAGGACTGGACGCCTGCCGACGGCGCCATCGGGCAGCGCTGCGCGCACCCGAACTCCCGGTACTGCACCCCGCTGGCGCAGTGCCCGGTGCTCGCCGACGAGTGGGACGACCCGGACGGCGTGCCCATCTCGGCGATCCTGTTCGGTGGCCGCCGGGCCAGCACCATCCCGCTGGTCAACGAGGCCTTCGACTGGCAACACGGGGTGTTCCTGGGCGCTACACTGTCCAGTGAGAGAACTGCGGCAGCAGCCGGCAAGCTCGGCGAGGTGCGCCGCGACCCGATGGCGATGCTGCCGTTCATCGGCTACCACGCCGGTGACTATTTCCAGCACTGGATCAACCTCGGCAAGGGCGCCGACGCCGACAAGCTACCGAAGATCTTCTACGTGAACTGGTTCCGGCGCGGTGCCGACCAGCGCTACCTGTGGCCAGGTTTCGGGGAGAACAGCCGCGTGCTCAAGTGGATCATCGAGCGGATCGATGGCCGGGCCGGGGCAACTGACACCGCCATCGGCCGGGTACCCACCCCAGATCAGCTCGATCTGTCCGGCCTGGACATCTCGATCGAGGACGTCAACGCCGCGCTAGCGGTTACTCTCGACGAGTGGTGCGCGGAGCTCCCCCTCATTGAGCAGTGGTTCAACAAGATCGGTGATGCCCTCCCCACCACCCTCCGCGACGAGCTCAACACCCTCAAACACCGCCTCACCGCCTGACCTTCGCATTCAGCAGGCTCAGCGGGGTAAATCGAGCTGGATAACCCCGCTGGGCCTGCTGAATGCGCATAATGTCTCCTGTGCGCTGGATCGAGTTGGGTGTCTTTGGGGTGCTGTTTGGCGTGGTTAGCGGGTTGGGGTTCTATGCCTCGCGGTGGCGCAGCGGAGGCAGCGGCCTTGACCATCTCGATGAGTGGGGGCTCGGTGGTCGCACGTTCGGCTCGTGGGTCACCTGGTTCCTCATCGGTGGGGACACCTACACCGCTTACACCTTCGTCGCGGTGCCCGCGCTGATGTTCGGTGCCGGGGCGGCGGGGTTCTTCGCGCTGCCCTATACCGTGCTCGTCTACCCACTGGTGTTCCTGCCGCTAACCCGGTTGTGGTCGGTGTCGCGGGTCCATGGGTATGTGACGTCAGCGGACTTCGTGCAGGGCCGCTACGGCTCGTCCACCCTAGCCCTGCTGGTGGCGGTCACCGGTATCGTCGCGACGATGCCCTACATCGCCCTGCAACTGGCCGGGCTGGAGGCGGTGCTGCGCACCATGGGCCTCAACGGAGTCGGGCTGGCCGGGCACGCTCCGCTGTTCATCGCATTTGTGATCCTCGCGGTCTACACATACCAGGCTGGCCTGCGGGCCCCAGCGCTGATCGCCTTCGTCAAGGATGGGTTGATCTACCTGGTGATTATCGCCGCTGTGATCATCCTGCCAGCGAAGCTCGGCGGGTGGGGCTCAATCTTCGACGCCGCTCACGCGAAGTTCACCGCCACACCCTCGCATAACGGCGGAATTCTGCTGAGCACCCATAACCAGTTGCAGTACGTCACGCTGGCCCTGGGCTCAGCGCTTGCGTTGTTCCTCTACCCACACTCGCTAACCGGTGCGCTGGCCGCCCGCAGCCGCACTGTGATCAAACGCAACATGGTGGCGCTGCCAGCATACTCTCTGGTGTTGGGGTTGATCGCGTTACTGGGCTACGCGGCGATCGCGGCGCACACGCACCCGATCGTCAATGCGGCGACCGGTCGGCCAGACTCCAACACGGTGATCCCGATGCTCTTCGAGAGGCAGTTTCCCTCCTGGTTCGCCGGTGTGGCGTTCGCGGCTATCGGGATCGGCGCGCTGGTTCCCGCCGCGATCATGTCGATCGCGGCGGCGAACCTGTGGACCCGCAACATCTACAAGGCATACCTGCGTCGCGATGCCACCCCCAAACAAGAAGCCAAACAGGCAAAGATCGCCTCTCTAGTGGTGAAGTTTGGCGCTGTTTCCTTGATCGTACTAATCGACCCGCAGTACTCCATCGATCTGCAACTGATCGGCGGGTTGATCATTTTACAGACGTTGCCCATGGTGGCGATCGCGCTGTACACCCGCTGGTTTCACGTCTGGGGGCTGGGCGTGGGTTGGGTGGTTGGTATGGGATGGGCTCTGGCGTTGCTCTACCGGATTCCCAACCCGGCCAGCGGCAAGCGACACTTCGGCGGATCGGCCCTCGCGCTGAACCAGTTGTCGGCCCTGCGCTGGCATCCCTTCACCGGCTCGCAGGCGCAGGTCTACGTCGGACTCGTCGCGCTCATCGGCAATCTCGTGGTCGCGGCGCTGGTCACCATCGCGGCACACCAGATGCGGATCGTCAACGGTACCGACGAGACCACCCTCCCGGACTACCACCTCAACGAAGCATCCCCGCGTCTCAAGCCCCTCACCGCCAGGGCATAGTAGGCACCCATGGATGCTTGTGCACCTTGTGCACCTCGGGTGACGCAGGCTGTGCGCGTCCGGGCTTTCATCGCCATCGCCGGCATCGTCAGCCTGGGGATGCCCATTGCCGCCTGTTCTGGGCCGAGCGAACCCACCCCAGAAAAGGCGGGGCCGAGCCGCACCGCCACGCCCTTGCTGTCATCGCCATCCACGAGCGGGGTGAACTGGTTGAGAGTGTCCCCCGAGCAGGGGGCTCCGGGCTCTGCGGTGTCACTTGACGTGGCATGCTTGGACAAGCTTGGTGCGGTGCTCTCCCCGGTTCTCGACATCGGTGCGCTGAAGGGAAACCCGGACGGCCACCAGCCGTGGCATCTCTTCGGTGCTGGTACCATCCGCTCGGATGCAGCTCCCGGTCGGTACCAGGTTTCCGCGACCTGCGGTGCCGTCGAGCTTTCCACCGCCTTCACTGTCGTACCGGCAACCTGAATCGAGCCCATTTCCGTGTGCTCACGTGGTGATGCTGACTACTTGAAGGGATGAGTGAACGAGGGTGTCGAGCCCGGTCGGGACTCTGCCTAAAAATGGTTCAGGCCCGTGGAGTATCGCGGGAATTCGTGACTGCTGGCTGGGTGGGTCGCACCACAACCTGGCAGATAGCGAGGTCGCTGAGGGTATCTTGCTGGGTGCGCCGCATCTGGCGCACGTGGTGCGCGTCTATCGGGCGCTTCTGGGTCGCGTGGTGCGGTATCTCGTCGAAGCGGGTGTGCGGCAGTTCCTGGATCTCGGGTCAGGCCTGCCTACCGCAGGCAATGTGCACCAAGTGGCCCAAGATCTCAGTCCTGGCGCTCGCGTGGTGTACGTCGATATAGACCCAGGTGTTGTGGCCAGGGGCCATGAGTTGTTGGCTGGTAACCACGATGCCGCTATAGTGCGTGCTGACTTACGCCAGCCTGCGCAGGTACTCGATGCCACCAGACGATCTGGTCTGCTTGACCTGGGCGCCCCGGTCGCCGTGCTAGCGATCGATGTGTTGCATCATATTCCCGATGTCGACAATCCAGGCAGGATTATTACAGCATACATTGACGCGATATGCCCTGATAGTTACATGTCCATTGCGCATAGTGACCACGACGAGGCTCTGATCACTGGCCTGGAAATTTTTAGTCATTTTTACCAGATCCCGGTTCCACAACTCACTTTTCGCAACCTTATGCAGATCACTGAATTATTCAACAAGTTGGATCTCGTACATCCAGGTATTGTTCCGATTCCCTTGTGGCACCCAGAGTCAAACGCGGGCCTATGCATGGATCCGGAAAATTTCCCAGCGTTTTGCGGACTTGGCCGGAAATCGTGACTCTATGACGTTCCTCGAGCGACCAGCGGGAGTAACACCAGAACTATGTCGGCAATCATGACCCAGGAGAGGTCGTGACGGCGCAGCTGCGTAGAATTCGGCAAGGAATTATGAGGCAAACGGCGCAGTAGCGCGAGCTTACTGAGGAGAAAAGGCCCATTTGCGGCCACTCCCAGCAGAGCCCATAGCGGCCCATAGCGCCACCATAGCCCCCAGCCGAGCAGGCCGAGCCCAACTGCGGTCGCATCACAGGAAATTCTCATCGCCTGCGATGCGCCGTATCGGACGGTTGGTGTCGTCATGCCTGTCGCTTTATCGCTGACCCGATCCGGTACTGTCCACCATAGGGCGCGTCCCGTGATCAGAACCCCAAGTCCAATGAAGATGAGCCACGCTGATGCGGTGAGCTCGGCCCGTACAGCACTGTACGCGACGATACTTGGCAGCGGTCCGTAAATCAAGGCAATCGTGATGGGGTTGGCGAGCCCTCGACGCTTAAGCCGGACTGGTTCAAGATTATAGAGCAAGCAAAGCGCAATGGTCCATGTTATGCCAACCGCGATGAGCATGCGGTCCAGCCACAGCGAGATCGCGGTAGCCGCTACCAGCGCGACTATCATTTCTGTGGTGGTCCATTTCATGGCCTGGCGCCGGCCAAGCCGGAGCGCCGCCTGGGCGATGCCACGTTTGTCCTGGGTGTGTGCGTCGGTCGAGACATCGACTGCTGCGTTGAGTGGGTTTCCGCCCACGATGGACAGCAGGTTCGCGATAATGCAGAAGAGGACGGGCCCGGTGAACAGCTGTTGAACGTTGCTTGCCGCATAGCAGGCACCCAACACCGCGTGGCACAGGTAGTGCACCGGGAACGGGTACTCAAGGCGGTGAATTCGGAGAACATCCCGCCATCCGCTCACAGGGTCCTGCCCCATCATTGTATACTGGGCAATTTCACACGAGGTAGCTCGATGCGAGGTGCTGCCATACGGCGCGGGGTGATCCACATTCGTAGACCCCGGGCCAATGTCATGGCAGGGCCGCGCAGCTCAGGAATACCAGCTTCAGGGTTGACGCAGTACAGCTGGCAACGACGCAGCACAGCAGCGGTGATCATACGAACTTCCAGCATGGCCAGCTCGCTACCCAGGCAGCGCCGAGTTCCACCACCGAACGGAAAGTAGTGCTGGCGCGAGATCCGGTTGTCAATAAAACGGTGCGGGTTGAATTGACGCGGATTCGGAAAAAGGTCAGGTTGATGATGCGCAAGGTATATGCAGGGAGTGACAATGGTGCCTGCTGGTAACGGCTTGCCGAGTAGTTCACCGTCTGCGGTCAGCATCCGCTTGCCGGCAATGATCGCGGGCGGAGAGAGTCGCAGAGCTTCTTGGGTCACGGCATGCAGTAGCGGAACCTGTGCGGGGTCGGAGCCATCGTTGGAGGTGCTGATCAGCTCGGCGATGACGTCGCGGCGCACTCTTTCGTCGCGAACTAACCAATACAGTACCCAGGCGATCGTTGACGCGGTGGTTTCATGTCCGGCGAACAGCAGGGACATGATCTGGTCCCGCAGTTCTTCATCGTCGAGCACCCCGAGCGGTCCGTCACCCGCCAGCAACAGGGTTGCCAACGCGGGCGCCTCGATGGTCGCGGTGGCTTTCGCGCTCCTCAGCAACATGTCGTCTAGTTCGCGGCGACCACCGGGGAAGGACCACCGGGTAGAGATTGACATCGTGTGCGCAGAGAGGTAACGGTGCAATAATGTCCGACTGCGCGAGCCCAGCACACGGTCGACGCGAGCGCTGAATAATCTGAGCAACACGTCATCGGAACGGCCCAGGAGAATTTGGCTGATGATGCAGAGCGTGATCTTCCGGGTCCACTCGATCAAGCTGATGACGGTTCCTGGGGCCAACGCGTCGATTGCGGTGTGGACAGTGTTCGAAATAATGTTGTGACTAGCCTGCAACTGATGGCCGCACAGCGCGGGACCGAGCACCCGGCGGTATGCGGCGTGCCGGGAGCCTTCACTTCCCAGCAGGGACTGCCGCCCGAGCAGGGGACGCAGGGTACGGCTGGGCATATGGTGCAGCTTCCGGTCAGCCTGGAAGATCCAGTCTATCCCTTCCGGGTGCCATACCAGCAGCTGCGGTGTAGGTCGCGCGCGCAGTTCCAGAACGCCAGTGGGATCATTCTCGTAGGAGTCCATGAATGGCAACGTCCGGAATGCGAAACGGAATTTCTTGCGATTCATTGATCCTTACCCCGCCGCCTCTTGTTCGAACTTTTCCGTAATCCATTCATCGGTGAACCATTCGTCGGTGACCCAGCGGTCAATGATCGCGGCGACGTGGGGATTGGTGTATGCTAGGTGCAACGCGGCCAGCCCCTGGGCCTGGACCACCCTGATCGGTGCATACAGGTCTTTGCCGTGCCACAGCGGCGGCTGCTGGTGATCTACTGGAGATCGTCGCAGGAATACGCACCCATGGGCGGCGGCTTGATTGACCGCGCTGTTGACCCGAGACGTGCACGTCTGCAACAAGGTTTGCACCGCGTACGCGGTTTCCTCGTAGGTACCACTCCATCGTCCCCATGACCCATCCGCACGTTGGCTGTCGAGCAGCCATTCCACGGCCCTGGCAACCGTGGTGGCTGATGCGTTCCGGCTGTGCCGGTGCAGCGCTGTAGCGCAACACGCCGTCGCGTAATAGGGTGAGGCGTGCCATTTGTCCCACCAGCTCCCATCAGCTTCCTGGCAATCGCGTAGCCACCCCGAGAGCTTGCTCATCGCAGCTTGGTGGCGAAAACGTTGTGGTGCGTCGTGCTCCAGATACACGCTAAATGCCTGGAGCACGTGGGCATTGGTGCTGGTCGACGGTGTGCGCTCGTCGAGGAAACAACTGAAATGTGCGTCCACCTGATAGGCCAACAGGCAGTCCGGCGAACGGGGGCTGCCCAACTGTGCCAACGCGTACAAGGCAATCGCCGTGTCATCAGAGTCCGGCGGAAGACCGGAGCCAGCGGCAACACCACACTCACCGAACGCGGCGTGCAAGCTGCCCACCAGCCAGTGCGGCACCGTCACACCGATGCCCGCCGTCGTGAGCGCGGCCAGCACCCAGGCCCGCTCGAAGACGGTGATCGGAGTGACCCCTGGCACCGGACCGCCACCACGGTCCTGCACGGTTTCCAGGTAACTCACCGCTGCACGGCAGCCCATGCGCTCCTGGAGCCAGGCTGCGGTCGCCGCCGGTGAGCAGCCCATCGCGCCGTGCACCGGCTGGACGTCCAGGGCGCCCCGCGCCGAAGAACCAATAGCCTCAAGTGAATGCAGCAACTTGGTCGGCAGCGCACCGCCGTGACGCACCAGCTGGCCCAACCCTGCCAGCAGTCGGTCGTCCATCCCAGGGGGCAGCAGGAGCCGGCCACTACCACGCCAGCTATCCAGCCCGACCACCGGTTCTGCAATGATCCTGTCCAGGTGCACGTTGAGCTGTGCGACCAGGGCGGGAACTACGATTTCCGCCCCGATCGTATCCGGGACCATGATCCGTTCGCCGGCGCTGAGCCAGCCGAACAGCGTCCGCAGCCCACGGTCGGCTGCGCTGACTACGGCTGCGTAGCCAAGAGCCTGTCCGTTCCCGTCCTGCTGCCATCGCCGCAGGCTCGCCAGTAACGCCTCAGTGGCACTCAGCGTCGGGACGAGGCCATAACCATCCAGATCACCCCAACTGCCGTCTCGACGCTGACTCCGCAGGAGAAACAGCACTCGTTGGGCGTGCCCGGCAAGCCACGGTACCAGCGTTACCAGGCGCGCGGTCTCGTAGACCGACGACGAGACCGCTCCAGAGGAATCGGACGATATCTCAGACACGAGGGCCGCAGCTGCGGCCCTCGTGTCTGCTGTTCGCAGTGCATGTGAGCTGATAGCCGCTCCCCCCGACGACGACAAGGGTCTCCTGCTTACCGCGCGGAGCCCGCCGTGGTGATCAACGTGGAGAAACTGTCTGATGACCTATTGTCCTACTACCTACTATCTGATGGCCTAACGTAGCAGAGGGTTGCTGCTTCGACGAGGCCTAGTCGGGTGAACGGCGCTCCAGGTCATCATCCGGGTGTCGTTTCTTGACTCGTTCCAGATAGAACTGGGATAGTTGCTCTTACCATGGGCTCTACGGACATCCGCCACCAACTGCGTCAGGCGGGGTTAAGGGTGACCGCACCCCGCCAGTCCGTGCTGCAGTGGTTGGCTGAGCACCCCCATGCCACCGCTGAGCAGATCCGCTGCGGGGTGGCACAGCGACTGGGATCGGTCTCCCCCCAGACCATCTATGATGTGCTGGCCGCCTGCACCGCCGCAGGGCTGGTGCGCCGGATCGAACCGGCCGGCCATCCCGCCCGGTTCGAGCGCCGTACCGGTGACAACCACCACCATGTGGTGTGTCGTTCGTGCGGACGCACCGAAGACGTCGACTGCGTCGTTAGTGTGCGCCCGTGCCTGACACCCAGCGATGACCATGGTTACGCACTCGACGAAGCCGAGGTGGTGTTCTGGGGAAGCTGCCCCAGTTGCCAGGCCCCGGCCCAGAACAACCCAGAACAACCCAGAACAACCCAGAACAACCCAGAACAACCGATGACTACCCACAAAAACCCCATTGATCACCATCAGGAGGCACTACAGTGACCGGCGCACAGCCCAAGATGACGACGACGGATGCCGGTATCCCGGTCGCGAGTGACGAGCACTCACTCACCGTCGGCCCGGACGGACCGATCCTCCTCCAGGATCACTACCTCATTGAGCAGATGGCTCAGTTCAACCGCGAGCGCGTCCCGGAGCGCCAGCCGCACGCGAAAGGCGGCGGCGCCTTCGGCCGGTTCGAGGTGACCAACGACGTCAGCGCCTACACCAAGGCTGCGGTGTTCCAGCCGGGCACCAGAACGGAGATGCTGGCCCGGTTCTCCACGGTGGCCGGCGAGCGCGGCAGCCCCGACACCTGGCGTGATCCTCGCGGCTTCGCGTTGAAGTTCTACACGACCGAGGGCATCTACGACATGGTCGGCAACAACACGCCGGTCTTCTTCGTTCGCGACCCGATGAAGTTCCAGCATTTCATCCGCTCACAGAAACGCCGCGCGGACAACAACCTGCGCGATCATGACATGCAGTGGGACTTCTGGACGCTGTCTCCGGAGTCGGCACACCAGGTGACCTGGCTGATGGGCGACCGCGGCATTCCGCGTACCTGGCGGCACATGAACGGCTATTCCAGCCACACCTACCTGTGGGTCAACGCTGGCGGTGAGAAGTTCTGGGTCAAATATCACTTCAAGACCGACCAGGGCATCGAGGCCTTCACTCAGGACGAGGCAGACCAGATGGGCTCGATGGATACCGACTACCACCAGCGTGACCTCTATGAGCACATCGACTCCGGCGAGTACCCTAGCTGGACGCTCAACGTGCAGATCATGCCGTTCGAGGACGCCGAAACCTACCGGTTCAACCCGTTCGACCTGACCAAGGTGTGGCCGCATGGCGACTACCCACTCATCGAGGTCGGGAAGATGACGCTGGACCGCAACCCCACCGACTACCACACCGAGATTGAGCAGGCGGCGTTCGAGCCCAACAACCTGGTGCCGGGCATTGGCCCGAGCCCGGACAAGATGTTGCTGGCTCGGCTGTTCGCCTACGCCGACGCCCACCGGTACCGCATCGGGGCGAACTACAAGCAGCTGCCGGTGAACGCGCCGACGTCGCCGGTGCACAGCTACAGCAAAGACGGCGCGATGCGTTACCAGAACGTGTCGGATCCGGTGTACGCGCCGAACTCCAAAGGCGGCCCAAAGGCTGACACCGCGCGCTACGGCGAGCCGGCGGGGTGGCACACCGAGGGGCACATGATGCACGCCGCCTACACCCTGCACGCCGAGGACGACGACTGGGGCCAGGCCGGCACGCTGGTCCGTGAAGTCTTGGACGACGCGGCCCGCGGGCGGCTGGTGGACAACATCGTCGGCCACCTCCTCAACGCTGTGACTGAGCCAGTTCTGCAGCGAGCCTTCGAGTACTGGCGCAATGTCGACAAGGGCCTGGGCGACCGGGTCGAGCAGGGCGTGCGCGCCAAGCAGTCCGAACGGGACCCGAAGGCCGCCAAGCAAGCCAACCCGGCGCGCTCCACCGCGCAGGCCAAGGCCTGAGCGGTCCACAACAGACGGGGGCCCGGCGCCGAATGCGCCGGGCCCCCACACTATTCGCCCTCGGCGCCTCGCCGGTGAGCCAGCGGCGTGGTTAGGGTCCAAGGCATGGGCTTCACCGTGGTCGGCATCGGCGGTTCGATGCGCCAGGACTCGCAATCTGAGCGAGCTTTGCGCGTGGTTCTGCAGGGCGCCCGAGCCGCCGGTGCGGACACCGTCGCGATCACCGGCACGGACCTGGTGTTGCCGTTCTACGACCCGGCGGTGCTCGAGCGCAACGAGGTGGCGTGCCGGCTGGTGCAGACGTTGCGCGAGGCGGACGGCGTGGTGCTGGTCTCACCGGGATATCACGGCACCGTCTCCGGATTGGTGAAAAACGCGCTGGACTACGTCGAGGACCTGCGCGCCGATTCCCGGCCCTACCTGGACGGGCGGGCGGTCGGCTGCGTGGCTATGGCGCTGGGCTGGCAAGCGACGGTGACCACGCTCACCGCGCTGCGCTCGATCGTGCACGCGCTGCGTGGCTGGCCCACACCGTTGGGCGCGGCGCTGAACTCTGCCGAAGTGAGTTTCGACGACCAGGGCGTCCCCTCCGATCCCGCAGTCGAGCGCACATTGCGCACGATCGGGGAGCAGGTGGTGCAGTTCGCGCGCGAGCACCGCGCCGGGGACGCCAGAGCGGACCGCGCCGGAGGCGCGCAAGCGGACAGCGTCGTGGCTAGGCCAGGCTAATCTGGGTCGATACGCTTGAGCTGGGCTCTTCGGGGTGCAGCGCAGCCCGGACGCGCAGAGCGCCTCCCTCCAACCGGCCGCGCGGGCGTAGCCCGGCCCGGCGCAACACCCGCGTCAGCGCGCCGTTGTCTGCCTGCGACACGGCGGTGAGTTCGGTGATCTGATCGGTTCGGGCCAGCTCCACCAGTTTGCGGGCCAGCGCCGTGCCTACCCCCCGGCCCTGCCAGACGTCCTCCACCAGCAGCGCGATCTCGGCTGTGCCGGGCCCGGTGCAGACCAGATTCGCCAGCCCGACCGCCGCCCCCCCATCGGTGGTCACCGCGAGCACGCTAACAGAGCCATCGGCGCCGATCAGCTGCGCCAGCACAGCCACCGCCAACACCGGTCTGGTAGGCAGCGAACGCAGCGCCCGGGTGTGCGGGGAGCAGCGCGCGTGCAGCGCGGCGACCAGCGGCGCGTCCGCGGCTGTTGCGGCCCGCAGCACCACCTCGACCCCGTCGGTCAGCTGCACGCTGGCTCGTGGTGGCGCAAGCCGACGCCCGTCGGAGGACCCAGCGAGCTCGAGCAGTGCCGCAGCTCGGGAGATCTCGGTGGCGGTGAACGGCCAGCCCCGGCGGAGCCGCACCCGCGTCGCCCCAGTTCCGACTTCAGCCTGATGCGCGGTGGGCGGCGCACCGTCTCCGGCCAGTTCAGCGCGCAGCAAGGCGGCCACCGCCCGCGCGGCGCTGCCCGGGTCGACCGCCACGCAGTGGGCCAGCGCCAGCGCGGTGCACACCGGATCGGCCAGCGCCTGCGCGTCGGCCTGCACCACCACCGTGACCTGGAACCCAGCGGTCTCGACCGCTCCCACCAGGGCTGATGCCGCAAGTTGCGGCGGCATCCGGACCAGCAGCTCGTCTGTCACCGCCCCGTCCTGAGCCGGTTCCCCGACCACGTGCAGGGAGACGATATTGGCCCCGCAGCCGCCGATCGTCGCAGCCAGCGCGCCCAGCCGGCCGGGTTGATCAGCCACGTCAACGTGTAGCCGCCACAGGGTCACGGTGACCACCTCCTGGCCCAGCTTCCGCGCTACGCGTTACCGCCACGTTGACCCAGGGTAAAGCCCACACAGCACTTCGCGGACAAATGTCACCTCAACGGCGGCGTGCCGGAGATCCTCGGCCACGACCAGCGACCCGTGTCCCGCGTCGTAGCGGTAGCACCGGTAGGGCTTATGCAGCTCGGTGCACCGGGCAAGGTAGTTATCGATCTGGCGGATTGGGCAGCGCGGATCGTTCTCCCCGGCCAGGATCAGCACCGGCGCGCGCACGTCAGCCACGTAGCTGATCGGAGACGCTTTTCCGTAGAGCTCGGGCAGCTCATCGGGCGAGCCGCCGAACAGCGCTCGGTCAAAGGCCCGCAGCGGTTCCATCTCGTCGGCGTAAGCGGCTACGTAGTCGGCTACCGGGATCCCGGCTACCCCGGCCGCCCAGCGCTGCGGCTGGATCCCGAGGGCGAGCAAAGTCAGATAACCGCCCCAGGACCAGCCCTCCACGACGCACCTCGCCGGGTCGGCGAACCCGCTGGAGATCGCCCAGTCGTGTACGGCCGCGACGTCCTCCAGCTCGGCCAGCCCTGGCCGTCCCTCGATCGCGTCCCGCCATGCTGAGCCGTAGCCGGTCGATCCCCGGTAGTTGACGTGTACCACGGCGAAGCCCGCGTCCAGCCAGAGCGCTCGGACCGCGCAGAAGCGGTCCTTGTCGGCCTCGTGCGGTCCGCCGTGCAGCAGGAACACCGTGGGCAGTGCACCCTTGGAGGTGCCGTCCGGAGTGGCCACCAGGGCGTGTACGGCTCCGTGCGGGGTCGGTACGAACTGGTCGGTCAGGGATTGTGAACCCGGCGCCGGCTCGCCCTGCGGGCACAGCAGCGCGCGATCAGTGCCATCCGGGTGCAAGGCCCGGATCGTGGGTGGCGCAGCGGCGCAGGACCACGCGTACTCAACAGTGCCATCTGGCCGGACCGCCGCACCGCCGATCGTGCCGAGGGGAATGTCCAGCGTGACCAGCTCACCAGTGGCCAGCTGGTAACGGTGCAGCGTGGAGCGGGCCGCATACTGGTGTAAGACGAGCAGCGCGGTGCCGTCGGGATACCAGTCGGCGACTACCTCGCCGGGCAGGTCCAACGTGATCTCGGTTTCGGAGTTCGCTGCGACGTCCCAGATCAGCAGTTCTTGACGGCCGCGCCGCTCGTGGACGAGCAGCAGCCGGGGGTCGCCCTCGAGGGGGGCGAAGCCGAGCACCTCTAGGCCCTTGCCGGGACCGTCCCACTTGTCAGCGACCGGCGAGCCTGGGGTGTCCCCATCCGCGTCGAGCACCCGGATCGCGGGATGGCGGCAGTCGCCGTGCTCGGAATGGACGATCGCGAGCAACCGCTCGTCGCGGGACAGGGCGCCCACCCCGGCATCGTGCTCGCTGTGGTAGACGACTTCAGCGGTGCCGTCCCGCGAGATCCACACCGTGGTGCCCTCGTCGGTGGAGGCGCCGATCGCCGCGCTGCGCCGGCCAAGGTCCAGCCCGGCCGGGTAGCCGGGTGCGGTACCCGGCATGGCCGGTTGTGGCTGCTCGTCAGGGGGCCGCCCACCGAACGGCTCAGTCATCCAACTGCCGAACTCGTCGCCATCGGTGTCGGCGAACCACCACACCTGCTCACCGTCGGGCGTCATGGTGGCGATGTGGGTGCCCTGCGGCCGGTCGGTGACTTGCCGGTGCGTCCCGGTGGCGCGGTCCCACACGTAAACCTCCCAGGTACCCGACGCGTTGGAGGCGTACAGGCAACGGTCTGGGGCGTCGAGAGCCCACTGCGGCAGGCTGACCCGGGGTGCGGTGAACCGGGCCCGCCAGCGGGCCTCCGCGTTCGAGTCGTCGAACAGGGTGCCAGGGATGGTCGCGGAATGCGTCGCTGCGTTCACCCCCCGATAGTGCCGCATCGGCATCTGTTTTAAGCCCCGGTTGGCCGGACGGCGCGACTGGACGGCCTGACCTGCGCCCTCGCCACGTCATGTTCGGGTTTGTTCCTGACCGCGACCAGATACCGTGTGCGCGGACAACCGGGACTTAGTACCCGGTAACCCGCAGGTACAGGGAGTGCTGTGGCTGGTGGAGATGGACGCTTGGGTCCTGGCGGCCCTACCCGCGGTGACCGTCGGCGTCGCGCGGCGCCCCCAGGGCGAACGCAGGTCCGGGCGGGGAGGGCCCAGGTCCGGACCGGCGGAGACCGTGGTGGTCGGGAGGGTTGGCAGTCCGGACGTCCCAGGCGTCGCACGGCTCGTCACGGCGCTCGCCGATGGGGGTTGGTCGCCCGCTGGGCGGTGGCGGTGGTGTCGCTGCTGGTGTTGACCGTCACCGGATACAGCTGGAGTCAATACCAGGATCTTTTGGGTGGGATCGGTAGGTCAGATGCCATTCGCGGCGATGCCCCCAAGTCGGCTAGCGGTGATACCAATATTCTGATCATGGGATTGGACAGCCGCCTGGATGAGAACGGGCACCCGTTATCACCGGAGATATACCAGGCGTTACATGCCGGTGACCAGCAGGTCGGCGGGTACAACGCCAACGTGTTGATTCTGGTTCACCTCCCCGGGGATGGCGCCAAGGCCACGGCCATCTCCATTCCCCGCGACGACTACGTCGACCTCCCAGACGCTCCGGACGGCATCACGAAAGGAAAGATCAAGCAGGCCTATGGGTTTGCCTTCGACCAGGAACACAAAAAGCTGGTGGCTGCCGGCGTGACCGACCAAGTCAGCCTGGAACAGCAAAGCCGCGACGCCGGTCGCCGGGAGGAAGTCGACACGGTCTCCCAATTGTTGGGAGGCGTGCCGATCGACCACTTTGTGGAAGTGACCATGGTGGCTTTCTACCAGCTCGCCCAAGTGGTGGCACCGATCACGGTGTGCCTGAATGAGGACACCCGCGACAGTTACTCCGGTGCGGATTTCCACCGGGGTTACCAGCAGATCAACGCCGCCCAGGCGGTGGCGTTCGTCCGCCAGCGGCGCGACAATGCCCATCCCCGGCTGAACTTCACCGATCTGGATCGTGAACGCCGCCAACAGGCCTTCATCGCCTCACTGGTCTACCAGCTCAAGCAGGCCGGGACGTTTCTCAACCCGGCGCGACTGCGCGGGTTGATCACTGTGGCCAAGCAGAACATCGCCGCCGACACCGGTCTGGAGCTGCTGCCCTTCGCCCAGCAGGCCTCCGCGCTGACCGGTGGAAACATCACCTTCACGACCCTGCCAATCGTCCGTTTCGGCACAAACGCCGCCGGTGAGGACGTCAACATCGTCAACGTGCCCGAGATCCAGGCCCTCGTGCACAACCTGATCGGGGCGCACACCCCCACGTCGCCTTCGGCTCCTCCACCTGCCCCAGGTTCCGGCGGCACCCAGTCGGGCACCGTGGACGTGGTCAACGCCACCAACCGAAACGGGCTGGCGGCCGCGCTGGAACACGCTCTGCGCACTACCGGCTTCACCCCAGGTGTGACCAGCAACGCCCGTCGCCACCTGAGTAAAACGATGATCTATTACCCGGATCCTCGCTCCGCGCCGGCAGCGAAGACCCTGGCCGCCATGCTCGGCGGGCTACCGACGGAACAGGACGCGACAACAACGACCGGGCACCTCCGGGTGGTCCTGGGCGCTGACTACACCATGCCCGACACCCTCGGCACGGTCCCCGCCGGGGACTCCCCGCCGCCAGCACCGGCCGGCGCAGCCCACAACGACGCGCAGCCCACCGACCCCAACAGCGTCTCCGGCTCCGGGATTCCCTGTGTTACCTAATCCCAGCGGAGTCACCGCACACAGCAGTCGACCCGACTGCCGGATGAGGTGCACTCTGGTGCGGTGAGCATGGATGTGGTGACGGCTTTTCCTCCTTCATTGACTCCACTGACGTGGGGGTGGCTCCTGACCGCGTGGACGCCCAACCCGGGAGTGCTGGCGGTGGTGGCCGCGCTGGGGATCGCGTACGGGCTGGGAGTGCATCGGCTGCGCCGAGGTGGCGTGGCCTGGCCGGCAGGCCGGTCGTGGTGGTTTCTGACCGGTCTGGGGTCGATCCTGCTGGTGACGGTGAGCGTCGTCGGCGTCTATGCCGGCACCCTGTTCTGGGACCGCGCGGTGCAGAACATCACACTGCTTATGATCACGCCGATGTTGCTGGCCCTGGGCGCGCCGCTGACCCTGCTCCGTGAGGTGCTGCCAGTTTCGGCCACCCGAAGAGCCGGCCGGGTTCTGCGCAGCAGGGCAGCTCGCGCTGTGACCTTCCCCGTGGTGGTGACCGCCGCGCTGATCGCTCCGCTGTTCATCCTTTACCTGACGCCGCTGTATGCGGCCAGCCTGCGGTCAGCGCTCGTCGGCGCAGCGGTTGGCGTCGGCCTGGTCACCGCCGGATTCTTCTATTTCTGGACCCGACTTCGCATCGACCCCACCCCGCGCACCGATCCGTACCTGCTGACCATGGCAATCAGCGTGGCAGAAGTGATCTTCGATGGGGTATTGGGATTGACGCTGTGGCTGGGTCCGTTGGTCGCCCCACACTATTACCAGGCGCTGCACCGGGGATGGGGGCCGGACCTGCGACTGGATCAGATCATCGGCGCCGGGGTGTTGTGGATCGGTGGTGACCTGGCGGGCCTGCCCTTCCTGGCCGCTGTGGTGAACCGGATGATGCGGGAAGACCAGCGCCACGCTGCGGTCATCGATGCCGAACTAGACACCCGCGCGGAAACCCCGGCAACCTCCCCGGCAACCCAGCCCCGGCTGTGGTGGGAGGACCACCCCGAACTAGCCCAACGATTCCGCCGATGACCGGGCGGTTTCAATCGGTTATGGCGACGCGGATAGTTGTGCTCTTCGTCGCGGCCACGCTCGTAGCGTCATGCGGTGTGACCGGCGTACTGGGTAGCCACGCCGGCCGAAGCGGCTGGGGCACCGTCCCGCGATTACAGCCCAACCAGGATCACATCAGAACGCTGCGCGCCGTCCTGGACACCATGACCAAGAACTACCCGCAGTTCGCCACCTCAACTCCGGGGCCGCAGGACATCCTCGACTACAACATCGGTGAGCTGTGGAAGAAGGGCATCGACGGAACGGGAACGACCATCGCGCTGGTCGAAGGCTGGGACGACCCGCAGATCAACGATGTCATCAAGGCGTTCGACCAGAAATACGGGCTACCCGATCCTGATATCCAGACCAGCTATCCCTCAGGGGAGGGTCACCTGCCAGCGCAATGCCCGCCGGGAATGGTCGCGCTGGGCAGCTACGGGTCGTGTGACGCGTGGAAAAACGAACTCGAACTCGACGTGCAGGCCGCCCATCTGATCGCGCCGTACGCCAAGATACTGATTACCGCGACTCCGGCGGACAGTGAGATCACTGATGACGCCGCGAGCCAGGTAGCGCCCCCAGAGATGATGCAGGCACTGGAGTACATCAGCAAAAACCATCTGGCCGACGCCATCTCGATCAGCGACGGAACCGGCGAGAGCACCTACCGCTACGGCAAGGCGGAAATCACCGCGCAGGACCCGGGTCTGCTGTCCGCCGCGGCCGCTGGCATCCCGGTGGTGGTGGCAACCGGCGACTGCGGCGTGGTCCAGAACCTCCCGGTGGCCAGCTCGCAGTGCGGGGACACCACCACGACGCCGGACACCGCGACCTGGGATGACTCTCCCTGGGTCACCGCAGTCGGCGGTAGCGTCCCCAACCTTGACATTCTGGGACGGCGGCTGGGCCTCGACCCGGTGTGGCATCGCGGCACGTTCTCCTCGGGCGCCGGCTACTCCTCGGTGTACCTGCGGCCGGCCTACCAGGACCGGGTCGCTGCCATCACCCGCAGCACCATGCGCTCAGTTCCCGACATCACCATGGACGCCCAGCACGGGACCTCCGAGGCGGCACCGTTGTTCGCCGGCGTGCTTGCCCTGGCTGCGCAGGTGAACCAGGGCAGCGTCGGTCCGATCAACAACGTGCTCTACGACGTCATGGGTCCGCGCGGGGCGCACGCCGGAATAGCCGACGTCGTTACCGGGAACAACTCGACGACGGTGGGAACGGTGCTCGTCCCCGGTTTCCCGGCTACCACCGGATTCGATGTGGTCAGTGGCTGGGGCACGATCGACGCGAGCAGATTCGTCCCGGATCTCGTCGCGGCAACCCGCGCCCAGAACGGACCTGGCTCCCCGCAGCGGCAGGCACTCGACGTGTTGACGCGGTTGCGCAACAGCGTGGCGCTCACCAGCACCAACATCGGTCCCGGTGGCTCGACGTCCATGGTGGCGGCGGGTTTCCTGCCCCGCCATCCCGTCAAGATCGAAATCGACAACCGCGAGGTGGCGACTATCACGGCGAACACCCGAGGTTCGGTCTCGTACGTGGTTGATCCGGCATCATTGACGCTGTCCCCGGGAAAGCACACACTCACCCTGACGAGCATGTTGCTGACTTCGACGACACACTTCGCGACAACATGATCATTTCTTAGCGATAGCAGGTGGAGACATATCAGGCGAACACCCAAACCCTGATCTGGATCCGGTCGGCCATGCCTTCCTGAGGTGGCGGCGCGCCTGCTTAAAGGTTGGGTGGAGGCCCCAGCTGGGCGCCGAACGGGTCGGCGTGGCGGAAGCGGTCAGCCGGGTGACCGCTGTGCCAGTGCATGCTCGATGGTCCTCACCGGCGCACGAGGTGGCCGCAATGGACGGAATCGCCGTACTCGCCACGACCACCGCTGGCGCGTCGGAGACGTCGCCGGTGCTGCTGAGCCCTGGCCAGTTCGACCCGGTTGACACCGGCGATCCGTTATCGCCGGGATTCGATGCCGTCGTGATGCGCGAGCATGTCCAGTACCGGGACGACGGTGCTGTCCAGCTCGTCGCGCCGGTAACCGCGAACCGGCACGTTCGGTGCATCGGCGAGGACATTCTGGTGGGCGAGCCACTGCTCCCCACGGGCCACCGGCTGCGCCCCATCGATGTGGCTGTGGTGGCCGCAGCGGGACACAGTGACCTGATGGTGCGGGAAAAACCAATGATCGCGATACTGCCCACCGGTGATGAAGTGCGACCCATCGGATCAGCGCTCAACCGCGGCGAGGTTCTCGATACGAACTCTCTGATGTTGGCCGCGTACGCGCGTGAAGCAGGCTGCGCGACGTTAATGCTCCCGGTCGAACGCAATGACCCGAGCCGGATTACCACAGCTGTGAGCGGAATCATTGATCGGGCCGATCTCGTGATCATCATCGCCGGCACGAGCTCAGGTCGTGGCGACCACACTGCGGCCGTGCTGGCCGGGTTGGGCCACGTAGCGGTGCGTGGAGTCGCGATGCGCCCTGGCCATCCGGTGATTCTCGGGCTCATCCATGCCCCCAGGCCCGTTCCGGCCATCGGTGCGCCCGGCTACCCGGTCTCGGCGGCGCACGTCTTCGAGACGTTCGCCGTGCCGCTGATCAGATTGCTGCTGGGCACCCCCATCCACGAGCGGCCCACGGTGCGAGCCCGGCTTACCCAGGAGGTGCGCTCTTCCCCAGAGATCGACGAGCACGTCCGGATCAGACTGGCCCGAATAAATGATCTGGCTCGAATGGACGATCTGGCTCGGGCGGACGGCCCGGCTGGTGAGCAGGACCACTACGCGGCGATTCCGGTTGGCAAGGGCGCTGGTGCGCTCAGTTCCTTGATGCGCGCCGACGGCTTGCTTCGGATACCGGCGGGCTCAAGCGGACACGCGGTCGGGGCCGAGGTCGTGGTGGAGCTGCTGCGCGGCGCACCGATCATGGCCCAAGCGAAAGATGAGCATTAGGCACTTGCGCCTCCGCCGCTAGATCGGGAATTTTCACCACCGCCACACCAGCATTGGCGAGCAACTCATAACCTTGGCAATCCGCGACGAAGAGACTGGGTTCTCGCCAGGCCAGGACAACTCGCGAAATTCCCGCTTCGAGAATGAGTTGGGTGCAGGTACGCGGGCGCGATTTTCGTTGCGAGCAGGGTTCCAACGTGCTGTAGATCGTGGCCGTCTGTAAGCGCGGATCGTCGGTTGCCAGTTTCGCGAGCGCCGACTCTTCAGCGTGCACCTGACTGTCAGTTTCCCGAGAGTATCCCCGGCTGATCTCCTCACCGTTCTGGTCAACGATGACAGCACCGACCGAGAAGGCGCCAGGACTTGGTGGGCACCGGTGGGCCAGCGCTATGGCTACCGCCATCCACTCATAATCCGCAGGAGTCGGCCGAGTCATCTAGCCCCCTTCTTCCTCAACCGCAGACAAGCTCCACCGCGCGTACGTTTCATGCATGGCGTCGTGGAAATCCGCCACGCTTGAAGTTGTTGCGAACCTGCCCAACGCGGTATCCAGGGGAGGTTGAGTTGGTGGCTAGGCACCGTCTCGCTCATGCTCCTCCCGCACCAACAGTCGAACGCTGAGCGACATGCCGGTACTGCTCATGGAACTCACGGGCACAGACCCGCCTTGGGTAGCGGCTCACCAGCGCCCTGTCAAGATCGCGGACGTAAGTCACCATCCCCGACGTGATCACACGAGCCGACGTCAATGCCTGACTTCCCAGGGCCGCAGCGTCGTCGGGCGCACCATATCCCACCAGCGCCGTGGCCAGGATAATCTGGGCAAAAGACGATCGTTGTTCTCTACTGCCAAGCGGCGCTGACTCGATCGCTGCCAGGGCCGCTTCGCCGTGTGTCCGGGCTGTGTCGAAATCCCCCAGCCAGATATACGCGGACGCGGGATAGGCGGTCATGGCGTAGGAAGCAATGATGCCGGTGTCCGTATCAAACCGGCAGGGTGGCCTGGCTGGCAGTCGCTCATGCAGCCGCAGGGCTTCGACGAAGAGCGTTTCGCATGGCTCCCGCTGACCCACTCGAGCATAAGCGCGAGCCGCGTGAGCACGGAGCGAAACAGCCAGCGGATGACTGGCCGAAACCTTGGCAACACCTTGCATAGCAGCCCTCATCGCACGGTCAGGATGTTCCGAATACATGGCGATTGATGCCATGGCGTTCGCCGCCCACCCGCACAACTCACCGTGCCCTGCCTGATCGGCGTAGGTGTAGCAGTCAAGGGCGTATGCCCGCGCGGCGCGCAAGTTGCCGAGATCGGTTGCCAGCCATGTCAACAGCTCTGACAACCACGCGGCATAGACGTAGAGTGCTTGCAGCTCTTTCAGCGTGTGGCGGCCACGGATCAGCTCATCGACTCGTGACCGATAGGCACGGGCCACGACGAACTGCTCCGCCGGCGGGTCCTTCGAATAGACCCGGTTGAGATCGCTCACCACTAACTCGAGATGCTCCAGCGTGCCCTGCCCGACAGTGGACACCCCGGCGAGTTGGGTGAACTCCATCGCCTCAGCGGCGGCGCCAGCCAACACCCTGCCCAGCACGTCGGGAGTAACAGCTACGGCGAGACCTAAGCTGAGAGCTTCTCGCCGCTGCACTCTGTCACCTTCTCCTGGCGCAGTGGGTGGTTCACCCACCGGGTTTTCCCGTCTTGCCGTGTCCCGTCTGGCCGTCTCCAGGGCCTCGTAGGCCGTGATGAGCGCTCCCTTCGCCCCTAACACTGTATCGGCGCGGACCCAGAACTCCCGCGACGCGGGATGACGGCCGGCTTCCAGGTGAGAGATCGCGGTGCGGTGGTAGTGCATCTCACGGGCCACCTCCCGCACCCCCCTCTGACGGTTTACCCAGGCTATCGCCGTGATCTGGGCAAGCCTAGCCAGACGGGCAGCGCCGTGATGAAACACCGTGAGGAAGATCCTTCACGGCTCCTTCACCGAGCAGCACGACCGGTGTGATGGTCGCCAGGCCCACAAGGCCGGCGTCATTCACCACGGACGGGAGGGAGGAGCAGCGGCGGACCACGTCCCACAGTGTCCGGGCATCCCGACGCGAGGCCTCGGCGGCGTCGCTGGCCACCTGGTGTGGCACGGCACGTGGTCACGCCAGGGACCCGCTGTCCCGCTCTAGCGCTTGCCTGCTCCGCGCCCCTACCAACCCCTACCGCCACACGGGGAGGTAGGAGGATCCGTTGCGGAGGTGCCGCAGGTGGCAACTTCTCGCCCAAAGTTGCCACCTGCGGCACATCCCCACGCTGCGACGGTCCTTCCCCGGACCTCACCGACAGTGACATCGGTACGAGGTGTAGCAGACATCGGCCCACCTCATACGATCTTGAAACGACCGTGGGTACTTGGGCGTGGGACGCGGGCAAGATGGCCGTTACGTGCTCAATCATGTACGGTTATGGTTCACCCGAACTGAGCACAGAGGTCAGACGGCAAGCAAAAACACTCACCAAGACACTCCGCCTACGCTGGGTGTAAACACAAAGCCGCGTGACCGACCATTCAGCTCGCAACAGGCAGCTATTATTTCCAGGTCCGAGTCTCGTTCAATGCCTCTTTTTTTCGCAGCGCGTCGTCAATGCTAATCCCCAGGCGATTCGCGATCGCGCAAAGATAGATCAACACGTCGGCAAGTTCCTCATCAACAGTACCGGTTATCGACGTCGCCCCGATACGCATCTTTTGGTGCTTGCGAACCGCCTTGAATAATTCACCGACTTCTTCGCCCAGCAGGAGGCACTGCTGCACGACGTCACGGTGACTGAAGCTACGCTCCTCCTCCATCTCCGCAACGTAACGTTGAAGGTCATCAAGCGCGGTAGCTTGCTTTAAGGGGAGCACGTGGCGGCCTCACAGGGGTTAAACGCCTTTGCGGCAGGGCCGGGCGGAACGGACAACCGGCAACGTAGCCAAGCCTGCTTGTGGAGCGCTACGTGGACAACAAGTCGTTACATGTGGACAGACCTGGAATATGGCGTGCCACGCTGTGGACAGTTCTCGCTCACGGCGGCGTATGCCCAGGTCAAGGATGTGGATAACCGCTGGGTGGCTGTGGAGCAAACCGGGGCACAGAAATACCCACGATCTGGTGAGCTGGACAGCGACGTCGAGCCATGCTGGCGTCTTAGCGCTGCCGGCCGTTAGCCCTCGTCGATGCGGCGGGCGCCGAGCTGGGCGGTCAGCAACTCCAAGGCGATCTTGTCGGGGTCTCGGCGTTCGGCGTGCACCTGCGGCATGTCGGCGGCTTCGGCGAGTATCCCCTCGTCGTCATCCGCCGGGGCCTGAGGTAAGGCCGCCGTGCCAGGATCGTCGGGGTCCGGGGGTTCGGGTGGTGGAGGAATACCGTCGTCCGGGGGCTGCGGCGTCGTGGGACGCCGGTAGACGGGACGCTCCGACGAGCGTTGCGGTTCGCGGGCGGCCCGCTCAGCGGGGCGCTGTGGCTGCTGAGCGGGCCCACGAGCTGCTTCGGCGCTGGCATGCTCGCAGCGCACCTGCCAGTCAACACCCAAGACGTCGCGCAACGCTTTCTTGATCATTTCGATGTTGCGCTCTTCACTTAGTCGGCGGGCCAGCGGGGCGGTGGGCAGGGTCAGGAGCAGCGTGCTGCCCTCCACCGCGCTCGCGGTCGAGTTGCTGAACAGGGCCTGAGTTGCCCGGCTCTGCTCGCGCACCGCATCCAGCAAGGCCTGCCACTTCCGTCGCACCTCAGCGATGTCGAGCTGGCCCGCCACAGGCTGGCGCTGCGATTCCGGGCTCTGTGTTTCCGAGTTCTGTGTTTCCGAGTTCTGGGCCTCCGGACGCTTGCGGTCCGGATCGGACGGTTTCGGACGGCCTGCGGGTGGCGCCGGCGTGGAGTCGGCGACCCTGGTGGGGTTCGGCGAGCTTGCCGCACCGGCGTTCGGTTGGGCGGTAGCGGGCTGGGCGATCGCTGGCGGGGTGGTGGTGAGTCGCCGCTCCAACCGCTCCAGCCGGTGCAACACCGCGCCGTCTCCGTCGGCGACGGCTGGCAGCAGCATTCGGGCGCACAGCAGTTCCAGGAGCAGCCGAGGGGCGGTGGCCCCGCGCATCTCGGCCAGGCCGTTGTGCGTGATCTCAGCGAACCGGGTGAGGCTGGCCGCACCCAGGGCTTGAGCCTGGGTGGTCATCGTCGCGAGCTGATCCTCGGGAGCGTCGACCAACCCCTGACGGGCCTGCTCGGGGGCGACCCGCAGCAGCACCAGATCGCGGAAGCGCTGGAGGAGGTCAGCGGCGAAGCGCCGGGGATCGTGTCCGGCTTCCACCAACTGGTCGATGGTGGCGAACACCGTGGCCCCGTCCTGGGTGGCCAGCGCGGAAACCATGTCGTCGATCAGTGCGACGTCGGTGACCCCGAGCAGTGTCACCGCCCGGGCGTAGGTGACGCCATCAGTGCCTGCCCCCGCGAGCAGCTGGTCCAGCACGGACAACGAGTCCCGGGCGGAGCCACCACCAGCGCGGATCACCAGCGGGTAGACCGCAGGCTCGATCAGTACCCCCTCGCGGGCGCACACCTGCTCCAGCAGCCCGCGCATCGTGCTCGGCGGAAGCAGCCGGAACGGGTAGTGGTGGGTGCGGGAGCGGATGGTCGCCAGCACCTTCTCCGGCTCGGTGGTGGCGAAGACGAAAACGAGGTGCTCCGGAGGCTCCTCCACAATCTTGAGCAGAGCGTTGAAACCCTGCGTGGTGACCATGTGCGCCTCGTCGATGATGAACACCCGGTACTGAGACTCGGCAGGGGCGTAGAACGCGCGGTCTCGCAGGTCGCGGGCGTCATCTACACCGCCGTGGCTGGCTGCGTCGAGCTCCACGACGTCGATAGACCCGGGGCCCTCAGGCGCCAGCGCGACACACGACGGGCAGACCCCACACGGGTCCGGCGTCGGGCCCTGCGCGCAGTTCAGCGAGCGGGCCAGGATGCGCGCGCTCGACGTCTTCCCACAGCCCCTCGGGCCAGAGAACAGGTAGGCGTGGTTGATCCGGCCGGCTGCCAGCGCGGTGCGCAGCGGTTCGGTGACGTGCTCCTGGCCGACCACCTCGGCGAACGCCGCCGGGCGGTACTTGCGGTAGAGAGCCAATGCCACGGCCGCGAGGTTACCGGGCGGCTATACCGGTCCGCACGGCACGAGGTGCACCTCCGGCACACCATCGCCCAGCGAGTCGGCGAGTCGGCGATCGCACGTCCACAGCGGCACCCGGAAGCGCTCAGCGAGAGCGACGTAATGCGCGTCGTACGTCGCTGGCAAATGCCGGTCATGGGCGATCTCCAGCGCCCTGGAGTGCAGCCGCGTATCGCCGTACAGCTCGATAGGCAGGTTCATCACGCGACGCAGCCCGTCCTGAGCCGTCTCCGCACTGATCTTTCTCGCCCGCTGGTGCTGGTGGAGGACGTTCGCCACCTCGTAGTGCAGCAGATGGGGTGCGATCAGGTCGCCGCCCGAGTGCATGAGCCGCTCCCACACGGCCAGAGCGGCGGAATGCGCATCAAGGATCCGGACTACCAGGCTCGCATCAACGCACCCGGCCATAGAGCTCCTCGTCCCAATCGTCGCGACCGACGCGAATCGCCGCCTCCACGTTGAAGTCCGTCAGCCGCTCGATCGCGCCCTCCGCCCGCAGCCGCTCATGAAACTCAGTGAGCATCGCGTTGGCGCGGGCCCACTTGTCGGTTCGGCCCCTGCACGCCGCCGCCCAGTCCTCCACAGACACCACCACGGCGACTTCCTTCCCGGCCCGTTCCACGAAGACGACATCGTGGGAGGTCGTCACCCCGTCGAGCAGCTCACCAAAGCGCACCCGAGCCTCGGTCGCGCTGATCCTGCGTTCCATACCAGACATGTCCCCGCCCCAATCGATCGATCCATCGATTGATGGTAACACTGTGCGGTCGCGCTGGCTACTGTCCTTGGCGATCTTTGCGCTCCCAGAAGCTCTTGACGTGTAGCGCGCGCCGATCGATGCCACGATCGTTGAGCAGGTGCGCCCGGATCCGCCGCACTGTCGGGGTGTGCCCGGCGATCCAGATCCGGCCTTGCCCAGGTGGCAGCCGCACCGCGTGCAGCGCTTCCTCGAGCACCGTCGAAGTACCTGGCTCCTGGTCACCGCGGTGCAGCCAGCACACGGCCGGGCGGGCCACCCCCGGCATCGGCTGCTGCTCGGCGGCGTCGGCGACTTCGAGGTAGAGGAGCGCGCAGGCGTCGGCCGGCAGCATCGCTGTATACGCCTGGATCGCCGGCAGGGCCGTCTCGTCCCCGGCGAACAGGTGCCAGTCAACGTGCGGATCAGGCCGGTAGCGACCGCTCGGCCCGATGAACTCCAGGGTCTCGCCAGCCCGCACCCGCCGCGCCCAGGTGGCTGCTGGCCCCTCTCCGTGCAGCACGAAATCGATGTCCAGGCTTGGTTGCGCGCCATCGTCGTCACACCGGGTGTCGTCACGCCCGGTGTAGTCGCGCACCGTGTAGTCACGGGATACCAGGTGTCCACCGACCAGGTCCGGAACGTAGATCTTGAGCGTCTGCCCGGGAACAGCGGCTAAGCCAGCCAGGCGTTCATCAACGAGCCGAACCCGCGTCATTCGGGGAGTCAACTGCCGCACCGACGCCACCGTCGCGACGGTACTGGCGACGCGTCCGCGCGCGGGGTCCTGAGGCCGCATCGGGTTCCCTCCTCGACTGCGTCCCATCCAGATTCGGCCGCGTCCAGCCCAGAAAGGGTGCGGGAGAAGCGCCCTACCTCGCTGCTTTCACATAAGAGGACCCCGCGCACCCGCCAGAGCATGCTGACCCTTGCTGCCTTCCGACCCTGGGGGAGTTCGCAAGATGGACGCCGCGCGGGGCCCGCCACTCAGTCTAGGGGCTCCCCCCTCGCCGGAGCACGGCACCCTCTGGAGTGGCCAGCGTCGCGCAAGTCCGGTCAAGGCGCCGGACAAGGGCTGCCACCAGCAACTTTGGCTGACAGCCGCGCTGGCGGTAACCTCAGCAGCGGAGGATTCGCCTAGTGGCCTATGGCGCACGATTGGAAATCGTGTTGGGTGTTACAGCCCTCGCGGGTTCAAATCCCGCATCCTCCGCCACCTGACCAGCACAAACACCAATTTCATGATCACAGGGGCTGGCGCGGTTCGCCGCAGTTGGCGTCACCGGCTCAGTTGTTGGCTTTCTCGGTCTGGTACGGGGGGACTACCGGTTGTCATCGGGAGTGGTCCGCGTCGTCTCGGCTGATGACGATCCGATGCCGGTGCTCGTTGATAAGCAGCCGGAGTTGATCAAGATTTTCGGATAGTCGGGAGACGTCCCGGATGAGCATGAGGTCCGCTCGACCAGCCGCGACATCGGCAAGAACCGCACGACACCGCTTCGACGCTCGGATGCCCAGCGCGACCTCCGCCACGGTCTCCACCGGCACCACACCGGCGCGATCACACCACTGTTCCAGCTCCCGGATCTGCCGATCGAGTTCCTCGCGGCGTTGTGACCGGGCGTAGAGAATCGCGGTACGGGGCATACTGGCAGTCTAGGCAGGCGGTTACGTCACCGGACCGAGGATCTGCCCAGCCCCATCACAGGTTGGGCAATTCTCCGTCGTCGGAATCTCCTGCACCTCAGGGTGGTCACTTAATTGTACGCGCTTCCACTCTATGGTCACCTGGGCGCCATTGCATTGCGGACACACGTGGAGACGCCGTTGATCTTTACCCACCCCGCCCCCCGGCCAACCGCTCACGCGTCACCAACCCCAGCATGCCAAGCGCCTGGCCACCATAACCGCCAATATACGGACAGCCAGGGTGCCGTCGCGGTTCAGGAGAGCACCACGGCCGGACTGTTGCGGTGGTAGAGTCGACGCAATAAGGTCGACTCGCGGGAGGGTTCCATGACGGTGGGAGAGCCACAGCGGCGCCATCCACACGGCGAACTCAAGACCGCTATACGCGAGTACCTGGCGAGCAAGGATGGCTACCCAGCTTCCATCAGCGAAATCAAGGCGGCTCTCGAGCCCAAACTAGGGAAACGGCCCGACTCCTCCTACCGCAGCAGTCTTCAGGACGAGCGGTACTTCGAGCGGGTCTCCCGTGGCGTGTTCAAGCTCCGTGACCAGGCTCCGTGACCAGGATGGGCACCTCGTCCGGTGAGGTCCCCACCGCCGAATGCGATCTTGTCCGCTTAGCGCTTGGCCTAGGAGCCTTGACTGTCGGCGGACCGCTCTCGCCCTCCGAGGCTGGCCTCGTCCAGACGGCTGAGGCTTTCGGCGGTGAGCCCGCTGAGAGCCTCGTAGCGGAGATCGCGAGGCGGATCCTCGCCGGCGCCGATCCGCTCGGTGAGCAGTTCTGCACTCTGCGGTCGGCGGAGGTTCGCCGCAGTGCAGGTGCTGTGTACACCCCAGCTGGACTGGTCGACCCGATGGTTCAGTGGGTGTTGGAGCAGAATCCCCACCGCGTGGTGGACGCCGGAGCGGGCAGTGGACGGTTCTCGGTGGCCATTGCCCGCAAGGCCCCCACGATGCCATTGATCGTGGTTGACTCTGACCCGGTGGCCACCCTCATGACCCGGGGCAACCTCGCGGTTTTTCGCGTCGCCGATGCCTCGGTGCGCCAGACCGACTACACACGTTTCCCGCTTCCAGCCGCCACGGGGCGGACAGCCTTCCTCGGGAACCCCCCATACGTCCGGCACCACCTACTCACCCCCGCAGCGAAGGCGTGGGCACGCAACGTCGCCGCCAAGCTGGGCCACTCGGTGAGCGGGCTGGCTGGCCTGCATGCCTACTTCTTCCTCGCCACAGCCGCGATGGGTCGACCCGGAGACGTTGGCTGCTTTGTCACCTCGGCGGAGTGGTTGGATGTCAACTACGGCTCCATCATCCGGCAACTTCTCCTCGGTGCCCTGGGGGGCGAGGCAATCCATGTCGTGGAGCCGCAAGCTATCCCTTTCGAGGGCACGGCAACGACGGCTGTGGTGGTCACGTTCCGCTGTGGCGAACGGCCGGGCTCCGTCCGCTTTCACCCGGTGACGAGTCTGAGCAGCTTGGGCGACCTCGGGACTATTGGGGAGCCCGTCGCTCGTCAGCGGCTCGTGGATGCTCCCCGCTGGTCGCCCTTCATCCGTACCCGTGCTCAGGTGCCCGAGGGTTATATCGAACTGGGGGAGATCTGCCGGGTGCACCGGGGCACTGTCACCGGGTCGAACGCCACCTGGGTGACGCGTGGCGACGTCACGCTGCCGGAATCCGTCCTCTTCCCAGCGGTAACGAGGGCGCGTGAGCTTTTCGAGGCGGGAGAGGTCCTGCGTGATCCCACGAACCTCCGGCGCGTGATCAACATCCCGGTGGACCTCGACGAGCTGGAGCCAGCCGAGCGTAAGCTGGTGGACCGCTTCATTCGGCAGGTGAAGAAAGCGTTGGTGCACCAGGGCTACATCGCCGCGCACCGCCGCGCTTGGTGGTCAGTGGGGCTCCGTGAGCCTGCCCCCATCCTGGCGACGTATATGGCCCGCCGCCCGCCGGCCTTCGTCATGAACGCTGCCGGGGCACGTCACCTCAACATCGCGCACGGGCTTTACCCCCGCCAGGAACTGCCGGCTCATGCACTGGCCCGCCTCGCGCGGTGCCTCCGCCAGTCGATCTCCCTCTCGCAGGGACGGACGTACGCGGGGGGACTCACGAAGTTCGAGCCGAAGGAGATGGAACGCCTTCCGGTGCCCGACCTCGACAGCCTCCTCGCCCATGAGCCACTCGCCAGCGGAGCCGGCTGAGTGCTGTATCACAGGGTGCTTCAATAAATCCTCTGGTGGGCAACCCGCATCCCGGAGGACTATGGAAGTACCTGCTCCGTCGGGAGGGAACTGAATGAAGGTCGAGGAGATCCTGAAGTCGAAGGGACGATCGGTCGAGACCATTGAGGTCGACGCCAGCATCGCTGAAGCGATAGGCCGGTTGAACGGCCCGCCCCGGATCGGGGCACTTGTCGTCCACGACGAGGACGAGCAGCAGCCGATCGTCGGCACGATCACTGAGCGTGACATCATCCGCGGTCTCGGCAAGTACGGCGCCAAGCTGCTGACCATGCAGGTCACCAACGTGATGTCACGCAACGTTCCGGTCTGCTCTCCGCACGACAGCATCACGCGGCTGATGCAGCAGATGACGGCTTCCCGTTACCGTCACCTGCCAGTAGTGGATAACGGCAAGCTGGCCGGCATGGTCAGCATGGGCGACGTGGTCAAAGCTCGGATCGCGGACATGGAGCTGGAGACCAACTTGCTCCGAGACCTCTATATCGCGCGCGGATGACGTTCGCGTTAGCCGGTTAAAGCCGACCTTGCCCGGAGCCGACGAAGGTGAACTCCAGAATCGCTCCGGGATTGTCGAGTTTTTCAGTCGGGGGCCCGAACTTGGGCCCCGCCCGCCCGGTGCTGTCCGTGGCGATATAAACAGTTCGGTGGTCCGGGCTCAACGCCAGATCACGGTACCGATTTGTCGTCTTGAAGAACTGCGTGATATCACCCTGGACTGAGCCACCGTCTTGGGTGAGCCGCAAGCAGTAGAGTGCGCCATTTTTTAGGCTGGTGACCAGCAGGGAGTTGCGCCAGCCCGGAAATACACCCTGGTCATCCGGCATGTAATCGATACTGGAGGGCGCGATCGACGGCCAGCAGATGTATGACTGCACACCGCACGCTGGATCCTTAAAATTATAACCATTGGGAACGGTGTAGAGCGTCTTCAGGGGATCCACATAGTCCGGACTGCTCCAGGAAGTCTCCTTCTGTTGGGGAACGGATGGGGGGATCGTAAAACTGTCGTAGTGCAGGCTGGCGCACGGCGGCGTGGTCGATGCGGACCAGTTCGCATACGCGTACGATTGATCGTCTTTGAAACCAGAAACATAGGGCCAGCCGTAGTTCTTTCCGGCTTGAATCAAGTTGATCTCATCGTCGGCCTTAGGGCCGTGCTCCGACGAGAAGAGTCGACCTTCTGGCCCGAAGACCAAACCCTGCGGGTTTCGGTGTCCATACGAGTAGATATGGCTCCGCACTCCCCTGATCACCGGGTTATCCGCCGGAACGCTGCCGTCGAGATTGAGCCTCAGGACCTTGCCGACGTATGTCGCCCAATTTCGGGAACTGACGTCGTCGGCAGTGGGTGTGTCCTGCGCGCGGATCGGATTGCAGAAACGTTCGAACTGGTTGTTTCCCTGGTCTCCGATCGAGTAGTAAAGTTTCTGGTCAGGTCCGACCAGTAGGCGCCCGGAATTGTGGTCTGTGCTCGCCGACAAACCCGTGATCACGTCGACCGGATGACTCAACGTGTGCGTTGCCGGATCGTAGGTGTAACGGGCTATCTTGGCGCGTCGATCGACTGCGGGGCCAGGGTCGGCGTCGTAGGTATACGCAAGGTAGACGTCATTGTTTCCTTTTAGGAAGTTTGGCGCAAATGCCATGCCGAGCAGACCGTCCTGGCTTTCAGTGGAGTATACGTCAGCTATGGTGATCACGGTGCTCTTCGAGCCGTCCGACGGGTTCACCCGGGTTACTCTCTTGCCCGACTTCTCGGTAACCCAAAGAAAACCATCAGGACCCCAGGTGATCTCCCACGGGTCCGCCAGACCGGTGGTGAGGACGCGAAAGGTGAACGGCTCACCCGTACGTGTTGCATTCGATGGCTTCTCCTGGGAAGCCATACACCCTGTCGGCGACAACGCCAGCAGGGTGGCCAGGGCCAGAAAACGCTTCACGCGTCGCTTTCCGGACCCAGGTTGGTGGGGGCGTGGCTGGTGGGGCACCGCGCTATCGTGCCCGCCCCCGATGGCCGTCCCCCCAGTGGGGTTCAGTTCACGTCGAACCACTGTCGTCGCGTGCTTGCTGGCTTTCGTAGAGCTCCCAGGCACGCCGGCGCGCCTCATTGGCGCGGCGCTGCGCGTCCTCACGCACCAGCCGCTCCTGTTCGGGCGTGGCGTGCCCCTCGGCGACCGCCACCTCCGCAGCCATCAACCGCTCGGTCTCCTCATCGCGATGGTGCTCTCCAGTCCAGGAACTCGGCTTGCCGCGATGCCGTAGCTGGTAGTAAGGATTGTCCACCGACAAGCCGCCACTGAACCGACCGTAGGCACCGAGGAACAACAGCAACATCCCAGCGATGAAGCTGAAGATGACATTGGGTAGCCGGAACGCCAGCAGGTTGAGCCTGGTGTCCAAAACGGTGAGGTTGAGCAAGCCGGAGAGCAGGAAGAGGAGGCCCACGCCCACCGTGATCGTCGAAGAGATCCGACCACCACGCAACGCGGCGCCGATGAGGACCACGCCAACGATCAGAGAGATCGTTGACAGCAAACCGTTCGAGGACAGCCCGAGTACGACTTTGCCATGTATCGCGAGGAACTTCAGCCGATCGACGAACCCAAGGATTCCGAACACGCACAAGGCGGCCCCTAGCACCGCCGCTCCGGTACGGTGCACGAGGTCCAGCCGACTCCCAGGCGGGGCTCGTAACACCTAGCCCAGGGTACCCCAATCTCTTGCCATTCAGCGGAGCTTAGCCCCAATACTGATCAGCTTCTCGCGGAAGTTCTCGTAGCCGCGGTCCAGGAGAGAGATGCCTGTCACTGTCGAGTCACCTTGCGCCGCGAGTGCGGCCAGCACGTAGGAGAAGCCCGCCCGCAGGTCCGGGACATGCACGTTCGTTCCTTGCAGCTTCGTCGGCCCCACCACGACGGCAGAGTGTTGATGATTTCTCGATCCGAAGCGACAAGGAGTGCGCCCGAGGCACTCGGTGAAGAGCTGCACCTGGGCACCGAGCGCCTGGAGTGCCTTCCCGTACGCGAGCCGATTCTCGTGCACCGTCTCGTGCAGCACCGTCACGCCGTCTGCCTGCGTCAGCGCGGTGACCATCGGCGACTGCCAGTCCGTCATGAAGCCAGGATGCACATCTGTCTCAATGACCAACGGGCGCGGCATGGACTTCTCCCGCCGAAACGTCACCTCATTGCCGTCACTGGAGAAGTCAAACTCGCCACCTGCGCGCCGGTAGACGTTGAGATACGTCCCAAGATCAGCCTGTCGGACGCCGCGCACAGTGATCCGTCCATCAGTCGCCAGTGCGAGGCTCGCCCAGGACGCCGCTTCGAGCCGGTCCGGGATCACGGTGTGCGAGACTCCCCGCAGGCGGGAGACACCGGTGACCTGGATAACGCGATCGGGCTGCACGGTGATCAGCGCACCCATGCGCTGAAGCATGGAGATCAGGTCGATGATCTCCGGCTCGGTCGCGGCGTTGCGCAGCTCGGAGTCACCCGCGGCGACGACCGCCCCGAGCAGGAACTGCTCGGTCGCACCCACGCTCGGGTATTTCAGCTCCACGACTGCGCCCCGCAGCCCGCCTACCTCGGCCGTCAGCTTGAAGCCGGTGTCGGTCCGCTCACTCACCGCGCCGAACGCGCGAAGCACCTCCAGATGCAGATCGACCGGACGCTCGCCAATACTGCAGCCACCGGGCTTCCAGAGCTCCGCGTGACCGGTGCGGTGCAGCAGCGGCGCGCAGGTGAGGACCGGGATTCGGCTCCTGACGTGGAAGTATTCCAGATCGCGCGTCGCAGCGGTGTGGATGTCCCGCGCCTCGATCCCCAGTTGACCGTCCGTCGGCTGCGTGGTGCTGCACCCCAGCAGCTCAAGCAGCTCAGTCACCAGCCAGGTGTCGACAATCTGCGAGATGTTTTGGATGAGCACAAGTTCCTCGGTCAGCAGCGCCGCGACCATCAGCTTGGGAACCGCGTTCTTCGAGCCTCGGATCTTGATCGTTCCGCCAAGCGGGATACCGCCTGTCAGGTGTAACGCGTCGCTGTCATCAGCCATCGGGAAGGCAGACTCCTTGGGTGGATTCTCACGGTTTTGCGACTCCAGTAGGCGCGCGATGCGTCCCACAGTCGCCCAGCGGAGTTACGGTACCGCTCGCCTGGCGGTCGTGCCCGGTAGCACCAGCGTGACCGGAACAACCCCGGAACAACCCCGACACGACCCGCTTGACGAAAACTGATTCGGGACTCGCGGCGTCACCCAGTAGCCTCCCGGGTATGGAAACCGTGATCGTGGGAGCCCGAGGCAGCCGTCTCGCGCAGATGATGGTGGCTGAGTTCCTGGCCCGGTTGGGCGGTCCGTGTCCGGTGGTGAAGTTCACAAACCGGATCGTAATGACGGACGGGGACCGGGATCGCAAGAGTTCATTGCGCGTGGTCAGCGGCGCGAGTGGCAGCGGTGCGTTCACCAACCAGCTGGCACAGGAGCTGCTGGAGGGCCGGATCGACATCGCGGTGCACAGCATGAAGGATCTGCCGACCGCGATGCCTGAGGGCCTGGTCCTTGCGGTGACACCGCCGAGGGAAGACCTCCATGACGCCCTGTGTGGTTCGACGCTGGCCGGGCTGCGGCGCGGTGCTCGGGTGGGCACCGGGTCGCCGAGGCGGATCGCGCAGTTGACGGCGCTGCGCCCAGACCTCACGATCGTTCCCATTCGCGGGAACGTGCCGCCAAGGCTCGCGAAGGTGAAGGCCGGACTGGACGCGGTCGTGCTGGCGGCGGCGGGCCTGCGGCGCCTCGGGTTGGCGGAGCACATCACCGAGTTGCTCCCGCTTGATGATTTCCCGCCCTCTCCCGGGCAGGGGGCCATGGGCATTCAGTTGCGTGCCGCTGACACCGAGCTGGTGGAGATGCTGAACTCCTACGGCGACCCCGTCACCGACGCCGCAGTGCTTGCCGAGCGGGCGCTGCTGGCCGAGTTGCACGGCGGCTGCTCCGTGCCGGTAGGCGCGTATGCGGTGCCATCCGGAGCCGGGCTGAAGTTGACGGCGCAGGTCACATCCCTAGATGGGACACAGCGCGTGTTCGCTTCCGCGACCGGTGCGGACGCCCAGCTGCTGGGCAAAACGCTGGCCCACACCATGCTGGAGCAGGGCGCGGAGGCGATCCTGCGGCAGATCCGGGTAACGGTTTAACTCCAGGCTCCGGGCTGCTCTCCTGAGAAGGGTGCTATCTCCTCGGCCTGGCCCAAGCGCAGACCGAGTGCCACCGCGACGCCGACTTTCCCCGCCGCGATCGTGAAGTCGGCGGGGGAACGATCCCCGAACGGCCCAGCGGCCTCTTACCCTTAGTGCACGCTGGTTTTCGAGTGGCCGATGGAGGGGTGGTATGGGGGTTGACCAGCAGGGTAATGCGGTGTTGGGGGCGTTGATGGGTGAGCTTGCCTGGTCGCCCAGCCTGCTGGCCGAGGCGGTGAACAGCGTGCTTGGGCCCGGCTTTGTCGCTCGGAGCACCGTGTCGGACTGGGTGCGTTACGACCGGTTGCCCCGTGGCCCGTTGCCGACCGTAGTGGCCCACCTGATCTCCGACACCCTGGGCCGGGAGGTCTGTTTCGAGGAGCTGTGGTCTGGTCGGGCCACGCCGGCCGAGTTGTGGGTGGCCGCCGATGCCGGGATGGACCTGCCCTGGAGTCCGGCAGGTACCGTGCAGGTGTTGGATGACTGGCTCGGTCGCACCGGAGGCGCTATCGGAATGGACCGCCGCAACTTCCTCGCGACCAGCGGGGCCACGCTCACCGCACCGGCCTGGGCCTATGTCGACCACCTCAGCACCCGGGGGGTTCCTTCGTCGCGCTGGTTGACGGCAGGCGTACCATGACCGTCACCGCCGCCATGGTGGAAGCGATCACCGCTGCCAACGCTGGGCTTCGCGCCCTCGGCAACGCCGAGGGTGGGCATGAGGACAACCTGCGCTTGGTCCACCACCAGTTGACCTCTGTCGCCACGCTGCTCCGCCAAGCCAGGGTTCCCCCACGCAGCGGTCGCCAACCGGCTGCTGGCCGAGTGGGGCCAGCTGTCCCAGGTGGCGGGCTGGCTGGCCCACGACGCGGGCGAATACGGCCGGTCTCAGCGGTATTTCACCAGCGGGTTGCACGCCGCGCACACTGCGGGCGACCGGTCAGGGGGGGTGTACCTGCTGGTCAGCATGAGCGGGACCGTCGTGCACCGGGGTCGGCTGGCTGCTGGCATCGACCTGGGCCGGGCCGCCCGGGATGGGGTCGAGCTGGCCAACGCCGCGCATGAGGCGGCCCGGTCCACCCCCGCCGCAGTGCGCGCGCTGGCTGCCAGCCGGTTTGCGCTGGCTCAGGCGGCGGCCGGGAACGCGCATGGTTTCCATGCCGCTGCGGACGAGGCCCGCGCCCTGCTCGACACCCCGGGCGCGCTGGAGGGCCGCCCGCCTTGGCTGACCTGGTTCGGACCGGGTGCCTTGGACGGTGAGCTTGCCCAGGGCGCGCTCACCCTGGCCGCAGTCACCTCTCGGGAAAGCCACCGCCTGCTCGACGGCGCGGACGCGATCCTCAGCCGCACCACCACCGATCCCGCCACCACCCCACACGGCGCCGTGTACCACGCCGCATGGCTGGCCCGGGCGCACGTCGCGACCGGTGACCTGGACCGAGCGGTACCCGCCGGCCTCACCGCACTGCGCCGGCTGCCCACCGTCCGCTCCCGCGGCTGCGCGCTGGTGCTGCGCCGGTTGGAAGCCGACCTCGCCGCACTGCCCCCCACCCACCGTCCAGCCCCGGTCCGGTCCCTGCACGACCAACTCCGCGCCACCCACGCCGCCTGACCCGAGCGTCAGTCTCCGGCGTCGGCAAGAGGCAAGCTGTCTCTGTGGTCAGTTTTGGAGTTGGCGCACGCGGTCGAGTTGAACGGTGAATTCTTCTGCACGTCGCTGGCGCTGTTTCCACAGAACGGCTAGCCAGCGCAACGCGCAGGTTCGTTGCGCTGCGTGGAAGCGTTGCCTGTTGTGGTGATCGACGCCGAGGTTGGCTTCCAGTTCGTACCAGGTGTCGTCGGGGATGGCGCGGGAGCTGATGTGCTCGATCTGGTCGGCGGCGTCGAAGGCGACGTCGCTGCGGCCGGAGAACTCGAAGTCGACACAACGCACGGTGTTGCCGTCGTGTAGCCAGTTCACCAGGTTGGAATCTCCGCGGGAGAAGACGGAGCGGGCCGGGAGGGCCAGGGTTTGCGCGTCGCTGCTGTTGTGCCATCGGCGCAGCAGGGTGAGCATGTCGCCGGTGTGCAGGTCATCGGCGTGTTCCGCGAGCTGTCGGGGCCACACGTCGATCAGGCGCGTGATGTAGTGCTCGGCGGTGTCGATCCGGTCCCACGTGGCCAGCGGCTCACTCAGGGGGATGTCCTGCAGGGCCCGGGTGGTCTCCGCGAGTGCCTTGAGTACCCCCGGCACGTCGTCAACGTCGAGCAGGGGAGAGCCGGGCAACAGGCTCATGCCGATGGCAGGCTGGTCGGATGCCTCGTCAATCCATAAGGGGGCCGGTGCGTACTCGGCGCCGTGCCGGGCGAGCAGGGTCAGGGCGTGCCACTCACGCTGGACACGCCGCCGCTCGTCGACCTGGTAGACCTTGATGCAGGTCAGGCCGTGCGGCCCAGTCCAGGAGTAGACGTCGTTGTTACGTCCACCGGTGAGAGGGCGTAGATCCCACACGTCGAGGGTTCGTTTCAGCTGCGCCGCGTTAGTCATGCGGTTGCGGCGCAGCTCGGCGAGAAGCGCTGTGGGAGCTTGGGTGCGGTCCGTAGACATCAGCTGCATCGGGGCTTCCCTCGACGGTGAGTGACGCGGTGGACACGGGCTGTGCGGAACACTGCCGGTAGTCCTTATGGTGCACCGTGCTGTGGGTGACCAGTGATGGCGCGGACCGGGTCGGGGTCAGTATGGAGGGGATGGTGCAGGTACGCCAGCGCTTGGTTGGCGCATTCGGGCAGGGGCTGGGTAGTGTCCAGGAGCAGTTTTGGCTCGGGGATCGGATCGGCGCTGGCCTTCAGCCGCCGGTACAAGTCGATGTCACGGTTGGTCGCGGGGTGCCTGCCGCGGGCGATGTCCGCGCCCAGCCGTTGTTCGACGGTGGCGTCGGCACAGACACACTCGATGAGCCGCAACGGTTGCCGGGCGCGGGTAGCGAGCCAGCGCACCTGGGTGACCTGATAGGCGCGGGAGCAGGTGCGACCGTCGAAGATGACCACGGCGTCGGGGGTGTGGCGCAGGTGCCAGGCGGCGGTCCGGAACATGGTGCTCACGCAGAAGTCGTCCTGCTCGCGGGTGTAGAGCGTGTGCCGGGGACCGAACAGCGCGTGCCGGACGCGGTCTTTGTCCAGCAGCAACGCGCTGCCGTCCAGCCGGTGGGTAAGTTCGGCGGCCAGCGAGCTTTTGCCGGTGCCGGGCAGCCCGGCCAACTGCACGATCACCGTTTGTCCCCGCAACCGGGTCCACGCGGGCGTCGTCGGTGCTCTGTGCTGACAACGGCATTGCCCTCGTCCACTTCGTCCTTGACCGACGGCGAGTCCGGTTCCTCCACCCCCGGAGTATTCCGAGCCCGTCGGCGATGCGTTCGAGCACTTGCACGTCGCGTACCTGGCGGCCGGCGAGGATCTCGCTCACCTCGGCCTTACTGGCCGGTCAGCTACACGATCCAGCGCTGGCTCACTCAGGATTGCCAGAGCAGCCGGTAGACCGCACAACGTGAAGAAACCGTCTGATAAGAGGCTGTTTCTGTGGCGCGCCCGAAGGGACCCGAAGGGACCCGAAGCCCCAAACGTAAGGGCAGTGGGGGCATGTTCCTCTCCCTGCGCCATGGGTTACCATGAGGGTGCGGTCGCGTACGGATACTGGGAGACACGATGAATTTCTCGGAATACCAACGAGCAGCACGTGACACGAGCCAGCTCCGGCTAGGTGGACCACAAGGTGCCATAGCCCCGATGCTCGGTCTCGCCAGTGAGACTGGCTCCATCCTCAACGTCTACAAGAAATATCTCCGCGACGGCATCGATCTCAGCGTTAACCGGGACCTCTTGCGAGAGGAGCTTGGTGACCTTCTCTGGTATGTGGCCGCGATCGCGACCGCATGCGAACTCGACTTGGACGAGATTGCCGGAGCCAACCTTGAGCGTACGCGCGATCGTTATCTTCCTCGAATGACGACATCAGACTTCAGCACCTTGCCAATCTTCGACGCGAACTATCCTGAGCATGAGCGTTTTCCGCGCCGATTGACCTTCGAGTTCACAGAGGGCGGCGCCCAATCTGGCAGGCCCGTATCAAGGATGAGAATAATCAGTGCCGAGCCGAACGCATTCCCTAACGGTCCGATCGAACTGGAAGGCGGCAAGCTAGCCGGATTTCAGGTAGGAACCGAACTGGGCGACCTGCTGACAGACAACTCGCGCCAGGCTGACGCGTACCGATATCATGATGCGCTTCACCTCGGCTTCATGGCAGTATTGGGTTGGTCACCAAATGCTCGCTCATTGTTACGACTCAAGCGCAAGTCCCATCCAATGACCGATGAGTGCGAAGACGGGGCACGAGCTGTTTTCGCCGAAGAAGGCCTGGCAGCCGTCCTGTCTCGACTAGCCAAACGCCGAATGGGCTTTCTCAGTGAAATGAGTGTCGATGGCGAAGTAATTGAGGTAGCCAAGGCTACCTCGGTCGATCTAGAAGTCGAATCCACGCCAGCCTGGCTCTGGCGCAGGGCCATCTGCCATGGTTTTCGTGCGCTGCGAAATCTTGCGGAGAACAGAGGTGGATACCTGATTGCCGACCTGGACACTCGTGCGCTCACGTATGAGAAGGTGCTCTGATGGACGCAAAATTTCGCGATGCAGTGCGGCAGCTCCATCGCCGCAAGGACGCAGCCTACAGGGATGCGTGGAAGAAACGTGGAGAGGCGCTGAGCATCTTTGCCAACATCGCTCGCAAAGTAGATAGGCTTGAATACGTGCTTGATGGCGCGCCAGCCACACCCGATGAACTACTCTTTGACACCGCGGTCGATCTCCTGATCTACGCTCTCAAGTACCAAACATACCTCGCCGACCAAGACGAGCGAGTTGCGACTACCCTGTTTGCGCGGAGCGATGTCACACCTCCATACAGTGACGGACCGGCAGGTTTTGAAGCGTTGCTGGACAACGTCAAGTTCACGAATCTTGAGCGTGCCAACAAGAGCCGAGTGCGTGCAGCAGCTTCAAATTTAAACACCGCCTTCGCCGATGTCACGACATGTATCAAGGCCGGCGCAACGGTCCCCGTTACTACGCGAGCCGAGCGGGCGGCCGTGCTAACTCACGCGGCCGAAATATTGGTCGATTCACTGATATACGAGACTCCTGAGCCGTACGGCGACTTCCTCCGTACCAACTTGGATGCGCATGATGCAAGTTGAGGACTACGCCAAGCTGCTCGAAGACGTTGAGTACGAGCTATGCAGGGGACGACACTCGGTTGGCGTCCTTGGACTAACCCCTGTGGCGACGCAGCTTCTTCGATCACTGGCACTGTCCGGCCTGGTGCAGGCCGTGCAGGCCGTGTATGTCCCGGATGGAGACCCCAGCCTCACCTCACCACTTGTCGTGCCGGTACGACGGTTTGAAGCGCTGGCAAAAACACAACATGACGTACTGGTCGTTGCGGCTGACGCGGAGAAAGAAGACCTCTTACTCGCAGCCTTGCCTCATATAAAGGGAATTCCGAAGGTCATCGTGGCCGGCTACGGGCACCTGAAATTTCGTGACGAGCTTTTCCGCGAAGAGCTCAGTCAGCTTCTCGTGCCATCACTGGCTAACGGCTACCCCAACACGTTGACACACTTGTATCAGTGCCTCGAAAATGCAGCCAGGATGGGCATTAACGGCGTAGTGGCCGAATTCGGCATGTTCAAGGGTGGCACGACAATGTTCCTCTCGCGCATCATCGAGAAGCTCGACATGGATTGGCTAGTGATTGGCTTCGACACCTTCGGGGGCTTTCCGCCGCGCCGGAGCCCACTCGACATGTATGATCATCCAGATTGCGCGTTCACGGACCTGCCCGCCGTGAAGCGTTACCTTGATGGCAGGAACATCGAGATCGTGGTCGGCGACATAGTTGAGACTTGCCGCCGGCTGGACAACGAAGAGCTGGTTCTCAGCTTCATCGACACGGACAACTACAACGCTGCCACGGCGGCGCTTGGAGTAGTGCGGGACCGGACGGCCGTAGGCGGCACCATCGTGTTTGATCACTTCACCGGAGCCAACCGCTTCCGTTACACGCTAGGCGAACGCATTGCGGGCAGTGTGTTGCTCGAGGATTTCCGTTACTTCCACCTGCACGACACGGGCGTCTTCTACCGGCAGCGGTGAGCATGATGCAGTAAGGTGGGGTAATGAAGCGGCCACCCGTACCCCGGCAAGGCATCTACGAGCTGTACTGGCACTTCGCCTCTGAACGACAACGTGCCTTTGAGCGTCGTGTTGCTGGCGAGGAATGGCCATGGACCGAAGACTCGATCTTGCGGGAGTATAAATTCTGCAACGTGTTCCGGGCCGCCGATCGTGTCAGCCAGTACATGATCCGGGACGTCTGTTACCACAAGGAAGGATGCTCGCCCGAAGACAGACTGTTTCAGATCGTAGCCTTTCGCACTTTTAGCAAGATTGACACGTGGCGAACAGTACGGGAGGTACTTGGCCACTATCCGAGATTGGATGATCTAGCCAGCGGCGTGTTCACCAAAGCACTCGAGGAAGCCAAGCGTATCAACGGCGGGCTCTACACTGGCGCCTTTATCTTGTGTGCCACCGACGCGTACGGCAAGAATCTCAAACACCTCAATCATGTCGAGCTGTTTCGGCACATGTTCCTGACAGGCAGGCTCGGCGAGAAACTGCTCGCAGCCAGGTCGCTCCGCAAGGTCTACAACCTCCTTCACGAGTATCCACTGATGGGCGACTTCATGTCGTACCAGGTTGCTATTGATCTTAACTATTCCGACCTCATAAATTTCAGCGAAAACGAGTTCACTCAAGCTGGCCCCGGAGCGCTCAGGGGGATCAAGAAGTGCTTTGGAGACTTAGGCGATCTCACTCCAGCTGAGGTAATTCTCTGGATGGTTGAGCATCAGGAAGAGGAATTCACACGCCTCAACCTGCCATTCAATGGACTATGGGGTCGGCCGTTGCACGCTATCGACGCGCAGGGCTTGTTCTGCGAGACCGATAAATACTGTCGCGAGGCGGCACCTGAGCTAGCTAGCGCCAGGAAGCGGATCAAGGCCCGATTCGCGACAACACAAAATTCACTGGAGCTTTTTTTCCCACCGAAGTGGGGGATAAGCGAGAAGCTGCCTTCAGGATTGGTCTTTGGTCAACCTGGTAAACGCTGGCAAAATCCAAGCCGGGGCACTTCCGACTGCGGGGCCCGGGGCGCTGCGGCCGGCCAGTAGACCGCAGACCGACCTGGACAGCTACCGGGGTCGACGTCGCTCCGCTCCAGCTGTGGGCACTGCACAGCCAGATCATGCTCCGCACCCGTGTGCAACGTGGCGCGCAAGCACGATGCGGCTCCCCAGGGGATCCGCCATCGAGCGTGATGCTATGTGACAGTTTTGTCCACGCTGCTCGGCTCGCCGGGTCGCCACGTGAAGTTCGGGGCGATCTGGCCAGACTGGGTACCACGGCAGCCTCGGCACTTGACAGCAATGTCAGAAAAACCGACACTGCGTGTATGGGTTCCCCGACAGGTCCGCAGGGTGGCGCGTTCACCCACCTGTTCGGACCGTGGGGCGCGACTGCCGCCGCAACACAACCGCAGCCAGCCGACACAGCAGAGGGTGTAGCGCCGCAGCGATCGGTGGCAGCCGCGATGCAGGCAGCCGACGCGGACGTGCTTCGTGTTTGTGATGTCAGCGGGATGGAAGACCAGATCCTGGCCATCCTCGCCGCAGCCCAGCATAGGTCACTTACCGAGCTTGCTGCCGGGCAACGAGCCCCGGACGGAGGGATGATGATCGACAGCATGAGCGCGGTATTTGTCTGCTCCATCATCAACCACACCCTCGGAGGTGGAGTTCTGCGACGCTTGGCTGGCGCCAGTCAACCCGCTGACTTCGTCAGCACCCGCGCCCTGGCCAACTTGCTATACCGGCTGCGCTCGAATCGGGCTGCATGATGAAATCATTGACCCCGCAACAGACGATCTCGTCCGCGTGGGCGGCCGCGCTGCGTGCGACGACTGACGCTCCGTCGGGTCAGGTTCTGCATATGATCACGACAATCGAAAAACCAGGGCTGCCGGACCCGGCCCTGGTCGACCTGATTGATGCCGCGACGGCACCTGCCCACAGCGTGTCCACTGTGGCAAGCACAGTATTTCCGTCGAGCATGTACGCCGATCCAGGACTGGCCTGGCGCCCGGATTTGCCCACCACCGACGAGCAACGACTCGATGACACCGCGCAGGATCTCTACGACTCTTACCGCTTCATGCTGCCAACCATCATGACCGAGCCCAGCAACAAGTACGGTACCTACTTCGGGCGGCTGGTCTCCTGGCCCTGCAAGACGGGCGATGGGTACAACCAGCTCAAAGTGCGCGTGCGCCAGCTCAGATACCAACGACGCCGCAACCATTCCTCGGCCAACGCGGCTGACATGGTCGTCGAGGGGCTGGCGGAGTATGGGTCTGGCGAAGCCGACGGACTACAGGTCTACAAGAGCACCGATGAACGTATTCGGGCGTTCCCGTGTCTAGTCCACATCGACCTGAGCGTGCTACAAAATCGGCTGAGTTTGCTCGCAGTGTACCGGCACTGGCACATGATCACGAAAGCTTATGGTAACCTCATCGGCCTCAGCCGCCTTCACAATTTTCTTGCCCAGCAATCTGGTTACGAACTCGGGGAGATGGTCGTGCACGGCACCGTGTCGAACGCACAATTCAAAAACTTCAGTAAGCGATTCGTCCACCGGCTTGCGGCGGACGCCGAGACTATCCTGTCAGGCGTTGCGTCATGAACCTCGTGTTGCGATCCGGAGTTGACCTGGTCGACGTTCACCGTATAGCCGACCTGATTGAAGCTGGCGGGGACGCCTTTGCCAGCAACGTCTGGACAGACGCCGAGCGGTCCTACTGCGGAGCGAATCCGGAACGCCTTGCCAGCCGGTGGGGCGCAAAGGAGGCTGCTATGAAGGCGCTCGGCCTTGGCTTCCCCGACGTCAGCTTCCGCGACATCGAAGTAAGTAGCTCGGTCGGCCACCAACCACGACTGCACCTTCGCGGTGCAGCCGCCACCGCTGCCGAAGCGCTGGGGCTGAGCGACTGGTCGGTCAGCTTAAGTCATGAAGGTGGCCTGGTGATCGCGTTCGTCATCGGAACCGGAATGATCACGGGATGACTCACGACGCCGATCACGATCCCAGCGCTGACAACGAACACCGCGTCATGGCCAGCCGCCTGCGCGAAGCCCGCGAAACGATCGGTCTGACTCAGGCCGACACCGCGTCAGCGCTGGGCATTCCCCGTTCCAGCGTCGTCGCTCTCGAGGCAGGGAAACGCAAGGTGACTGGGTTGGAGTTACGTCGCTTGGCGCGACTGTACCGGCGCAGCGTCGCCTGGATGCTCGGCGAGGACAACGAGCCGGAGGTCGCCGACCAGGCCCTCTACCGGGCTACCGCAGAGCTGAGCGAGAAGGACAAAGAGCAGGTCCTTCGGTTCGCCCAGTTCCTTGCAGCCCAGCCTCCGGCGGACGCCTCGACGGGGACACCGCGTCTACGTCCGACGCCACCTGGTAGCACGTAATGACACGACCAGGCCGCCGTAATGCCATCATTGAGGCCGACCGCACCCTTGACTTGCTGGACATCCCGAAAGACCAGCCTGTCGACGTCTTTGCAGCGCTCAGCGCGCTCGGCTTGGAAATGGCCATCGTTGATCTCGACGGGTTGCTTGGCGCGATGCTGCCACATGGCCAAGGCGGGGTCCTGATCACCTCCCAGCGTGGTCCTGGTGTGCAGCGCTACACGGCCGCACACGAGATCGGCCATTGGATATTGCACCATCCCGGTCCGTCGGTCGACGGGGAAGCCGAGATCCTGTTCACACCGTCGAGCGAGCGGGAACGTCAAGCGCAGCTGTTTGCCGCGTATTTCCTCATGCCACCCCCGCTCGTTGATGAGGTCGTTGCGCGGCACGACTTGCGGCACGGCCAAGTCATGCCGGAGCAGCTCTACCTCGCCAGCCGCGACATGCACGTGAGCTACGAGGCGGCGGCATGGCGCCTCATCACTCACAAGGTGATCAACAGCCGTGAGCTGTCCGCTCTGCTGAACGTGAATCGCCTTGACGCGATGAAGCGTGCTTTTCAAGGCCGCCGGCCCGCTGACGGCAACGCCGATCTCTGGCTCCGAGAGTACGCCTCCCAACACGAGACGATCGAGGTCGACGAACACGACGAGGTCATAGTCCAGTTGCCCGAGAACCGGGCCTCCGGATGGCAGTGGCTCAACGCAACTCAATTGGTCAAGCGTGGCCAACGCACGCGACGATCCCGTCCTTACCCGCCACACAACTACACGAACACCATGACGAACATCGCACCAGTTCCAGCTAAGCCGGGACAACGACAGCCGGCCGACGTGCGCGCTGCCCTCAACCTGCTCCTACACGCCGAACCGACATCGGAGTTGAATCATGACACCGATGCAGACGTAGTCACGGTCGTGGCAGACACTTTCGACCCTCCGGGTCTGCCGAACGCAACTCACCAACTCGTCAAGCTGCGGCGCCAGATCGCATCGGCCGGGGCACCCGCCGAGTCCATTGGCCGCGACACGGAAGTGCCGGATCCGCGGGTTGGAGGTACAGGTCGGCGCACTGTGGTCTTGCGTTGCAACCACGTCGGCAACGAAACGTTTGAGCTCGAGTACACCCATGCCTACGATCCGCATGCACTCTCAGTCCTGAACTACAGGTTGACGCTCCGGGTGCACCCTGCGCCAGCTGCGGCCTACCGCTTGGCACGCATCCACACCGTCGATCTGAATCTGCGGCTGGACGGGGACCCCGATGACAACGCCGTCTACAGCGTGGTCAGCACGTGATCTCAGCTGAACAGCGTCTGGCACACCGCCGCGAGGCCGCATGTGCGCGACCGGCGGTCGATCTCAGCGGCCACGCGACCAGCCCACTGATGAGCCAGGGTCCCCGGCCCACCTGTGTGCCCTTTGCGCTGGCGTGCGCGCACGAGGCCGAGCGGTCGTTCAACGGGCAGCGGTTCCACGCCGCGATAGAGCCGGTGTGGTGGTCGCTGGACGCCAAGGGCCAAACCAGCCCGGACGGCGTCCTGCTCCACGACGCGGGCGCAGCCCTGGCCGACGTTGGCCACTGCCTCCAACGGCACTGGCCCTACGACGACACCCTCGGCTACCGCAGTCAGCCCCCTCCTGAGGCGGCCGGGCCACCGCCTTGGCGGCTTGCGCGGTTACGTCCGCTAACCCTCGCCCACGACGGCGTCGAGGACGTGATCGAGGACCTGCTCGTCGCCGAGGACCCCGTCGTCGTCGTGCTTGAGGTCACTGACCCCTTCCTGGCGCCCGACCCAGACGGTTACGTGGCCATACCCGACATCCGGGCCCCCAGCGGCGGTTATCACGCCGTGACAGTCCTCGGAGCGTGGACTGACCCGGCGCACGGCCGAGTTCTCCTAGTCCGAAACTCCTGGGGTGAGTGGTGGGGCGCCGCCGGCTACTGCCTGCTCCCCGTCGCGTACCTCGTCGCCCACGGCGTCCAAGCCGCCTACGTGGAAGTCATCGCGAATACCCACCCCTGATACAGCAGCAGCACAGGTGCGACGCAGGCCCGAATCTGGTCGAGCAGCCCGGACTCGGCGCGGTCGGGATGTTGTTCGGTCAGCGCGGTCAGCGCGTAGGCCAGCTTGGAGTACACGCCGTGATCGAGCACCACAACGTCGTGCCTGGCCAGCGCGGACCGGTACAAGTGCGTGTGGTGATACGCCTCCCGGCACAGCCGCAGCAGCACGTCGACCATGGCATGGTGCGGGCGCGCGTACCCACCGGTCCCGCTGCGGCTGCGCAGCGGTGCGTCCTCCAGGTACTCAGACAGCTTCCCAACCAGGCCGAGGCGAGGGCCGTAATGCATCACCGTGGCGCTGAAGCCCGCGTCGGTCAGGCGCTGACCCAGCCGGCTGGCGACCGTGGTCTTGCCCGCACCCCACACGCCTTCGACGGACACCAGCACGCCCCGGCGCGGCGCAAGGGGCGGTTCCGGTGCAAGCAGCGTGGTGATGTCACCGGCCACGTTGATCACCCCACAGCAACACTGCAGCCGGGCGGAGAGGTGATAACCGCGCCGTACCGCTGGGTCGGCCAGCACCCGCAGCCAGGCGGTGACCACGGCCGCATCAGTCAGTATGGCCACCAGACAGTTGACGTTCTCACGCGCGTCACATCGGCCCGCGCACTGGACTACCTCAACGACCTCCTCGCACGGCTAAACCGTTGGCGCACCGAACCCGTAGTCCGCCAACTCGCCGACCGCGCCCGCACCGAACTGCTCGTCACGTGAAGGCATAGGGCGGTGACCAGACCTACCGCCTACGGCGCGCTGATCCACTGGTGACCCGCCAACGCCGCCTCGCGTGGTGGTTGCGCACTCTCCAGTACCGCGCGGCTACTCTACGTGCGACCAGGCCGCCCCCGCGCCGAACGTCTAGGGAGAGTTGTGCCCGATTCCTTCGTTCACCTGCATGTGCACACCGAGTACTCGATGCTCGACGGGGCGGCCAAGGTCAACTCGTTGTTCGCCGAGGCGCAGCGGCTGGGTATGCCGGCGGTGGCCATGACTGACCACGGCAACATGTACGGATCGGCCGAGTTCTACCGGGTGTCGACGAAGTACAACGTCAAACCGATCATCGGCATCGAAGCGTACCTGGCCCCAGCCAGCCGCCACCACAAGAAACCGATCTTCTGGGGTCAGGCCAACCAACGCGGCTCCGATGAGTTCGGTGAGGGCGGTGACGTCTCCGGCAGCGGTGCCTACACGCACATGACCATGCTCGCCGCCAACGCCACCGGGCTGCGCAACCTGTTCACGCTGTCCAGCCAGGCCTCGTTCCAAGGTTATTACCGCAAGCCCAGGATGGACCGGGAGCTGATCTCCGAGTACGCCCAGGGGATCATCGCCACCACGGGGTGCCCCTCGGGTGAGGTCCAGACCCGGCTGCGTCTCGGTCAGCGCGCGCAGGCCCTACAGGCGGCCTCGGACTACCGGGACATCTTCGGCGCGGAGAACTTCTTCCTGGAGCTGATGGACCACGGGCTGCCCATTGAGCGCTCGGTGCGCGAAGGGCTGCTGGAGATCGGCCGGGCGCTCGAGCTCAAGCCGCTGGCCACCAATGACAGCCACTACGTCACCCAGGACCAAGCGCAGGCGCACGCGGCGCTGCTGTGTGTGCAGGCGGGCAAGACGTTGGACGACCCCAACCGGTTCAAGTTCGACGGTGACGGCTACTACCTCAAGTCCGCCGCCGAGATGCGCACCTACTGGGACGCCGAGGTCCCTGGCGCGGCGGACAACACCCTGGTGATCGCCGAACGGGTCGAGTCCTACGCTGAGGTCTATGCCGAGGTCAACCGGATGCCCCGGTTCCCTTTGCAGGAAGGGGAGACCGAGGACCTGCTCCTGCGCCGCGACGTCGAGACGTACATCCCCTCGCGTTTCCCGAACGGTCTTCCCCCGGAGTACCGCGAGCGCATCGATACCGAGCTTCGCGTGATCTCTCAGATGGGATTCCCCGGCTACTTCCTGGTGGTCGGTGACCTGGTACGCTGGGCCAAGTCGCAGAAAATCGCGGTTGGTCCCGGTCGCGGTTCGGCTACCGGTTCACTGGTGTCCTACATCCTGCACATCACCGACCTGGATCCCATCGAGCACTCGCTCATCTTCGAACGGTTCCTCAACCCAGAGCGGATCAGCCCACCGGATATCGACCTCGACTTCGACGACCGTCGCCGGGGCGAAGTCCTGCAGTACACGGTGGACAAGTGGGGTGCGGAGAACGTCGCACAGGTCATCACCTTCGGCACGATCAAGACCAAGGCCGCGCTCAAGGACGCGGCCCGCGTGCTGCACGGCCAGCCTGGGTTCTCCATCGCCGACCGCATCTCCAAGGCTCTGCCGCCAGCGGTGGCCGCCAAGGACATTCCGCTGTCCGGGATCTTCGATCCCCAGCACGAGCGCTACGCCGAGGCCACCGAGGTTCGCGCCTTGGTCGAGTCCGACCCTCAAATCGCCAAGATCATGGAGACCGCCCGTGGGCTGGAAGGGCTGGTCCGCAACGCCGGTGTGCACGCATGCGCGGTGATCCTCTCCGCTCAGCCGCTCCTCGATGTCATCCCGTTGTGGAAGCGCGACGACGGCTCGATCATCACCGGGTGGGACTTCCCCTCGTGTGAAGACATCGGGCTGCTCAAGATGGACTTCCTCGGCCTGCGCACCCTGACTGTCATTGACGACACTGTCAAGGCCGTGAGCACCAATCACGGAGTGGACATCGACCTGGCCACCCTGACCCTGGACGACCAGCCGGCCTACGAGCTGCTGTCGCGAGGCGACACGCTCGGTGTGTTCCAGCTTGACGGCGCCGCCATGCGTGACCTGCTCCGCCGGATGCAGCCGAAGAAGTTCGGTGACATCGCCGCCGTGCTCGCGCTGTACCGACCTGGCCCGATGGCCGCCAACGCCCACATCGACTACGCCGAGCGCTCCAACGGCCGCCAGTCGATCAAACCAATTCACCCGGAGCTGAAAGACGCACTCGAGCCGATTCTCGGCGAGACCTACCATCTGCTGGTCTACCAAGAGCAGGTCATGGCCATCGCCCAGCGGCTCGCCGGCTACAGCCTCGGTGCCGCGGACCTGCTGCGCCGGGCGATGGGCAAGAAGAAGAAAGAGATCCTCGAGAAGGAGTTCGATCGTTTCCGCAAGGGGATGATGGGCAACGGCCTTTCCGGGGAGGCCACGCAAACCCTGTGGGACGTGATGCTCCCCTTCGCCGGGTATGCGTTCAACAAGTCCCACACCGCCGGCTACGGGCTGGTCTCGTACTGGACGGCGTACCTGAAGGCCAATTATCCGGCCGAGTTCATGGCCGCCCAGCTCACCTCGATCGGCGACAACAAAGACAAGTCCGCGATCTACCTGGCGGAGTGCCGTCGTATGGGGATCAAGGTGCTGGCGCCCGATGTCAACGACTCCGGCCTGTACTTCGCCGCAGCGGGCAGCGACATCCGGTTCGGTTTGGGCGCGATCCGCAACGTGGGCGCCAATGTCGTGCAGTCGATCATCACCACCCGTCAGAAGAAGGGCCGATACACGTCGTTCGCCAACTTCCTGGATAAGGTCGAGCTGGTTTGCTGCAACAAACGGACGATTGAATCTCTGATCAAGGCCGGCGCGTTCGACTCCTTCGGTCACACCCGGCGCTCGCTCGTCGGAGTCCATGAGGATGCCGTAGACGCCGTGACCGGGCGCAAACGGCAGGAGGCGATAGGCCAGTTCGACCTGTTCGGTGGTTACGGCGACACACCTGCGCCAGCCGACTCATCACCGTTGGCCCACCTGACATTGCAGCCAGAAGAGTGGCCACGCAAGCAGCTCCTCGTGCACGAGCGTGACATGCTCGGCCTTTACGTCTCCGCGCACCCCCTGGACGGTGCGGAACACATCCTGCGCAAGCACGCGCCCAAGCCGATCGCCGCCGTGCTGGACGAGGCACCGAAGGAAGGCGAGATCGTGGTGTCCGGCATGATCTCGACGGTCGACCGGCGGGTGAACAAGCAGGGCGAGCCGTGGGCGATTGTGACCCTGGAAGATCTCGACGCCTCAATCGAGGTGCTGTTTTTCGCCAAGTCCTACAGCGTGCTGCACGAGGCGCTCGTGGCCGACACCGCTGTGGCGATCAAGGGCCGGGTGAATTGGCGCGAGGACAAGATGTCAGTCTTCGGCTCAGAGGTGATTCCACTGGATGTCACCGACGCCGAGTTCAACCCCGGCGTGACACCACCATTCGCGCTTCGCGTCGACGCCGCGAAACTCAACCGTGAAGCTGTACTGGAATTGCGCAGCACGCTCATGGCTCACAAGGGCGACACCCCGGTTCACCTCGTCATGGGCCATCCAGGCGGTGACATGACGCTGGCCGTGGACGACGACTACCGGGTGGCGGTGTCCGCCGCCCTCGTGGGCGAGCTGAAAGGCATCGCCGGCATCACCGTCGCCACCTGAACATCTCTTCCGACGGTATCGGTCTGGAACGCATGTTTTCTCATGGTTGGCTTCGCGGTGTTGTAAGCCGTTCGAGTTACGCGGCTGGAGCGGGTCTACGACGAGAACTGAGCCGCCGAGGCGGCTGCAGGACCCGCAGTAGCTTGCCCGGCCAGCTTGTCTTGCAGGGTTGCGTGTCGGAACTGGTACACACCACCCACAGTGCGCAAGACACCTCGTGCCCGGGCGTCTTCGAGGAAGGACATGAGACCAATGGCGGGAACCCGACGGCAACGCGTTAATTGAAGCCGCCAGGCCAGGGTGGTTGACCACGTTACGGAGGATGTGATCCCGTACACGAGTCCCACCGTGAGCCCGTTTATGAGCCCGTTCACGATCCCATTCACGAGCCCACGCACGAGGCCGAACCCGAGCCCAGACCCGAACCCGGCCGCGAGCCCGAAGGTGAGTCCGACCACGAGCCCGAACACCTGGTCATTACGCCAGCTCTCTAGTGGCCCCTGGGGACTGTCCTCGCCTTCGGCAAGCCCGGTGACAAATCCGCCTGCAAGCCGGGGCACGATCCCGACCACGATCCCGACGGCGAGCCCGACCACGAGCCCGACCGAGAGCCCGCCGTCGGGCTGGCGCGCGAACGCGACACTGGACGCCATACCGGACGCGAGCGCAGCCACGAGTGGGAGCACGAGACCAGGTTGGAGGCCGAGCGGGAGCCCGATCACGATCCCAACCACGGCCCCGCCGAGCCAGTTCGGGATCACAATAGAGTCATGGACCAACGTCGCGAGCCACTGCACGAGCAGCACTGTGAGCGCAGCCACGAACCCGTATGCGAGCCCGGCGATGAGGACTGAACGCAAGCTGATGGCACGCCAGGTTCTGACTCGTCTGGGCTCACGGCCCCCGCGCCCACCTCCAAAGCCGAGAGGGAGCCCGACCCCGACCCCCGCCATCAATCCGACCAAGAGCGCATCCCCGAGCCCCGTCCAGATTCCCTGCGTAGGCCTCTCGCGCAGGGAATCGAACACGATGTCGGCCACGTGAGTTAGCCCGAACAGAATCGCACACAAGATCCCGCTCAGGAACGCGCCTGCGATCATGCTGGCGAGGATGCGAGGGGCGGTGGAGGCCCATCGTGGGATGTACCACCAGCCCAGATCGCGGGTGTTGTCGTCGCTCATCTGCCGGGCGAGGAACGCCAGCGCCTGTGTGGCCTGAGTCAGGTTGTAACGGGGCTTCGGTCTGCCAGGGTGGGAAGTGTAGGCCTCGTGCAGCACGCGGTCGATAAGGTGCTGCTCAAGGTCGACGCTGGTGCCCTGCCAGGTGCCGGTGAGCAGGTCGTTGACGTCATCACCGGGTCGATAGGTGTCGCGGATCAGGGTGAGCGCCAGCGGGGTTGACAGCCCACGGGTAAGCCGGCTGTCGGGGTCTTCCCGTAGATGGGCAAGTAGCTCGGTCCACCCCAACGGCGGCGGCCCGGTGCGAGCCCGTTGCAGGTAATCGGCACCCTCGGGGCCGGTGACGTCGTGCAGGTGTAGCGCCACGGCCCCGCTCAGCCACGCGACCTTAGCAGCCTCGAGCATCTCCTGGCTGCGGGTAAACACCACCACCCGCAACGGTGCATCACTAAGAGCCTGCAACGCGGCCGGGCGCCGCGCGACGTCTATCTCGTCGAGCCCGTCAAGGACCAGCGCCACGGCCCCGGCGACGATCATCGCAGTGGCTTCAGCCTGGCCTCCGCGGTGCTGGAAAAGCGGGTAGGTGCCGGCCAGCCGCGCGGCCAGCCAGTCCTGCACCGAGCAGGTGGTGGGGTCCCAGCCGTGCGCGTTGAACAGCACCGGCACCGGCACCCTCGCACGATCTTTGTCATCGACGCGGTCGCGGTGGTCCAGAGCGTCGAGCACGAGCAACACCGCAGACCCAGTCTTGCCTGCCCCCGGTTCGCCAACTACCACCACCCGACCTGAGGCGATTCCGGCGTACACCGCGAACAGCGCACCGCGCCCCCCACCAACCCGTAGCTGGTCCTCGGTGACCCGGGTCTGATCCGGCAGTGGCGGGAACGCCGGCGTCGCATCCGGATCCCCAACCGCAGCCTCCACCGGTCCCGCCACCGGCAAGTCACTCAGCGACCAACCGACCGGGATCGGCGCGGGCGTCATTAACACCCGCTCAGCAGCCACCTTACGCCACTCCCCACGCACCGCCTGGGCCAACAGATCCGCCAGCACGTCCACCGGCCGGGGATCAACTGGGCGACGCACACGCCGAAACCAGCCCAACACGGCGATGGCGGTGGTCACCAGGGCCAAAAAGAACGCCCCAAATGTCGAGGCATCGCTGCGCTGCGCGGACGGGAGGAAAAAGATCAGTACCACCCACACAGCCGCGCCACCGAACAAAACCACGCCCACGACTACGAGACACCAGTCACGGACCAGTCTCATTGCCACAACCCGTAATCATGACGACCCAACGCGCCCAGTTTTCGTGTCCAGCCATGGAGCTTATCTCGGAGCCAAGGGCTACAGGAAGCATCTAGTTGTGGAAGGTATCGGGACGTTGTATGTTGCGCAACGGCGCGCCCCCGCACCCCATGCTGCGCGCCCTCTCTTACCTGGGCAGTGAACTTGATCACCGAGACCCGCCGCCTCGACCAGCGCACCACCATCAAGATCGCCACAGCCGTCCAGGCCAGCGACAGCACCCTGACCCAGCTCTGCGGGATAGCGAACCTGGTGGCCAGCAAGATTCTCGCCTGGTCGGGTTCCATCCCACCGATTTTCGCTCCGCCGGCGGCAAGGGCCACAGGGAAGGACTCCGATGGGGCAGTGCCGGTGTAGGAGGCGAATGCCACGTGCCGACACTACCAAATCGGTCATCGGGAGAGTCAGCCCGATCGGCATTCCCGTTTGTGCGTGTCACGGTGGACCGAGTGCGCGGCATGCTGTTAACGTTTCCGGCGTGAGTCCCTCCTCATAGGAGCAGTTCAAACCTGTGCCGAAGCCGATGATCCGCCAGTGTCCGTCGTCCTTGTGAAGGAAGACCGGTAGGTCGTCGGTGCTTCCTTGCGGTGCCGGCTTGAGCAGAATACGGGCGTATCCATTCCGGCAGTGAGTAATTCTGATTGCAGCTATATTAACACCTTCGGCGCGAGGGATCTGACTTCGCGAGATTGCCATCAACTCTGCCTCCGGACACTCCGTTGTATCTGGAGTGGTTGCGGCAAGAGGTATGGTCGGGCGCGGAGGTGGCGCTGCGACACTGTTGCTTGACAGTTCCTTCTCCTCTGCGTACCCGGCGGTGAGGGGCGTCAGCGACAGGGCGGCGAGTGCGAAAATTACAAACAGTCGAAGGCGCTTCGCTCGCATCCTTTTGATGTAGTCATGAGTCCCGATCTGCACTCCTCCCTGTGGGTGACCAGCCCGATGATAGGCATGGCGTAGACCGGCAGGGCACCACCGTGTGATCTGTGAGTGTCTGCTGGGACGTTTCATGGGGACTGTTGCACGGACTGTCCTACCGCGATGTTGAAGAGCTGCTGGCTGAACACGACGTTCCGGTCGACCACGTCACCGTCCACCGGTGGGTTCACCGGTTCACGCTGCTCCTGGCCGAGGCGGCCCGCTTCGCCCGGCACGCTCGGACCACTCAAGTTTCATGCCGCCAGCGTGGGTCTGTCAACAGCTAGCCAGAGTATTGACGCTCGGCGCCCAATGACCATCTCCTTGCCAGCCCAGCTATCCATCTGGGGCAGGCTGCTCGTGGGGGCCAGCGCCGCCGCCCGAGCCAACTGTCCCGACAATGCCGATGACTTGCGCGATGCCGCGGCTGTGGCCGCCGCCCGACTCGGCAAAAGACCGATGGGACATGGTCGGTGTTCGGTCTCATCTTCGGCGGACAGTTGCTTCGTAGGGTGGGGAGATCGAGCCGTGGGAACATCGGTCCCTAGGATCGTGTTGTGACGAATGTGAGTGAACGGATTCGGGACGTCATCATCATCGGCTCGGGGCCGGCTGGGTACACCGCCGCGATCTATACCGCGCGGGCTCAGCTGGAACCGCTCGTCTTCGAGGGCAGCCAGTACGGCGGCGCCTTGATGACCACGACCGAGGTGGAGAACTACCCGGGGTTCCGCGGCGGGATCATGGGTCCGGACCTCATGGAGCAGTTCCGAACCCAAGCCGAGCGCTTCGGTGCCGAGTTGACGCCCAGAGACGTCACGTCGGTCGAGCTGGCCGGCGACCTCAAGCGGGTCACGGTCGACGAGACCACTCACCTGGCCCGGTCGGTGATCCTCGCGATGGGCGCGCAGCCCCGCTACCTCAATGTTCCCGGAGAGCAGGAACTGCTCGGTCGCGGCGTCAGCTCGTGCGCCACCTGCGACGGTTTCTTCTTCCGCGACCAGGACATCGCCGTCATCGGCGGCGGGGACTCCGCGATGGAGGAGGCCACCTTCCTGACCCGGTTCGCCCGGTCGGTCACCGTGGTGCATCGGCGCGCCGAGTTCCGCGCCTCGAAGATCATGATCGAGCGCGCCCGGAACAACGACAAGATCCGCTGGTGCACCGGGGTGACCGTCGAGGCGGTGCTCGGCGACGGCGGTGTCACCGGCGTGGGCCTTTCTGACGGGTCAACCCTGGATGTCACCGGAATGTTCGTGGCGGTCGGGCACGACCCGCGCAGCGACCTGGTCCGCGATCAGGTGGACATCGATCCAGATGGCTACGTTCTGGTGACCGCACCCACCACCGCCACCAGCGTGGACGGCGTCTTCGCTGCGGGCGACCTGGTGGACCGCACCTACCGGCAAGCCGTCACCGCAGCCGGCACCGGTTGCTCAGCCGCGATCGACGCCGAGCGCTGGCTCGCTGAGCACGCCGAGGATCCCCGCGCTCAGCAAGCCCCCGAGTTCGTCGGCGGCGGTTACGGCCCGACGCCCTGATGTCCCACAATCCCACCAGCCCACACCCGCAGGAGATAAGATGGCAGACAAGTCAACCGTGACCGTGACTGACGCGTCGTTCGATAGCAAGGTGCTTCACAGCGACAAGCCGGTACTGGTGGACTTCTGGGCGGACTGGTGTGGTCCATGCAAGCAGGTGGCGCCGGTGCTCGAGGAGATCGCCTCGGCGCATGCCGAAAAGATCACTATCGCGAAGCTGGACATCGACGCGAACACCGAGACCGCTCGGGAGTACAAGATCATGTCGATCCCGACCATGATCTTGTTCTCCGGCGGCGAACCGGTGAAGCAGATCGTCGGCGCCAAGCCCAAGGCCGCGCTGCTGGAAGAGCTGGCCGACTACCTGGGCTGAGCGGGCGAGTTCACCGAGATGCTTCCCATTCGTGAGCGAGTAGGGAGTACAGGATGGAGTCGCGCCACGCGCCGTTGGTGAATACGTGATCGCGTAGTCGGCCTTCCTGGGTGAAGCCGAGCCTGGTGACGAGGGCGATGGACACGGCATTGTCCGGCCCGATGGCCCCGGAAATGCGGTGCAGCCCGAGTATGGTGAACCCGAAGTCGATAATGGTGCGCGCGGCGTCGAGTGCGTAACCGTGGCCCCAGCGCGGTGCGGCGATGGCGAAACCGAGTTTGGCCGGCCTGCACTCCGCCGGTACCCAACCGGACGAACCCGATCAGCCGATCATCGGTGTGGGTGGTGACGGCGAGGTAGTACTCGGTGCGCGGGGTGTGCTTGGCGCGTTCGATGGCGCCGGTGAGCATCTCGGCTTGCTGCTCGCGGGTTCGGGAGTCGAAGGACAGCCACCGGGTCACCCGGTCATCACCGAGGATGGCGTTGGTGTCGTTGAGATCATCAGTTCGGAATTCGCGCAGCTGTACCTCAGTCTCCGGTCAGCCGCACCCCGTGCTGCACGGTGTCGGTCATCATTGGTGCGTCAAACGCTCGGAGGTGAAGCCCTCGATGGCGCCTGCCAGCTCGGTGGCGTCCCGGCCAGGATCCCGCACTGCGCGCAATGCGGTGCGTACATGCTCGACCGAAGCCACGATGCCGTGGATGCGCTTCGCTGGTGGTAGCTCGAACACCGGACTGAGAGCTTCGGCTGCGCCCTCAATTTCCCGTCGGAGCACCCGAGCGACGGCCAGCGCACTGCGAGCACCCGCCTCCATTCCGAAAGCTCGCTGTCCGGGCGGCAAATCTATGTAGGCCTCCAATGCGGCAAGCGCGAGATGTTCGGTCTCGGAAGCCGTGGGTTGGCCGCCCCAGGCAAGCGCATCGGCAGCTAGGTAGAGCTGGCGTGGCCGGCTGAACATACACATCCCGCCGAAGCTGTCCAGCTCGTCGTGCTGTACCCGGTCCCATGCCTCGTTGGCTCGCGCGAGGGCGGCGTGAGCGTCCGCGAGTCGACCGAGCGCGGCCAGCGATCGTGCCTCGCTACTGGGCAGCCACACGTTGGCAGTGCCTCTGCTGTGGGCTGCGGCCTCGGCGCCAAGCTCGGCGTAGCGCACCGCGTCCTCCAACCGCCCAGACCAGTAGGCGATTCCGGCTTGCAGGCCGCAAATCCAGGCGCGCAGCCCATCGTGGCCGGCGTTATCCGCGCATGCATAGCCCGCCCGGGCCTGGGTCATCGCGTCATGGGTGGCGCCGAGGTCGTGCGACGCCTCGGCCATCAACCCGCAGGCGATGCCGGCGATCAAGTAGAGGTCCCGGGCTTGCGCCGGGCGTTGGCGTCCCTCCAACAACCCGAAGGCACGATCCTGAGTGTCCACCAGATCACCGAGCAAGGTGGGCAACGGCTGTTGCTGATAGGCGACGACAAAACGGCGCACGTCATCGATCAACTGATCGAGCGTCTCGGCGCCGACGTTGGATGCCTCGATCCGGGTGAGAAAGTCGCGAACCCGGTCGGCGCTCATGGCGATCACCTGCCCTTCCCAGTCGGTCCGCGCGCTGCCCCGCTCCGGCGCCGCCCCGTCACGGCGGCGGGTCGACAGGAGAGCCCCGGTGCCGTACGGCGGGCCGAGTAGCCGCGCCACCGGCTCACCGAACAGCAGCTCCAAAGTAGCCTGGGCCTGCGGGTACGGCAGGCCACGCAGCTCTCCAGCCACCCATCGGTACGCCTGCCGCTCGCTGAGTGCAACCCCTGCGGTTCGTTGGTAGCGCTTCCGGAACTCCTCCAGGGTGATGTGCCGCTGCCGGAGCAGCTGTTCCAACCGCGTCCGCGGCGATTCCTGCTCAGCCATCCCACCTCCTCGATCAGTGCGCACCACGATAGATCCTCGCGGGCCGGAACAGGGCCACCTCAGCGCAGACGGCAACAGACGGCGCTAGCTGGCAGGCGCGCAGCCTGCCCATGGCAGCTCAAATCCCCGAAACTGATTCCTACTGATCCAGTCCCCGGGGGGAACGCCACGCTGGGGGAACACGGACGAGAGGTCACCATGAAACAGCCACAAGAACTGGACGGGCCGCACCAATTGCGTTACCGCGACCAGGAACGGTGCTCCGTGGAAGGACACCTCATCGACGGCAGCGGCGCCTGTACCGTGATCGCCATCCGCGACTGGAAACGGAGCGGCTGGGTGCTCTACCCGCACGGAGTGGCCGGCCTCGGCGTGCTTATCACTGACGATGCCGCCCGCACCCTCGCCAAACAGATCGGGCGCCACACCACGGAAAGGAATCATCATGGAATTGTATAATCATGCCAACCGTCCAAGTACTGGTCGCCGTAAGGCGATCCCCGCGACGTGTGGGCTGCACCGGGGCCCGATGGGTTTCGCCAACCTCATGGTGAGCCTGCAAGGCAGATCAGTGGTGTTCGATCCGCATGTCACGGGCGAATGCCTGATCACCCTCGAAGAAAAAAGCGCCAAGGCGCTGCGTGACGTTTTGACCGAGTGGCTCGGGTGACCTGAGAGCGGGTCCGTCAGGTCAGATCCACCAGCACGGCTCCCATGTCGCGGTACGTCTCCTGCACGCCGTCGGCCTTGCCCAACCGCTGGCGTTCCAAGCGGATGGCGCCGATGTGCCGGGCCTCGTAGCTCCGCGAGCGCAGCACCGCGTGGGGGGAGCGGTCCAAGTGCCCGTAGGTCGCCCAGAACGCATCCCGTTCGGTGCCCGGCTTCGCCAGCGCCATGCGGATGGTCCAGTCCGCGGCCGGGTCGCCCCACGAGGTCCGATCGAAGTCGAGCACGCCGGTGATGGGGGGCTTCGGTGCGCGGTCTCAGCGGCGACCTTTGTACATCCCGTTGCCGAGCTCGACGGCCGAGACAATGTGCACACGTGATCCGAACACCGCCGGCACATGGCTGCGACCTATTCGGGGGTCACCGGCTGCTGGAACGCATAAGGGGTGCGTCAAGGGACATGCCCGATCTGCGCAACCCGCTGGTCATCGTGGACCTCACCGAGTAGTCGCCGACGCGGAGGCGGTACTCACCAGGCCGTGTCACTAGGCTTTTCACCCCGTGCGGGCGGGGATTGCCGACAAGTTTGGTCACGGCGAGCACGATCTTCTTCTGGGCGGTGCGATCAAGTTTCTCTAGTTGCTTGAGTGTCTTGCGTGCCCATTGGACTGTGTAGGTCATGCCAGGCCAAGCTCATTGATGAGCTCGGCGGTGGACAGCGGTGGTTCGGTGTCAGCTCTGCCTTCGTCGGCTAAGGCCGAGAGGTAGGCGTTCTCCATGTGCTCGTGATTCTCGGCCACGTCGGCTGGCACGATCGCAGCCACCCGCCGGCCGTAACGCGTGAGATAGACAATTCCCCCATCCCGCACGGTGGTCTCAGCCAGTTCAAGGAGTCGGTTTCGAGCTTCCGTCAATGGCAGTTCAATACTGTCACCCAGCTCACTTGTTTCAATCGGTTCTGCAATCATTCCCCTATCATACGACATGGTTTTGTCGCGCGAAACACGCGACAAAACCATGAACATCCTGCCGGACTGAAAGCAGGTGCGCGGGTCCGTGGAGCCGCCTCGACCAGCGCCCGCGTTCACTCACCGTCGGCCAGCCAGGGCTGCTGCCAGCGCTGAGGGCTACTGACCCTTCTCCACCGCGACCCGCGCGTGCTCCACCAGACCGGCCTTGCCCAGGTGGTCGACGATCGGGCCGAACAGCGAGGGGGCATCTCCAGGTAGTACAGCGGCCGGCGGCGTGGGGCGATCAGCTCAGCGAGCCGACCGTAGTGCGCGTCGTCAGTGACGTCACTCGCAACGTAGGACAACCGGCGCGCCAAGTGGTCGAAGACCTCGTCATCACTTGACGTTTCTCATCTGCGGGAACTGCGCCTGAGCCCACCGTGTCTCGATCCACAGGTCGGTCAGTTCATTGCGGGCCCGCAGGGTTTGCAGGTACACCGCCTCTCGCCGCACAGCCGACGGTAACCCCGCCACGATGGGGCGCTCCCGGGTGGCTTGCCGCCACTCGGTGTCGCTGATCCCGGGTCCTCGGCCACCGTAGAGGTCCCTGCGGAACTCGGCGAGACGCTGCTGTGCCAGCTCGTGGTCGGTCGTGGCGTCACCTGCTCGCCTGCCGTCGCCATCCCGACGGGACGGCCTCAGGGATGCCATCAGATCACCTCCGTACTGTCAGATTCCTGCTGCGTTGGCGTAGTACTGCTGGTCCTCACGCCAACCACCTTGACCCATGCCAATCTGCTGGTATCCATGGGTGAACTCAATCCCCTTGACCCACTTGACCATTTTGAAGCCCAGTTGGGTCTCGATCCGCAGCCGCAGTGGCGCCCCGTGCTCGATCGGCAGCGGCCCACCGTTCATCTCCAGGACGAGGATGGCCTGAGGTTTGGTCACCATCCACATAGGGATCGTGCCGTAGAAGTGGCCCCAGCGGCCCTCGCCCTCAGTGACCCCCTTGTCGTCGAAGGCATAGAACACCACCGTGTCCGCTTCCGGTCTGGGCTTGACATGCTCGATCAGGCGAGCGAGCGGGACGCCAGACCACTCCGCCACGGCGGTCCAGCCCTGGATGCAGTTGTGTTTGGTGATCTGAGTCTGGATTCCCAAGTTGCGCAGATCCTCCAGGGACAGCAGCGCCGGGGCGTTCACCAGTCCACCGACCGGCAGTCGGAAATCGCGGAACCCGTCGCTGGCCAACCGCTCGTACTCCTCGCTGGTCGGCGGGTAGCCGTTGATCCGGTGGTAGGGCGAGATGTCCGCACGGGTGAAGTGCTGGCGGGACCGAAAGATCCGGGACAGAACCCGTTCAAACGGGTCGACCATTCGGCCGAGGAAGCGTTGCGTGAACCGCCGGTAGCGCAACGAGAACCAGGTGATGATCAAGTGGAACAGCAGCAGGAGAAAGATCCCGAGCAGCCCGATGGCCACCGCCAAGGTCCGGTTCCCGCTCGGGTCCGCCAGCACGATCTTGGCGAATTCGCTGGGCAACCCGTTGATGATCACCATGAAGGTGTGCACTGCGGTGAACACGGCGAAGCCGCACAACCCGAGGAAGTGCAGACTGCGGGCGCCCTGCTTGCCACCAAAGATCTTCGCGTACCACGGGAACTGGGCGATCACAGCCGGAGACATGGCCGCGCCGGTGGCGATTTGCAGCGGCGCCAAAACGAAGATCACGAAGAAGTAGCTGAGCTTCTGCGCCGGCTCGAAGGGCTGGCCGGGGATCTTTGCCGGGAGCTGGAAGTGTAGGTAGGTACCCACCGCTTTGATCGAGTTCGGAATGATCGACCAGTGAGTGGGAATCAAGTAATGCCAGTAACCAGTGGCGAAGACCAGGGCGACGTAGACGGCCCCGGTGAGGATCCAGAATTGCACGGTCATGAAGTGCCAGTGCCGACCGATGCCGAGGTTCTTGCGGCCGGGCAGGGCGATTACCGGCGACCAGGACTCCTCTTCATCCAACGACGACCACGGTTTGCGGGAGTCAGCGCTGAACGTCTTGCGGGAAAATCGCAACCATTCCCGGCCCGGCGGGCAGTCATCATTCCAGTACAGTTTCGGGAATGCGGAGAGGACCTCCAGGCCACTGCGGGCCAGCAGCAGCAGAAAGAAGATGTTCAGGAAGTGAGTGATCACCACCCAGAGCGGAAAGAAGTGAGTCATCGCTGCTGGGTTCCCTCCTCCCAGGGGCGCCACGTCGGTGTGGGGGCTAACCCGGGGGTTCCGCCAGGTTTCCCCTGGTAGAGGTAGCCGTTTCGCATCGGCGCCAAACACCACAGCTCCGCAGTGGCCGGCATCGACCCTTGCCACGGCTGCTACCCGGGCACCCGGTCGTGAGCGGTCACCTCCGCGAGGATCTCGATCCGGTCGAGGAGATACGTGGCGCGGGCGCGCTCGCTTCGGCGAGAGCGAGGTAGAGGTCGTCGGTAGCGACACGCTCGTGGCAGGGAACCGTCAGCAGTGTCGCGGCGAGCCGTTCGGCGTTGCGGCAGGGCTGGGTCGCACGTTACGAGTCCCTACCCTTGACGCAGCAAGGAACGGCTGCCAGCAGCGATGCGGGATTCGATGCTCGAAGCCAGTTCGGGATTGCCGGCAAGCTGGTCGCGATGTCCGGGCCAGCACCGGCGCACTTTCTCGATCAACTCGGCGACGCAGGCAGCCAGCTATGCCTGCGGGGCGCGCAGGCGCCCTTGCAGGCGCTCGAAGGTAGTGACGTCGACCCTCTCGAAGCGCCTCGAGCCACCAAACTTCAGGCCGAGCATCTCCCGCTCACCGAGGTAGTACGCGGTCGAGACCATGTCATACGCCGGAGCGAGACTGGGGACCCGAGGATCCGTATAGATCAACGACCAGTTCTTCAGGTGCGCGTCGCCGTTGGCGATGAGAATGGTGAACACCAGCCGGCGAGCGAACTCGCGAAGGCTGTCCAGATCGTGACCCCGGTGAGCGAGCGCGGCCACGGTCTCGTAGTTGCCGAGGTATTTGTCCTCCGGGTAGACGTTGCGCACTTGGGTCAGGTCCTCGATGTGTACCGAGTCGCGATGCGCATCCCGGTCAAATCGCCGGATGGCGTACGCCCATTCTTCCCGGCTCGGCCAGACGTCCGGAGGCAAGCCGTCCAGCTCGTCACGGTGCACGAGCCGAACCGGCGGGACCGCGATACCTGCGGACGCTGCCCGGGACATCATGGTGAACTCGTTGCGCGGCACGTCTGGATATGTTTGATCAGGTAGCTTGACGATCCAATCACCGCCTACTCCACAAGCGGGCAGGGTGAGCCGGTCGCCCTTCGCGAGCATGGAGAACTTGAGCGCGACTCCGGCCAGCGAGAAGCACCAAGTATCCTGGTATCACTGGTCCCGCGTGTGTCGTGTCACAGGCATTGGAGCGGGTTTCGGCAACCACTCACTCTCGTGGCCCTCGCTCAATGCCGCTAAGTTAGACACGGAACCTTGAAGATGTGGATCTTGGGTGGTTCGTTGTGGAGTTGGCCGTGGTCGGTGGTGCGTTTGATGCGGTGGCTGTGTGCGCGGTACCTTTTGATCACCCT
>JBATXM010000289.1:0-7521 GCA_049673305.1 Pseudonocardiaceae bacterium | reverse complement strand
CTCGGCCTCAAGACCCTCAGCCAAACCTGGCAGCGTCTCTACCAAACGGCTTGACGAACCGCCGGATGCGGGCCCGCATGTCCGGTGGTGTGAGAGGGGGCGGGGCGACCCCGCCCCCTACTCGATTTCCCATAGAGCCAAATTCGGCAACAACGTGTGTGGGGAGGAGATACAACCAGACACGTACGACCACACAGGCAAGGTGGACGCAAAGTGGTCACGTGTCGAGTCCCGGCTGATGCCTTCCCAGGTTCGAATCCTTGACCCGCTACACCAACAGGATCGGCCCCTGACCAGTACCAACATGGTCAGGGGCCGATCTTCGTTGGGTCCGGTGTTGTCTGGCTCTGACTGGCCGTCTACGGGTGGCTGTGCCGAATGCGTGCCGAAGTCTTCGGCGCCGTTCGGTCCTCACTCCGTTGTGCAGCACCCTGTCGAAGGGAGAGATGGCGAGCTGGTTGGCTGAGCTGATCTACCAGGGCCATGGCGGACACGGCTGGGTCGGCGACGAACTCCCGGGTCCCCGGCCAGCGAGGCGAGGCGCGCTGGCCGGGGACACCACCCAAGCGACCCTGGGGTGTCCGCCTTCGCGCTAAATTCGGGTCGCGGCGACATTTCGGGCGACCCGGGCTAGCTCCAGGGTGTTGGTGCTGGGTCGTGCTTCCAGCGCGGCGGCCAGCGGGATGAGCCGTTGCCGTCGGACGGCGACGGAGCGCAGGGTGCTCACCGCGTCGATGGCCTGGCGGGCCAGGGTCAGCCCCTGGGGTTCCCCGGCCCGGACGTGTACCTCGGCGAGGAGGAGTTCGGCTTCTGTCCGGAACACACGGTGGCTCTCGCCGTAGGTGCGCAGCGCGCTGGTGGCGAACTGCTCGGCGGTGTCGAGTCGGCCCAGGTTGAGCTGGATCATTGCGGTCTCAAAATTGGCTTCCCCGTGCTCGAAGGCATCGTGGGGCTCCCACCCGTCGTGCGCCTTGGCGAGGTAGCGGGTGGCGTCATCACGGCCGCCCATGACGGTGTAGGCCCACGCGGACAGCCGGTTCAGCCGCGCAGTGGCGGTGAGTACCCGGGGGTCGTCGGCCCGCAGGGTCCTCGGTCTGGACTTACCGGCCACGAACCCGCCCAGACGGAGCTGCCCGAGAGTGAACAGCTTGAGTGCATCGTTGGGGTAGCCGTTGTGGACTAGCGTCCCCCCGGCTTGCCAGGCGGCGTTGGCGACGCCGTACGCGTCTCCGGCGTCACCGGCCACCTGCAGGGCGCGAGCAAAATAGCCCGCCCCACCTACACCCGAGTCGTAGCGGTACCAGCCTGCTTCGGTGTGCAGGTCGGCCAAGGCCGCATTCAGCTGTGCCGTGACCTCATCTGGCGCGGGCACCGCCCGCCACCGCGTGTAGCGCGTCACCGCGTCACCGAACAAACCTGCTTGCCCGCCGTAGTACCGCGCCCTGCCGACCAGCTGATCGGTGAACGTCCGCACCTCCTGGACGTGGGCCATGCTCAGCCGCGAGGGCAGCGGGTCATCAGTGGACAGGGGCAGCGTGACCGGCTCACCCCGCAGATTCAGGAACGGCTGGCCCATCGCTGCGGCGATCAGGATGCGACGTTTCACCTCTTCCCTCACTTCCTCCACGACCGGCGCGAGGTCCGGTCCTGTCTCACCGTAGCCCAGGAACATCCGCGCTCGGGGTATGCCGAACCCGTCCGCGATGCGCCGCAGGACATACACGTTGCTCACCTGGCGGCCTTTTTTGAGGATCGCGCACACCTCCGACTGCGACTGGTCGGTCAGCGCCGCGATCTGGCGTTGAGTCACGCCCAGACGCTGGGCCAGCTGGAACAGCGCGCCGATATCAAGAGCGTCCACCGCAGCACGCACCTCGTCGCTGTCGGCGAACTCGGGACCGAGGGGGTTCACCGGTGATCACCGCCGTCCTCGTCAGGGGGCGAGAGTTCCCGGTTCTTGGTTGTGTTGTCTTGGATCACTTTGGGTCCAGCGTGTCGCTCTACCGTGGCGGGCCGCTGGAAACACGCCCCGGACGGGTCAGCGGGATTGTCGTCAATGCGCACGAAAGTAAATCCCCGATCGAGATAGTACTGGTGTAGCGCGGGGTTGGATTTCCACGCGTCGAGCCGGAGCCAGGATTTGCCCGCTTGTCTGGCACGCCGCGCGGCCCAGTCAAGCAGCGCCGATCCCAGCTCCCCGCCTCGGGCGTCGGCTTCGACGACCATGCGGTGAACGTACAGGGCGTCATCGGGGTCGTCCGAGAGATCCCAGTAGGGGTCGGCCTTAAATTCAACTGTTATTGTTCCGCTAGCTCGACCGTTATGGTCAGTGACCAGCCAACAGGTGCCGTCGGCGACACTCCTGCGGATGTTGTCCAACTTGACCGGGTACTGCCATTGATCGAGGCCTTTGCCGCGCAGCCACGCGGCCGACCGAGTCCACATCCCGGCGACCTCCACAATGTCGTTCTCGGTGAACGCCTGCCGGACGTGAACTGGCTCTGTCATCGCATCATCCTTCTATTGTCTGAGGGTGTTCCCGCTCGTAGACGATGACGTGTCGGTCGCCAGGGATGACGAAGTACTCAACCCGGACGACTCGCTCGTCTTGTGTGTATCCGGTGCAGTAATGAATCGCGACGGGCGTTCCTGTGCTCAACTTAAGGCGACGGGTCTCCTCAGGGGTGGGCATTCGTACATAGATCTCATCTAGCGCCCGCACCTCTGGGCCGATTAACTGTTCGATCACGGAGCTGGAGCCTTCCGGGATATCGTCTGGATTCATCACCGCTGTGCCTCCAGCCAGCTCCAGCGTGTGATAGGTGTCGTTGATGTTGAACGGCTCGCCGTCGATAAATCGGATTCGTTTCCGGGCGACAACAGGTGTGCCCTCGGGAACCCCTAGCCGCTCAGCGATGATTCCGCTCGCGCTCTCGACGGCAACTTCGATCGATTGGGACGGCCGGCGGCCTTCCTCGAATAGCGCTGTGGTGAAACGGTCCATCGTGGTCGAGCGACGGGGCTCGAACTCCTGCTGAGGCCGGTACGCCATCACCCGCCTGTCCCGTACGACCCGACCCCTGCCCGCGTGCGCGCTGATGAGCCCTTCCTGCTCAAGAGTCTGCAACGCGCGCCGCACCGTAGGTCGGCTGACGCCGTACCGCTGCCCCAGTTCCGACTCGGAAGGTAGCGACGCCCCCGGTTGCAGCGCACCTGATGTGATCGATTGCCGCAGGTCAGCGGTCATCTGACCATGCAGCGTGTCATCTGGCATGAGCCTCCTTCACGTGACGGGGCGAGAAGTGCACCTTCCTGCCGTGACCGACGTTCCTGACACAACAGTACCGACATCTGCTTGACACGTACACCCTGAACATGCCACAGTCCTTCCTGTCAGTACAGGCAGGTCGGATAGGACAGTGATGATGAGGATCGACGGTAAGGAGTTTGGTCGTTGGACGGCGACGAGTTTTCGGAGGTGTTCGGCCCGGATGCGCTGTTGCGGGAGGGCGAGCTGGGTGGTGCTGGTTGTTATGCCCCTGATGGGTTGGTTGGTGAGGTGTTGGAGGGGGTGATTGAGGGTGCGTATGCGGAGGTGGCGGGGTGTCTGTGGTTGACGTCGGCGGTGGTGGATGGGAGTGCGGCTGAGCAGTGTAGGCGCCGGATGCAGCGTCGAGCGCTGGGTGTGGTGGTGCACGTTCTGCCGGTGGGTGAGGGCGTGTGCGGCTCGGGTGAGCGGCGGGCCGCGTGATGGGCGCCGCTGACATCGTGACACGGGGTGGTTGTTCCGCTGGTTGGTTGGTCACGGGTGGTGGGGAGGTGGGTGGGTGATGTCGGTGTTTATGGCGGGTGTGGTGGTGATGCTGGTACCGGGGCTGGTCACTGGGTGGGTGTTGGCGGGCGTGTTGGGGTGGGTGATGCGCCGCCACGATTACTGCCGCCACCGCGTGCCAGCGCCGGTGATGGTTCGGGTGGTCGGTGAGCGGGTGTCGCCTGCGGTCGTCCCGACCGTGATCACCGTTCACGTGCATCCCGACGCGGCGCTGGCGCAACGTTGGTCATCGGCGCGGGTGGTGGAGGGTCGAGTTCTTGATTTCCCGACCGGAGATGGGGATCGACGGTTCACCCACCAAGAAACAAGAATGACAAGGAGAGGTTATCGGGCCGCCCGGTGACCTGGTGCGGGGGCTTGTGCCTGGGTTCTGGCACCGCGATTGGCCAGTGATCGTTCCCCTAATCAACAAGGAAGGAAGGCGGGTATCATCATGCGAATTTTGGGAATTGTCAAGGCGGAGGATTTGCGACCAGGTCAGCGCATTCTTGTCGGTCCCGATGACGTGCAAACGGTGGCGGTGTCGACCGTGCGGAATAACTATGGGTGTCGATCCACACGACAGGGAAGGAGATTCTGGCTAACCTGCCGTGGCCCGTCAAGATCGTGGAGTAGCGTCACCCACTCGACGCAAAAGGGACACGAGTGAGGACCTGGCAACACTGTCCGTGTTGGTTCCCGTTCACAACGTCGGTGGAGGTTCCTATGAAGGACCACAGAGCCATAGTCGAGATGACCCGTTTGGCTGGTGATGTCAGAGACGAGTTCGCTGACCCGGACCACGATATTGATCCGAACAAGATACTGATATTGACGGCGATCCACGACACTCTCACGTGGGTGAGCAACAAAGCCGTGCCCAACACACGGATCACCAACTACTTCCCCGACCCGGACAACTAAGACCATCTGACGGTGTCCCGGCCCGGTGGCTCGAACCGGGAAGAACGTGTCCACCGGGCCGGGCTCCCCTCCTATCAACAAGTGACCAATCTTCAGGGAGACACGTGATGTTACAGGTTGTGATGTGCGTGGGGGTTCAGTGTGACCAGTGCGGGGACATTCTGGATGCCCCCGAGGGTGAGCCGGGTTATTCGGGTGAGCGCGCGGCGTGCGTCGCGGCGAGGGCGAGGGGGTGGCGGGGGGAGCTGGGTGGGCGGTGGTGGTGCTCGGCGTGCGCCCTGGTGCTCACCTGCCAGGACCGGGGCCATGAGTTCACCCAGTGGCGGCCCTCCCCACGGGGCGAGGGGGGTTACCGGTACTGCCGGGAATGTTGTGTGCTGGATCGGCGCGGCCACAACCAGAGCCCGCTAACGCCTCTTATTGATCTTGATGGTGATGGTGTTGGGGTGCTGGTCATGGGGGAGGTGGCGTGATGAGCGAGCGAGAGCGGATCTGGGAGGGACTGGGCACGGGGCAGGGTGATGGGCGGGCGTGTGTGATCTGCGCCCGGGACTACCTGCAGAGCCATCAGGCTCCGACCCGGCGGGTTGCGGTGGGTCGCGATCGGAGCACCGGCTCGCCGGTGTTCGCCTGTGCTGGTGCGTGCGCGGCCCGAGCGGCGGTGCGCTGCTATCCCGGTGGGGTGATGGCGGTCTCCGGGGTGGCCCTTTCCGAGGCGAACCGGGCGTTGCAGCGCGCGGCCGCCCTGAAAGGGACGACCCTGGTTGGTGACCCGTTGCGGGTCGCTGAGGTGGTGTGTGAGGTCGTCGCGGCCGCCGCGCCGTTTCTCATCGCGGCGGAGCTGCGGTGCTTAGCCGAGGTGTTCGAAGACCTCGCGGCGCAGGTGTGGAACCTGATCACCGACTCCGTGGCCGCCTTGGAGGGCACCGATCCGGTGGCGCAACGCCACGAGGCGCTGTGGGAATGCGCCCACCTCACCCGTCGCCTCGCGTTCGGGATGGACCCCGCCGGAGGCTCGTCATGAACCACCCCAACCCCTACGCGCTCTCCGGACCCCTGTCCGTGGCGCTGGCGATGGTGGCGCTGCTCGCGGTCCTCGGGGTGGCCACCGTCCGGCGGGGTTACCACCGGACGGTGGCGCGGACCAAGATAGCGGCCCGAACCGGCACAGTCCTCGCCCGGGTCGCGACCACCGCCACCGTGATCACCCTCGTCCAGTGGGTCCTGCTCCTGGCCAGCGCCTCTCCGTGGGTCTGGGGACTGGCCCTCGGGCTACCGGCGGTGGTCGCGGGCAGCGCGGTGCACCCGTTGCTCACCGTCACCACCACCACCCACACCCGACTCACCGGACGCACCCAGACACGCCGGTGAGGACCAGCACCCGCTAACCCCACCCGGACAGTCCCCGAACCCCGAACTCCCCGTTCGTGGGCTGCGTGTCGCACCGACACCGGTACTGGTGTCGGGGCGACACGACCCTCCAGGAGCCGGCGACAAGCCCTTTTCCTGTCTCTGTTGTGACCATGATCTCTACCGAGGGGATGACCACGTGATGACCCCGCCACACCCCGAGCACAACCCCGATGCCCCACCCGAGACCACCCCACAGCGCGCGGCGGCCACCGGGCCAACCCCGGACCACGACGCTGACGTGATCCCCTTCCCCACCCCCACCATGTCCTCGGTGCAGGTCCCGCAGACCTCGCTGGGTGGGGTGGTGGAGCCGGGACCGGAGGTGCTGGAAGGACAGGTCGTCTCCGATGCGGAGTACGCCCACCGCACCAGCCATGGCCGGCGCCCGGTGATGGTGGCGGCGCGGCGGGTGGTGGCTCGGGTGGGGGCCTCACCCCACACGAGCACCGCCACCCAGCTCGGCGTGAGCGTGGGGGTCGCGGTGTGGCACGTGTGTCGGGGGTGGGAGTCCTGGGCGCGGCGCGCCTGGGATGCCGCCACTCTCGGGATCCACCGCCGGCAGATCAAAGCCGCTGAGGCGCTGGGGGATCAGGTGGTGCTGGCGGAGTGGATCGAGCGCAAGCACCGCGCCCAGGAGCGGCGCCATCAGTACCTGATGAACCTGCCCCGTCTCGCGGTCGGGATCGCCAAGGTCACCGCCGGAGCGGTCCTCGCCCTGATCGTCCTCACCCTGGTGGCTGGGCTGGTCGTGCAACTCTGCGGCGCGGGATCCTTCCTGGGAGTCCTCACGGGTGCCCGGGACCTGGTTCGGGGATTGGTCACCGTGGTGGTGTGGGTATGGACCCCTTGCTGGATCGCGCTACCGATCCTCACCGTGGTGGCGGCGTGGCGGGAAGGCCACCGCAGCGCCACCACCACTCCGGGGTGGTTGGCCACCGCTGGGGAGGCGGACATGGACATGACCATTGATGAGACCACCATCGCCACCGCCCTGGCCGCGTTGCGGATCCCGCAGGTCACCACGTATCTCAAACAAGGCCTCCCGATGCAGTACCTCACCCCCGCCCGCCGCGACGGGCGCGGTACCCACGCTGTGCTGCGCCTGCCCGCCGGAGTCACCGCTGAACGAGTCGCCCGACGCCGCGCGGACCTCGCGACCGGGTTGCACCGGCTCGCGAAAGAGGTCTGGCCCACCACCGGCACCGAAGCCGGGATCCTCGATCTGTGGATCGCCGACAAAGGCGCCCTAGTACTACAGGGCTAGATCATTAGTGTTTGTAGGCGAAGATGCCGTTGGACGTGGGCTCGGCGGGCTTGGGCTTGGTGCCAGCGGCGCCAGGTTGACCAGTGTAGGCCGTGATTGACGGCGTGTT
>JBATXM010000288.1:0-2796 GCA_049673305.1 Pseudonocardiaceae bacterium | reverse complement strand
GTCATGCACGTCATGGACAGAAACTTGAAGACCCCAGATAAGCGGTGCGGGTCGGCTTGCCCCCGACCACTCTGGTCACCATCGCCCCAGGTCAAGCCAGTGTCGCGCCCACCGTTTGAGTCCAAGGAGGTATAGAGCACGAACCGGATGCCGCACACGACCTTGCGCTCGTCCAGACGGTGGCGGCCGGGGTGATCGGCGCGACGGGGCACGACCGGCAACAGCGGCTCGATTCGCGCCCACAACTTGTCGGAGACGATCCAGGGAGGCTGCTGACCCTTCCTCATGACCTGATCAACAAATCCGTTGATCAACCTATTCCAAGATCCATTCTGTTAGGAGTCCAAGTCGATGATCCGCATGGCCTCGCCTTCGATGATGACCTGGTCAGGTTGCAGGTCGCCGTGTACCCAGCCGGCCGCGTGAAGTTTCGCCAGTTCCTGTGCCACCCCGGCCATCAGGGCAAGCATGCGCCCCTTGATCGTGGCGTTGCCGTCGCCTCGGTGAGCCCTTTTGAACTCGGTCCCCAGGCCGGTACCCTCGATCCACCGCAGTGTTAGCCACGATCAGTCGTCGTCCCAGCCGTGGTCGCGGTAGAACTCGGTGCCGAGCAGGTGCAGGATCTCGCCTTCACGAGCGGCCATGAGACCACTGGTGATCTTCAATGCGATGTTGTCAATCTTGTAGACGGTGGTGCCTCGCCGGTCGTGGAGGACTTTGGGCTCGTGGTCGGCCAATCCGAGACGAGTGATGATCCGATCCATGACGGCGCTACTGCACTCCGGCGAACTCGGCCAGCTCGCGGAGCCCGCGTCGGCGGCGACGGTCGCGGCGCAGCATCTGCCGCAACATGTCGTGAACACGGTGGGTGAACATCAACTGCTCGGGCGCGACCGCCCGGGCGGCGGACAGCGCGCTGAGCGCGTCGTCATCGTGTCTGCGCAGATAGTGTGACCAGGCCACAGTGATCAGGTGGGAGGCGCGGCGCTCGGCCAACTCAGGAGGCAGCGCGGTGTCGTCAACGTGCGCGGCCTGACGGAGGGCATCGATAGGGTCACCCACCTCGGTGGCCAACCATACCCGGTGAATAGCCACGTTAGTGGGTCCGAACGCGAGCCAGAAATCATTGCGATCGCCGGTGAGCACTGCAGCCCGGTCGCACTCCCGGAGGTAGTCGCGTACCGCCACGTGGTCACTGACAGTTGCCGCGCCTACCGCGCCCTTGAGCATCAACGACCCGTACATCGACGCGTGTTGTGGAGACTGAGCCCGCCGGGGTCGGAGCACATCGGCGGTCGCGAGCGGAACGTCGATGGACTCCTGGAGGTGCCCGTTGTGTCGCAGCACCACCGCCAGCCGCCAGGCGGCCCCGGCGATCAGCAGGTCGTCCTCGCTGCGCTCGGCAGCGGTCATGTCCCGTTCCGCAGCGATCCACGGTAGGTCTTTCTCACCGATCCGGTCCAGCATCCCGGAGGTGACTCGCCAGACCAACGAGAGCTGCCCGAACGCGCGGTGTTGCGGTTCTCCGATGCTGGTGTGAGCGGCCTGCCAGGCATCGGCGATGAGGTCCGGGAGCAGCACCCCGAGCCGTGACCACCGCTCGGTCTGCGAGCACGCGAACGCCTCGTTAATCCGCACCGCCAACTCGGCGTACGCAACCGGTGGCCGCTCAGGCACACCGAGCACTCGCGCCGACCCGTTGTAGCGGAACATCGCGTCCTTGATCGCGGCAAGGGAATCCGGCGCGGTACCGATCACCGCATCGCGCAGCTCCCGGCGCAGAGCGGTGAACGCGGCAGGCAGCAGCTTCGCCGGCTCGATACCCAGCGCATCAGCGACGGCGACAATGGTGGACAACCGATCCAGCTCCCGCACACCCCGCTCAAACTGAGCAAGCCACTCAACACTGCGCCCCAACAGCCCAGCCAACACCTCCTGAGTGACGCCCTTGCGCCGCCGGTAAAACGCCACCCGCTCACCGACGGTCGCCTCCTCGATCAACCGCACACCACCGAGTCTAGGAAACAACAGCGCCCCAACGTTTCCTTGGGGTTGTCATCCACAGCGTGCGTAGGGTCGTCCCTATGATCAATACTCTGGCCACCGCGCGGGCGCTGACGGCGCCACAGTGCGCGACGTTAAGCGGTGGGTCGCGATGAGCGAGAACTCTCCCGATGAGACGTTCCGCGCGACGATGCGGAGTTGCACCCCGAACGGTAAGCCGCACACCGTTCGGGGCCTGGGCAACTCTGGGCGGGTGTGTCTGACCTTCAACAGGACGATCAGGACCACCGTCGTGATGACCACCCAGGAGACGGCGCAGCTGTGCGAGCTGCTCAACAAAGCGACGGAGGCCCGGCACGGGGGGACGGGAACGGTCGCAAGTTGAGGGCTGCGTGTCCGCGCGTGAGCCGCTCCGTGCACACGCAGCATGAGGAATCGGGAATACCGCGATGACCCAACCAATCACCACGGCCTCCACCATGGGCATAGCCGTAGCCACGAGGAATTCTCGGCCATCTGTAGAGCTGAAAAGGAAGCGAGTCGTGCCTACCTCAACCGCCGCATGCCCTGCGGGTCAGTGCCGGACCTGCCACCGTCCTCGTCACCAGCGACACCCCCGCCGTCACCGACTGGATCACTCAATACTTCGGTTGCTGGTGGACTGTGCGACCCACCACCTCAGCGGACGACACCAGTGGCCCCGTGCAATGGTGGGCAGGGTGGAACGGGAGACGTCGTAGACCGTGCCGGGTCGGTACGCCGCTAGACGACAGGTCATGATCGCGCTTTGGG
>JBATXM010000287.1:0-12265 GCA_049673305.1 Pseudonocardiaceae bacterium | reverse complement strand
GCCCACCCCCAGTGTTACCACCGGCCATGCGGTGCCATTTCCTAGCTAATGGCACCGCATGGGATCACCGGCTCATCACAGCCGCGTTACTCAGCCACGGCCGCCGCGAGCGCCGCCACCCGGGCCGCCAACACCGTTAGCGGCGCTGTTGGTCTGGTCGCCCAGCACGTCAATGTCGAGGACGTTGAGGCCGATTCCTCCGGTGCCCTTGCCGCCAGCGCCACCAATGCCGCCGTCGCCGCCACCCTTACCAAGGGCGAACATGGACAGGACGGTGCGCGCAGGAAGCAGCTCCACGTGCTGGCCGTCGATCTCAGTGAAGCTCAATGCGTCAGACATGAAATCCTCCTTCAAGTTGCCCCCCAGTTGGGGCCGGGAACAAAACACCTCATCGGCCCCGTGCCGATTCGGCTAATCACTACGATGGCGAGAAATAGGTCGCCTGGCAACATGCATTCGCCACCTAATTTTGCAGCTCATCACTTAGTCATAAAGCTGATTTTTCAACCACCTAGGCCAGGCAGGCGCCTACGGAGGGTCCAGCGACTTCGGCACCTATCACGCGGCGTCGAGCGGAGCTTGCTGACGTACCGCCAGATCCGTGTTGACGCTGGTGAAGAACTCTGCGGGTGATGGGTGTAGGTAGTGAGAGGCCACCCACGGCGCGCCGAGCACCGGTTGGGTTTGGCACCATCGCCGCCAGCATGACACCGGATTTGCACACGTCGAGAAAATGCCGGCGAGTTACTACGTAGCCTCATCGGAGGTGACTACTTAGTTCCGCAGGCACTGAGCAGCTTGTACGCAGCAGCTTGTACGCAGCAGCTTGTACGCAAAAAGGGGATGGCCGTGTTGTGGCCATCCCCTTTTTGCCGACGGCATCGCGGGCGATCACACGATCGCTCGGCGGTACTGCACGACTCATACCGCAGTCGGCTGCCCCAGCACCACCCTGCGCGTTCCACCGGCCATGCGGTGCCGTTCCCTAGCCAACGGACACCGCACGTGATCTATCGGCTCAACCCAGGCGCGTTGACTCAGCCACGACCGCCGCGAGCGCCGCCACCCGCGCCACCAACGCCGTTAGCGGCGCTGTTGGTCTGGTCGCCCAGCACGTCAATGTCCAAGAGGTTGACGCCAATTCCACCGGTGCCCTTGCCACCAGGGCCACCGAAGCCACCGTCGCCGCCGCCACCCTTACCAAGGGCGAACATGGACAGGACGGTGCGCGCCGGAAGCAGCTCCACCTGCTGGCCGTCAATCTCAGCGAAGCTCAATGCGTCAGACATGAAATCCTCCTTCAAGTTGCCCCCCAATGGGGCCGGAAACAAAACACCTCATCAGCCCCGTGCCGATTCGGCTAATCACCACCATGGCGAGAAATAGCTCAACTGACAACACCCATTCGCCACCTAAAAATGAAATTCAGCCACCTAGCCGTGAAGCTACCTAGTCAGCAACGGAAAATCACGTAGATTTCAGTTGCCGACCACGTACCGCAGGACGCCACAGGGGAGCTTGCCCAACTGCCATCCGATCTTGCATCGTCGCTGGTAAACGCTCCCGCTGTGGATGAGCATCGGTGGCGACACTGGCCCGTGGGCCAGCGCGTACCGGGTTTGCGGCAGCCCTCATTACTGCCGGCAGGGCGGCAGTAGCGGCGGGATTACGTAGCGGCGCTGGTGATGACTACTAAGTTCCGGCGCCTCTGCGGCTGTTGAGTGGAAACGAACGGCCACACCGGGCGGTAGTATCCGGAGCGCCCTGCCCGTCACGTTGTCGTAATCGCGGCGGCGGCCCGCGCCGTCTGGCGGACTGGCATACCGCCGGTCGCAGGCACCCCGCTATCGACGGGCCGAACCTGGTCGACCAGTCAGCGCCGGAGAACTGCCGCCGGACGCCGCAGCCGCCGCGCCTCCGCCACCGAACGGCAAGCTCCTGGTAGTCCTTATCTACCCGCATCTACAGACCACCGTAAACACGCACCTACCCACACTTCACCCGCCATAAACAAACGATGGGAGATCGTCCCCTGTGGCACCTAAATCGCTGACCGAAGACCGAGGGACCGCGCTCCATCCCCAGATCTGGGCCCTCGACGCAGCCGAGGTCTTGTCCGCGCCGGACCACCTGGCCTGCGTCGGCGTCGGCGCACTCGGCTGGGATGGCGTGGTCCTGCCCCCGATGGTGCTACTCGGCCGCCGTGTGGTGGCCGTTGCCACCCTCCTCGACGACGTGCATGAGCGCCGGATCAGCTCGGGCTGGGGACCGGTGACCGACCGGGTGTCGGTATCCACCTGGGACTGGCCCGAGCTGCGGCATCTCGCGCCACCACCTGCGGTGACGCTGAGCGGCATCATCGCGCCGGCCCGGCACTGGCGGACCGGGCTCACCGGCGCCGCCCCGTTCGCCGGGCTGTGCCCCACCGCCCTGCTGCTGCCCGCGCATATCGCTCGCAACGTCGAGTGCCTCACCCACGCCGAGTATTACGGCCCCACCGTGCTGGCCGCTGCGGGCCCACACGACGTCGACCCTGATGCCGTCGACGTGGTCCACGTCGGACGCACCCGTCCAGTCGCGACCACGCCAGCGACCGCAACCACCCGGTGGGTATACGAAATGGTCTATGACCGCCTCTTGGCGCTAACCACCTAAGCCCAGCTAAGCCAGGGGCAGCAGGACACGGAAAGTGGTGCCGTGTCGGGGGGCGGTGTGCAGTTCGATGCGGCCGTTGTGAGCTTCCAGGATGGCTGCGGTGATGGCCAGACCGAGGCCGGAGCCACCACGGTTGTGGGTACGGCGTCCATCGGCCCGGCCCGGATCAGCACTATAGAACCGGTCGAACACATGCACAGCCTGGTCGGGGGGGATGCCGTGCCCCTCGTCGTGAACCTCCAGCACGCCGAGTGCGGTGTGCGGCTGCTGGTTCATTCCGGCCTGCGCCACTGGCGGCTCATCATTGGTGGACGGGAGATGTGGACGGACCGTCAGGTGCACCGGGGTGCCCACCGGGGTGTGGGTGAGAGCGTTGGTGACCAGGTTGGCCACCACCTGCCGGAGCTTGTGCTCGTCGCCTAGCACGTGCACCGCGCCGCCTTGGCGCAACGTCACCGGACGGTCCGGCTCGCGGGCTTTCGCATCGTGCACCGCATCGGCGGCCAGCACGAGCAGGTCCACGTTGGTGATGTCCAGCGCCCGCTCCTGGTCCAGCCGGGCGAGCAGCAACAAGTCCTCCACCAGCACGCCCATCCGGATCGCCTCGGCCTCGATCCGGCCGGTGAGCAGCTCGATCTCGGCAGGCGTGCAGGCACCACCGCGGCGGTACAGCTCAGCGAACCCGCGGATCGAGGTCAGCGGGGTGCGCAGCTCGTGGGAGGCGTCCGCGACGAACTGGCGCAGCCGGTGCTCGGAGCGCTCCCGTTCCCGGAGCGCGGCGGCGAGCCGGCCCAGCATGACGTTGAGCGCCGCACCCAGCCGGCCGGTCTCGGTGCGCGGGTCGCGCTCAGCCACCCGGCGATCCAGCTCACCGCCGGCAATGGCCTGCGCCGTCTGCTCGATCCTGGTCAGCGGACGCAGCCCGAGCGCAACGACGACTGTCGCGACTATCCCGATCAAGGCCAGGACGATACCGCCCACGATGGCTTCGATGATCAGTAACAGCCGCCGGGTCGCGTCCAGCGAAGCCAGCGAGATAGCCACGACTCCGACGCGATGATTCGGCAATGCCACCGCGCGAACCCGCCAGGGGCTGCCGCCAGCCTGGTCAGCAACCGTGAACGGATGATGGCCAGCATGGCGCCGCACGGCGCCCAGGTTCAGCACGGGGCCGCCGGAGGAACCCAACTGCGGTCCGATCTGCTCAATGCCACGAGGCCCGAGAGTGAACTCCTGGATTTCGCTGGGCAGCCGTAGGGGAATTCGCCCACGAGCAAGCTGTTCGGTGAAGTGGGGAAACCGCTGGTCCACCCGGCTGATCAGCGAGTGCTGCAACAGCATCACACTCGTTCCGGCGAACACGGCCAGCCCGACCGCGGACAACGCCAGCACGGCGGCAATTAACCGGCCGCGCAGGGTGAGCGGCCGTCGCAGGATCCTCATGACTCGCCGGTGTCGAGCGCATCGCGGGGAAGCCGCAACGTGTAGCCGACACCGCGGATCGTGTGGATCAGCGGCAGACTCTTTCGGTCGATCTTGCGGCGCAGATAGCTGATATAGGATTCAACGATCCGGCTGTCACCGCCAAAGTCATAGTTCCACACCCGATCCAAGATCTGCGTCTTGCTGACCACCTTGCCGGCATTGATCATCAGATAGCGCAGCAGATTGAATTCCGTCGGGGAGAGTTGCACGATCTGGCCAGCGCGGCGCACCTCGTGTGCTTCCTCATCCAGCTCCAGATCAGCGTAGGTTATCTTGCCCTCGCCATCGTTACTGCCCGCCTCGCCATTGCGGGCCGCTTGCGTGCGCCGCAGGATCGCGCGCAGCCGCAGCACCAGCTCCTCCAGACTGAACGGCTTGGTCACGTAGTCGTCACCGCCTGCGGTGAGTCCGGCGATCCGATCGTCGACGCTGTCACGAGCGGTGAGGAACAGTACCGGTAGCTGACCGTGGGCGCCGCGTAACTGGCGAGCGAGAGTGAACCCGTCGCAGTCGGGCAGCATGACGTCCAGCACCACGATGTCTGGTACGGCGTGCGCGAGAGTGGTCAGGGCCTTCGCGCCGCTGTCCGCTGCATGGACCTCAAAGCCAGACAGCCGCAGCGAGGCGCAGAGCAGGGCCAGGATGTTTGGCTCGTCGTCGACGACGAGCACACTGGCGAGGGGGTGGTTGTCCACGGTGGCCAGCATGACGCAGTAGCCCGCGGGCAAGCTATGCCGGGGCTGAGACTGGGGCGGCGCGGTGCCGGCCGGGGCGGGTGGGGTGGTGCAGCCGGTAGAGGTGGGCGTAGGCGCCATCCAGGGCGAGCAGTTGAGAGTGGGTGCCGGTTTCGGTGATCCGGCCGTGATCGAGGTAGATGATCTGGTCAACGTCGGTGACCGTGCTCAGGTTGTGGGAGATGATGATGGTGGTGCGTCCGGTCATGAGTCGGCGCAGCGGGGTGAGGATGCGTTCGGTGGCTGCCGAGTCCAGGCCGGTGGTGGGTTCGTCAAGGATCACGATGGGGGCGTCGCGGATCATGGCTCGGGCGATCGCGATGCGTTGGCGTTGCCCGCCAGAGAGCAGCCGGCCGCGTTGCCCGACCCGGGTGTCGTAGCCCTCAGGAAGTGCGGCGATGAACTCGTAGGCGTCGGCGGCTATCGCGGCGGCCACGACCTCGCGGCGAGTGGCGTCGGGGCGGCCAGCGAGGATGTTCTCCGCGATGGTGCCATCGAGCAGGAGAGTTTCTTGCAGGACGACGGCCATGCTGGCACGTAGCTGGTCGGGGTCCAGCTCGCGGGTATCGACGCCGTCCAGGCGGACGGTTCCGGTGTGCGGGTCGTACAGCCGAAGGAGCAGTGTGGTGAGGGTGGTCTTGCCCGCGCCGCTGGTTCCCACCAGCGCGAGGCTGCGCCCCGCTGGCACCGTGAAGCTGATCTCGCTCAGCGTGTTGGCCGCGGCGCCGGGGTAGCGGAAGCTCACTCGCTCGACCGAAAGCGTGCCGTGCGGACGGCGAAGCGCGACTGGGTGGGCGGGAGCGCGGACCTCGGGTTGCGCCTGGAGGAGGTCGATGATGCGTTCGGCGCTGGCGGCAGCGGCGTAGACGGTGGTGGATAGCTGCCCGAGGCCCCGGGCTGGAGTGTAGAGCTGGGAGAGGTAGGCCAGGAATGCCAGCAGCCCGCCGAGGCTGATGCGGTTGCTGGTCAGTTCCCACGCCCCCATCCCGATAATGATCATGACGCCGGTGACCTCGAGGAGGTCCAGCAGGGGTGCGAACAGCGCGTGGAGGCGGGCGGCGGCGAGCTCGGCGCCGAGGCTGGCCCGGCTCGCCTGGGCGAAGCGGGTGACCTCGGCCGGCCCGCGACCGTAAACCTGGATGAAAGTGGCGTTGCCCAGGCTCTCCTCGGCGATGACGCTGATCGAGCCACTGCGTTGGCGTACCTCCCGGGACGCGGCCTTGATCCGCTGGGAGAAGAATCGGGCGGCCAGCCAGCACACCGGTACCGCGACCACTGACACCAGCGCCAGCTGCCAGCTCAGGTACCACAGCACTCCGGTGAACAAAACGATTTTGATGACCTGCGTGGTGGTTTCGGTGACCCCGGAGAGCACCAGGTTCTCAATCTCGCTCACATCTCCGGTGAGCCGGGTCAGAGTGTCCCCCAGTGGGCGCCGGTCGAAAAAGCCCATCGACAGGGTGTGGAGATGGGTGAACACCCGAGTGCGCAGCCGGTGCAGGAAATTCTCCCCGATCCAGGTGGCGAGGTAGGCGTCGGCGAATTCCACCGCCCCGGCGACCACCGTGATCATCACATACGCGAGGGCGAGTACGGGAAAAGCTCGGAAATTGTGCACCGTGAGTACGTCATCGACCAGCAGTTTGAATAGCCAGATCGTGGCCGCGTCGAACAGTGCCGCCACCACGACAAGGACCAGGCTGAGTCCCAACCAGACCCGAAACGGGCGGGCGTCAGGCCAAAACCGGGTGAAGATATCCCACACCCGCAACGCCGGGACGGGCTGCGCCAGCCCGTCATCCTCGACTGGCGCCGGCCGGACCAGCCATTCCAGCAACTCTTTCGGTGACCTCATATCCGCTTCCCTCCTCATCCACTAGCGAGGATCCCCTGTCGCGGCATACGCGACAGGGGATCCTCCGGCATCAGTGACTCACGATCACCTGTGGAATTTCTTGCGGCGGTCACCGCCGCGCCAATGGTGACGGCGGCCGCCGTCACCATTCTCCTTGCGATTCCAGTCCCAGGGTTGCACACTCATTTTTTTCCTTCCTTCCTTGCCGAGGAAACGCCCTAATAAGTTTTCTTCTCTGGTTTCCACAATACACCGACGATCACCTGGCGCCCGGTATTCCCAGCAAATATTCAGCTATTCACGAGAATGGATAGGCGCGGGAATAGGAAAACTCTGCTGGTCTCAGCCGGCCTGACAGTCGTAGAGGACCCCAGCGCGACCGACAAGCTCAGGCGCGCTGGCGATGGCCCTGGTGACGATGGCACAGTGCTGGCGAACCCATTGGGTGCGCTGCGCGGACACCCCGCTTCGACTGGCCATCCGGGACCCGCCATGATCATCGCGGCTAGGGCTACTGAGCAGGACGAACCGCAGTTGGCCCCGCTGGACCCACTGGGCGAGCGTGGCCACGGTCGGAGCCGGGTCCTGCCCGCTGAACCCACCCATCCCGATGATCGTCGCGTCACTGTGGATGAGGTAGGCCTCAGCGGCCATCGCCCCGCCCTCCACAGCCAGCGTGATCGGCCTGCCCCCGGAGTTGGCCTGAGCGTAAGCCACGATCGCGCGCTGCTGAGCGGTCAGATCACCAGCCATGGCGCCCAGATCGCCAGCCCTGGCACCCGGCACCCGCACGGGCGCTGCATCCCAAGCCAGCCCCGGCGGCGCGCCCCAGGCCCGTCCCGGCGGCCCGGCCTGGGCCATCGCGCCGCCACTGGAGGAGAACCCGGCGGCGCTCGACCACACCCCCGGCGCGAGCAGCAACGCGACCACACCCAACACCCCGGCCACCCGGCATACCCCGGTGGAGAACACCCGGCCCGCTACGAGCAGCACCACGGCGAGGGCTCCCACAGCGACGACGGCGTAGCGCAGCCAGCCGTACCACGACATGTCCCGTGACACCAGCACCCACGCCCAGCCGACGGTCAGCGTGACCGCCACCGGAAGCAGCACCCAGCGGTACCCACCCGGCTGACGGTAGTGACGCCACATCGCCACCACCCCAGCGGCGGTCACGGCGGCCAGTGCCGGGGCCATCTCCGTGGTGTAGTAAGAATGGAAACCCCGCTGGGCATAGCTCAGCACCAGGCCAACCAGGACTAACCAGCCACCCCAGAGAAACCACCCGGCCCGGCGCGTCGGCTCGACGGACCGCCCGGACCGCATCTGGCGGACCCCCGCAATAGCGACCGCGACCAGTATCAGCAGGCACAACGGCAACAGCCAGCTGATCTGGCCGCCGAGTTGCTCGCCGAACAAGCGGGTGATGCCCGAACCGCCGCCATACCCGCCGTGCCCGCCGTCCCCGCCATGGCCTCTTTGGCCAGTCTGGTGGCCGAGAATGCGGCCCAGACCGTTGTAACCAATCACCAGGTTGAGCACAGACCCATCAGTGCTCCCGCCGACGTAGGGTTTGGGCCCGGGCCAGAAGCTGACCAGCCCAACCCACCACAGTGCGCTCGCCAACAGCACGACCCCGGCACCGAGCACATCCAGCACCCGGCGACGTACCGGCGCCGCTGAGCCGACCAGGTAAGCCAGCGCGAACGCCGGGACCACGATCCACGCTTGCAGCATCTTGGTGACGAAACCCAGGCCGAGAAACACCGCCGCCAGCATCAGCCAGTAGCTCGCCCTGGCCGGCTCGAGCGGGCGTTGCACCGACCTGGTGAACGCACAAGCTGCGGCCACCAGCAGTAGCACCATCAGCGTGTCCGGGTTGGTGTCGCGGTTGATCGCCACGGTCACCGGGGTGAGCGCGAACACCAGCGCGGCCAGCAACGCGACGTGCTCGCCCGCCCACCGCCGCACCGTGCGATGCAACAGCAACACCGCGGCCACCCCTTCAAGGACCTGGGGCAACAACAGCGACCACCCGTGATAGCCAAAAACCGCGACAGACCCCACCATCGGCCACAACGCCATCGGCGGCTTGTCGACGGTCACCACACCCAGCGGGTCAAAAGAACCGAACATGAAGTTGGTCAGGCTCGCCGACATCGACTTCACTGCGGCCGAATAATATGGATTGCCCCACCCCTCACCACCGATCCGCCACCCATACAACCCCCCCGCCACCACACAGATCGCGCCCAACACCATCCGGGCGCGCACCGCATTGAGCGAGCTCAGCGGGGTAAAACCTGGCTTGATAATTCCGCCGAGCCCGCTCAATGCGGGTGCGTCGACGGGGGGCGCGTCGATGGTCATGAGGGAAAGATCCAGGTGCGGAGGAGAAGGAAGCGGGCGGCGGTGCCGATAGCTGAGGCGATGAGCAGGACCGTGACTTCCAGCCAGCGGGAGGGATGGGCCACCAGGGCCTGCAATGCCAGCAGGGCGCCTGAGGTGAGCGCGTAATACAACGCGAAGACGACCAGGCACTGCAGGTGTACCCGCTGTCTGGACACACCGGTGCCGGCGAAGGTCAACCGCCGGTTCGCCTCAGTGTTCAGCACGCTCATTATCACCAGCGCGGTCAGATTTGCCACCAGCGGCGGTGACCACAAGCGCAACAACGCGTACAGCACCACCGTTGCCACCGTGGAGACCAGGCCGATCAGCCCGAAAGCCGCCAACTGCCAGCACAACCCGCCCCCGCGTGCGGGCGCCACCGCATCCGGGTGTGCGCACTGTGGCGCCGGGCGCCGGGGCAACTCCGTCACCCGGGCCGCGCCGGTGACCTTGGCCCGGGCCACCCGCACCAACCCGCGAATATCCGCCACCGCGGTGGGCAGCACCCGCACTCGGCTGTCAAGATCCTCCACCCAGTCCACGGGTATCTCCTGCACCCGCAACCCATTGTATTCGGCCAGCAGCAGCAGCTCAGTGTCGAAAAACCACCCGTCATCGCGCACGTGCGCCAGCAACGGGCGGATCACCTCGGCGCGGGCCGCCTTGAACCCACACTGCGCGTCAGAGAACCGGGCACCGTGAGTGAGCCGAATCATCACGTTATAACACCGGGAGATCACCTCCCGACGGGGGCTGCGCACCGTACGCGCACCGGGCGCCAGCCGGGAACCGATCGCGATGTCGGAATGACCGTTCACCAACGGAACCACCAACGGCAGCAACGCGTCCAGGCTGGTGGACAGGTCGACGTCCATGTAGACCACGACATCGGCGTCGCTGTATTCCCAGGCAGTGCGCAATGCGAGGCCGCGTCCCTTGCGGTCCAGGTGCAGCACCCGCACCCGGTCATCGCACTCAGCGAGCTCTTTCGCCACCCGCAGCACCCCATCAGTGCTGGCATTGTCCACCACAGTGATCGTCCACTCGAAAGGAAACTGATCATCCAGGTATGAGCGCAACACCTCCAGGCAACCCGGCAACGCGCGTTCCTCGTTGTACACCGGCACCACCACATCCACTGTGGCCATCCGCCGCCCCACCGACCACCGTCGCATGCCAACGTCGGGAGCACCCTGACGTTCCCTGGCCACCATCACCACCGACCTCACCTATCCCCTCATGAGCCGTTCGCCAACCGTTGCCTCTAGGTATGGCCCAGTGGTGTGCGAACAACCTGGACGCAACCTCAAAGTTCGCCGGGAACGCGAAAAACTTGCCGAGACCATCGGCGAGTGGTTAGAATTTCGGTAAAATTCATAATGAATAGTCCGGTCACAGCCCTACCCGGTCGCAACGCAGCCCCGTCACAGGTGAGTGGGATGATCCAACTTGAGGACGTCACCAAGGTGTACCGGACGGGTAAGCTCCAGGCGCGGGCGCTCTACGGGGTCAACCTCGTCATCAACGACGGTGAACTGGTCGCCATCATAGGCCCGTCCGGGTCGGGCACGAGCACGCTCATGAACATCCTGGGCTGTCTGGACATCCCGACCAGCGGGCGCTACCTGCTGGATGGCACTGACGTCAGCAGCCTGTCCGACAAACAGCTGGCCAAGATCCGCAGCCGCAAGATCGGGTTCGTGTTCCAGGCATTCAACCTGGTCTCCCGCACCAGCGCGATCCGCAACGTCGAACTGCCCTTGGTCTACGCCGGGTCATACGCCGGGGTGCGGGCTCGGCGCAGCCCGGCCCGGCTGCTGGAGCAGGTCGGATTGAGCGACCGGCAGAAGCACCTGCCCACCGAGTTATCCGGCGGTCAGCAGCAGCGGGTGGCGATCGCCCGGGCACTGATCAACGATCCCGCGCTGCTGCTGGCCGACGAGCCCACGGGTGACCTCGACGCGGCAAGCAGCGCAGAGATCTTGAAGTTGCTCGGTGACTTGAGTGAGACCGGTCGCACGGTTGTGGTCATGACTCACAAAGAAGATGTCGCCCGGTTCGCCAAGCGGATCGTGCGGATGCGCGATGGGCGCATCGTGAGCGACCAGAGGTGAATTTCCTGTTATCAGTACTATGCGTGGATCGGCGGCTAACACGCTGTACACGAACGCTGGCGCATAGGAGCTGACGGGCAGGGCAGCGCGGGGCTCGATGAGAAGTCCGCTGAATTTTCAGCCTCCTCACAGGAAAAAGGGGGAGCATGGGCCTGACCGCACAGTTGCTACCAAAGACCGAAAAGTGCGGTTCGAGGAAGGCACAGGACAATGATCAGCCGGACCAGGATGACGCTGCTCGGGGGGATAGCAGTACTGGCGATCGCCGGGGTGGGAACCGGCATCGCCTTCGCGCGAAGCTCTGACCCACCGACTCCTGCCTCACCCACCTCGTCTGACGCAGCACCGGCACCGGAGGCCATGCCGCACGGGCACGGCAGGCACGGCGGGCCGCTGTCCCGAATCGTGCACGGCGAGGCCACCCTGACCACCAAGGACCACGGCTACCAGGTTGTCGACCTCCAGCAAGGCACCGTGGACTCAGTAAATTCTGGGCAGCTGACCGTCCGCTCCGCCGACGGGTTCACCGCTACCTACACGACCAATGACTCTACCAAGATCCGCAAGGACCGGAAGTCCGGCGACATCAGCCAGGTGCTCGTCAACGACCAGGTGACCGTTGTGGCCACCAAGGCCAATGGGACCGCCACCGCCACGCGCATTCGCGACAGCGGACCGGCCCATTAACCGGACCGACCAATTAACCAAAGGAAGAAGTTGAATGATCCAGCTTGAGGATATCACTAAAGCGTACCAGATGGGAAAGGTCGAGGTACCAGTACTTCACGGTATCAATCTGACGATTGACGACGGTGAACTGGTCGCCATCATGGGCCCGTCCGGGTCGGGTAAGAGCACGCTCATGAACATCCTGGGCTGTCTGGACATCCCGACCAGCGGGCGTTACCTGCTGGATGGCACTGACGTCAGCAGCCTGTCCGACAACCGGCTGGCCAAGATCCGCAGCCGCAAGATCGGGTTCGTGTTCCAGTCCTTCAACCTGGTCTCCCGCACCAGCGCGATCCGCAACG
>JBATXM010000286.1:0-29949 GCA_049673305.1 Pseudonocardiaceae bacterium | reverse complement strand
GGGGAGGGTAAGGCCACCGCCGAGGAATTCCGGGGTTAGAGGATGCTTATATCGAGCAATTCGCGGTTGCGACGCCCGAAGAAGCCGCCACTATAACCCCCATAGCGATAGCCCCCTCCGTAACGGTGACTGCGGTAACCGTGACCGCCGTAACCGTGACCGCCGTAACCGCCACCGTAGCCGAGTGAGAAGATCTCTGCGATCTTCATATGCCCCTCCCTGCATTGTGTTCTTCTTCCTAGGAACTTCTGTTCCTAGGAAGCCAAGCCGCGCCTACAGGACAAACGGTGGGACGGTCGGTGACACCAGCCCTCCCACCGGGTGTCCAGGCATCAAACCGGTATCCGGGAACGACGCCATATCTGACCTTTCGGGAGCCACCGGCATCCGGTTCGACCTGAGATCAGATCGTTATGTAATCACCGGGTGAGCTCATCGGTCTCATAGGGCGCGTAATGCGTAACAGCGCAGGTTACGGACATTGTAGCGGAAAATGTCCAGATCGGTGAAACCGCAACGGGAGACCAGGGCGCGGAGCGATTCGGCATCGAACATCGTGTGGTGTGCGTTGTAGATCCAGCGGGGGACGCCGCGCGCGTCGATGCCCTGGTGGGCGGCCCGGTCGCAGTGGCCGCCGAGGATCCAGTAGTTCGCCTCAGCGGTGTCGATCTCACCACGGATCCACTGCTCGGCGACGAACCGGGCGTCCGGCACTCCGATGTCCAGCACCGCGCCGGGCCGCATCACCCGGGCCCACTCGCGCAGGGTTGGCTCGACGAGCTCGTAGCTCTGGTGCTCGAGTACGTGGTTGGCGCGCAGCGCGTCGACCGAGGCGGTGGCGAACGGCAGCCGGTCGATCCAACAGATCACCTCGATATCGGGCAGCGGGAGGATGTCGACGTGCACGTCATAGTCGGGGTGCGGTTTCTCGCCCGCACCGATCTCGACCTTCACCGCTGGTCGGCCGGGGCGGCTTGGTGGGCCGCGCTGATCTCCTTGATCACCTTCGCGGGACGCCCCGCGACGACCGCGTACGGCGGCACGTCGTCCAACACCAGGGAGCCGGCGGCGACCACCGCGTGCTTGCCGATTCGCACCGGCCCGAGCACCATCGCGTGGCTGGCCACCCAGACGCCTTCCTCGATCACCACGTCACGACCGGATCGGGGGAAGGTGGTCTGCCGTTCCCGGCCGAACTTGGTGATGTCATGCGTACCGGTGAGCACCGCGACCTCGTGCCCGAAGAAGGCGTACTCGCCGATCGTGATCTCCCCGCCGGACACGTTGAACAACGCGCTGTTCACGATCGCGGTGGGATCGATGTGCAGCCGTTCCAGGAGGCCGTGCACCCGGTAGCGGTAGAGCGGGTTCTCGCTGTGACCGTAGGTGAACCGGTGTCGTTCCTCGGCCAGCAGGCGCTGCACCGGGCCGCGCAGCAGCCGGATCAACAGGTCATCCCAAATCGCCACAGGAGGACTTTAGCGCGGACTTGAGCGCCGGACTTGAGCGCCGGACCCTAGCGCGTTAGGCCAGCACGGGCCAGTGTGTCGGACAGCCGCTTGGCCAGTGCGTCGGGACCGAAGTGGTATCGGGCCAGGGCACGGTTGCGGGCCAGCGGTGCCGGGTCGGGGTCGGCCAACCAGGCGGCCAGCGGGGCCGGATCGCCGACGGGGAACCAGGTGAAGCCCAGCTGGGCCACTTCCTGCGCCACTGGGTAGTCGCTCACCGCGAGCGGGCGCCCGGCCAGCGCGGACTCGATCAGCGGCAGGCCGAAGCCCTCCCACGTCGAGGGCAGCACCACCGCATCCGCAGCGGCGTAGGCGTCGGCCATCCGCAACCCGCCGGGCAACCCGCGACGCACCGGGCAGCTCGCCTGGGCGAGCAGGTCGGCCAGCGCTAGGCCGTAGCCTTCCTCGGCGGCCCCGGTCAGCCAGTAGACCGCGTCAATGGCCGCCGCCAGCGCGATTCCGGCGGCGACGTTCTTGCGCGGGATTGCCCGGGTAGGCTGTAACAGCAGCCGCTGGTGTGGCGCGAGGCCCAGCGCGGCCCGCCCGGTGGCCCGGTTGCCCCGGCGAGGGATGCGCGCGTAGCCGTGGTAGACGACGGTCGCGTCGATGCCGCGCCGAGCCAGCTCCGTGGCGCTGTGCTGGCTGATCGCGACGTGCTGCCAGCTGGGGTCATCCGGGGGCCAGCCACGCAGGTGGGCATAACGCTCCCGTTCCCAGGGCAGATCGTGGTGGCGCAGGACCGCACGGCGTCCGCGCACCGCCTGCGCGACCACCTCGGTCACCGATGGGTTCATCGGCAACGAGCAAACGTTCTCCACTACGACGAGATCGACGCCGCGCAGCACCGCTTCGACCTCTCCGCAGCTCGCTGGGCGGCGGGTGTCGAAGGCAAGTCCGGGAACCAGGTGATCCGCCACACCGGTGCCCGCGACGGTGCGCACCCGGGCGCCCATCCGGCGCAGCGCCGTCACCCACTGTGCCGCCGCGACTGACACCCCATCCGCCACCCCGAGCCGGAACGACAAGATGGCCACGGTGCTCACGAGGTGGCCCCCTTGAGACCGATCCACAGGACGTCGCGCAGGCGAGTGGCCAGGGCGTCCGGCGTTTCCTCGGGGTGCTCAAGTGCCCAGTCGGACAGCGCCTCGGCCGCCCCGACCAGCACATGCGCAATGGGCATGGCTCTGGTTTGCCCATCGTCACCTGAGGACTGGGCCAACAGCGCGGCCACCATGACGATGATCCGCTCCCGCGCCGCTGTGATCTCCCCGGCGAACGAGCCGTGCACCCGCGCTTGGCGGTAGAGCATGACCCAGCCGTCACGATATTCGGTGACAAACTCGAAGAAGGCCAGCAGGCCCCGATACAGCCGCTCATCTCGGGCGAGCCCGGCAGGCACCGCGGTGGTGACCAGCTCCATCAGCCGCTGTCCCTCCCGGCGGATGCACGCGATGAACAGGTCATCCTTGGAACCAAGATAAGAATAGATCATCGGCTTGGAGACCCCGGCGACCTCGGCGATGTCGTCCATCGAGGCAAAGTAAAAGCCGCGCCGGGAGAACACCGCGACAGCCGCGTCCAGTATCTGCCGCTCGCGTACCTGCCGGGGTAGCCGCTGACGGGACGGCGGCGAGGGTAGGCCCACCGTTGCGAGTCTACGGACCCACTCGTAAACTTACTCAGGAGTAGATACGGGGGGCAACGATGGTGAACGCCAACAACGTCGATCCACAGACGCTGTCCACGGCGGAGTTCGCGGAGCTGCTTGCGCCGGCCGTCGGCAATGGCACCGGCGCGATGGACCCGTGGGCACTCACCCGGCTGATCAAACACGCCTCAGTCGAGCAGCTTGCCGCTGTGCTCGGCGATCCGACCCTGCGCCGCGCGCTGCTGGACGGGATCTTCAGCCGGATGGCCGACCAGTTCCGCCCGGAGAATGCGCCAGAGCAGGACTCCGCGATCCATTGGTGGATCACCGGCGGACCCGGTGGCGAGGAGGTGTATGAGACCTGGATCATCGGAATCCGGGGTTCCTCGACGCCGCAGTGCTCGACCAGCAAGGAACCATCGCATGAGCCACGCGTCACCTTGACAATGTCCGGCGAGCAGTTCCTCAGGTTGATCTCCGGCAGCAGTTCTCCCGCGATGATGTTTTTTATGGGGAAGGTGAAGCTGGACGGCGACATCGGCTTCGCCGCCCGGCTGCCCACGATTTTCGACATGCCGAGCGCGTGAGCGGATGTTCGCGGTGGGTGGTTTCCCGGCGAACTCTGGCCCGCCGATCAGGTAGCTGATCTGGCAGTCGATCTGGCGGAGGCTTCAATTTTGTGATATTCCGACGTTGGAATATCAGCCAGCTTCATCCGTTGTTGGGCGCGAATCCTGTTGCGCAGCGAACTGATAGCTCTCCGCAACCTTCGAAATGTTGCAATTTGGGTAACCAGATGGAGGTGGTAACGCCACAGCGGGTAACGGCCACGGCGCTTCCATAACGAGTAGGCGAACTGGGTGATTGGCTGATCGATACAGCTCGGAACATTCTCGAACCATTCGGTGCTGCTCACCGCCGCGTCCTGCAAACTCATGATCTCCGCGCGCCGCTTCTCCTCGTAACTCTTGAGAGCTACCTGGAGGTCATCGTGGGTGTCCAGGCTCACGGCCAGCTCGATCGCATCCTGCATTGCCAGCGTCGTACCCGACCCGATCGAGAAGTGCGTGGTGTGCGCCGCGTCGCCCATGAGGACGATGTTGTCATGATGCCAGGAGGTGTTGGTGATGCGGGTGAAATTGAGCCACGGAATCTTGCCGAGGTCGCGCATCGAGTTCATCAGTGGCTGGCCGTCAAGATGGTGCGCGAAGATTTCTTCCAGCAGTTTTATGCTCGCATCGGGCTCTAGCTTATCAAAGCCGAGCCCCTTCCAGGTCTCCGGCGAGCACTCGACGATGAAGGTGGTCGTGTCGGTGTTGAAGGGATACGAATAGAACCAGATCCAGCCGGCTGCGGTTTCTTCGAATGCAAACATGAAGGAGTCGAAGACCCGGTGGGTGCCAAGCCAGATATATTTGTTCCGGCCCACGTGCGCGGCGGTCTGAAAGTGCTCATTATGGAGCCGGCGCACATGGCTGTTCGCGCCGTCACAGGCGACAATCAAGTCGGCGTCGGCGAACTCGGACAGATCCTTGATTTCGCGTTGGAACTGGATGTCCACGCCGAGATCCATCGCGCGTTTAACGAGGATGTCAAGGAGATGCTTGCGACCGATGGCGAATCCATACCCACCGAGGTGGGCCTGCGTGTCCCGGACGCGGACTTCCTGGTTGTCCCAGGACCCGGGATTGTTGAAGATCTGCCGCGCACTCTCCGGATCGTTGCGGTAGAGGCTGTCCAGGAGCGGGTGAGAAAATGTGACGCCCCAGCCGTAGGTCACCCCGACAGGATTGCGTTCGATAACCGTGATGTCGTGATCCCTGTTGCGCAACTTCGCGGAAATAGCGAAATACAGGCCTGCAGGCCCCCCGCCGACGCACACAATTTTCATATCCTCTTCCGCCTCCCTGATTGACGGCGAGTGAATGGATTTGGTACCGGTTCTGCCGCGACTACTCGGTTAGCTGGAGGGCGCCTCAGGGCTGGCGCGGCCCGCGTTCATCAGGTGCGCGCCACCCGATCGTGATCCCCGGAGCAGACTTCGCGCCTCGGCGAACAACCGGCGCCCGGTCGCGGAGCGCCACGCGAGGTCATAGGCGGTCCGCAGGGCCACCGGCCTGATCATCTCGACTGGTGTGGGGTAGCGGAACGCGGTGCCCCCAAAGGTGATCTTGGGTTGGTCGGCGGTCGGCAACGTGTCAGTGCTGCGCACGGTTGCCTCCAGCAGCGCTGTCAGGGTCTCCGGACGGAGCCCGCCGAAGTCGAACCAGCGGTACCCCCGCTCCTTGGCCCACTTGATCATTTCCCACCGGATGGCCGCCGGCACGCTGAGCCGCATCGCCTCGCCGGAGCGGTCAAACCCGGACAGCCGGCCGCGGACCATATCGCCGCATCCGGTCATCAGATCAGCGGCGACCGGCGCACCGTCCACCTCGCCGACGTACAGCACGGCGTGACCAGTGGCGGCCAGCTCCCGGTAGAGCGCGGTCATGTAGTCCAACGGTAACGGTGTGTAACCCTGGTGCTGCGCCGAACTGGCCATCAGCTCGGCGAGCAACGGAATGTCTCGCTCGTCCCCGGCCCTGACCGTGACACCGCGGGACTCCCAGCGGTTGGTCCAGGACTTGAGCCGTTTCCCGAACCTGCTGCGGATCTCCGCCAGATCGGCCGTCAAGTCGATCCGGATCGAACCCTGCGGCGCGATACCGGCCGACGACGGTCGGAACCCGCAGCGGAGCAGTTCATCACTAGTGTCCTGAGCGCCTTCGGGCGGTTGGATGAACAGAATTCGCAGCTGCCGCCGGCCCAGCGTCACGAGGGCGTCGACGAGTGCGCGACGGATGGCATCGGTCGCCGGGTCGTCGGGGGACACGAGTGGGCCGTAAGGGAGGTAACCCACCAGGCCCAACACGGGCACCCGCCGGGTCAAAATCTGCGCTCCGCCGACCAGCTCACCGGACCGGTAGGCCAGCAGGTAGAGCGGAGTGAAGCCGACTCGGCCACGCAACCCCGCCCAGACCGAGTGCTGGGTGACGTCTGTGCCTGGTGTGCGATCCACCAGCAGGTCCCACGCATGCAGCGCCGTGGCCCCAGGGTCTTCGCGCACTACCACTTCGACGTCCTCACCGGGACTGACGTCGAAGGTCGTCCCCATGCCGGGTCCGGGCCACCGCCCGAGTCCTTTCACATCACTCACCCCCAAGTTATCCAGGAGTCGAACCAGCATCCCCTCGCTGCGCTGCTTCAACCCCCTATCACCCTCAGCTATCTAGTCGTCACCACCCCCCCTCGTCGTTACACCCCGCATTCAGCGGGCTCAGCGGGGTGAAACGGGTGCCGGTAACCCCGTTAAGCCCGCTGAATGCGGGGGATCAGAAGGTGATCGCTTGGGCGGGGTTGGTGAGGAGGGTGGCGATGTTGGTGAGGAATTGGGCGCCTTGCTGGCCGTCTACCACGCGGTGGTCTACGGACAGGGCCAGCTGGCAGACCTTGCGCGGCACCACGGCACCGTCCACCACCCACGGCATGTCCCGGATCGCGCCGAGGGCGAGGATCGCAGATTCGCCTGGGTTGAGGATCGGGGTGCCGGTGTCGATCCCGAAGACCCCGATGTTGGTGATGGTGATCGTCCCACCGATCATGTCGCCCGGGGTGGTGCGTCCCTCCCGGGCTGATGTCACCAGCTTGTCCAGCGCGATGGCAAGCTCGTGCAGCGACATCCGGTCGGCGTTGCGGATCTTGGGCACCACCAGCCCGCGCGGGGTGGCGGCGGCGATCCCGAGATGCACATAGTCGAAGTAAACGATCTCGCCGGTCGCCTCCTCCCAGCTGGCGTTGACCTCCGCGCTCCGTCGCACCGCTAGGCATACCGCCCGAGCGGCGAACACCAAAGGCGTCAGCTTCACGTCCCGGAACTGCGGTTGCCCCGCCAAGCTGGCCCGCAGCTCCATCATGGGCGTGACATCGACGGTGTGGAACATCGTGACGTGCGGCGCGGTGAACGCCGAGGACACCATCGCTGCCGCGGTGGTCTTGCGTACTCCTCGGACCGGCTCCCGGCGCTGCTGCCCAGCGCTTGACCCAGCGTCAGAGCTAGGGAGGGACCCAGCGGCATTACCGACAGGATGGGCGGCGCGCTGCACGTCCTCTCGGGTGATCACCCCACCGGTTCCGGAGCCGGGCACTGTCCGCAGGTCAATCCCCAATTCCTTGGCTAGCTTGCGCACCGGCGGTTTGGTCTGCGGAAAGGGTCCCTGCGTGGTAGCGGGCGGGGTGGTCTTGCGTGGCCGGCGGGTCACCGCAGCGGCCTGCGGGCCGTAACCGACCAGGGTCGTCACCCGCCCGCTGGGTCCCTCCTCGCCGATCGTGCCCCCCGATGCGTGCCCTGACGCGGGCCTCGACGCGGGCACTGTCGTGGCCCTGGTGTCGACCGAACTAGCCTTACCGTCACCGGTATCGATCGCGATGATGGGGCTTCCCACCACCACGGTGGCGCCAGGTTCGGCGAACAGCTCGCTGACCACTCCGGCGTAGGGGCTGGGCAGCTCGACGGCGGCCTTGGCCGTCTCGATCTCGACGATGACCTGATTGATGGTGACGGTGTCCCCGGGCGCGACGTGCCAGCTGAGGATCTCCGCCTCGGTGAGCCCTTCCCCGACATCGGGGAGCATGAAGATGCGGGTCATCTCAGTTAGTACGCCAGCGCTCGGTCGACGGCATCGAGCACCCGGTCCAGGTCGGGCAAGTAGTCCTCCTCGCACTTCGCGGGCGGGTACGGGGTGTCGAACCCGGTCACTCGCAGCACCGGAGCCTGCAGCGAGTAGAAGCATTCTTGCGATACCCGGGCGGCCACTTCGGCGGTCAGCGACACCTCGCCAGGCGCCTCGGACACGCAGATCAACCGCCCGGTGCGGCGCACCGAGTCGAACACCGGCGCCAGGTCCAGCGGCGACAACGTACGCAGGTCGATCACCTCCAGGGTCTGGCCGTCCCGTTCGGCAACTGTCGCGGCATCCAGCACGGTACGCACCATCGGCCCGTAAGCCACGACCGTCGCGGTCGTACCGGCGCGCAGCACCTGCGAGCTGAACAGTGGCAGGGGCGGCTTCGCGAGATCCAGCGGCGCCTTGTCCCAGTACCGCCGCTTGGGTTCAAAGAAAATCACCGGGTCGTCACAGGTGATTGCCTGCTGGATCATCCAGTAGGCGTCGACCGGGTTGGCGCACGCGAGCACCTTGAGCCCCGGAGTGTGCGCGAAGTAGGACTCGGGGGACTCTGAATGGTGCTCGACGGCGCCGATCCCGCCGCCGTGCGGGATACGCACCACCACCGGCATCCGCAGCTTGCCCTGCGAGCGGTAGTGCAGCTTGGCGAGCTGGGAGACGATCTGGTCGAAGCCCGGGAAGACGAACCCGTCAAATTGGATCTCGCACACGGGGCGATAGCCCCGGACCGCGAGCCCGACCGCGGTGCCGATGATCCCGGACTCACCCAGCGGTGTATCGAGCACCCGTTGCTCACCGAAGTCCTTCTGCAGGCCATCAGTGATCCGGAAGACGCCGCCGAGCCGTCCGACGTCCTCGCCCATGACGATGACCTTGGGGTCTGCCTCCAGCGCGGCCCGCAGCCCCTGGTTAAGACCCTTGGCCAGGGTGATCGTCTGCGGTACGGCGACGGCCGCCATCAATGGGTACCGTCGGAGACACCGCCTGCGCCGATGAACGACGCGTGGTACACCAGATAGTTGTCACGCGCTGCGTCAAACTGAGGCGGCGGTTCAGCATAGACCTTCGAGAAGATCCGTTCCGGACCGGGGGAGCTCATCGAAGTACAGTAGTTGCGCAGCCGAACCGCCAGTTCGTCGGCCTCAGCGGCCAGTCCGTCGAAGAACTCCGACGTCGCCAACCCCTCGCGCACCAGGTGTACCCGGACCCGCTCAAGAGGGTCTTTGAGTTTCCATTCCTCCAGCTCGCTGGTGAGCTGGTAACGGGTCGAGTCGTCAGAGGTGGTGTGCGCGTCCATCCGGTAGGTGCACGCCTCGATCAACACTGGCCCGTTGCCGGTGCGGCACTCCCGCAGTGCCCAGCGGGTGACGGCCAGGGTGGCCAGCACGTCGTTTCCGTCCACCCGGATCCCGGGAAAGCCGTAGCCCCGGGCCCGCTGATACAGCGGCACCCGGGTCTGGCGATCCAGCGATGCGGAGATCGCCCACTGGTTGTTCTGGCAGAAGAACACCACCGGTGAGTCGTAGACGGCGGCCCAGACAAAGCCCTCATGCACATCCCCCTGGGAGGTGGCGCCGTCGCCGAAAAAGCAGATCGTGGCCTCACCGTTGGCCACGTCGCCGATCTTCCCATCCAGCCGCTGTCCCATCGCGTAACCGGTGGCATGCAGGCACTGATTGGCGATCACGATGGTGTACAGCTGAAACCCGGTGCTGATCGGATTCCACGAGCCATGGTCGACGCCGCGGAAAATGCCGAACAACTCGGTGGGATCCACCCCTCGGCACCACGCGACGCCGTGCTCACGGTAGGACGGGAAGGCCATGTCTTGTGGGGCCATCGCCCGACCAGCACCGATCTGCGCGGCCTCCTGGCCCAGCAGCGGGGCCCAGAGACCGAGCTCACCTTGGCGCTGCAGGGCTTTGGCTTCCCGATCGGCCCGACGGACGAGCACCATGTCGCGATACAGCGACTGAAGCTCTGCGGCGGAGATCGTCAGGTCAAACTGTGGATGCGAGACCCGCTGGCCCTCCGGGTTGAGCAGCTGGACCAGGTCCTCGCCCTCGCTGGTGGCGCGTAGCCCCGCGATCACCTGCTGCGGGGTGCGCTGGCCATCAACGTCCATCGCGGTACCCACGACGGGAGCTCTGGTAACACGGCTAGCGTGAGACGAGGGGGGCTTGCGGGGCGGCATGGGCATCTCCTTGCTGTTACGCCCCGTTCCACTTGTGACGGACACGGGGCGACGTCCCCGCGCAGCGTGACTCCGGAGTGTGGGGTCCGCTGCTCAGAGCCGACGCTGACAAACCACTGGACCCAATCCTGGCACGGACAGCGACGATCGTCACGCAAGATTAGGCTTGGTGGGTGGGCGACTGCGGCGCGCGGCCCATCGTGAAGAACTCGGCGTTGGGTCGCAGCGCCATCAGGTGCGCGAGCCGGTTGGACATCGCGAACAGCGCGGTGATCGCTCCAACCTCCCAGATCTCGTCATCGGATAGCCCTGCGGCGCGGGCTTGCTGGAAATCCTGTTCGGTCAGCTCCGCCGGGCGGGTTGCGATCACCAGGGAGAGGTCGACGATGGCCCGTTGCCGCCGCTCCAGCGTGGCGGCCCAGGGATTGCTGGCCACGTGGTCGGCAAGCTGCGGGTCCCGCGCCCGGATCCGCAGGATCGCGCCGTGCGCCACGATGCAGTAGGTGCAGTGGTTGGCTCCGGACGTGGCGACCACGACCAGCTCCCGCTCCGCCCGCGACAGCCCGTCGTCAGATTCCATCAGCGCATCGTGGTAGTCCAGGAACGCCCGCAACTCGGCGGGACGCCGGGCCAGGCCACGGAAGATGTTGGGCACGAAACCGGACTTCTCAGCGATCACACCGATCCGTTTCCGCAGATCCGGCGGGAAGTCCTCAAGCTCCACGATGCCAAAGCGGCTCACCTGGCTCACACCCTGCAGACCCTACCGAGTCGTGGCCATGAGCCAGCTAGCAATGATCGATGAAGTGTGGGTGCCCGATCGGGCAGGTGCCAGAGTAGTGCTCAAAGCCCCAGCTGAAGGTGGGTTTGAGGTCCCAATGCTCGCTGCAGAACGAGCGGTCACACTGCTGGCAGTAGAACGGGACCCAGGTCTGATCCAGCGCGTGTAGCGCTGCCGGGTCCATCGCGTGGACCGCGCCGATGGTCGCGGCGAGGTTGAGTATCCGGGTGGAAAAATTGGTGTACGGCAGGAAGCCGGTGATCCGGATCGCGCCCTGGGCGTTGGGAAAGACTCGGTAGATGATGTCTTGATCCGCGTCGATGTACAGCTGCCCTCGTCGCGTCACCTCGACGACCGCCGCCGCGCGCCGACAACCTTGGTGCTGGCAGGGAAACGCGACCCGCAGCCGTGCTGGATCGTCCACCGAACCAGTGTCGCAAAAAGCGTCGAAACCGACAGGTTCGCTCACCTGCGGCGGATGTCCCTGGGGTGCTGGGCGATCTGGACCCCCTCCGGTGCCGGAGCTCGTGTCTGGTGGTCACGATCAGTCGCCCTCATGGCGAATTACCCAGAGCTAGAAAAATATGCTATTAACTCATTTGACGGGGACAATGTCACCCGAAGAGGTGGAATTTTGATTACTGATACGATATGGGGCATGCTCGTACTGGGCGGAGCCAGTGGGTGGTTCCTCGGGCGGTCCTTCGGGCGGTGGCGGGCGGAGAACCGACGGGCTCGGTTCGACCAGGACAGGATCTGGTCTGCGCGCAAGAACTACCGGAAGGGGAGCGGGTCCCCGCCCCCGCCCACGCTGTAGTTCGTTGCGGTGCTACTCACGCTGCGACTCGGGCGTTTCGTGGGCTCTGGTGGCGCACCCATGGCCAGGTGATCAGCGCCCACGCTGCGGCGCCGAGGGCCAGCGCGGAGAGCAGGTACCACGGCCACGGACCCAGCACGTCCAGCAGCGACCTGACCACCGGCTTGGTCGTGAGAAAGCCGTAGTTGGTGCCGGCGACGCGGTTGAACGCGAACATCACCACTGCCCACCCGATCGTGACCGCAAGTGCGACCCGGTAACTGCGCCAGTCCGGCCGCAACCCAACTCCCCAGGTCAGATAGACCGCTGTCCACAACACCAGGCTGTGCATGCCGAAGAACGCCAGAAACTGCAGCGACGGGAAGTCCGGACCGGACAGCTCCGGACTGACAAAAGCCTGCGAGGTGAGTGTCAGGCCCCAGAAGTAGGTCAGCGCGAACGCCGTCGACGAGTACGACCACAATGCCCACTCCGCAGCCATGGCTGCCAGGTCACACAGTTGCAAGGGCAGCGAGTACTTGATCTCCTGCTGCCCAGGAAGCAGCGAGTGGAGCCACACTGGGAGCAGGAACCCGGCGAACACCAGCGCCAACGCCTGGCTGCACCGCCGCCCGAGAGGAGTGCCGCGATACCGCCGGCCAAGAACGACAAGCGCCGCCGCGACCACGAAGAGCAGCACGATCGCCACCCAGTGCGACCACCCGAAAGGGACAAACTGGCGCGCCGCCAGCAGCGGTTCCACCTCAGTCAGCCGGGGTCCGGGTTCGTGCGTGGTCCGGCAGACCGCAGACCTGGATCATTGCCATGCCTGCACTCTAGTTGTCGCAGTGCGGCACTCTAGTGCCCCGGGTAGTACCCCGGCGCTGCCCAGGTGTTTGAGCGGGGTGGCAGGATGCCCGCGTGGCGAGCCACCCGGCGCGGGAGAGGGAGCAACGGCGGGTGGGACTTCTAGACATTCCGGAAAGGTGCAGCATATCGTGGCGCAACGTATGGTTCGCTTCTCAGACTTGACCAATAAGATCATCGACGACGATGCTGTGGTCCGCATCGTCGTCGAACAGCACCCGGCTCTTGGCAATGGCCCTGTGGAACTCGAAGCCGCCCAGGACGAGGTTGAGCTCATCCGAAAGGGCGCGCTGAGCGTCGTCAGCCTCAAGCTCTACCTGGGGGATGGCTCAGAGCCGGAAGCTGTCACGATGGAGATCGAGGAATTCAACAAGCTCGCGGGCGACGCGGATATGGTGGACGTCATCCGGCAGGCACAACCGGCGTATCCGCCCCGCAAGCAAGCTAGGCCAGCCGCAACGTCGGCGATTGACAAGCTGGACTACTCGAGTCTGGAGCATGCCGGAAAGCCGCATCGAGGTAAGGTCACCGATGCTGAGAAGGAGGCCGTGCGAAATAACCTACCGCTTATCAACGAACGGCTGAAGAATGACGGCATCCGCACCATTGACCCGGACAACCCGGAGCACGTGGCGCGATATGATCTTCACGCGCTCGCGAGTGCCTCAGCGATCTCATAGGTGTTCAGCGCCGCGCCCTTGCGCAAATTGTCCCCGCAGGCGAAGAAATCCAGGGTGTTGGCGAAGTCCAGAGCCTGGCGAATCCGGCCGACGTAGGTCGGGTCCGTGCCCACTACCGCGGCCGGGGTCGGCCACACCCCGGCCGCTGGATCGTCGGCCAGCACGATGGTCGGCGCTGCGGCGAGGACCTTCCGGGCCTGCTCCACGGTGACTGGGTGGGCGAACACCGCGTGCACCGCCAGCGAGTGCGAGGTGAGCACCGGTACCCGTACGCAGGTCGCCGATACCCTGAGATCCGGGATGCCGAGGATCTTGCGGGACTCGTTGCGGACTTTGAGTTCTTCAGAGGTCCAGCCTCCGGAGGCGAGCGATCCGGCCCAGGGGACCACGTTCATCGCCAATGGTGCCGGAAATGGTGACTGGGCTGGCAGCCCCGCCGCAGCCAGCGCTTCGGCGACGTCCCCGCCGCGCATCCCGACGCCTTTGCCAGCCACTGCGGTGAGTTCAGCGTACAAGCGGTCGACACCGTCACGGCCCGCGCCGGAAGCCGCCTGGTAGCTGGCTACCACCAGTTCGGTGAGGCCGAACTGGTGGTGCAGCGCACCCACCACCGTCATCATCGACAGCGTCGTGCAGTTGGGGTTGGCGATGATCCCTTTCGGTCGGTGGGCGAGCGCCGTTGCGTTGATCTCCGGAACCACCAGGGGAACGTCGGGATCCATCCGGAACGCGCCCGAGTTGTCCACCACGACCGCGCCCCGGGCCACGGCAACCGGGGCCCACTGCTGGGAGATCTCGTCTGGGACGTCGAACATCGCGATGTCCACGCCGTCGAAGGCCTCCGGAGTGAGTCGCAGGACAACGCGCTGCTCGCCCCGCACAGCGACCTTCTTTCCGGCCGATCGGGCCGAGGCGATCAACCTGATCTCGGCCCAGGGCACCGAAGGGCGCGCATCAATGATATCGATCATGACGCTGCCGACCGCACCGGTGGCACCGACGATGGCGAGGGTGAGCGCGCTATCGTGCGGGGCACCCGCACCCGAGATCACCGTCCGGTTCCGGCGTAGACGACGGCCCGCTCGTCGCCGCCCAGCTCGAACGCTTCGTGGATCGCGCGCACCGCGTCGTCCAGCTGTTCAGCGCGGACCAGCACCGAGATCCGGATCTCCGAGGTGTTGATGGTCTCGATATTGACCCCGGCCTGGGCGAGCGCCTCGCAGAAGCGCGCGGTGACCCCCGGGTGTGACCGCATCCCCGCGCCGATCAGCGACACCTTGCCAACATGGTCATCGCACAGCACTTCCGTGAAACCGATGTGCGACTGCATCGCATGGAGAGCCTTGACCGCGACGGGCGCGTCGAGTTTGGGCAGCGTGAAGGTGACGTCGGTGCGGCCGGTGTCGCTGTGCGAGATGTTCTGGAGCACCATGTCGATATTGAGCTCAGCGTCGGCGATCACGCGGAAGATGTGGGCAGCTTTGCCAAGCTCGTCAGGTACCCCGGTAACGGTGATCTTCGACTCAGAACGGTCATGCGCGACGCCGGTGAGCATAACTTGTTCCACGGTGAGATCCTCCACTGATCCAGACACCATGGTGCCTCGATTGCGGCTGTACGACGAGCGGACGCACACCGCGATGTGATTGCGCCGGGCGTATTCGACGCAGCGCAGCATGAGCACCCGCGCCCCGCAGGCCGCCATCTCCAGCATCTCCTCGTAGGTGATGGTGTCGAGCTTGCGGGCATCGGGCACGATCCGCGGATCGGCGGAGTACACGCCATCGACATCGGTATAGATCTCGCACACGTCCGCCCGCAGCGCAGCTGCCAGCGCGATCGCTGTGACATCAGAACCGCCACGACCCAACGTGGTGACGTCCTTGGTGTCTTGGGCCACCCCCTGGAACCCGGCCACCAGGGCCACCGCTCCCTGATCCAGCGCATCCCGTACCCTGCTCGGCGTCACATCAATGATGCGGGCTCTGCCGTGGGCACCGGTGGTGATCACCCCGGCCTGTGAACCGGTGAACGAGCGGGCATCCACACCCAGAGCCTGCACCGCCATCGCGACCAGCGCGTTAGAGATCCGCTCGCCTGCGGTGAGCAGCATGTCGAGCTCACGTTGATGGGGTTGCGCGGACACCTGGCTGGCGAGCTCGAGCAGCTCGTCGGACGTGTCACCCATCGCCGAGACCACCACCACCACGTCGTTGCCGCCCTTGCGGGTCTCGACGATGCGTTTGGCTACCTTCTTGATCCGTTCGGCAGTGTTTACTGATGAGCCGCCGTACTTCTGGACAACGAGCGCCACGACGACCTCCAGACACAACAATATGGGCCGTGCCCCCCTGCAAGGCAGGGGGGCACGGCCCATGGAGCCAGGAGCGAGACCAGCAGCTTACGCGGTAGCGAGTTGTCGGCCTGTCAGTACCCTCAGCAGGCCAGTACCGAATACTAAGGTCACGAGAGCGGTCACCAGGTGCAGGTAGTTGTCCGGATCCGTGGGAGTAATGGCCAGCATCGAAAGATATCCCAGGAAACCGAGCACGGTTGCCACGACGTAGACGCCGCCGATGGCGATGTTCAGGCCCTCGTTCCCGGCGGCGGTGAGCGCGAAGGCTCCCAGGAGCCAGAAGGCGCCGACCCCGATGTGCACGATGTTGTGGTAGGGGTTCAGCATGAAGATCCCCAAGAAAGCTCGGCCGGGGACCAGCTCGGTCGGGTTGCTGAAGCCGGTGGTCCAGAAACCGATGATTCCACCCACGAGGTAGATGCTGCCGAGAACCATCGAAGCGTTCTGCTCGAGTGTCCTCGCCGGCCTGGTCTGGAGCTTGATTCCAAACTTGTCTTCTGGACTAGCAAACGTCATGTCCGTCCCCTTCCACTCGACATCGACTCCACTCGACATCGACGACTCAACAGTGAGGTGAGCAGGCCTGCGCAGCGCCCCGACCGACTTCGATGTCCCTGGTACGCACTTCGGATCGCCGCAGCCCAACGGTTCACCTTCTGCCTGATGCGCCATCCTATCGGATGTCGACAGCCCACGCAGTCGGGGTGGGCGCTTGGCGGTCACGGGGCGCGAGTATCATGCTGCACTCCGTGACGAAACGGTGAGCTTCTGACGGAAGTGGGCACTATGGCTACTGTGTGGAATGCCCTGCCCCGGAGACGGGTGCTGGTCATCGTCGTCGGGGGGCTGCTGGCGGTGGGGCTCGGGACGTCTGCCGCGATGTTCGGGCCAGGCTTGTTCACCGGCGGCCAGTCCGCGCAGGCGGCAAAGCCGGCAAATGCGACAGGTCAGGCGGACGCGGCGATGAGATTGCGACCGGCTGGCTTTAGCGAGTTCCGCAACGAACAAGCCGGTTTCGAGCTCGCCTACCCGTCCGCTTGGACCAAGCTGAGCCCCAAGGACCCGCAGGTCCTGCTGCTGTTATCGCAGGGTACGCAGGACTCCTTCCTGGTGCGCACCAGTGAGCTCCAGGAGCCGGTAGGAGTACCGCAGCTGCCGGCCGCCAGGCAGATGACCGAAAAAATTGTCACGTCCAACAAGTCGATTCAGCTGATCACTGACCCGAAACAGGTCGAGCTGGGTGGTTTTCCAGGTTTCTTCTACCTTTACTCCTTCAAGGATCCTGCGACAGGGCAGGAGGGTACCCACTCGCACTTCTTCCTGTTCAACGGCAAGACCATGATCAGTATGGTCTTCCAGAGCCTGCCCAAGGAGCATTTCACGGAGTCGGCTAAAACGTTTGACCAGATCGCTGGCTCTTTTCACGCCCTGAAGAAGTGACAGTTCACCAAAAATCCGGCTAGTTGCAAAAATGGGGCCAGTTACACAATGGGGCCAGGGTGGTAGGTGGCGGCTTCTGGGTCCCGGGCCACCACCGTTTCGACTGCGGTGAGCACTGCGGCGAGCTGCTCGGTGGCTGCTCCGGTGAAATCTAAACGCTGCGCAAGCAGCGCATCCAGCTCTGCCCGGTCCACCGGCAGCCTGGCGTCATCGGCCAGCCGCTCGAGCAGGTCGTTGCCAGCTTCCTTCTCCCGCATTCCCAGCGCCACCGCGACGGCGTGCTCTCTGATCACCGCGTGCGCGCTTTCCCGTCCCATCCCAGCGCGTACTGCGGCGAGGAGCACCTTCGTGGTCGCCAGGAACGGCACATAGCGCTCCAGCTCCCGCTCGATCACCGCCGGGTAGGCGCCGAACTCCTCGAGCACCGTCAGGAATGTCTCGACCAGCCCGTCGAAGGCGAAGAACGCGTCGGGCAGCGCAACCCGGCGAACCACCGAGTCGGACACGTCGCCCTCGTTCCATTGCGAGCCGGACAGTTCGGCCACCATTGAGGCGTACCCACGAAGCACCACGGCCAGGCCATGGACGCGTTCGCAGGAGCGGGTGTTCATCTTGTGCGGCATGGCGCTGGAGCCGACCTGGCCCGGCTGGAACCCCTCAGTCACCAGTTCATGACCGGCCATCAGCCGGATCGTGGTCGCCAGCGACGACGGCGCGGCGGCCAGCTGCACCAGTGCGCCGAGGACCTCATGGTCCAGCGATCGCGGATAAATCTGCCCGACGCTGCTGAGTACCCGGGGAAAGCCCAGGTGCTGCGCCACCCGCTGCTCCAGTGCCGCCAGTGCGCCCGGATCCCCGCCGAGAAGATCCAGCATGTCTTGGGCGGTACCCATCGGGCCCTTGATTCCGCGTAGCGGGTAGCGGGCCAGCAGCTCCTCGAGCCGGGCGAAGGCCACCAGCAGCTCCTCAGCCGCGCTGGCGAACCGCTTGCCCAGCGTGGTGGCTTGGGCTGCGACGTTGTGGCTGCGCCCGACCATCACCAACTCGGCGTACTCGGCGGCCCGGCCCGCCAACCGGGCGAGCAGCGCGACGCAGCGGCCCCGCACGTGCTCCAGCGAGCGACGGATCTGAAGCTGCTCGACGTTCTCCGTGATGTCCCTGGACGTCAGCCCCTGATGGATCGCTTGATGACCGGCCAGCGCGTTGAACTCCTCAATGCGCGCCTTGACGTCGTGCCGGGTCACCCGTTCCCGCGCCGCGATCGATTCCAGGTCGACCGTGTCCATGACCCGCTGGTAATCCTCGAACACCCGCTGCTCGACCGGCACTCCCAGATCGGCCTGGCCACGCAGCACCGTGAGCCACAGCGCTCGCTCCAGCACCACCTTGTGTTCGGGCGACCACAGCCGGACCAGTTCACCGGAGGCGTACCGTGTTGCCAGTACGTTGGGGATCACTCAAGCCAGCTTACGACCGTCGGTCGCCCGAACTCAGTCGGCTGGGGTGGACTTCTGCGCCTGCGTCAGCGCGTCGATCACCATCTCCAGCCAGCGTAGGCTGCGGCGGTAACTTTCGGTGTCCTGGGCTGAGGGCGCCGGTGGCAGAATGCGCTCCGGCGAACCTGCGATGCTGACCCGTCCGGAGACATCAAGCACAACATGCAGGGTCTCCAGCATCCAGCCCCACTCGGCGACGGAGGGGTGGCCCTGACCGGGGAGCTGAACCACGCCGCCGTAGCGCGGCAGCGTGCCGAGTACCCGGGTCAGACTGTGCTCCAAGTCATGCAAGACCCAGCCTTCCCATAGCTGCCGGACCGGACCGGTCTCCTTCGTGCCGCACCAGTAGTCCACAACGTAGGCAAGCCGACCGTCGATGATGCCAACGGGTACCGGCAATCCGGTGACCTGGGCCAGCGGGTCGTCGGTGCACCCAGCGAGTTGCCAGCGCACCAGCTCGCGCAGCCAAGACCACTGTTCACGTAAGAAGCGAACACCTTCCGGCGACAGCGTCAGCAGCAGTTGCTCGCCTTGGCGGTCGCAAATGACCATCGTCTTGCTCAGCTCCCCTCCCGCAAATGATCGTCGGGAGGTTATCGCGTCAGCCACCCGCAGCGAGGCCATTGTCGCGGCGCGTCGCGAGCAAGCCGATATCATTTCGGTAATGCCCGCCCGGCAGGTGTACCCGTTCGACGCGCTGGTAAGCCTGCGCGCGCGCGGCAGCGAGATCGACGCCGACCCCCACCACGGACAGCACCCGCCCACCGGCCGACACGACGACCCCATCGTCGCGGCGACGGGTGCCCGCGTGCAGTATCCCCTCGCCCGCCGCCCCGGTGATCACATCTCCGGTTCGCGGGGTGCCGGGATATCCCTGCGCGGCCAGCACGACGACCACTGCGGCGCCCGGGTCCCACCACAGCGGTGGCTGCTGGGCCAGCGCACCGGTGGCCGTGGCGCTCAGCAGCCCGGCCAGTGGAGTGCGCAACAGCGCTAGTAGAACCTGGGTCTCCGGGTCACCGAAGCGGCAGTTGAACTCGATCACCTGCGGGCCGGTGGGAGTCAAGGCCAGACCGGCATACAACAGCCCGCAGAACGGAACGCCGCGCCGGGCCAGCTCATCCACCACTGGCTGCCCGATCCGCGCCGTGGCGTCGAGGGCCAGCCGCTCAGGGACCCACGGCAGTGGGGCGTAGGCACCCATCCCGCCGGTGTTCGGGCCGACGTCTCCGTCGCCGACTCGCTTGAAATCCTGTGCGGGCAGCAGTGGCAGCACCATGCGGCCGCTGTCAACCAGGAAGAACAGCGAGACCTCCGGACCGGCCAGGTAGGACTCCACCAACACCGGGTGGCCGCCGTCAAGCAGGGTCAGCGCGTGCACCCTGGCCACTTCTCGATCTGCGGTGACCACGACTCCCTTACCCGCGGCCAGCCGGTCGTCCTTGACCACCCAGGGTGCCTCGAAGTGGCTCAGTGCGGTGTCCAACCGGCCGGGGTTGTCCACCAGCTCGCTGTGTGCGGTGGGCACTCCGGCAGCGGCCATCACGTCCTTGGCGAATGCCTTGGATCCCTCGATTCGCGCCGCGCCAGCGGAGGGACCGAAGCACGCGATGCCGGCTGCGCGCACGGCGTCGGCCGCCCCAGCGATCAGCGGCACCTCGGGGCCAATCACCACCAGGTCGGCCGACCATGACCTCGCCAGCTCCGCGACAGCGACCGGGTCGGCAACGTTGATATCGGACTGTTCGGCCAGGGCTGCGGTGCCGGCATTACCTGGCGCACAGGCCAGCGCGGTGACCGTCGGGTCACTGGACAGCGCAAGCACCAGGGCGTGTTCACGGGCGCCGGCGCCGATCACGAGGATTCGCACGGTGCGCAGGATAGGTGACCCTTGCCTACTCACACATTCCACATCTGTGTCAAGGGGCTACCGACAGTTTTCACCCAAAGAGGCGTCTCGCGAATCGGAGGTAGCAAGTACCTTCGGGTGGTCCAGCAACAACCGTGACGACACCGGAGGTTCACCCCGTGTTCGACATCACCACCACACAACCACTCGCCACCTTCTGTCCCGACAAGTGTGGCTGCGGAGACCCCGCTTGCCCGCAACTGTTCGTCGATGACTCCGCCCCGCCTGAGCAGCGCGTCGTGCTCACCGACGACTTTGGCTCCCGGGTCCGGATGAGCGCCGCGCAGTTCGGCGACCTGCTCACCCAAGCCAAGAATGGATCCTTGGACAGCGTCATCTGAGTCATCTGGTCCATAACCACCCACCACGTTCCCGGACCCAACAGCGCAGAAGTTTCCCGCTCCCCGCGAATAGCTCTCCTGCATGTTGGGGCCGGGGCGTCGGGAGCAGCGGAGCAGCGTTGCTTGGCCGGGGAGCTTCAGACCAGGCGGTGGTCCAGGTAGCACCAGCGCCAGGTTTCGCCGGGCTCAGCGGAGCGAACCACCGGGTGGTCACTGCGGTAGTAGTGCACGGTGGCGTGCCGGTGCGGGCTCGAATCGCAGCAGGCGACATGTCCGCAGGTCAGGCACATCCGCAGATGCGCCCACACTGACTGGCCCATCTCGGTGCAGTCGACGCAGGTCAACGGCTCCGGCGGCTCGGGCGCTGGGTCAGGAAGCTGCGGCACGTGTTCACAGGTCATAACCGCTTACGCTAGTCGTCTCCAGATTGGCCATCTCGGCGCTCCCCTTGGTTGGGATACGCGGGATACGGCCGAACCCACCGCTCGGCGTCACCAGAAGACGCGGTCGGCGTTGTACCCGTACGGGCAACGTGCTCCGCGTCGCACTGGCTCGGTGGGGGATAGGGCGTGGCATTCGCAACAGGTCGACGCTCCGTCCTGATGTTGTTGATGACTCCGGTCCTCGCGTTCTGTTACGGCGGCATGGCTCGCGCTTCGACAAAAAGAGTCATTTCGGCTTTGCCTAGCGGAGGTCGTGCAGAGAATTCCGTATGGACGTACCGGGGACGGTGGGATCCGGTCTTCGAGTTGCCGAACGTCGCGATTCATACGAGCGTGCTGCCGAACGGAAAAGTGCTGTTCTGGGGACGGCGGGACCAGCCTACCGGCTCGATGCATGACCATGAGTGCACGCCATACGTCTGGGATCCCAGAACCGGGGAACTGACCCCGACACCCCAGCCCCAGCGGGTGGACGGTACGAAGGTCAACTTGTTCTGCTCAGGACATGCATATCTGCCCGATGGTCGGCTGTTGGTCGCGGGTGGGCACATCACCGACGGTGACGGTCTCGACCAAGCATGCGTCTACGATTATCGCTCCAATACCTGGACGGCCCTTCCCGTGATGAACGAGCGCCGATGGTATCCGACCGCCACAGCGCTTTCCGACGGGACCGTGCTGGTGTCCTCAGGCAGCTACAAAGACAACGGTAGGGTCATCATCAACGATGTCCCGCAAATCTGGGATGGGCACCAGTGGACGCCGACCGCCGATTTCGTTGGCCTCCCGCTGTATCCGCGCATGCACGTCGCTCCGAGCGGGCAGGTGTTCATCTCTGGCTCGAATGCGTCGAATGCCAAGGCGCACATTGATGGTCATGGTTCCCGGACTGCGCCGCCCCGGACTGCGCCGCCCTGGATTGCGCTGCCCTGGCCGAAAGGAGCACGACAGAATGGGGATCGGCATTACGGCCCTTCGGTAATGTACGATGTCGGGAAGGTCATCTACATCGGCGGCGGCAACGACGGGGCCACCGACCTCCCTACCGCCGCGGCAGAGGTCATCGATCTCTGTGCGAATCCCCCGACGTGGGCTGAGATCGCAAGTATGCACTTCCCGCGTCGCCAGCACAACGCGACGATTCTCGCGGACGGCAGTGTCCTCGTGACCGGAGGGACCGGGGGTCCTGGCTTCAACGATCTGTCGCCAGGTAAACCTGTCCACGTGGCCGAACTGTGGGATCCGGTGCTGAATGAATGGACGAAGCTTGCCGCCGAGGATGTCGATCGCTGTTACCACGGGACGGCCGTGCTGCTGCCGGACGCGACGGTGCTCAGCGCGGGCGGCGGTGAGTTCACCGTTGGCGGCGAGCAGAACGATCCTCGGTACAGCCACCGCAACGCGCAGATTTTCCATCCACCCTATCTGTTCCGCGGCCCCCGCCCGGAGATCGTCTCGGCCCCCGAGGAAATCGCTTATGGTGAGACATTCTCGCTCGAGACCTCGGGGCCGGACGTCGGAAAAATCACCTGGATACGGCTTCCTTCGGTGACGCACGCCTCCGACCACAACCAGCGCATCAACGTTCTCAATTTCTGCTGCGCCGACGGTCGCCTGAACGTTGCCGCGCCCGAACGGCCGGAGACCTGTCCACCGGGGCACTACATGCTTTTCGTCCTCAGCAAGGCCGGGGTTCCCTCTCTCGCGCGGATCGTACGAATCGGCCCGCCTGCGGTACACCGTCAGGTTCGTCCGAGTGGTGTCGGTATATCGAGAGTCATCAACATCGCCTGATAGGGATTCCAGGTGGACATCGTGAAGTAGATCCGTACTCCTTTTTCTGATCGGCGGGTATAGTGCGGAATCTGATAGGGGCCGTACATCCCTCCCGGGTCGGCGCTGCGATCAATCCCGAAACCCTCCTGGGTGTGATCGACTTTCGGCAGGTGCATGAATTTCCCGAGCCCGTCGTCCAGGGAGAAGGCGATGTTGCCCGTGGACCAGGGTCCGTAAGGGCGCTGTGCCCAGCGCATCACTATTCCACCGACGGATGATCTATCCGCTGGCCAGTCTCCGTTGTAAAGACACGTCCAGGCGCCCAGTAGCGGGTTCCACCGGACCGACAATTCTCCGACGCAGCCCTCGCCAAAGAGTGGAACCGCGCTGTCCTCATCGCTACTCCATCGCGGTTTGCCGAGCCCGCCAGCGTAAAAGAGGAGTCCGCCCGGTTCCTCAAGGTTTGCGGCTGGCTTCACCGCGAGATAGACATCGCTGGAGCGGTAGCGGCCGCTGCCAAAGATGACAAGTTGCGGCCCGTGTCCCGGTAGTCCGTGTTCCTGCGCATCAACGATCGTGGTCGAGACGTTGATGAACTTGTGTCGCGAGATCTCATGCAGGAGCGTGAAGTCCAAGCCGTTGTTGGCTGACCGGGCCAGTATTGATCTGCCCATCAGGGCGTATATTCCCGCTTGGCGGCGATCGGTGCTGAAGAAGACATACATGTTGTTGTTCCAGCTTACCCCGTCGAGCGGCACCTCGAAGGCGGCTTGGGTAATGCCGGGGACTAGCGGTGGTCGGGGAAGAAAGGTCAGTTCAAGACCATCGTCGGCATTCGTGTTTGTACAGAAAGCGATGGAGTCAAGATCATCATTTGGGGTGCCGTGTCCCACTCGCCAGGTGTCACCGAACAGGAAGTAAAGGCGCCCCTGGTGTGCAAAAGAGGCACCAAGGTCCGCGCCAATAATGCCGAATCCGCTCTCGGTCCGATTGAAAGCAAATTTCGGCTTTCCTGTTCCGTTCCAACCCTCGCGATCAAATTCACCGGTGAGCTGAACAATCTTCTGGGCCCGGTGGGCAAGCCAAGGATGTGGCTCCAGAACGGTGAAGCAATCAGTCCGAATCCACGACTCCTCCAGGTGGGCGTTCGGATGCCAGTAATGAACGACCACGTCACGGCACTCATCAACGAGGACCTCGAAATTCCCGTGACTCGCTGAGTCGAAACTGGACTGGATGATGCCCCCAAGCCCCGCGCAGGATTGAGTGACAAACTGAGCCCTGGTCCACGGCGCGTGGACATCGCTGTTGTCCCGGAAGCTGTTGTCCTGAAAGAAGTGACGGAGCTCTATTGAACCGTTGTGAAGATGGAGGGGCACCACGACTTCGAGCCTGCCGTGCGGTCCGGTGCCGAGGTCGGATTGGATGATGCAGCCGGGTCCGGCCACCTGGTCCTGTTCACCGGTGACTCGTTGTCCACGCATCCAGGGTGCGTGCAGGGTCATCGTCAACCGTTGACGCAACTCTGCGGGTAGATGGGCATCGTTGTTGTCGCGGTAGAAGTGTCGGAGCTCAACGTCGCCGTTGGGTTGTCGTAGGGGTACGACAACGTCGAAGTCGCCGTGTTGTCCTGGGTCGGATGTGGATTGGATGATGCAGCCGGGTCCGGCGACGTTGTCGTGGTCGCCGGTGATTCGTTGGCCGCAGATCCACGGTAGGTGGGGGTCGTTGTTGTCGCGGTAGAAGTGTTGGAGCTCGACGCCGCCGTTGGGTTGTCGTAGGGGCACGACAACGTCGAAGTCGCCGTGTTGTCCTGCGCCGAGGTTGGATTGGATGATGCAGCCGGGTCCGGCGACGTTGTCCTGGTCGCCGGTGATTCGTTGGCCGCGAACCCAGGGTAGGTAGGGGTCCTTGTTGCTGCGGTAGAAGTGTCGCAGCTCAACGCCGCCGGTGCGTTGTCGTAGCGGCACGACAACCTCGAATCTGCCGTGCGGTCCGGTGCCGAGGTCGGATTGGATGATGCAGCCGGGCCCGACGACGTTGTCCTGTTCACCGGTGACTTGTTGTCCGCGAACCCAAGGCCCAAAATCGTTGCTGGAGTTGTCGCGGGACCAATGCCACAGTTGTTCGCCCGCGACAATGACCGCCTCAAAATTACCGTGCTGGCTGCGCCCGAAGTCGGATTGGATGAGACTGACGTAAACTCTGGACATCTCAGTACCGCTACAGCGCGCGAAGTTCGATCGTCTGATCCCGGCCGGGTCCGACCCCAATGGCTGAGATACGGGCTCTACAGAGTTCCTCGACGCGCGCCACGTAGGACCGCGCGTTGGGCGGCAGCTCGTTGAGGGTGCGGCAGTGGGACAGGTCCTCCCACCAGCCGGGCAGCTCCTCATACACCGGAACCGCGTGGTGCAGGTCGGTCTGGGTCATCGGCATCTCCTCAGTGCGCGTGCCCTCGACCTGGTAGGCCACACAGACCGGCACCGTCTCCAGGCCGGAGAGCACGTCGAGCTTGGTCAGGAAGAAATCAGTGATCCCGTTCACCCGTGCGGCGTAACGCCCGATCACCGCGTCGAACCAGCCGACCCGCCGGTCTCGCCCCGTGGTGACCCCGATCTCCCCGCCAGCCTTGCGCAGCCGCTCGCCCATGGCGTCGTGCAACTCCGTGGGGAACGGGCCTGAACCGACCCGGGTGGTGTAGGCCTTGAGGATCCCCACCACGGCAGTGATCTTCGTGGGGCCGATGCCCGACCCGGCGCAGGCGCCGCCCGCCGTCGGGTTCGACGAGGTGACGAACGGGTAGGTGCCGTGGTCGACGTCGAGCAGGGTGCCCTGGCTGCCCTCCAGCAGCACCATCTCACCGCGGCGCAGCGCCTGGTCGAGGATCAGCCGGGTGTCCACGATGCGGTGCGTGAAGTGCGCGCCCTGCTCGAGCACGGTGTCCACTACGTGTTCGGCGTCCAGCGCGCGCCGGTTGTAGACCTTGACCAGGACCTGGTTCTTGAACTCCAGCGCGGCCTCGACCTTCTGCCGCAGGATCTTCTCATCGAGCAGATCCTGGGCCCGGACCCCGACCCGGGCCACCTTGTCCTGGTAGGCGGGCCCAATACCGCGCCCGGTGGTGCCGATCTTGGATTTGCCCAGGTAGCGCTCGGTGACCCGGTCTATCGCCACGTGATACGGCATGATCAAATGCGCGTCGGCGGAGATCAGCAGCCGTTCGGTGTCCACATTGCGGGCGTGCAGGCCGGCCAGCTCGTCGAGCAGGACGCCGGGGTCCACTACCACGCCGTTGCCGATGACGTTGGTCACGCCCGGGGTGAGGATGCCCGACGGGATGAGGTGCAGCGCGAAGTTCTGCCCGTCGGGCAGCACCACGGTGTGGCCCGCGTTGTTGCCTCCCTGGTAGCGCACGACCCATTGCGCCCGTTCGCCGAGCAGGTCGGTGGCCTTGCCTTTGCCCTCGTCGCCCCACTGGGCACCGATGAGCACAATCGCCGGCATAAGGTACTCCAACAGGTGGGATTCGCCGCGCTGGTGCGCCGAGGCGAGCGTAGCCCCAGGAGGTGGGAGTGGTCGGTGCCGTGGTGCTGAGTTGCGGGTCCGCTCGGTGGCCCGGTGCTGGGGGCCTCGCGGTGACGGCGGTGCCGGCCCGCCCCGGGCGCGAGGAACTTGGTGAGATCCTGGCGGGTCTGGACGGCCGGCGCCTGGTGGTCTGCGGCGCCGATGCCGACTTGGCCGCGGTGCTGCTGCGGCTGCTGCGCACCGACATCGTGGGGGCGGTGCCGGTGGGGTACGTGCCGGTCTCGGCGTCCTCAGCGGTGGCCCGGCTCTGGGGCCTGCCGACGGTGCCCGCTCAGGCGGCTGACCTAGCGCTGCGAGGCGAGCCGGACCGGGTGCCTCTGGTGCGGGACGACTCCGGTGGTGTGCTCGTGGGGCTCGGCGTGGTGAAGCCGCTGGACGGGGTGGCCTACTGTGACGACGAGGTGGTGCTGCGCGGGCAGGCTTTGCGGTTGGAAGTGGCGCCGGACCGCGCGCTCGGGCTGGTGGTCCGAGTGGTGCGCGGCGGACTGCTTGGTGGGTTGCTTCGTCGCCGGGTGCGGTGTGCCGCTGGGCGCGCCGTGCAACTAGGTTGCCAACCTACCGATGTGTGGCGTGATGGTGTCGCTGAGCGCACCACGGACCGCTGGACCTGGTACCGACACACCGAGGACTGGCAGCTAATCCGGGGTTGACCTCCGGTTTCTTTCACCGCTGATCCTCGGAAGGAGGCGTCATGACCGCCGCCGGGCCACTGGGCGTACCCGGTCTGCCCCCTGCTCGTCTCCTGACCGCTGCGCAGTACGCCAAGCTTGGTGAGACCAGGTGGGGTTACACCGAACTCATCGAAGGCCGCATCCTGGTGTCGCCCAGTCCAAGCCCGAAGCACAATATGGCCGGGCTCGCACTGGCGATGCAACTGGTCCCGCAGCTGCCCGAGGGTGTGCGCGTCATTCAGGACGTGGATGTCGATCTGGGACTGGTTCCTGCGGATCAGCCTGGCTTGGTGCGCCGACCCGATCTGGTGGTGGTCGATACCGTGGCGGTCAACCGGGTGGACCGCCACGGCGGACTGCTCAGTGCCGCAGACGTGCTGGTCGTTGTGGAGATCGTCTCCCCGGGTTCCGGGCGTCTTGATTACGTCACCAAGCGAGGCGAGTACGCCGACGCCGGCATCCCCCATTACTGGATCGTGGACCTCGACGAGCCGGTGTCACTGCTGGACTGCCACCTCGCCGAGGACTTCGGCTACGCAGACTCCGGAGCGATCACCGGCACAGTCACCCTCAGCGCACCATTCTCCGTGCGGCTAGCGCTCGACGTCCTGAGCTGAACCGGCCTTGGGTTGATGCCCCGACATTCCTGTACCAGGTCAACATCAGGAAGAGGGGCGCGTGCAGTCACAGTGTGTGTCTGATCCGCTACTGAGCATCAGTGCCGATGATGGCGACGTGCTGCGGTCATTGCTTGATTGGCTGCGGCAGGAGGACATCTTGCGGGGCCGGGTGCGCACAGTCCAGACGCCCGTGCGGCCTGGCGAGATGGGCGCGCTCGACGCTGCCTTGGTGGTCGCTCTGGGTTCCGGTGGAGCTGGCGCGGTGCTGGCCGCTGCGGTGTCGACCTGGCTGAGCCAGCCGCGCCGGGCGGACGTGACGCTGACCGTGACCGCTGAAGATGGCCGCCACCTCGAGCTTGATGCTCGTCGCGTCCGGGATCCCGCTGTGCTGCTGCGCGAGGTCCGGTGGTTGCTCAAGACGGAGGACTGATGAGCCAGGTGTGTTTTCCCGATCCGGCCCGCTCCCGCGCACTGTTGATCGGCGCGAGTCACTTCACCGCCGCCGGGCCAGACCTGCCCGACATCCCCGCTGTGCAGGCGAACCTGACCGCGCTGCGCCAGGCGCTGACCAACCCGGACACCGGGGTGCTGCGACCCGATCTCTGCCGTGTGCTGGCTGATCCGGGTGGTGTGGATGAGGTCGGCACCGCGCTGTCCGAGTTGGCGGCCACGGCCACGGACCTGTTGCTGGTGTACTACGCCGGGCACGGCCTGGTGGATGACCGTGGTCGGTTGCACCTGGCGTTGGCGCACACCCATCCGCATCGGGCCCGGTGGACCGCGTTCCCGCTCGAGCTGCTCCGTGAGGAGATCGCGAACAGCGCTGCCGCCACCCGGGTGCTGGTGCTCGATTGCTGTTTTTCTGGCCGGGCGATCGAGGCGACGGCTGATGATCAGGGAGTGCTCCGTGGTCAACTCGAGGTGGCCGGCACCTACACACTGACCTCCACCACCGCCAACGCCCCCTCGCACCCCCCGGTGGGGGAGCGGTACACGGCTTTCACCGGCGCGCTGCTGCGCGCGCTGGACGAAGCCGATCCGCTCACCCTGGACCAGATCCATGGCGTGATCGACCGCGACCTCACGGCGCGGAATCTTCCCCGCCCGCAACGCCGCGCCGTCAACACAGCCGGCAACTTGGCTCTTTCCCGAGGCCCCACCACTCAGCCACACACCGAGCGGACTGATTCCGACACGGTGCGGTTCACCTGCCCGTACCGCTCGCCGATTAAGTCCGGACTCCTCGTATGCCGCACCGCCTTCGCCTCCATCATCCTCTTGGCACTCGAGTTCCTCTTTCTTGGCTCGTCCGTGGCCTTCCCAACCATTCCAGTCATTATCCTATCGAATATCGGAGTACTCATCGTTGCTCCCCGGTTCGCTGCTCTATGCCGCTCAAAAAACAGAGAAACTCGGGGGGAAGAACTCGTCATCGACCGGTCCGGACTCACCATCCGGCGGGAGGGTACGACAACCTACTTCTGATGGGAGGATACGACAACCCGCCTCCGACGGGACGACACGAGAGCCCACATCCCTTGGCGGGATATCGCACAGATCGGTGTGCTGCAACCCGAACGCGGAGCGCTCAACCCCCATCTACCTGCCGCTCAGCACGAGCGAAAACATATTCTCACGGTGCGGCTGCGGCCAGAGATTCCCGCTCCCAGTGTCGTGAGCGTGCTGTCCAACGAGCACTGGCAGCTCGGCTATGTTGGTCTGTGCACACTGGAAGGCTTAGGGTCCTCCCACCAGGAGATGATCAGCGCGCTGGAGCGATTTGCTGGCGGCAAGTTGGTTCACAGCTCCCGGCAATTTCTCGATCGTGATCCACGGCTGCGGCCCGAAATGGTGTAGCGGCTCACCGTGAACTCGGCGTGGTACGCCCACGGCCGACGTGTGGCGCGACGGTGTCGCTGAGCGTTTGGCCTGGTAAGGACACACCGGGGACTGATGCTCGGTCCCAGACCTCCTGAAGTAGGTTTTTGATCAAGTTCTGATCTGGGGTACCCGTGAGGCGTTCGCAGGGAAATCTGGTGACTGTCCTAGGTCCGCGAAGGACTGACCAAGGACTCATGATCACTGTTTGGGTGCCGAAAGTGACACCTCGG
>JBATXM010000285.1:0-32562 GCA_049673305.1 Pseudonocardiaceae bacterium | reverse complement strand
CTGGAGATGGGAACTGCGAACGAGAACAGCAGCGGCAAGAGCCGGATGACAGGAGCCCGGTGAGCCGAGAGGTTCACGCCGGGATCTGCGAGAGCCGGAGGGTGAAACTCCCTCCGGCCACTCGACCTCCCACTCGAACGGGGCGAACCACTCGGCGGGTGCCCTGCTACCGTCTATGCCGTAGAAACGGCTGGCCACGTGTACGGGTGTCCGCGCATCCCAGTTCGCTTCGTTCACCCGCATCATCCGCTGGGCCACGTTGTCGACATCCATACGACTCACCTTCGGTGGAAGATCACTAGTCGCCCTTGGTCATCGATGAGACTGGTGACCTGTCGATCTCGGTGCCGATGAGTGTGCCGGTGGTTCGGGCTGGACTGCCGTTGCCGATGAGGGGAGCGGGTGTGCGGGGATGCTCGAGGGCCACCTCGCCGTTGCTGGATGTTGGTGGGGCTGACTGCTTCGGAGTGGCGGAGACGGCCGCCGGGGTGGCGCGGGTGGGTCCAGAACGCAGCAGCAGCGCGCCCAGCGCGCCCAGCGCGCCCAGGACGGAGGCGATCAGGAACAGGTCGTCGATTCCGTCGACGAATACCTGCATCTGAGTCTGATGGTAAACGGCGTACACGGTGAGCCAGTTCGGGACGGTCGGGTCGCCGAGGTGGGGGAGGGGGGTGTTCGCCGGCACTAATGCGGAGCGCCCGGCCAGCTGCTGGGCTTGTTGAGTGGTCCAGATTGCGGTGAGCACGGCCAGCCCGAGCGCACCCGAGACGCGCTGCACGACGTTGTTGCAGGCGCTGGCGGCGTTCACCCGGGTCACCGGGATCACCGCGAGACCCGCGCTCATGATCGGCATCATGGCCATCCCCATACCGGCACCGAGCACCACCAGCAACCACATGACGTGCTCGCGGGGGGTGTCCACGGCCAGGGTGTGCAGCAGGTAGGTGCCAGTGGCGATGATCGTCAAGCCGATGGCCGCTGGCCAGCGGGGCCCGATGCGATCATAAATCCGTCCGGTGATCGGCATCAGTATCGCCGTTATCAAGGCCTGGGGCAGCAGGATGAGCCCGGCGTTGAACGCCCCCAGCTGCTGGGCCTGCTGGAGGAACAACGGGATGTAAAACAGCGTCCCTAACAGCACCACGAACAGTAGCGCGATCAACAGTAGCGACTGGGTGTACGCCCAGGTGCGGAATATCCGGATGTCCAGCAGCGGATCGGCGACCTCGAGCTCGATGACGACGAACAACGCCAGGCTCAGCACCCCGTAAGTGATCAGGCCCAGGATCGGGTAGGAATACCACCCCCAGGACTCACCTTCGGACACTGCCAGCAGCAGCGCGAACAACCCACCCGCCACGGTGAGGAACCCCCACGCGTCGAAGCGCCGCCCGACCACCCTGGGGAATCGTGGCAACACCAGCACTGCGGCCACCGCACCCAGGATCCCGACGGGCACGTTGATGTAGAAGATCAGCCGCCAGTCCACATACTCGACCAGATACCCACCTAAGGTCGGGCCGATCGCCGGGGCGAACACGACCCCCAGCCCATACAGCCCCATCGCGGCGCCAAGCCGCTCTCGTGGCACGATCCGGAGCAAGATGGACAGCGTGATCACCGGGAGGATGCCGCCCGGGATCGCCTGGATGATCCGGAACACCACCAGGCTGTTCAGGTCCCAGGCCAGCCCGCACAGCGCCGACCCGGCGGCGAACGCCAGCAATGCCAGGTTGTATAGCCGGGTCAGCCCAAAACGATCACCCAACCAGGCCGTGGTCGGTACCACCACCCCCAGCATGAGGGTGTAGCCCGTGACCACCCACTGCACGTCATCGGTGGTCCCCCCGAACTGGTCCTGAATGGTGGGGATGGCCACATTGACAATGCTGGTATCCAGGACCGACATGAACATCCCGATGACCAGCACCACCAAAGGCAAACCCCAGCCTCCCTGGAAGGCGGTACCCTTGGCCGGGCCGGAGCCCCCACCGTTCGACCGGGCAACGGTCCCGTTGGTACTCATCGTCGCCTCTGCCACTGCAGACCGCGTCATCACACCACTGTGCCAGTGGAACGCGGCGTTCTCTACCGGATTGCACCAATATGACGGAGGGCTGGTAGGGTGTCGGCAATCCGTGGGCGCATCGTGGATGGTGGTTCTGGACGAGGAATACAGGGGGGTGGATGGCGAGGTATGGCAGACCTCACCTGCGACGGGAGCCCACTTCCTCCGCTACCGGTTGACCTTGATATGGACGTGCACCTCGCCTCCGTCAAGGATCTTGCAACGTTACGCCGGCGGTTGCGGGCTTGGAGCGACACCTGCGGTCTGAGTGATCAGCACACCGATGACATCGTGATGGCTGTCGACGAGATCGTCACCAACGCCCTGGAACACGGTCGTCCGCCTGCCCACGTCCGAAGCTGGAGCACACCCGAGGCCTTGTTCGTCCAGGTTGACGATCATGGCAGCATTCGCGTTCCGGTGCCCACCGGTGACCACCGGCCCGCCACCAATGCCCGACGCGGCAGGGGCATCTGGATGGCTCGCGCGCTCGCCGACGTTCTGACAATGCATAGTGGAGCTACCGGCACCACCGTGGCCCTGCTCTTCCTCAGGCCAGCAAAATTATAGTGCCGCTGAATTATAGTGCCGCCGACCTGCCGGCCTTACGGGTCAACCGATTCTTGTCCAGGTATTGCACCAGCGGGTCTGGAACGCGACGTCGCTGTTGTCGATTGTCACGGTGGCGGGGCCTCGGCCGAGGTTGTTGGCGATGATCGAGTCGGTGCCGCCGCTGGTGTTTGCGAGGCGCTCCCAGTAGCAGTCCAGGTGCCCGGAAGGCCCGGTAGTGCGGTAGGTACCTGGGGCGATGTCCCTGCCTACCACGAACTTGCCGGCACCAAGGCTGGTCGCCAAGAAACCCGGCGGGAGTGCTGGGGGGGCGAGTAGCACGGGAACCTGCTGCACCTGGGCGGGCGTCGTGGCTGTCGAGACCGGATCGTGGCGGTTGACGATGCTGGCGATGATGAGAAGGTTAACGACGATGGCGATGATGAACGCCAGCAGCGCCCCGGTGGTGATCCGCCACTGTTTCGGGACGGGCTGCTCCGCCGGGGCGGCACCGCTTTCCGGCCAGACCGGCTGCTCGAGCTGGGGGAGTGTGGGGGCTGCTACGGTCATATCGGGAAGATCGGTGCTCGGCCGGCCGCTGTTACACAGGGAAACTAGCTGGCTACTTTCCGTCGTTATCGGGTGAGACACTCAGCGCGTTGCGGGCGAGATCGGCTACCGCTTGCATGCCCAGAGCGTTGGGGTGCATCGGGTAGGCCGGGCTGGTCGGGGTGGTGCCTTCCACCCACTTCACCCCGGGTAGCTGGCAGGCGTCGTGGCCCAGTGAACTGGCGTAAGCGTCGACGAACACCGCGCCGTGGTTGCTGGCCTGGTCGGCCAGCATGTCGGTGAGCTGCCGCTGCACTCCGTCCAGATAGGGCACGTCACCGCTGGCGATCGGGAAGACTGGAGAGCACCCGAGGGTGGGTGGCAGCAGCCGCGAGTAGCCCACCAGCAGGACCCTCGCGCGGGGGGACCGCGCCCGGATGCCCTCCAGCACTCGGGCGACCTTGGGTGCGGTCGCGGCGATGCGCTGCGCGTAGCTGTCGGTGCCGCCGGTGGTGGCCTGTCGCTCGCACGGATCGCCCAACGGGTCGGTGGCGCCGAGCCGGGCGCAGGTCACCCAGAGGTCGCCTATGGTGATGTCATTGCCACCGATGGTCACTGTCACCAGGTCGGTGTCGGGGCGTAGGGCGTCGAACTGTGCTGGGTTGGGGCCCAGCCGCACCGCCTGGGGAGCCGTCATGTTGGCGGTGCTGGCGCCGCCGCAGCTCACGTCGGTGTAGTCGCGGATGCGCAGCGCGGCCGCGAGGCGTGCCGGGTAGTTGCGGGTGGAGCGCTGGCAGCCGACCGGATCGGCGCGCTGCTCGGGGATCCACGGACCCGACGCGTAGGAGTCCCCGAGCGCAACGTAATGTCTCGGTGCGCCCACAGTCGTGGCGGCTGTGGTGGTCAAAAACCCGAGCAGCGCCAGCACCGTGGCCGCAGCGGCAGTGATGACACGGCGATACCTGGGCAAGTCAGCCTCCGGAGGCTGATCTTACCTCCTTGATAGTGCCTGCGGTGCTTGGCTGAACGATCTACTGGAGCTGGTCTGGTTAGTCCAGTTAGCGGTCTCGTGGAATAGCTCCCCGGTCCCGCTGATGAAGGCCTGGTGGGCGTAATTATCGTCCTGAAGGCGATCCATCATCCACGCCGTCGGATACCCAAGGTAGCCGTACACCCCGTTGACGCAGGACGAGGGCGGGTCGATGGGCGGGTTGGCCGAGGCGCAGTCGGGCTGCCCCTGCACGTCGTTGTGGGCGGGACCCTGCAGAGTTGCCCACACCTTGGTGACCGAGGCCGGTGTCGCCTGGTAGTAGGCGGAGTTGGACTGCAGTCCAGTCAGCTGCCAGGGCAGGAGCTGGGTCGAGGGCGAGATCACCAAGTCGGCGGAGCCGTTAACCAGAAAGATGGCGCCGCCCATCAGGTTGTGCGTGTCGGCGCAGCGGTCCGGGGTGGCGAAGCAATATACCTGGGCGGGAAGCTCGATCGGGACTGCGGTCGTGATCAGGCCGTCGGATTTGATCATGGCATTGAGGACGCCGGATGCGCCCTGTGAGTGCCCGATCGCGCCCACCCGGGTCGGAGCCAGCGCGTGATAGAAGAGGCTGGAGGCTCGGTCATTCTGGAGCACCATCCAGCGGGCGGCGTCCAGGATTTCTTGTCCGGTGCCAGTGCTGGTGTTCTCGGACGCGATCACCACGAAGCCCCACGAGGCCAGGTGTGAGAGGAGGAAGGAGTACTGGCTGGGGACCGCGTTGGTGCCGTTGCCCCACGTGATGATCGGATGCCGGAACCCGTTATGTCCGAGGTTGGTTGGGTACCAGACATCGAATGTGGCTCCGGATGAGTCACAGCAGCCGAACGCCTTCACGGTGCTGACTGCCCATGGGCCATGGGCGTAGTACCTCTGCTCGACCGGTAGCGTGGGGGCGTTGGGGAGCGGAGCGGCTCGCACGGGAGCGCCGACCATGGCCGCAGTCACGGTGACCAGCAGAATCAACGAGGCACGCAGGAAAGATCGATTCTTTATGATCGCAGCAGACTAGAGGGCAACGTCGGCACTAATCAAGTTGTTTGTCGGCTCAAAAATCCCGGCACGGGCGCCCCGCCAGGGGCAGGTACGTTCGACGTCGCCCTTGATGAGGCGTCGCTCGTTGCGGTCATTGTCAGCCGTCCTTGCGGGCCAGCACCCGGTAGGCGTTGCCGCCCGGGTGAGGCGCACCACCCGGCTCAGCAGCTCGTTGATCTTTGTCATCGAAGTAGTCAACGTGCCCCCTGGTCAGTACCAGCAACAGCCCGACGCCGGCAGTCTCCAGCCGCGACCAACGCGCCAGTGAAACGATGCGAGGGTGTTTTCCTGTCGGGGAACCCGCTTGCTCAGCATCCACTGGTAGCGGGTGACTTCCGCCCGGTTGCGTGAACCATTGCACTTCGCCACCCAAACCACGTTGGCGTGGATCTTCTCGGGCTTCAACCCGTTGTTCACCACCACTATCACCGTCTGTAGCGTTGTCGTTACTGTCCAGCACAGCGGCGAAGGGGGTTGGCGTGCGCCGGCTTAGTGGCCTGGACGCGGCATTCCTCATGTCCGAGCCGATGCAGATCATCGCCCTCGGGTTGCTCCGAGCTGGCTCCGGCGGTCCTCTCGCCCTTGAGGATCTGTACCGGCACCTCGCCGCCCGTCTTGACCAGCTCCCGGCATTCCGGCGGCGAGTCGTGCCCGTCCCCCTCGGCCTGGCCCCTCCCGTGTTCGTCGAGGACCCCCGCTTCGACCTCGGAGATCACCTTTGCCATGCGGTCCTCCCGGAGCCGGGTGGGCCGGTGGAACTCGATGCCGCCTGTGGTCAACTCGTCTCCCAAGGCTTGGACCGTGGGCGCCCGCTATGGCGGATCACCCTGGTCGACGGCCTCGCCGACGGACGGCAGGCAGTACTGCTGGAGATCCATCACGCTCTGATGGATGGGGTCGCCCTCCGCACCACCCTGGCGCGGATCTTCGTGAGGGAGGAGCCGGCGGTCTCGCCGCACACGTCCTGGCAGCCGGCCCGGCTGCCAGGACGTGTGCGGTTGGTCACGGGGGCCCTGATCCATGACGCCCGGGCCCTGGCCCGGCTGCCGGAGCTGGTCGGTCGCACGAGACGCGGGACGGTGGCGGTGCGCCAGCGGCAGCAGGGAGCGGCGGTGAACGTACCGAAGGCCGGTGTCGATGCGCCCTTGTCGGTCATCAACCAAGGATTCACGCCCGAACGCCGCTTCGCCCGGGCCTCGTTGCCACTGGAGAACGTGGTAGCGGTGAAGGACGTTGCCGGTGTCACGGTCAACGATGTCGCATTGGCCCTCGTCAGCGGTGCCCTCCGGGGTTACCTTCAAGCGCGCGGAGCGCTACCTGACCGGCCGCTGCTGGCGCGTGTCCCTGTCGGCATGGAGGATCCGGGGAGCACTCCGCGGGCCGTGGGTAACCGCTTCTCCGCCCTGGCTACCTCGCTCGCCACGGACATCGCCAATCCTTGGGAGCGCCTGCAGCGGATCAGCGCGGTCACCGCGGAGGCGAAGGCGTGCCTCGATCTTGCGGGCAGGGAGCTGCTGGCGGACACTGCCGAGTACTTTCCACCGATGCTCATGGGCCTGATCGCGCGCCGCGAGGCGGCGGCGAGGCGCCATCCAGGCACACGGCGGATCAAGATCGACACCAATGTCGTGGTCTCCAACCTCCGAGGACCCTCGGTCCCATGGCAGCTCGGATCCACCGTCGTGGAGGAGATGTACCTGGGGCCGGCTGGCAGCGGGGTCGGCATGAACTTCGTGTTCTGGGACTACGCGGGCCGCCTGCTGTTCGGGATCCTGTCGTTCGCCGGCTCGGTCGAGGATCCCGGGGAGTTGGCGCTGTGGTTGTCTCGTTCCCTCGACGAACTCGTCGCGGCTGCTGAGTGCCGCCGGGTCCCGACGTGACGTTCACGTCAGTTTCTCCACGTGGTCGGCTGCGGTGGCGGCACCGCCTGCGGTGGCGAACGAGGTCTGTACGCGGCGCGCTGCGGTCCGATAGGACGGGTCGTCGAGCACAGTCGTGATGGCATTGCGCAGCTGGATGGCGTCGACCCGGCCGAAGTGCACCCGGACGCCGGCTCCGGCATCGACGACCTGTCCCGCGATCACCGGCTGGTCGTCGCGGATCGGGGCCACGACCAGCGGCACGCCGTGCGCGAGCGTTTCGCACACCGTGTTGTGACCTCCGTGGCTGACCACCGCGTGCAGGTGCGGGAGCAGGTCTAGCTGGGGAACGAACTCGCGGGTCAGGATGTGATCGGGTGGTGAGTCGACCAGGTCGGACGGGGCCACGAAGATCGCCTGCAGCCGGTCGGCGAGCGGTGCCACCGCCGCCACTGCGGTGGCGAAGAATCGCCGACCGACTTTCTGGTTGACCGTGCCCAGCGAGACCAGGACGTGCTGACGGTCAGTGCGCAGCCAGTTCCACGGGAACTCGGGTTCGCCGGTCCGCGTACCCACAGCGGGGCCCACGAACACGTAGTGGTCGGGAAAGTCGCAGACCGGCCCGGCCAGCGCCGCTGTCGTGAACGCCAGCACAAGATGGTCGGAAAATCGGAGGTCGACTGGGTCTGAGACGGCCAGATCGCGCTGGAAGCCAGCCAGGCACTGCTGTGCCCACGCACCGTCTCGCGGCGTGGCGGCGATCTGGTCGGTCAGCTCCGCCGAGGTGGTGGCCGAGGTGGCCCACGGCAGCCCGCGCCGGCGGGCAACCAGCGCGCCGGCCAGCGCGTGTTGGTCGACGACCAGGACGTCGGGGGTGAACTTGTCCACCGCGGCCTCGACGCCGGTCACCATCGAGGCGGCCAGCGGGATCAGGAAATCGGCCCACAGAAACCGGTGCGCCGCAGCCCCGCGCAGACCCAGCGATCGGTGGCGGACCTGGGCCAGTGTCTCGGCGCCGAAGTCCGCTGCGACCGGGATCAGCTTGGCCCCAGGTGGCAGCAACGGACCGACGGTCTCGGCGTGCCCGGCCCAGCCGACCTGGTGGCCGCGGGCGGTTAGTTCCTGGCCGAGGGCCACGGTGGGCAGGGTGTGCCCGATCAGTGGTGGCACCACGAACAGAAACCGGCTCACGGTAGCAACGCCTGGGTCGGCATGGCCTGCGCGGTAAACCAGTCCAGAACGATGTCGCGCACTGCTCGCGGGTCCCTCGCCAGCACAAAATGGTCAAGGTCGGGCAGCACGGTGAGCTCGCACTGGGGGAGTAGGTCGTCGAGCAGGTATGCAGAGTGGAGAATGTCAGACTGCTTCCCGTACACAGCGCGGACCGGGCGGTTGAACATCCGTAGCTGCCGTTCGGTAAAAGTTTCTGTGGCCAGCAGATCGTTCACAAAGGTAGTGTGGTAAATCAGATCCCTCCAGATAGTGACCATTCCGGCGTACTTACGGGTCTGGGGCATCGGTTGGTTCTGCTCGGCCTCGGTGAGATCCGCCCCATTTTTCCGGATCCCGTCGGTCCACTGCTCGGCCCAACCCTCAAGGGGGACCCTGGCCTCGATCAGCACCATGCTGGCCACCAGCTCGGGACAGCCGACCGCGAAACCGAGCGCGACCGTGGCGCCATAGCTGTTGCCGACCAGGTGCACCGGACCGTCGACGTTGAGCGCGTCGAGCAGTCCGGCGAGATCGGCGATCGAGTCCCGCACCCCGTAGCCGGTACGGGGGCGTTCGGACAGGCCGTACCCGCGCAGGTCGTACAGAATCACCTCGGCACCGGTGTTGGCCACCGGGTTGGCCAGCGTGTAGTAGAAGCTCGACATGTTGTCCATGCCCAACCCGTGGATGAACACGACCGGATGTGCTACGTGGCTCGGTCGGTCGGGTCGCGTCAACCGCTGAACGTGGAGCCGTACGCCGTTCGCGACGATCTCAGCCATCGATAGCACCCGTGAGGGCCACACAGTTCCTGATATGGGTGACCACCTCGCCGATCGTCATCTCGATGATCTCGTCAAGATCCTTGTCAGCGAGGAAAGCCACGAAGTCGACCCGGTCGCCATACCGTTCAGTGAGCATTGTCGCCAGCCTGACGAACTCGATGCTCTCCAACTCGAGATCGGTGTCGAATGAGGTTGCCATGCCGATGTCGAGACTCAGCGCGTACTCCGCACCGATGATCTCGGTCAGCATTGTTCGAACCTCGGCCAAGATCTGGTCAGCTGTCATCTCCCGTGTCCTCCTGCGTACGCTGAGATCTGCTCGGGTTTGTGGTTTGTGTCCTCCACCGGGGTCCAGGCCATCGCGTACGGCTCAGGTTCGGCGCCGATCCCGGTCTGCACCCAGCGGTTCGGTGCCTCGCCACCCGTGACCAGCAGCCGGTCCCCGTCGATCCGCTGGACCTCGAACTGATGCAGTCGCCCGCCCAAGCCGGTGCCCGCTGCTTTGGCAACGGCCTCCTTGGCGGTCCAGAACCGGGTCACCCAGCTCGGTCGCTCCGCAACTGATGAGCACACCGCGTCGAGCAGGCGGCGTTCGGCATCAGTGAGGATCGCCGCCACGGTGCATTCGTCGCGGGCTGTGATCTGCTTGATGTCGATGCCCACGCCATGCGGGTACCGGCTGGGATGGCCAACCAGCGCCACGGCTAGCGATCCGGTGTGCGCCAGAGACACCTCCAGCGGGTCGGTGAAGGGGCTCGCCACCCACGGTCGTCCCGACGCGTTGTTGCCGACCGTGATCTCCACCGGATACATCGGGCCGGCGCCCGCGTCCCACAACCACTGCCGGACCGCGTCCTTGACCGCGATCCGGCCCAGCAGCCACTGACGGGCGGCCCTCGGGTTGTGCCGAGAGTACTCTGCCCGCTCGGCAGAGCCCAGGTAACGGTGCATGATCAGCTCCTGCGAACCGAGATCCGACCATCGTTGCTGGACGAGGAAGACCCCGCCAGGTCGACGCTGCGCAATCCGGTTGCGCTCCGGGAAGTGGAACATCGGCCAGGTCACGTCGTCGGTGCCGAACCTGCGGTCGGTCCAGCGATCGATTTTGGCCCACAGCCGCCCGCTGGCCCGCAGCTCCAGGTCGGCGACCACCTTCGTGTCGGTGACCGAGCCGATCCGGACTACGCAGGACACCGGATCGCCGGGGCGTGGCTGCGGACCGTACCAGCGCACCCGGTCAACGGCGGAGGGGAACGCGAGACGGTCCGTGGGCATCTGTTGCATGATCCAGGCACCGAGGAGCTGGCCAGCGTTATCGAGCAGCGCACCGGGTGCCGCCGAAGCCGCGAGCACGCCGCGGATGCCGTCGTCGCCAATCGGGCCCAGCTCATCGACGCCCTGGTACTGGGGTCCGTGGAACATCCACCGGTCGCCGTACAGCGCTGCCGCGGAGACCTCGCACGGGCGTTCACCGCTCAGCGGCCGATCAGGCGCGTCAGGGGGAAGGGGATAACTGTCGGCGAGCAGGACCGTGCCATGCGCATAGCCCTCGATCACCACCGCGACGTTGCCGCTGGCGTCCAGTTCGGCGTTCATCGTCACGGTGACCGGTGGCTCGACCGCGAGAAAGCGCAGCGCCCGGACGTCCCGGACGCCGACGACGGTCCGGCCGGGGACGAGATCCCGCGCCGCCTCCGCCATCAATTCCAGCGTTGTGGTCAGCGGCACGACCGGGTAGCGGTCGGCGGCTTCGGGCCAGCCTGCGGGCTGCGGGAGCAGGCAGTGATCGGCCAGGTAGGGCATCGTTTCCAGGGACATCACCCGGCTGGTGGTGGTGCGGGTGCGGGAAGCTGGCCGAGCCGCAACGGTGGCCCAAGAGTCGGCAACGGCACGGGCTGCGGTCGTCGCGTCCTGAAGTACCGCGTCGAACTCGGCCAGCACCGGGTGTTGGCGAGTCTGCGTCGCCATGACGGGTGTGGTCAGGGCCGGAGTCACCGTGGGGATGTGCTGGAGGAGCTGCTGCGCTGGGCCGAGCCGAACCAGTGCGGAGCCCAGGTCGAGGGCGACCACAGGCCCGTGGGACTCGGCGCGCAGCGGTGTCCGGGCTCGTGGCGCCCCACTGGGCGATGCGCAGGGTAGCTGGTCGAACCGGAGGGTCCAGCCCTCAACCCACAACGCGGCGCCCACCCGTCGGAACTGGTCGAGACCGGAGCGCCGGGGAGTGTTCGCGGTCACCGCGAGGTGCGGTCTGTCGGCCAGCGTGTCGGCGATGAATCCGGGCAAGCTGCCGGTGCCGACCTGGACGAAGGCCCGCGCCCCCGTCTCGTACAGCCGTCGGATCAGCGGACCGAAGCGGACTGGCTCGAGCAGATGGCGGCCGATCAGGGTATGAATGGCCGCTGGCTCGTCGGGGTAGCGCTCAACGGTGGTAGCCGACCAGATCGGGATGGTCGGTGGTCGCACTGGCAGGCCGGCGAAGGTATCCAGGAACTGCCCCAGGTACGGCGCGAGCATTGGCGAGTGGAAGCCTGACCGGAATGGCAGGACCTGACCGGTGACCCCGCGCGCCTGTAGCCGCTCCATCACGGCGGTCACGGCCGCGTCCGCACCACAGATGATCGATTGGTGCGGGCAATTGTCATGAGAGACCACGACCCCGACCGATCCGATGATCGCCTCGGCGGCCTGTTCGGCCCCGCAGCCGAGCGCGGCGAACATCAGGCCCGGGACCTGTAGCGTGGCTGGGTCGAACGAGGTGATGAGTTGTTCGACTGCCCGATGCGGATGGATGCCGGCTGAGGTCATCGCGTTCCATTCGCCGATGCTGTGCCCGGCCACCAGGTCGGGTGTCAGGCCGAACTCGCGCAACGCCGCATCCAGCAACCGGCCGACGGTGAGCACGCCGATGGCATGCTGGCCGAGCACGGTGTTGTCACCGATTCGCGGCCGAGCCAGCCCGAAATGCTCGGCGATGTCCGCCACGCGGGGTTCAAATCCCTGCTCGAGTCCTGGAAAGATGAACGCCAGCCGACCCGGCGCGGATGTGGAATGCAACGGCGCGGTAGTGAACCAGACGTCGTCGCGGCCCCGCCACGGCGTGCCCTGCGCGACGATCCTGCGGGCCAGCGCCAACCGGCGCGCGGTGGGCGCGACGATCGCCAGCCGGCACGGCCCACCGTCTGGCTGGGCGGCTGCGTCGTCGCGGCCAAGCAAGTCCGTGTCTGGCGTCTGGAGCTGTCGCTCCAACTCGGCTGGCGTTCCGCCGACCAGCAGCAGCAGCCGTTCGGGACCCGAGGACCTCGGGTGTCGCGAGCGTTGGGTGCCCGGTGGTTGCTCCAGGATGGTGTGCACGTTGATGCCACCGAAGCCGAATGCGTCGACTCCAGCCCGGCGCGGCGCGCAACCGTAGGACGGCCATGGGCGTGCCTCGGTGACTGGCGCGAAGCGGGAGCCGACCAGCGCCGGGTGTGGATCGTCGCAGTGCAGGGTGGGCGGCAACACGCCGTGGTGTACAGCCAATGCGGCTTTGATCAGTCCAGCCACTCCGGCGGCCGGCATTGCGTGGCCGATCATCGATTTGACGGATCCGATGCCGATGTCTCGACCGGCGCCGTTCGGTGGCCCGAACACCCGGGTCAGCGAGGTCAGCTCGGTCTCGTCGCCGGCCTGAGTCGCCGTACCGTGCGCCTCGAGCAAGCCGAGCACGCCAGGTTCGGTGGGGTCGAGACCGGCGGTCAGCCAGGCTCGCTCGATGGCCCGTACCTGACCGTCGGCGCGTGGGCTCATCAGGCTGGTGGCCCGCCCGTCGCTGGCCACCCCGCTACCCCGGATCACCGCATACACCCGATCGTCGCCGGCGTCGGCCAGCCGTTTGAGAACCACCATTCCGGTGCCCTCGCCGATGAGGAGGCCGTCGGCGCCGCGGTGGAAGGGCCGAATCCGCTGGCTGGGGCTCAGCGCGCCGAGCTGGCTGAACACGCTCCACAGCGTGATGTCGTGGCAGTGGTGCACCCCGCCAGCGAGCATGACGTCGCAGCGGCCGGCGGTCAGCTCCGCGACGGCATGGTCGATGGCGACCAGCGACGAGGCACAGGCGGCGTCGATGGTGTAGGCCGGGCCCGCGAGGTCGAGCCGGTTGGCCACCCGGGAGGCGACCAGGTTCGGCACCAGGTCGATCGCGGCCTCCGGTTGCTCCGGACCGAGCCGGGCCTGGAAGGCGGTCCGGACCCGGTCCAGCTCGGCGTCGTCGAGGTCCGGGAGCAGCTCGTGCAGCGTGGTGACGAGCTGGTTCGCGGTCCGGATCCGCTGGTCCAGGCGGGCCAGGCCGGGCGTGAGGTAGCCGCCGCGACCAACGATCACGCCGACTCGGGATCGGTCGCCCAACTGGTCCTCGCCGCCAGCATCGGCGAGCGCCGCTGCGGCGACCTGGAGGGCGATCAGCTGGTCTGGTTCGGCGCCGGAGACCGCCAGCGGCATGATCCCGAACCGGGCCGGGTCGAACGTGGCGTGCTCGACGAAGCCGCCCCGGCGGCAGTACAGCCGGTCACCGCGCCGGGTCGCCGCAGCCTCGGGGTCGTAGTAGGACGCGTCCCAGCGGGAGGCCGGCACGTCGGTGATCGCGTCCACTCCGGTGAGGATGTTGGACCAGTAGGTGGCCAGATCGGGTGCGCCAGGGAACATCGCGGCCATCCCGACGATGGCCACCTCGACGGGTTCAGTCATCGTGTCCGACCTCGACTGCGCCGATCTCGAATGGCCCGATGTGGAATGCTGCTGGGTCGGCGCACATGTACACCACCTGGGGGTCGGTGCCGCCGGCCAGTTCGGCGAGCAGGCACGCGACCCCGTCGTCAGATTCGATCACCCCGATGCCGCGCCGGGCGTACTTGCGGGTCAGCTCGGCGGAGACCATCCCGGTCCCACCGCCGGGGGCCGCCCACGGCCCCCAGTCGAGGGCGACCACCCGGCCGTGAGATCGAGGGGCCCAGATCCGAGCCAGTGTGTCCAGCGCGTCGTTGGCGGCGGAGTAGTCGACCTGGCCCCGGTTGCCGAACACTCCCGAGACGCTGCCGAACAGCACCAGGAAGCGCAGGTCCGCCCGGGCCGCCTCGGCCAGCGCCCGCGCCCCGTCGACCTTGGTTGCCCACACCTGGGCGAATCCCTCGGTTGTCTTGTCGACCAGTAGCCGGTCGGCCAGCACCCCGGCGCCATGCACGATTCCGTCCAGCCGACCATGGCGTTGATACACGCTCTGTACCAGGGCGTGGACCGCCGTTGGGTCCCGGACGTCGACCGCGGTGTAGCGAACCGAGGTGGCCACCCCGGCCAGCTCGGCCAGCGTCGCGCGGATCTCCCGTTCGGCGAGGATCCGGCTGGCCGCAGCCTCGATCTCGGCTGGCGTGCGGTTTCCGGCATGTGCCAGCACCCGCCGCAACGTGACCCGGTCAGCCGCCGCCGCGATGACCGGGTCCTCCTCGCCGACCGGCGGCGGAGTCCGGCCAACCAGTTCCAGGTGGCCGGCGCCGGCCTGGGCCAGGCCGATCGCAACCCGGGCGGTGATGCCACGGGCGCCACCGGTGAGCAGCACCACGGAGTCCGGCCCGAGCTTGGCCTGGCCGGCTGTGCCCGGGTCCAGCGGCGTGGCGGCGAGTTTCAGCGTGACCCGTTGCCCGGCCGCGTAGCCCACCGCGGTGGGCGCGTGCGGGGTGAGCAGTTCGGCGAGCAGGTACCCCGCGATGTGGACCGGCTCCTCCTTGGGGTCCACATCGATGACCCGGACAAGGCGGTCGGGGAACTCGTGGGCGATCGTGCGGACCAGGCCGGGTAGCCCGACCCCGGCCACACCGTTGGGGTTGTGCCCCCGACCGAACCTGCCGCCTGAGCCGGTGACCACGAGCAACTGGTTGACTCCGCCGAGAACGGCGTCCCGGAGCGTGGCGAACCCCTCCGGCAGCACCGTTGCCCGGCCCCGGTCCAACGCGGCGAGGTAGATGAGGGCATCAGTCCCCGGCACCCTGGTGGGTTGGTCTGGACTTAACAGTCGTACCTCGGCGCCGCGCCGCTCCAGCAGCACGGACAGCTCCAGCGCGATGCCCACCCCGTCCCCGACGATGGTCACCTGGCGGCCGATGAGCGGCGCGTCGGGTCCTTGGACCAGCGTTGGCAACGCGGCGACCTCGACGAGGTAGCGTCGCGCCCGCTGAGCTGGTGTGGCCTGAGCTGGTGTGGCCTGAGCTGGTGTGGCCGGGGGCGCTGCGCTGGTCCGGTTAGTGATCCAGCCGACGATGCCGCGCAGCGTCCGCTGCCGGGTCAGTTCGTCCATCACGGACTCATCTAGTGCGCAACCGGTACGAGCCAACCCGAGCCGGTCGGTGAGCAGACCGATCAGCTCGGTCCGCTTGATCGAGTCGATGCTCAGGTCCGCTTCGAGATCGAGGTCGGCCTCGAGCATGTCCACTGGGTAACCGGTTCGTTCGCTCACCAGGGATCGTACGGTGGCCAGCACCGTCTCCGGTGTCAGGTCAGCTGGCTCGGTAGGACCCGATTCAGGTATCTGGTCAGCAACGGTGGTGGGTTGCGCTGTGATGAGCCGCACTGGTGCAGCCGTACCCAGTGACGCGGTCGTATCCAGTGGCGCGGTCGTACCCAGGTAGCCGAGCATGATCTCGCGCTGAGCCGCGACAAGCTCACGAGTACCGCGCAAGAATTCCAGCACGGCCGTGTTCCGCCCGTCCTCGTCGCTGGCCGCTGGCCCAGAAATTGGCCCAGTCACCTGGTGGGCTGGACGTAACCCGTCCGGCAGGTGCTGCCCGTCGGCGGTCTTGACCAGATGGCCGTTGACCAGCCAGCCGGGCCGGCGGGGCGCAGTGGCCCCAGAAACTGGCACCGGCTGGGCGTCCCGGCCGTGAAACAGCCTGGCCGGATCGACCGGTACCCCCGCGACGGCCAGCTCGGCGAGCGCCAGCAACAGCCGTCGTAGACCGGGCTCACCCGGTACATCGGTGGCGACCGCGACGTGCGGCTGGTCGGCGAGGATCATGCCGACCAGTGGGGTGAGTACCCGGCCTGGGCCAGTCTCCACGAAGACCCGCGCCCCGGCCGCGTACATCGCTTCCACCTGTTCGACGAACCGGACCGGCTCGGCGACGTGGGCGGCCAGCGCGGCCCGGATGGCCGAGGGCCCGGCCGGGTACGGCGCGGCGGTGGTGTTCGACCACACCGGCAGTCGTGGAGACCTCACGGTACGGCGGTCCAGTTCGGTGGCGAAGACAGCGGTGGCGCCGGCCACCACCGGACTGTGAAACGCGCACGCCACCGGGATGCGCGTGCCGGCCAGTCCCACCTCGGTGAGCCGGTGCAGCGCGGCAGCCACCGCCGGGGTGGGCCCGGAGATCACGGCCTGGTCGGGTGAGTTGTGGTTGGCCACCACGACCGGTCCGTCCCCGAGTACGGCCCGGATCTGCTCGGGCGCCCCGGTGACCGCAGCCATCGTGCCGGGATCGTCCCCGGCCGCCGCAAGGATGGCCTGCCCACGGGCCTCGCTCAGCTCCGGCAGTTGCGCTGCATCGAGCGCGCCAGCCGCGGCCAGCGCGACCAGTTCGCCGTAGCTGTGCCCACCGAGATGGTCGGGTTGCACGCCCAGCGAGGTGAGCAGCTCATGCATGGCCAACCCGGCGATTCCCAGCGCCGGTTGGGCGACCCGGGTGTCGGTCAGCGCCGCCCGCGCTCGCGCCGACTCCTCCTTGTCGAACGTGGCCGGCGGGAACATCGCGCCGGACCACCGGTCCCCGAGCTCCAGGAATCGACGCAGTGGCGGGAACGCCACGAACAGGTCGGCCAGCATGCCGGGGCGTTGGCTGCCCTGCCCGGGAAACAGGAACGCGACCTGACCCGCCGTTTCGCTGTCCGGCGGGTTAAGGCTGGACGCGACGAACACGCCATCCTCGGCAGCGCTGTCCCGGGCCTGGGCCAGCTTGATGGCGAGGTCGTCCAGATTCCGCGCCACCACTGCGGCCCACACTCGCGGGCCACTACTGGCTGAGACAGTCCGGGCGAGATCCCGCAATCGCCAGGGCCGACCTGCGGCGTCATTGGCGGTGATCAACTCGGCTAGCCGGTCCAGCTCCGCGACCGCCGCCGCCCGATCCGTACCGGCGAACAGGAACAGCTCGGCTGGCCACGCATCCAGACCGTGCCTGGGCCCGGGTGCCCCCTCATAGGAGCTGAGCACGGCGTGGAAGTTCGTGCCGCCGAACCCGAACGCGCTCACCCCGGCGACCCGGCGCGTCGATGCGGCCCACGGCCGTGCGGCGATGTCGAAGGAGAACGGGCTGGCGCTGCGGTCCCAGTACGGGTTCGGATCCCGCAGTTGGCTGGTCGGCGGACGCACCCCGGTGTGCACCGCGCACGCCGCTTTGATCAACCCGGCGATCCCCGCAGCGCACTTGGTGTGCCCGATCTGGGATTTCACTGATCCCAGCGTGCAGCTACCGATCGGTGTGCCGGCCGAGGTGAACAACTCGGTCAGGACCGCCAGCTCGGTGCGGTCCCCGACCACGGTGCCGGTGCCGTGGGCCTCCACCAACCCGACCTCGGCCGGTGAGATCCCGGCCATCTGGTAGGCGCGCTCCAGCGCCCGGCGTTGCCCATCCGGGCACGGCGCGGTCAGCCCCAGTGAACGCCCGTCACTGGCCGAGCCGATTCCTTTGATCACCGCGTAGATCCGGTCGCCGTCGCGTTCGGCGTCGGCCAGGCGCTTGAGCACCACGCACGCCACGCCCTCGCCGAGCGCGATGCCGTCGGCGCAGGCGTCGAATGGGCGGCACCGGCCGGTCGCCGACAGCGCCTGCACCGAGGCGAACATCAGGTAGTCGTGGATGCTGTTGTGCACGTCGGCGCCACCGGCCAGCACCATGGCGCTGGTGCCGGCCCGCAGCTCCTTGCAGGCCAGGTCGATGGCGGCCAGCGAGGAGGCGCAGGCGGCGTCCACCGTGTAGTTGGCGCCGCCGAGGTCGAGCCGGTTGGCGATCCGGCCGGCGATCACGTTGGCCAGCACCCCGGGGAAGGAGTCCTCGGTCAGCTTCGGTAGTTGCTCGTCCAGCTCGGGTGGCAGTGCCCCGTGATAGGCCGGGTAGAGCGAACGGAACCCGTAGGCGCTGGCCAAATCGGCGCCCGCCTCGGCACCGAAGATCACCGACGTGCGTTCCCGGTCGAAGGAGCGTTGCGCGTACCCGGCATCACGCAGCGCGCGGGCGGCCACCTCCAACGCCAGGAGCTGGACCGGTTCGATGCTGGCCAGTGCGGCCGGCGGGATGCCGTAGCTCAGCGCGTCGAACGGGATGTCCGGCAGGAAACCACCGCAGGGCGTGGGCGTGCGGTACACCGCTGGGTCCCACCGATCGGGCGGTACCTCAGTGACCGCATCCACCCCGGCCAGCACGTTGGCCCAGTAGCCGGCCAGGTCCGCAGCACCCGGGAACACGCCGGCCATGCCGACGATTGCCACGTCCAATGCTTGGGCCGGCTGATCACCGTCGGCCAGCTCAACACCGAGCTCAGCTGCCCTGGCGGTGAGGAAGCCGGCCGCGCCCGTGGTCACCTGGGCGTGCAACGTCTCGATGGTGGTGCTCGCCGAGCGCAGCGTGGCCACCTCGCCGAGCATGACCATGCCGTCGTGGCGCTGGATTTCCTCGTCCACCGCGACCAGCCCGTCGCCGTCGCGGCGTAGCCCCTTGCTGGCGATGCGCAACCGACCCAGGTTGAGTTGCTCCAGCTCAGCCCACATCTGCTCGCGCGGCACTCCGGCGGCCGCCAGCCGGGACCGGGTCTCGGTGAACGTGCGCAGGTAGGGCGAGTCCGCGCAACGGGTGGCATGGCCTGGGGCGGTCTCCAACAACACGGTGTGCTCGCAGGCCACCGCGGCCTGCTGGAACCCCGGCCGGATCGCTCCAGCCGTGACGGCCTCCTCGGTGAACAGGTACGCGGTGCCCATCAACACCCCGATCCGGGCGCCCCGCGTCACCAGGGGAACGGCCAGCGTGCTCACCATGGCCGCTGAGCGCTCGTCGTGGATGCCGCCGGCGAACAGCACCTGCAGTTCCTCGGCGCACCCGTGCGTGTCGTCGTAGCCGAGCAGCCGCTGCAGCTGTATTTCCCACAGCGGGAAGCTGGCCCTGGGCCCGACGTGCCCGCCGCACTCCCAGCCTTCGAACACGAACCGCCGGGCCCCCTCGGCCAGGAACCGGTCCAGCAAGCCGGGGGAGGGCACGTGCAGGAACGTCTCGATCCCGGCGGCGTCCAGTGGCACCGCCTGTGCCGGCCGGCCTCCGGCGATCAGCGCATACGGTGGGCGGACCTGGTGCACCGCAGCTAGCTGCGCCTCGCGGACCTCAGGTGGGACAAACCCGAGGATGCCCACTCCCCACGGCCGCCCACCCAGCAGGGCCGAGGTCTGTTCCAGCAAAATCCGGGTCTGCTCGCTGCTGCTCAGTGACAACGCCAGAAACGGCAACCCGCCCTCGGCCGCCACCGCCGCGGCGAATCCGGCCTGGTCACTGACCCGGGTCATCGGCCCCTGCACCACGAGCGGCTGCGGTGATGACAACTGAGCGGCGGTGCGCACCTGGTCGGTGATCGCGGTGCGGACCGCGGCCACCACGCCTCCGGCGGTCACATACCGCTGCGCCAGCGCGGTGGCGAGCGCCCCGTCCTGGCCAATCGGCAGCGCGCTCAGGTCCCGCGCGCCGAGTCGGGTCCCGACCGTGTCGGGGTCTGCGGTGGGCAGGTCTGGACGTGCGTAGAGGCGGTAACCGCCGACGACCGCGGTTTCGCTGCCGTCCATCACTCGGATCGCCGCAGCCACCTGGCCCGGTAGGTCGGCCTCGGCCACCAGCGCCAGCTGCGCGTCGAGCACCACTCCCGCCGCACCGCCCGCGATCGCCGCGGCGGCCGTGTGCGGTCCGATCCCACCGGCTGCCCACACCGGGACGCGGATCTGTGGATCAGCCAGCAGCTGTTGCAGCAGCACGAACGTCGTGGTGGTACCGACCAGGCCGCCGGCTTCGGCGCCCTTGGCGATCAGCCCGTACGCCCCGGCCTGGACCGCTGCGCGCGCCTGCGCCACCGAGGTGATCTCGACGAACGAGCGCCGCCCTGGCTCGGAGTGCCACCGTGAACCGGGCCCGTGCACGACCACCTCAACCTGTTCCGGCAGGTCGGCGAGTGACAGCGGGCACTGCGCTGGTACCCGGACCCCGAAACCACCGGGCCACCATTGGCGGACGTCGGCCAGCGCGGCCCGCGCCCAGCTGGCGTCTCGGCCCAGGTCCAGCACACCCACCGCGCCGGCTCGCGCGAGCGCCACCACAAGAGGGGCGTTGGGCTCCTCAAAAGGGGTGATCCCCACAATCAGCTCTCGCTCTTGCAGCCTGCTCATCCTCGGCCCTGTCCTCCTGTATCCGGGCTAGCCCGGTAGTCCGCACGGTGACCCCGGGTGGTCCCCCTCGGTGATCACCCGGGGTCACCAACCGCCGCAAGGTGTGTGATGGCCCTAGGAAATGGCGCGGTGGTTGACCGGCATGCCGACCTTGTGAAGGCGGCCAATGCCGTGGGTTGTCTCTAGGGCCCTGGGTTGTCTTTCAGGCGGCTATCCCTAAGGCACAGCTCCGTTAGCCGTAGCGAACGTTGAGTTGGTGGTCAGTAGAGTTGCCACCACGATTGTGTTGAGCACGCCCAGGCCCCCCTGCCCTATCGTACCCCGCCACGGACCCTCATTCAGGGCTACGGACTCGCCAATAGTAACACTAGGTGAGAGCTATGAGTCAAGAGTGTCAAGTGAAACCCGAACGGCCTACCAATACTGACAAGAATGGCCTATTGGTACTTACTCCATTGATCGGCGCTACGTAGGTGTTCCGCGCTGTTGCTCCCGCCGTGGCCTGCTGGCTGCATGTTGTCGGCTGGCTGCCAGCCGTGTACACCCGTAGTGGACGGTTGGGGGTGGGCGTCGTGCGCTGGTTGCGAAAGTCTGGAGTGGCGGCGACGGTCGTGGTGATGTTGCTGGGTACTGCGGCATGTGCCGTGACTGGGCACATGGCCGGGTCGTCGTCGTCGGGTGCAGGCCCGTGCGCGGTGACGAAAACGGCCAACGTGGCGGTGCCGATGCGCGATGGGACCACGTTGCGTGCTGACGTGTACCGGCCCGCCACGTCCCAGCCGGTGCCGGTGATCTTGGTGCGCACGCAGTATGGCAAGGAGGACGAGCAGGTCCGACCCTCGCGGTATGAGCGTCCAGGCTGGTTCGCTTCGCACTGTTACCTGGTGGTTGTTCAGGACATCCGGGGGCAGTTCGCCTCCGGGGGCACGTTCTCGGAGTTCACCAACGACCGTGACGATGGCTATGACAGCGTCGAGTGGGCCGCGAAACTGCCCGGATCGTCGGGAAAGGTCGGCATGTACGGCTCGTCCTACGTCGGCGCGACTCAGTGGCTGGCCGCTGAGACCGCTCCGCCGCATCTGACCACGATCGTGCCGGCCAACACCGGCTCGAACTACTACGATGGCTGGACCTATGAGAATGGCGTGTTCCGGCTGAATTTCATCGAGCCGTGGGTGATGGAAACCATCGCCCGGTCCGCGGCGAAGAATCGCGGTGACGCCACGGTTGCCGAGCAGCTCACCCAGGACGGCAAGAACATCCCCCGCTGGCTGCGGTATACCCCGTATCGCAGCTTCCCGCCTTTGCACCCCGGTGACGGCACGGTCGCGCCGTATTTCTACGACTGGATCGCGCACCGCACCGACGGCCCGTACTGGCAGCAGTGGGCGCCACAGCGACACTACTCTGACATTACTATTCCAGTGTTGGACGTTGAAGGTTGGTACGATGCGTTCCTCACGGGTGGTGTGCACAACTTCACCGGCATGGTTAGCTCCGGTGGATCAGCGTTGGCGCGCACCAACCAGCGGATCATGATCGGCCCCTGGGATCACATCGGCTGGGGCCGGCCCAACAGTATCGAGGCACCGATGCTCAAGCAGATCGGGCCAATCGGCAACTCCCCAATCAACGAACTGATGCTGGCCTGGTGGGACCATTTTCTCAAAGGAATTGACAACGGCGTGAGTAACGGCCCGACGGTCAACTACTTCGAGATGGGCGCGAACGTCTGGAAAACCGCGACGGCCTGGCCACTGCCCGGCACGCAATGGACAAGCTACTATTTGTCCAGCAGCGGGCATGCCGCCTCGACACGGGGTGACGGCCAATTAGTCACCAGCCCGCCGGCTACCGGGCAGCAGCCCGACACCTATGACTATGACCCGCGCAACCTCGTGCCCAGCGTGGGCGGTCACTCCTGCTGCGCGGCGCCGGGCGGCTCCCAGGGGCCCTATGACCAGCGTTCCGTGGAGCAGCGAGGAGACGTGCTGGTGTACACCACACCGCCGCTGGCCACCGGCACCGAGGTGACCGGGCCGATCAGCGTGACGCTCTACGCCAGCTCATCCGCACCCGACACCGATTGGACCGCCAAGCTGGTCGACGTGCATCCGGACGGCACTGCGGTCAACCTCAACAACGGCATCCAGCGGGCCAGCTTCCGCGGGTCGAGCAGCGCGCCGACGCCGATCGAGCCGGACACCGTCTACCAGTACACGATCACCGTGTGGCCGACGAGCGCCCTGTTCCGCGTTGGCCACCGGATCCGCCTGGAGATCTCGTCCAGCGATTTCCCCCAGTTCGATCCGAACCCCAACACTGGGTCCTGGCTGGGGGAGAGCACGGCGACGCAGGTCGCCCACCAGAGCGTCCTGCACGACGCCCAACACCCCTCAGCGCTGGTCCTGCCGGTGATCCCGGCGTCAGCCACGGGCAAGGCCAGCACCACGTTCCCGCTGCAGGCCCGCCAATAGCGATTATTGTGGGATGGAGATGACGTAGGGACTGGTGCCCTCAGACCGAATCGCGATCAAGGAAAGGGCTGATGATGAACGATACCCCAGCGATCCGCGCAGAGGAAACCGCCAAGGAAACAGAGCCATATACGCCACCGGAGCTGACGGTAGTTGGTGAGCTGGGTGCGGTGACCAAGGGCACCTACAGCAAGCCGCACTCCGATGACAGTGATGCTGGTGGCTATTGGGCGCCGTGAGCCACGGTACCCATGACCGACGGTGGGGAGCGCGACGAACGTGGTGGTGTCCGGTGGTGGTGCGTCCTGCCGGACGTGGAGGCCGCTACGTCCGTGGCACATCCGCTCACGACCGAGGCAGAGACCGTGGTGGCGCACGCCTCCGGTCGGCCTTGGCTGCTGGGTCACGGCATTACCGCCGTTCTGCGGGTAATCACAGCTGGCCGGACGCGGGTCGCGATGATCGGTACCTGCCTGGTCACCGACCGGGAACTGCATGCACAGGTGGAGCGGGCAGTGCAGCAGGGAAATTACGATCCGCTCACCGCGTTGCCTGGTAGTTACCACCTCGCTGTGTCTGGGCGAGACGGTGTTATGGCGTTTACGGATGTGGCCGGGTTTCGACGCGTGTTCATTACCCGGGTCGGCACGGTCGCGGTAGCGGCCAGCCATGCGGACGTGCTGCGTCGACTGGTCGGTGCCCAGGTGAGTCGTACGTGGTTGGCTGCTCGGTTGGCGGTCCCGGAAATGCCGAATGTGCTGCGGGAGTCGCTGAGCCCCTTTGAGGGTATTCACGCGATCCCTGCCGGCCAGTGTGTCACCCTGCGAGAGGGTGCTGCTCGAAAAAGGCCCTACTGGACTCCACCGCACGCGACTCTTGGGTTGTCTGATGGCGCCCGAGGTGTGGCGGAAGCGCTCACCGGCGCGGTAGCTGGTCGCTGTCACGATGCAAGCGGGGCGGTGAGTGTTCAACTATCCGGTGGTGTGGATTCCGCCGCGAGGTCGTGTCTGGCTGGGCGCGCTGTCCGGGATCGATCGACGCTGCTGTTGGTGACGACAGCGTCTGTTTCACCCGGCAATGATGATCTTCTCTGGGCTCGTGGTGTCGCCGGGTCTCTGGCCCCGGCTGAGCATCTGGTGCTCGGTGCCCAGTCGGTTCCCCGGTTCTTTGACGCTCTACTGAACGTTCCGACTGGGATGGACGAGCCAGCGCCGTTCGCTGCGGCCGGGGCACGGGTACGCCACGTTGCGGGACTACTGGCCGCCTATGGCACGCGGGTGCATCTCAACGGCCAGGGTGGTGACGAGGTTCTGCTCGCACCCTTGGCTTACCTGCGCGACATGCTGCGCGCCCATCCCCGGTGGGGATGGCGGCACCTGCGTGGCCAGGCCGCGCTACGCGATCTGAACCTTCCCCGATTGATGCGCTCGGTCCTGGCTACGCCCTCATATCCGCAGTGGCTTCGCTGGGCCGCGCAGAATCTACGGATCGATGCGCCAGTCGAAGCGGTGGCCGTCGGCTGGGAAGCCCCGCCGCTGCTGGCGCCATGGGCCAGCGACGACGCTGAAGAACTCGTCCGCGCCGCGATCCTGCTAGCCGCACCTCATGCCGTGGCTCAGCAGGGCATGCATGCCACCCTGGTGCGTATCCGATCCGCTGCCTATCGGGCGGCGTTGTATCGGGATGCGATGGCCTGGCATGGGGTGCCCGCCGAGTTCCCCTTCTTCGACCGTGCGGTGCTGGAGGGGTGTCTGGCAGTGCGGCCGTGGGAACGCACCGATCCTTGGCAACCCAAACCGCTACTGCGAGCCGCCTTGACGGGCATGGTGCCCGAACGACTGCTCACCCGGCGCACCAAAGCCCACTACAATGACGACATCTACTGGGGGTGGAAGGCGAACCAGCACCACGTGGCCGACCTGCTCGACGATTCGCGGTTGTCCGGGCTTGGCCTGATCGATACCGGAGTGCTCAGGCGCACTCTTCGCTCGTTCGGGCCATCGGGGTTGGCTCCAGCATTCGTCACCGACACCATTGCCTGCGAGGTCTGGTTGCGCAACCTGGCCCCGCCATTCACTCCCCACCAGGATGGCCGATGATGCCCGCACGCCCTACGAGCGTGGCCCTGGTTCGGGCGGTGTCGAGCACCGTAGTGACCGACGGGCTGGCGTTACTCGATGAGCGTCGCGGTACGATCTACCACCTCAACCACACCGCTACTGCCGCGTTGTCGGCGTTGATCGACGGCGGGTACGAGGCGGCGGTCACCGCCCTGTGTCGCCGGTATGCGATTACCGAGGACACCGCCCGTCGCGATGTCACCCGGTTCCTCGACGAGCTGCGTGCCTGCCGTCTGGTGATCACCTCGTGAGCGCACCGATCGCGCTGGCCCCACCTTGCGTGATGTCGGTCAATGAGCACTGCGCCGGGCTCCTCGCCGTGACTGCGGCCAGTCTGTTGCTGGCCCTCACTAGAGCACGTCCGCACCGGCTTCGCCGAGTCCTTGGGCTGCTGCGGTGCGGCAGCAACGAGGCTGGCCCGCAGCGCGCCGAGCGGGCCTGGGACGTCGTGACCACCGTTAGCTTGCGCTGCGCCAGCGGGCATTGCTGCCTGCGCCGGTCTCTGGCTGTGACCCTGTTGTGCCGGTTGTGGGGCACCCGGGTGACCTGGCGGGTCGGGTTTCGCTCCCCTCCGCCACAGGCTCATGCGTGGGTCGAGGCCGGTGGCGAGCCTGTCCGCGAGACCGTGGATCCCCGCCTGATCTACTCGCCGATCATCACCGAGTGAGAGGATGCCACTTCGTGCCCGACATTCTCGACACCCGGCTGGCCGCGTTCGCGTCGTCGCTGCGGGCGGCCGGTGCGATCCGCTCTGACGCTGTTGAGCGTGCTTTCGCCACCGTGGCGCGGCACCGTTGCGTTCCCCGATTTCGCTACGGTCCCGACACCATCACCGTGCCCCAGGACACGTTACCCGGCGGTGCGGTCCTGGACCTCGTCTACTCTCATCAGTCCTTGGTGACCAGCACGGGCCACAACGGTCAGCCCTCGTCGTCCTCGTCGGCACCGACGCTGATGGCCCGCATGCTCGAAGCCCTCGATGTGCGTCGGGGCTTGAGGGTGTTGGAGATCGGTGCCGGTACCGGCTATAACGCCGCGCTCATCGCCACCATCACCGGGGCTGAGGTCATTACCGTGGAGGCCGGTGCTGATACCGCACACGGCGCGGCCGAGTCCATCCGCCGGCTCAAACTCGATCACCGAGTGACCGTCCACCACGGCGACGGGTACCTCGGTGAGCCGTGCGGCGGCCCGTACGACCGGATCATCGTGACCTGTGGGGTGGCCGGTCTGTCCCCACACTGGCTCGCCCAGCTCGCCCCGGGCGGTCGTATCGTTGCCCCGATCGCCCACGGCGGGGTGCACCCTGTCCTGATCAGTACCGTGACACCGTCCACAGTGCGGGGCACCGCCGCGTTGTGGGCCGACTTCATGCCCGCCGCCGGGCCGCTACGCCCTGCGGGGCTGGTGGGTCACGACCCTGCCGAGGACATTGCCGCCACTGCGGTGACCCGAATCCCGGATGCCAGTCCAGCTCGCACCATGGCGGCTTATCACGACTTGTGGTTCTTCCTCGCCACCCGCCACCCCAACATCACCCGCGCCTACACCAGCGATGGCACTGTTGACCCCATCCAGGGCGCCTGCGCGCTGCATCTTCCCCCGCGAGGGACGGCGTGGGTCCAGACCGACGCAAGCATCGCGGTCGCGGGGAAGTCCACGGTGGGCGAAGAGCTCCGTGCCCTCACCCGCGCCTGGGGCGCCCTCGGCCAACCTCCACTGACCCAGTTCACCTGTACGTTCGACCAAGCTGGCAGCGCAGACACCGCGCTGTGGGTACCCCGCCAGTGGGTGCTGGACACTGTCGCCGCTCACGATTGACGTTCGGCTCAGGTGGCGCGGAATTGGTCATGCAGGGACCGGACAGAGCTGTCGGGCGGTGGGTTGGGTGGTAGGGCGGCGAGGCCAGCACCACGTTCCCGATCAAGGCCCGCCAGTAGGGGGCCTGCTCGTTGGGTCAGTGGTTGCCGGGGTCGAACTCGTTGGCTTTCACGCTGCGGGTGAAGGCGTCCCATTCAGCATGGGTGTAGCGGATCACGGCGTCGCCGGGATGCCGGCTGTGCCGGACGTAGACGGCGTCCCGGGCAAGGTTGACCTCAACGCAGTTGATGCCCGCACCCTGGCTGAAGCTGCTGGTGAACCAGCCGGTAGCAGGGACCTCGGGAGTGCACATCGCGTTCTTACCTCGGTTGTCCGATCCGATCGAGTATGAACGCCCGGGACTCTTCGGGTCCCAGCGCGATGGCCCGCAGCCGGTCGAAGAGTTCGATCAAGCTGGCTGCACTTTCGCGCTCGAAATAGGTGCTGCCCGCGCCCAGAGTATCGGCGTGCCCGACTTCCGGAGCTGCTGTGCCCAGGCTGAACAGGGAGAAGGCGGCGCCCAGCCCGGGATGCGCGCCAGCAGCGAACGGCAGCACCTGCAGAGTGACCGTGGTCGGCTCGGCGGTGACCTGCCGAAGGTGCTCGACCTGGGCGCGCAGGACATCAGCGCCGCCGACGGGTCGGGCGAAGGCTGCCTCGCCGAGTACGCACCACAGCTGCGGTGGTGGCGGCGCCTCGCGGGCGAGGATGCTCTTTCGGTCCATCCGAATCTTGACCCGGCGGTCTACTTCGGCCTGGTCGGCGCCGAACAGGCCCGACCGAATCAGAGCCCGGGCATAGTCCTCGGTCTGGAGTAGTCCGGGGATCAGTTCTCCCTCATAGCAGCGGATCTCGGTGGCGGCAGCCTCCAGGTCGACGAAGCGGTGGAAATGACCGGGCAGGGTGTCGCCGTAGAGCTTGCGCCGCCCGCGCTGTCGCGCTCCCTTGCCGACGTCGAGCAGTTCCTGCCGCTCGGGCCCGGTCACCTGGTAGAGGTCCAGCAGCCTTTCCAGCTCGGCCACCTTCAGGCCACTGCGGCCGTGCTCGATCCGGCTGATCTTGCTGGTGGCGCAGCCCAGCGCTGCGGCGGCGTGCTCCTGGAGCTGGCCGGCCGCCTCGCGCTTGCGCCGCAACGTCGCGCCCAGTTGCAGCCGCGGTGCCGTCGGCCGCTGCTCGCCCACTGCGGTTCCCTCCTTCACCGGCGGCACCGCGCGCGCAACGCAGCCGACAGCCATCCCCCTATTGGGGCATGTGCAAAGTGCACTTGTACCTATAGACTCTGTACCTATAAAGCTGCGTCACCGTACCCGGACGCAGCCGGGAGGTGCACGATGGTCGCTGAACCTGAGCCCGAGTTGCGTCCAGCGCAGCCGCGCCTCCCGCCCGACGGCGGTGGGACCGGGGATGTCCTGAAGGCCCTTGGTCCCACCGCCCCCATGCCCTTCGCGGGTCGGAGGTGAGGTGAGTCATGGCTGCCCACCGGCGCACCATGCCGCTGCTGCGCCTGCTAGTCCGGCTGGGCTGGCAGCGTGATCCCGATCTGTGGACCGTGCGCTGCCGAGACGGAAACGGACGCCGTGCCCGCATACACGTCCACCTGGCCCCGATCGGAATCAGCCTCGCGGTGCCCACACCAGGGCCAGTGCAGTTGACCCTGTGGGAAGCGGGGCAGCTACGGGCAGCTCTGCGCGATGCGATCCAGCGGTTCGCCGAACTCGCCGGCCCAGACACGTTCCGCGCCAGTTTCTCCCGCCCGGAGCCGCCCCCGCCCCCGCCCCCGCCGGGTAGCCCGCCAACACCCCGCAGCCGCGTCCAGTTGCTCCCCGCGCTCCCACCGCCCATTCGACCCACCGTTGCCCAGATCGCCCAGAGACTCGCGACGTCGCTGACGCCGAAACCAAAGAATGATCACGCCGCCGACGACGAGGTGCACTGTGCCCAATCGGCCGCCTAGCCTCGCCGCCGCGATGGCACCCGACATGCGCAGCCTTACCTCCATCAGGACATGACAGCTACGGTGGAACACGGGCGCGCTAGCACGCGCGACAAGCCAGGGTCTCATCCGAGGGGGAGACGCCCATGACCACGACTGACACCAGCCTCGACACCGCGGCGTCGGGGTCTGCATCCTCGATCGAGAGTGCTGTACGCCGGATGGCGGAGTCGGTGGCCACCTCGCCGGCGCTGGATAACGAGTTCTACCAGCGGTGGATGGCCGGGCCGTTGAGCTACGCCGAGGTGGAGGTGTTCGCCGGGGAGTACCTGGCCCGCACGAAGAACACCAGCGTCATGGTGGCCCTCTCGGTGCTGCACACCGAAGACCTCGCCGCCCGCACCGAATGCGTGAAGAACTTGTACTCCGAGTACGGCAACGGCGACCCAGCAAAGGCGCACGTGGTGCTGCTGGAGGGCTTTCTCACCGACCTGCTGAGCAGGCTCCAGGGGGTCACTGTCCCGATCGACCACCTACGTGCCCGACAATCCCTGGAGACGACGGCGGCCTTCAGCGCCGGCCAGCGCCAGCTGTTCACCTCGCCGGATCAGCGGGTGGTCCAAGGCGCGTTGTTGGCCCAGGAGTGGCTGGCGTACTCGATGCTCACCCGGTTATACGAGGGAGTACGCAACTACAAGGCCTGGTACGCCACCGACGATGAGTTCCACGAGGCCTGCGAGTACTTCTACATCCACATCGGTGAGGCGGAGAAGGAACACAAGCTCCAGGCCGTGACGTCGACCTCCCAGGTGTGTGCGAATCTTGCCGACCTGGATGTCGCGCGTCTGGCCTTCGACGAATTCGTCGACCTGACCGCACGGTACTGGCTCGGCGTGGCCGAGCAGATGCACCGGGTGCGGTGAATGCACAGCGGCACGGACGAGGCTCCGCTGGATTCGGGTCGCTGACCGCGCCGGGGCTGGTGCTGGCGCAGATCGCCAGTCTGCAACTCGGGTCAGCGGTCGCGAAAGGCCTGTTCGCCGACGTCGGGATCACGGCTACCGCAGCCATACGCATCACCCTGGCCGCGATCGTGCTGTGTGCTCTCGTGCGCCCCCGGATCCGATCATTCACCCCGGCGCAGTGGCGGGCCGCACTGAGCCTTGGCGTGGTGTTCGCGGCCATGAACCTCGCCTATTTCCAGGCTATCGGGGTCTTGCCGCTCGGTGTCGCCGCCACCCTGGAGCTACTGGGCCCCCTGCTGTTGGCCGTCGCCCTCACCCACCGGAGCAGGGACCTGGCCTGGGTGGCGTTGGCTGTCACCGGGGTGTTGCTGCTCAGCGGACCGGGCGGGCGGTTGCCGTTGCTCGGCATCGGGCTGGGGCTGCTTGCCGCCGGCTGCCGGGCGGGCTACGTGCTACTCAACGGTCAGGTGGGTCGCCTCTTCGGCGACTGGTCCGGCCTGGCAGTCGCGCTTGCCATCGGTGCGTGCCTGCTCGCCCCGATCGGCGTGGTCAGCGGTGGAACCCGCCTCTTGGACCCGGGAGTGCTCACAGCCGGCGTGCTGGTTGCGCTGCTGTCGTCGCTGCTGCCCTACTCGCTGGACCTGGTGGTGCTCCGCCGGATTACCCCCCGGGTCTTCGGGATCCTGCTCAGCCTCAGTCCGGCGGTCGGCGCGCTGGTGGGGTTTGTGGTGCTCGCCGAGGCGCTCACCAGACGTCAGGTGCTGGCGATCCTGCTCGTCGTCGTGGCCTGCGTTGGTGCCGTCGCCGCTGAGGCAAGAACGGTCCACCCTCACCCGGAGTGTGTCGTAGCCGACGCATAATGGGGGTCGAGGATAAACCAGGATCTGGTTCCCTGCGGGATTATTGGTTTGCCCGAACACCTAGTGTTTTTCATGGGTATCACTCCAAAATTTCTTGTCGGTGAGGTCGGTGTTGGCATCGGAGTCAGTGTTGCTCGGCGTGGCGGGCGTGGTGGGTGTGACCACGGTGGCGTGGGTCTGCTCGTAGCGACGCAAGTTCCTCGGCAGTACGGTGGCCATGACAAGCGTGACCAGCATCCCACCGCCACCCGCGATCATGAACGTGGTCGGGGCGCTGGTGGCGTCCAGCAGGAGACCGCCACACACGTACGACAGCGCTGCGGCCACCCCGATCGCGCCGTAGAGGTTGCCGAAGACCCGGCCCAACATCCCCGAGGGCACCAACCTCTGCAGCATGGTGTTGGTCGCAACGTCCATGGCGGCGATGCCTAGGCCCCGCACCGCTTGCACCGCGAACGCGGCGGCGACCGCCCACGCAAACCCGGTGAGGAAGTTGCCGGCACTGCTGACCAGGAAGCCACCGATCAGCAATGTGGTCATCGAAAATCGGGTGCTGTACCGCGAGAGCAGCGCGTAGCCAACCAGTAGTCCGATCCCGACTGCTCCCAGCAACAGCCCGACCGCCGAATCACCCGAATGTAGCGTGTCCTTCGTTAGCAGGACCAGCGCCACGTCGTCGATTCCGTTGAGTGCCACAACCGCGCAGAACGCTAGGGAGATGATTCTGATCACTGGCGTCAGCAGGATGTATCCGAGACCCGACTTCGCCTGCGTTAGCAGGGAATTCCGCTCCCCGTCCTCGTGTGGTACCGGCGGCATGGACCGCACGGGCATGAGCACCAGCGCCGAGACAAAGAACGAGGCGGCGTCGACTAGCAGCACACCGCGGATCCCGATGAAGGGGAGCAGTGCCGCGGCGATCAGTGGCCCGAAGGCCTCCGCGCAGTTCGTGCCGAAGCCGATCGTGGAGTTCGCGGCCTCCAGCTCGTGACCCTGCACCAGCGCGGGGATCGCCGAACGCGAGGCGGGCATGAAGACCTGGCCCGTGATCGCCCGCACACCCACCAACGCCAGCAACAGGGGTAGCGGCGGTAGAGAGAGCGCGATGAGCAGGACGACCGCACCCTGGATGACCTCGCAGGTGATCATGACCCGCTTGAGGTTGAAGCGGTCGCCGATCGCGCCGGAGATCGGGCCGAGCAGCGAGGGCACGAAGTCGCCCACCAGGAGCAGCAGGGCGACCGCCAGGCCCCGCCCCGTCGTGTTAGCTACGTGGAGCATCAGGGCCACCAGGCTCAGGGAGTCACCGGCGTAAGAGACGACTCGCGCGGAGAACAGCGCCCGGATCGGGCCGTTCGCACGCAGGAGTCGCAGCGCCCCGATGGCCCGCTGCTCGACGTCCACGGTCGACATGCTCAGTTTCCCCACGGAGTCGCGATCAGTGATGCACGCACTCGTCCTCGTCGGCATCCCCGTCCTGACTTCTTCCGACTCGAGCCTTTGTTGGGCAGTGCAGAGCAGCTCGGGATGGAGCTGGCGCGGCTCACATCAGCATAAATTGAACCCGAACGCTCCGAGGCGAGGACCTTTACTCGGATCAGCTTTTTAAGATTGTCTTGATGGATTCTGGCCCAACACCAGGGTTCCGTCATGTTTGATGTTTGACTGTTTTGACCGGTTTGGTGATGAGGTCGACGCATCGGTTGATGGCGTGTGAGAAGTGGTGGCGGGCTTGTTTGAGGTTGTTCTATCCGGTGAGTCGGAACGCGGCGATAAGGGTGTTTCGGATGATCGCCATCGCGTGTGGTGCGGTGTCGGTTCGGAGG
>JBATXM010000284.1:0-32821 GCA_049673305.1 Pseudonocardiaceae bacterium | reverse complement strand
CGCCTTGGGCCGCACCTGAGCGACCAGCACCTCCCCACCGCGCCCATCGGACTCCAGGTCCACCCACTCGATCACCGTGTGCTCGACCCCGAGCACCCGCCGCCATACCCTTGTCGTGCGCACGCCGGTGCCATCTTGATCGTCTCTGACTGTGGTAGGCCAGAAACCCTAGATGAGACACGGCGTGCGCCCCTATCGATCATGAACAGGCGCCCACAGGAACGTCAGTAGCGCCGTTTGGTCGCGTTCGGAGGTGGGGTGGATGTCATAGGGTAGGGCGTGTGCGGGATCGTGTCGTGCCCACATGAAGTGGCCCGCGATATCGAGGAATGAGCCGATCATTTCGTTGTCGCCGGTGATGTTTTTAGAGAGTAGGCAGAGTGTTTCACCGGCGATCTCACCGCGCAGGTTGACGAGCATGGCCCCGCCGGGGGTGAGTTGGGTGATCCACGCCAGGGGGATGCCGGGGATAGCGCAGGTGGTGATGATCCGGTCGAACGGGGCGCGGTCAGCCACACCGGCCATGCCGTCTCCGGCGAGGAGGTGTGGTGTGAGGTTGAGGTGCGCAGCCTGCGCCGGGCGTGGTCGATGAGCGCGGGCTCGATCTCGATGCTGGTCACGTGGGAGTCGCCCAGGCGGTGGGTGAGCAGGCCCGCGTTGTAGCCGGTGCCGATCTCGAGGACTCGCATCCCGTCGCGCAGCTGTAGTACTTCGAGCATGCGGGCCATCAGGCTGGGGCGGGTCGAGGAGCTGGTGGGCACGTCGGTGCGCAGGCTCGGCTCGTGGGTGATCGCGGTGATCAGGGAGTCGTCCTGGTAGACACGGGACAACCAGGCTCGGTGTGTTTGAGCGGTGTCGTGGTTGGTATCGTCCGCCTCGGGATCCAGTAGCTGCGGGGTGAAGACGTGACGAGGGACGGCGCGAAAGGCCGCGATCCAGCGCGGGTCGGTTAGCGCAGCTACCCGTACGCTGGTCCTTGCGGAAATCACCGTTGCCTGAACAGGTCACCCGGGCTTACCTTGGCTGCACCCCACTGACGCCGTCAACAGTGCCGGTTTCCGGCATGGCGAAGGCGAAGATCATCAGGGCGAGGAACGCGATCCCGGCGAGGGCGAGGAACGCCAGGTTGTAACCACCGGTGACGATGATGACGCCGGCCACGGTGGTGCTGAGGGCCGCGCCGATTCCCTGCATGGTCGACGTCACGCCGAAGGCGAGGTTGTAGCGGCCGGTGCCTCGAGTGAGGTCGGCGATCACGAGCGGGAACAGGGCACCGAAGATACCGGCGCCCACACCGTCCAGGATCTGGATTGAGACCAGGTACAGCGCGTTGTCGGACAGGGTGAACAGCACACCGCGCAGGGGGAGCGCGACGAACGCGGCCAGGAAGATCACCTTGCGTCCCCAACGGTCCGCGCGCCGGCCGACCAGGATTGACATCGGGATCATCACCAGCTGAGCCACGATGATTAATGCGGCCAGGAACAGCGTCCCCTGTCCGGTGTTTTTGATCGCGAGTTTCTGGCCCATGATCGGCAGCATCGCGGCGTTGGCCAGGTGGAACAGCATGATGGTGATCGCGAAGGTGAGCAGTGGCCGGCACCCGAGCAACGTTGCCAGCCCCGAGGGCCGCTCGCTCGCCTCCTGCTGGGGCGTCAGGCCACGGGCGAGCCGGTTGTCGATCGATCGCGGGTTGATGGCCAACGCGGCGATGATGGCGAAGATTCCCAGGATGCTGACCAGCCAGAAGGTGGCACGAACCGCGATGAGGTAGCCGGCCAGCCCGGCGATGGCGGCGGCGATGACGTTGCCGGCGTGGTTGAACGCCTGCATCCGACCGATTCGGTAGGTGTAGTTCTTCGGTCCGACTATCCCGAGGGCGATCGCGGCTAGCGTTGGCGGGAAGATGGCCGCTGCCGTCCCGAGCATCAGCTGCGCGATGGTGATCACGGCGAAGGTCGGGATCAGCGTGACGAGGAAAACGCTCACCGAGATCAGCGCTGTGGTCCCGATCAGCCAGGCCCGCTTGTGCTGAGTCGCGTCGATGAGCGCACCCGCCGGTGTCTGCGCGACCAGCCCGGCTACGCCGCCGATCGTGAGGACCACGCCGATGCTGGCCGCGTTCCAGTGTTGCTTGGCCAGCAGGTAGATGGCCAGAAACGGCCCGAACCCCGACGCCACGTCGGCGAGAAAGAAGTTCACCCAGTCCAGACCGGCCAGAGACTTGGCCGTGGTGGCAGGAGGAGCCCGGTCAGCCGCTGACACTCTAGCCACCGAACAAGCGTAGCGACAACCACAACGCGAGGACAGCGAGCACCAGGACCGGCGACATGGCGACCGCCGCCGGAATCGCGGCCACGGCGTCGGGTAGCCCCCGGGATCGCAGCACGGCGAAACCGAGCACCACGAATAACAGCAGAATCGAGATGATCTCGGCGAGGATCGTCGGCAGCACGGGGTTATACGGTGGAGGCGAGGTTCTGGGGGTCGGTGGTGTGCCAGTGACCCACGAGGTCGCGGTAAAGCGGTGAATGGGTCAGCAGTTCTTGGTGGCTGCCGAGGCGCGCGTGGTCACCATCTAAGACAAGGATTTTGTGGGCGCGTAATGCAGAACTGGTTCGGTGGGCGATGACGAGGAGGACTCCTGGGCGTTTGGTGAATGCGAGTTCCGCTTGCGCCTCGGCGGCGGGGTCCAGGTGACAGGTGGCTTCGTCGAGGATTACCAGATGTGCGGGTGAGAGGTAGGCTCGGATGAGGGTGAGGAGTTGGCGTTCGCCGGCGGAGAGGTCGGCGGGATGTAAGTGAGCGTGGTAGCCACCAAGGTGTTCGATGAGAGTGTGGGCGCCGAGAGCGTTGACTGCCTCGTCGAGTTGAGTGGGGGTGGGGTGGTAAGGCAGGTAATAGTTGAGGTTCTCTGCGACGGTGCCGGTAAAGACGTAGGCTTCTTGCGGGATGAGCACGCGTCGTTGGGCGAGGTGGGGGGGCTCCCAGTCGCAGAGTGTGATGCCGTCGAGGAATATCTGACCGGCCTGGGGTTGGAGCAGGCCGGCGATAATCCGGGCAAGAGTGGATTTGCCAACGCCGCTGGGGCCGACGACGGCGAGGTGGTCGTCGCCAGCTAGCTGCAGGTCGAGGTCGCGGATGATGGGTTCAGCGTGTCTGCCGTAACTGAAGGTGACGTTCCGTAACTCGAGGACGTGGTCGGCGGAACGGGATGTCGGTCGCGGCCGTTGTTCTGGTAGCCGTGACTCTGGTGCAGTGGGGTCGGCGGTGGCTGGAGGCTGGGCTGCCTCGGTGATCCGGCCCAGGGTGACCATCAGCTGTAGTCCGGTGCCGCCGACAGTCCGGATGAGGGTTTGCAGGGCTGGTTGCAGTCCCAACGATACGTAGGTGAGGGCACCTAGCAAGGTGCCCGTTGTCGTGCCATGGCGGACCAACCATGGTGCCCCCAGCAGGATGAGGAGCAGCGGCAGCCACGCACCGATGCCTAACGCGGTGGTTCGCACCGCAATCATCCGGGCGAGTTTGGCGCTGGCGCTTTCCTGAGCGTCGATGGTGTGGGCGACCGTTGCGCGGATCTGGTCTTCCGCGCCGCAGGCGATGATGTCGCGTAGCCCGCCGGCCAGCGTGCTGACCGTTTCGGCGATGCGCTCGTTGGCCACAATGGTGGTGCGTTGCCTGGCGGCCATCGCGCGCAGCGAGCTGACGAAGAGCACGAGCCCGACCAGCAGTGGGGGCAGCACGAACGGGAGGGCAAGTGGAGCGAGGGTGACCAGTCCCAGCAGTGTGCTCGCCGTAGTCACGATGAAGCCCTGTGCCACCATGACGACACTAGCGAAAGACTCACGAACAATTTCCACTTGATGGGTCAGCCGTGCAACCGCAGCGGTATCAGCAGGTTGACTCGTAGCGGTGGATTGGCGCAGGACGCCGGTGACCACGAGATCGACGAGTTCGTCGCGGAACGGCTCGACGATCGACGCGAGCCGCAGGAAGGCCTGGCGGGTGCCCACCGCGCCGACGAACACACTCAGGGCCATCATGGCGAGTGATCCGAAGCCTGCTGCCGGTCGGCCGGCCAGGAAGCCGTCGTCGATCGCCGCCGCGACGAGGCGGCCAGACAGAAATGCCGGCACGGCCTCCACGAGTGACCAACCGGCTAGGCGCAGGAGCATTCCCCGTCGTTGCCGGAGCACGGTCAGCAGAACCTGCCAGGGGCGCCGGGGTCGGAGAATATCGGGTCGAACACGGCCTGGTAACACGGATCACCCCACAACTGGCGGTGCGGCGCGACTGAGCGCACTCTGCCATGATCAAGCCACAGGACAAGGTCGGCGTGGGCTGCTGTGGAGACGCGGTGCGCGACGACCAGGCGGGTTCGGTCGGCCAGCGCGCCGGTGAGTACTCCTCGGATGTGGTGCTCGGTGACGGTGTCGAGGCTCGCGGCGACGTCGTCGAGGACGAGCACCCGTCCAGGGTGGGCGAACGCCCGCGCCAGGCCCATCCGCTGGATCTCACCGCCGGACATCGGGGCCTGGGCCAGCAGCGTCTGGTAGCCCATTGGCATACGCCGGATGAAGGTATCGGCGCGAGCCGCGCGGGCCGCTGTGATCAGCTCGGGTGGGTCGGGAGTGGGGTGACCAAAGGCAATCACATCGGCGAGGGTCTCTCCGATCAGCATCGGCCGCTCGAAAGCGCAGCACACACCACGGCGTAGCTCGTGGCGAGTCAGCCGAGGCAGCGCCACGCCGTTCAGCAGCACCTGACCTTCATCGGGATCGCGTAGCCGGCCAGCGAGGGTGGCCAACACAGATTTTCCACTTCCTGACCGGCCCACCACCGCGACCAGGGCACCTGCTGGCACGACGACGTTGACATCATCCAACACAGATACCTCGCCGGCACGGACGGTGACGCCCCGAAACTCCAACCGACCACGCCCGGCGGGCAGGCTGTCCGTGCCGTACTGCACCGCGGGTTCAGCGAGGATCGCCGCGTTGCGGGCTGCGGCCGCCCTGGCCTGGGCGAGCCGAGATATCGACAGCACCGCTGAGCTGAGGCCTGAGGCGAGTACCACGTACTGGCTGGCGGCCAGTAACTGTCCTGGACTGATTCGGCCCCGGGTGAGCTCCCACCCGGCCACGGCGAGCACCGCGATCTGCAGTAATGGCACCAGCAGCGCTTCCTGGGCGGCGATCCGGGTTCGTACCCGCCACATTCCCATGCCATGCCGGTGCAGCTCAGGCAGCGGCGCCAAGATCCGTTGCTTTTCTTGCTCGGTCGTGTGAGCTGCGGCGATGGTGCGCGCTCCGGCCAGGGCGTCGACCAATCGCCCGGCAATCCCTGCTTGGGCCTGGAGGTATCGGTCGGCCTGCGCTGAGGAGTCCCGCACGCAGCTCCGCACCACCGCCAGCAGGATCGGAGTCCCGACCAGGAACGTGAGGCAGAGCCAGGGGTCGATGAGCATGAGAGCGACGACCCCTCCGAGGGCGGGAATGAGGGCGGTGATGGACCAGATAGCGAGGGTACCTACCCGTCCGGCGTCAGCGGCGTTGGCGACCAGCCGGGCCGTGAGGTCGCCTGCGTCGAACCGCCGCGTGGTGCGGGTGCCCAGCGCGAGGATGTGGTCGAGCACCGTCCGGCGCAGCCACGCGCTCGACCGCGCGGTGCTCATCCCAGCGGCCAATTCATCGACAACGTCGCAGATCAGCAGCACGCCGATCAACAGGCCACAGCCGAGCAGCCAGACGGTGACGTGATTGCCGCGCAGGGTGGCGTCAACCGCACCACCCAGCACCGCCGGAAGCACCGTCTGTGCCGCGGTGAGCAGCAGAGAGGTGCTCAGCAGCACACCGACCCATAGACTTCCATGCCGCATGATCCTGATGAGCAGCCGGTCCGCCGCCCGTCGATCCGGGGAAGGGACCTGCTCGCCCAGCACGGTCCCGTCGTCGATCATCCTGTTTCCATGCCAGTCCAGGCCTCCCGCACAGGTCCGTGACCCCGCTCCGGTTGGTGGCCGGAGCGGGGTCACGGCTTACTGGGATGAGGTGTTACGGGAACGCCAGAGTCCCGTAAAGACATCCCCTTCTGTCCTAGCCGCAGATCAACAGGCTGAGGCTGCTGCCGTGGCCGCCGCCGTGGCCGCCGCCGTAGCCGCCGCCGTCGGGCCGGTAGTTGGCGGCCAGGCCGGGCGACTCCTCTTCGGGCTGTTCCATGCCCTGCAGGTCAAGAAGTGTCATGTCTTTTCCCTCCTCTCACGATTGTGTTGCGATGGCCCGGCTTCAGCCGGGACAGATGGGGGTGGCAAGGAAGGGCAGGTGCACTGGCTCGGGATGCACAGCGGTGCCGATCGCGAGCAGCACCCCGGCGTTGCCGGTGGCCAGGTCCATGGAAAGCCGCAGAAGTTCCTCGCCGGGAAAAGCCAGATAACCCTGGTAGTCGATGGCATGCCAGGCTAGGCGGCGAAGCTGCGCCGCAACCGTGCCGTGTCGCGCTGCGGTACCGGGGGAATAACCGCGGCTGAGATACAGGAGCATTCCGGCCCTGCCGCGAAACAATCCCGGCTGGATGTAGAACAATGCCTGGGCCGCGCGGCGGATGGCCGCTGCGGCCGCAGCGAACTGGTCATCGTGGCGGTGGGCCAGGTAGTGGTCGAGAACGAGGCCAATACCCACGCTGCCCTCGGCCAGATAAGGCATCGTCCGCCAGCCCTCATTGACCTGCATGCTCCCGTCGTCCTCGCGCACGACGCAGCGACGCAGGTCCTGACGCAGTGCGGTCCGCGCCAGGTCCAACAGGGCCGGCTGGCCGAGGTGTTCGTACAGGCGCAGGAACAACAGGGCGATACCAGCGCCACCGTGCATCAACCCAGCCCGAGGGCGGGCTCCGCCGCTGATGTCACCGACGGCGTTCTCATCACCCAAGCGGCCCGCGACAATGTCGGCTATCTGGAACGCGTCCTCCCAGAGCGAGGCGTCACCGGTGATCTCGGCGAAATGCGCGAGATTGCAGCCGATTCCCGCCAACCCACTGCACAGGTCAAGACCGAGCCGCTCCCATTTCCCGTCCACCTCGGCTTGGCAGATGGTGAGGACGTCGAGCGCCTCGGCTCGGTGACCGAGATGATCCAGCACATAGGCCACCCCCGCCAGGCCGTCATAAAAGCCGAACTGAGTTGTTCCCTCAGCGGGACGGACAGCCCGCCGCAACAGCCATTCCTCATAGTCGGGGTAGCGGCCGGCGCCGGTCACGGCCAGGGCGAAGAGCACACCAGCCGCGCCATAAGCAATGGTGAGCCCCCCGGTGTCGAACTGCGCGATATCCCCAGGGAACAGCCGATCGTCGCGCTCAGGAGTGGCGCTGGCCACAATCGCCCCGGCCAGCGACGTCCGGATCGACTCCCACCCGTCCTGATCCAGATCCAGCCGGTCCAGCCGAGGCAGCCGGCGTGTTGTGTCGCCCGAGCGTGGCTGCGCGCCTCCAGCGATGACTTGCCCCGCCTCGTCGAGGAACGATACAGGAACCGGAAACAATTCGGAGATCACGGCGGACACATCGTTCACCTTCGCGCGATCAAGCGCGAGCAGCATTGTCAACGGGAGAAAGAAGAACAGTCGCATACAGGCCAGCGCATAGCGATCAATATCAAAGCCCGTATAACCTCGCGGGGCAGCAAATCCTGGGTTGGCGAGAGTCTGCCGGCGATCCTCCTCGGCAAGCGCGGCCACCTCGAAATCGATCAACACGACCCGACCATCTGGCCGTAGTAAAACGTTGGACGGGTGCACGTCCCCGATCACCACGTTCCGGTCATGCACAGCGGCGACCGCCTGTTCAACCTTGTCCTGAATCTCCAGCGCCCACGAGGTGTACTCCGCCACGGCTCGCTCATCGGTGTCGTGCTCCAACAGCGGGTAACGCTCCGCAATGGCTGCCCGAAGCGGCTTGGCATCGATGAACTCCAAGGCCATGAATTGGTGCTCTCCCACCGGGAAGGACCCGTGAACAGCGGGCACCACATCCAGTCCGGCGAGCCGCTCCAGGATCTCCTGTTCGCGGCGTAATCGAGTGAGGGCATCGGTCCCGTCCGCATCGAGCCCCGCATGCGGTCGGGCCTCCTTGAGTACCACGTGCGCATCCGTCTGGACGTCCCGGCCTACGTACAGGCCACCGCCATTGGAGAAATGCAGCACCCGCTCGATCCTATAGGGCAAGCTGTCTATCTTCACACTGTTCCGCGCTACCAGGTGGGGCTCCAGGAACGCCGGCAGGACCACCCACGCAGGCAGGCGAAAGATCGGTTCACGCCGATCCGGCACCAGCCGCCCCTCGGGACTCTCTATCGCCAACACCAGCGCGCCGGTCTCCGAGATGCAGTGACGCTGGGCGAACCCCCCATAACGGACATACAACGGCCCCTCGCCCCACCGCAGATCACTCAGGATGTACGGGCCTTGACTGCCGGTGAGCGCCTCGCCGAGCTCGTTGAGTACGACTTCCAACTGCGCCTCATCCGTGGGATAGATCGTGACGAACTTCCCGCTCGACCCACGGTGCGCGTACTTGGCGTTGGCCAGCAGTAACGCGTCGCGATCACGCAGGAACTTAAACGGAAGCTGATGCCCAACACAGTAATCCCACACTGTTGTGAGGATTTTGTCGGCATTGTCCAAACAGGCCGAAACGTGAACTTTCCATCCCTGCGGGGGGATCGGGACCCCAACCGGCCGGTGTACCAGCCAATCTTCCAGTAACGACCGCTCCCACCCCTGAGGAACTGGACCGCACGTGTGCTCGAAACTGAGACATCCTTCCCGCACCCGGCTCGTTGAATCATAGAATAAGCGGTCCGCGAGACAGTACGCTTCATACCGCTTATCCATCTGACAATCCACCAGTCCCCATCGCTGCCATACAGGCAGCCCAACTATCCGCCGGTGACCTGAGTCTCTCGCTCGCGTGCAAGCGAGGCGTAAGTACCTACCCCATTCAAAGCCATGATATCAGTTCTTACCGCTGTCGGTACAGGCCGAGTTAATCCGGCCTCGAGCGGGACTGGACGGCGGCGTCCAGAGCTGCGCGCATCGGGGCGATCGGCGCGCGGCGACCGGTCATCAGCTCAACCTGCGCGACGGCCTGGTGCAGCAGGACCGCTAGGCCGCTGATGGTCTGGCAGCCCGCCCCGATCGCGGATGCGGCCAGCGCGGTGGGCCACGGCGCGTAGACGACGTCCAACACCACTGGCCGGGTCATCCCCCACGTAGCCCGCCACCGCTCGCTCAGCGCGTCGGCGGCGCCAGAAGGCAAGGTGGAGATGACGACGTCGGCCTCAGGCAGCCCCACATTGGGTAGCCCGCCGAAGATCATTGGCTGGACACCAAGCCGATCGGCCGCCGCGCCGAGGTCCGCCGTTCTCGCCGGATCCCGGACGAGAACGGTCGGCGCGCGCTCCCCCAACTCGCGTAGCGCGGCGAGCGCGGCTTGGGCGGTGCCGCCGGCCCCGAGGATCACCGCGGCGCTGACCTGCTCGACTCCCGCTTCACGCAACGCGGCAAGGATGCCGGCCACGTCGGTGTTCTCCGCCCGCCAGTGCCCACCTGGCCGCCCGAGCACCAGGGTGTTCGCCGCGCCGACCGCGCTGGCCAGCGGGGAGATCTCATCGGCTACGGTCAATGCCACCCGTTTGAGCGGCATCGTCAGCGATAGGCCGGCCCACTCCGGACCGAGCTGCTCGATGAAGATGGGCAGACCCGCCTCATCGCAGTCGAACACCTCGTAGTGCCAACCGGGCAGGCCCAGCGCCGTGTAAGCAGCGCGGTGCAGCGTCGGCGACAGTGAATGCCCGATCGGAGAACCCAGCACCGCAACCCGCCGCCTGGCTGCCCCGTTAGACAACATTGGCAGATCTTCCTACGCTGTACACCTGTTGTTCACCACCTAGCCAGTGCGAACGAACGCCAACCGAACGCCAACCGAAACCGGCAACATCGCTCGCCTACAGTACTTGCACGTGCATTTCGAGTCTGTTATTGAGATCTTACGAGGTAAGTCCGTGTCTGGGTCGGTGTTTGGGGCCAGCGGCTGTTCAGCCACCACCGTCGTCGGCACCAGGAGGAGAGCGACCGATGGAACACCCGAGCTGGGCGTCGGACGACCTGGACATCGAGCGTCCCAGCCCGGCTCGAGTGTATGACTACTACCTCGGCGGCGCGCACAACTTCGTCGTGGACCGGCGATTAGCCCGTCAGGCGATGGACCTCTGGCCGGAACTGCCGCTGATCATGCAGGCCAACCGGGCGTTCCTGCGCCGCTCCGTACGCTACCTTGTCCAGCAGGGCATCACCCAGTTCCTGGACATCGGCTCTGGCATCCCCACCGAGGGAAACGTGCACGAGGTTGCCCAGGCCGCCTCGCCTCTGTCCCGAGTCGTCTACGTGGATATCGATCCGGTGGCCGTCGCGCACAGCCGGGCCATGCTGTCCGGAAATCCGCTGGCCGACATCATCCGGGCCGACCTGCGCGACGCGGCGGCGATCTTCGATGACCCGAGGGCCAGGCGACTGCTTGATCCGGGTCGGCCGATCGGCGTGCTCATGGTGGCGATGCTGCACTTCGTCTCGGATGAGATGGATCCGGCGGAGATCGTCGCTCGGTACCACGAGATGATGGTGCCCGGAAGCTATCTTGTTGTCTCGCACGCCACTCACGAGGGCCGCCCCGATCAAGCTGGGCCGCACACCGAGCTCTACCGGCGCGCTGGCGCGCCGCTGACCATGCGCTCGCGGCTGGAGGTCGAGGCGTTATTCGACGGGTTCGCTCTGGTGCCTCCCGGAGCGGTGTTCCTGCCGCTATGGCGTCCGGACTCACTGGCCGACGTCAATGACCATCCCGAGCAGTTCAGCGGCTACGCGGTGGTGGGTCGGCGAGAATGACCAACGTTGATCACGAGGAGTTCGCCCGGCGTTGGGCCGAGGCGATCGTTGGCACGAGCTACGTGCCGATCGGACGCCGTGTGCTGGCGACCCGGCTGCTCGGGCTCACCCAACAACTGGTCGAGGCGGCGCTAGCTGTTGAGTTTGACCCGTCGGTCGGGCACCAGGTCGGCACCGGCATGGTCGCGGCGCATTTCACCGGTACCGAGACGCTCAGAGAGACCCTTGCGCTGATCGCCGAGAGGTTACCGGGGCTGCTGGGCAGCGCTGCGCCGGGAGTCGACATCACCGGTCGGGTTGCTCAGCTGGTCGCCGGCATGGCCGCCGGTTATGCCGGTGCGTTGCGCGAGCGCAGCCTTGATGAGCAGGACGCGATCTATCGCGCTGGGCTGCGCGCGCGCAGGCAGGCTGAACAGGCGCTGGCCGACAGCGAGGCGAAGTTCCGCGCGATGTTCACCGAGGCGCCGATCGGGATCTCGATGACTGACCTGGCGGGCAACATCACCGACGCCAACCCAGCGTTGCTGAAGATGTTCGGCTACACCCATGATGAATTCACCCAAATCAACGTCGTCCGCGCGATGATCCACCCGGACGACGCCCCCAGCGTGTGGGAAACCTACGACGAGCTGAACCGCGGCCTGCGGGATCATTTTCGCCTGGAGAAGCGATACTACCGTCGGGACGGTAGTGAGATCTGGACTGACCTGACGGTGTCGCTGGTGCGCGATGAGGCGGGAGTGCCCGTCTACTCAGTGGCGCTGCTGGAGGACATTACCGAACGACATTGCCTGCAGGACAGGTTGAGGCACCAAGCCTATCACGACACGCTGACAGCGCTGGCCAACCGGCGGATGGTTACCAAACGGTTGGGACAGATATTCACCGAACCGGCGGATCAGCGCCGGATTGGGCTGTGTTATCTGGACTTGGACGGGTTCAAGGTGGTCAATGACAGCCTGGGTCACGACATTGGCGATGAGCTGCTGAAAACGGTGGCGTCGCGGCTGAGACGCTGCTGCGAAGCGGGGCAGCTGGTGGCTCGGATGGGCGGCGACGAATTCGTGATCATCGTTGAGGACACCGCCGGAGAGGCGGATATGGTCGCACTGGCCGAAAAGGTCCTTATTGCCATGAAGGAGCCGATCCGAGCCGGCGATCATGAGCTGAACGTCACGACGAGCATCGGCGTCGTCGAGTTGCCGGTGGTCGACACCGAGTCGGAGGGCCTTCTTCAGGCCGCCGACATCACCATGTATCAAGCGAAGGCGGACGGGGGGGCTCGCTACGCGATATATGACCGGAAACGCAATGACCATGAGGTGACCCGTTTCACGCTGTCCGCCACGATGCTGACTGCGGTGGAGCGCGGCGAGTTCTTCCTCGATTACCAGCCGCTGGCCAGTATGGCGGATCGCTCGTTGCGCGGCGTGGAGGCACTGGTGCGGTGGAACCACCCGACATTGGGCGTGCTCAAACCCGACCGTTTCATCGACCTCGCCGAGCAGAGCGGATCGATTGTGCAGCTCGGGCTTTGGGTGCTTGACCAAGCCTGCCAGCAGGCTCGCGCCTGGCGCGATGCCTTCGGTGCTGCCGCTCCGTTCGTCAGCGTCAACCTCGCGCCCCGGCAGCTCCACGAACCCGCCCTGGTGGCCGACGTCGCGAAGATCCTCCTCGACAACGGACTCGAACCGTCCAGCCTGCAACTCGAGCTCACCGAGCAGGCTCTGATGGGCGATGAAGCGGGCCCACTCACGGTGCTGACGAAGCTGCACGACCTGGGCGTGCGAATCGCGCTCGACGACTTCGGCACCGGCTACTGGAACCTTCCGCACCTCCGCCGGCTGCCGTTGCACGAACTCAAGCTGGCGGGCTCATTCGCGGCGGGTTTGCAATCTCCGACCCATCTCGTGGACCAGCAGATCGTGGCTGCGCTGGTGGATCTAGCGCACGCCCTGGATCTGACGGTCACTGCGGAAGGCATTGAAACGCCCGCCCAGTATGAGCGGTTCCGCGCGGCGGGGTGCGACACTGGTCAGGGGTCGTTGTTCGCCCTACCCAGTGGCGCTGAGCAGATCGATGCCGTGCTGCGGCCCGCCCGCCCGCTCGACGACGTCAGCGGGGCGGCGCTCTGACGGCCCCTTTGATTGACGGCAGAGCCTCGGCGCGGGCGTGCAACCGATTCGGTGCACAGGCGTCTTGTTGTATGGCTACCGATCGGGTCACCGCCACAATGGTTGCGTAGCGTTGACGGTCGTGCGCGCTGCGTGTTCACTCACGGGGTGTGTCCCGACATGCCGGACAAGGGAAGGGCTTATGACTCGACGAGGTGTGCTGACCGGTCTGCTGGTCAGCGGGTTGATCACTGTGGGTTCGCTGGGCGCCATGCCGGCGAGCGCGGAACCGGTGCCTGTTCCGCTGTCGCCGTCGCTGGTCGGGCAGCTGTTGTCAGCGACCTCCGGCGCAATGCCAGTGATGGTCCATGGAGCGACGCTCGCGGATGCCGAGCGGGCGGTCGCTGCCACCGGGATGCAGCGGGTCACCACCTTCCGCAAGATCGGGGTGGTGGTCGCGCGGGGGACCAAGCAACAGGTGCAAGCGGCCCGTACTCAACCTGGCGTGACCTACCTCGAGGGTGACCAGCCCATCGCGGTGCACGCGGCCCCCGCCGCGGTGACCACTCGTTCCACCTCATTGCTGGCGACCCGTGGCCTGGAGGCCAGGCAGACGCTGTTCGGGGCGAACGGCGCGGCGCTGGACGGCACCGGCGTGAGCATTGCGGTAATTGATTCCGGGATCGACCCCACACACCCCGCATTCGCCGGTGGCAAAGTCGTGCGCAGCCTGAAGAGCGTGTGTCTGGACGAATCCAACACGAACACCAATTGCATCATGGATGTGCCGGCCGGTGTTGACACCGATACGCTGTCTCTTGGCGGCCACGGCAGCCACGTGGCCAGCATCGCCGCCGGCCGCAACGTTACCCTCAGCGACGGAACCACGGTCTCCGGTGCCGCGCCCGAAGCCAAGATTGTCTCGTTGTCCACCGGCCTCGCCGTGGTGATCGTCAGCGCGGATTCATCGTTGAACTGGGTGCTGGAGCACCACAGCGCGCCGTGCGGAACGGCAGTGCCGGCCGCGCAATGCCCCCCCATCAGAGTGGTGAACAACTCCTATGGTCCCCAGGGTGGGGGCGAGTTCGATCCTCATTCGGCGACCGTGAAGCTTCAGCGGGAGCTCGTTCACGAGGGTGTGGTTATGGTCTGGGCCGCTGGCAATGACGGTGGTGACGGGTCGAAGAGCCTTACTAATCCACCGGCGCAGGACCCGACCGGTGGGGTTATTTCAGTAGCTTCCTATAACGATCAAGGAAACGGAACCCGCAACGGTCCAGTATCCACTTTTTCTTCACGTGGGATCAAGACAAACCCCTCGACATGGCCGGACATCTCCGCTCCGGGGCAGAACATTGTCGGTGCCTGCCGAGCCTACCTGCTGATTTGCTCGACCGGACTCAAGCCGAAGAGCGGTCCCGGACTGCTTGATATCGGTTCATACAACACGCTCAGTGGCACGTCGATGGCTGCGCCGCAGATCGCCGGGGTCGTGGCTTTGTTGTTCCAAGCTGACCCTGACGCGACGCCAGCCGAGATTGAGAACGTGTTGAAGTCGACTGCATTGCGTTATTCTAACGGTGCTCCTTACCAGCGGGTGGGTGACTACTGGACATCCTTCGACAAGGGCGCCGGGCTGGTCGACACGGTGGCCGCTTCGAAAGCACTGGGGGCACATAGCCACTAACCCCTGCCAAGTGGACCGGCCGGGTGGTGTCTGAGATTTTTATCCGGCGCGACACACGGTGGCCGCTGGCGTACCAGCGGCCACCCAGGCACAATGTGTAGCGGGTGCACCTAGGTGATCACGAGGACGTAGGGGAAGACGCTCCTCGTCGATCAGCGGAGGCACCACATGAGCACCAGTGGCATGATCTACGTCCACTCGTCGCCGCCTGCGGTATGTCCGCACGTCGAGTGGGCTGTAGCGAGTGTGCTGCAGGCCAGGGCGGATCTGCAGTGGACTGCGCAGGCGGCGGCACCTCCCCAGCTGCGCGCTGAATGTGACTGGTCCGGCGAGCCGGGTACTGCGGCTGCCTTGGTGGGCGCGTTGCGGGCATGGCCAATGCTGCGCTTCGAGGTCACCGAGGAGCCTAGCCCTGGGCTCGATGGTGAGCGGTTTTGTTTTGTGCCCGGGCTCGGTTTGTGGCGCGCCCGAACCAGCGCCAACGGTGACATCGTGGTCGCTGAGGACCAGCTACGGGCGCTGGCTGCCACTGCCCGCGACGCGGAGTCCTTTACCCATCAGCTCGACCAGGTTCTCGGCGCGACCTGGGATGACGCCCTGGAACCCTTCCGCCGCGCCGGCGACGGCGCTCCCGTGACCTGGCTGCATCGCGTTGGCTGACACGTCGCGTAGTCTGCCCCGGTGGCGCTGCATGTCGCCCGACGCGGGCGGGCTCTGCTTGTGGTGGTCATCGTGGTGCTCGCCAGCGCAGTGGGCACCGGGGTGCTGGTGCGCGTCCTGCGGCCCGTCGTCGGTGCCGCTCGGATTGGTTCGATCGGCGATAAGGGCGATAAGGCAGGGCCGAGACCACCGGAGCCAGGGCCAGCCACCGTCGTGCTCGTCGAGGATGTCAGGCTGCATCCGGACGCCGATCGGATCCGGACGGTGCTGCAGAAGTATTTCGATGCGATCAACACCGGTGACTACCAACTGTGGCGCAGCGCGGTCATCCCGCAGTGGGCGCGGGACCTCGGGGAAAACGCCTGGCACGGTCAGTACCGATCCACTTTGGACGGCAGCATCGTGGTGCACCGGCTGGAGCCCCGAGCCGGCAGTGGGCTCCTGGCGCTCACGTCGTTCACCAGCCTGCAGAACCCCACCTACGCACCACCTGAGCTTCGGGTGAGATGTCTGCGTTGGTGGGTGTCCTACCCGCTGATCGGCGAGGGCGACCAGCTGCGGATGGGTCCGAGCACGCCGAGCGCAAACGTGGTGGCGGCTTGCTGACGTTGGGGGCTCTTCAAGGGCGGCCAACCGGGGGGTTGGCCGCCCTTGAAGAGCCCCCTGATCACAGCGGGATGTTGCCGTGCGCGCCGCGCCCCGCAGGTGCCGCTGCCAGCGCTTCGGCCAGGCGTCGCCGGGTCTGCGCAGGTTTGATCACCTCGTCCATCACGCCGATCGCCACGGCGCGCTCGACTCCGCCAGCGATCTGCTCGTGGTGTTCGGCAAGTTTGGCGTGCAAGGCCTCGCGCTCGTCCTCCGCTGCGGCAGCCAACGCCTTGCGGTGCAGAATGCCCACCGCAGCCTTGGCGCCCATTACGGCAACCTGGGCGTCTGGCCAGGAAAAGACCTGGGTCGCGCCCAGGGACCGGGAATTCATGGCGATGTAGGCACCGCCGAAGGCCTTGCGAGTGACGAGGGTCACTCGGGGAACGATCGCTTCGGCGAAGGCGTGGAGCAGCTTCGCGCCGCGACGCACCACGCCGTCCCACTCCTGGCCGACGCCGGGCAGGTATCCGGGCACGTCGACTAGGACGAGCAGGGGCACCCCGAGCGCGTCGCACATCCGCACGAAGCGCGACGCCTTCTCCGCCGAGACTGAGTCTAGGCAACCGCCCAGCCGCAGTGGATTGTTCGCGATCACCCCAATGGTCCGTCCGGCGAGCCTGCCCAGCCCCACCACAATGTTGGGCGCCCATTTGGGCTGTAGCTCGGCGAACCCGCCAGTGGGATCGGATTGGAGCGGGTCGGGCTCGTCCAGTACGGCGCGCACCAACGGGCGAACGTCGTAGGCGCGTTGACGCTCCGCTGGCAGATATTCGGACAGGTCGACGTCCTCGCCAATCGAATGCAGATCGAACATCCCAGGGCGAGCGAACAGGCCGGCGATATGCCGAGCCCACAACAACGCGTCGGGCTCGGAGGAGGCAACCACGTGCGCAACGCCGGATTTTTTGCCGTGCGCGCTGGGACCTCCCAGCGCCTCCATGTCGATCTGCTCACCGGTAACGCTGCGGACCACGTCCGGACCGGTGACGAACACCCGGCCCTCCGGTGCCATGATCACGATGTCGGTGAGCGCAGGACCGTAGGCGGCTCCGCCCGCAGCGGCGCCAAGCACCACGGAGACCTGTGGCACTCGCCCGGAGGCCCGGACCATGGCGGCGAACACTTGGCCGACGGCGTCGAGAGCTTCTACACCCTCGGCCAGCCGCGCCCCTCCGGAATGCCACAACCCGATCACCGGCAACCGCTCGCGGACCGCGGTGTCAATGGCCTCCACGATGTGCCGGCAGCCCTCTGAGCCCATCGCACCACCCATCGTGGTCGCGTCGGTGCAGTAGGCGATCACCTTGGCCCCGTCAATACGGCCGCGGGCGGCGAACGCTCCGCTGCTGTCGCGGGGGCGCAGCGATACCACCGTGTCCGGGTCGAACAGGCACTCCAGGCGCAGTTGCGGGTCCCGAGGATCAATTGCGCACTGGGCATCTGTGCGGCCACGATGGGCCAGAGCTGTCATCGGTGCTCTCCTTGCAATGGGGGCAACGGGGTGCACTTACCTACGACACCTACGACTGGATCTAGGCCGAGGTGAAGGCGAGCGCGACGTTGTGCCCGCCGAAACCGAACGAGTCGCTGACGGCGGCGGACAACTTCACCTCGCGGGCAGAGCCGGTCACGACGTCGAGCTGTACACCCGGGTCGGGGTCCTCCAAGTTCAGCGTCGGAGGCACGACACCGTCTCGCAATGCCAATACACAGGCCAGGCTTTCGACCGCGCCAGCGGCACCGAGCAGGTGGCCTAGTGCCCCCTTGGGTGCGGTGACCACCGCGTGGTCGCCGACGGCGCCCCGGATCGCGGCCGCCTCCGCCACGTCGCCCACCAGAGTGGCGGTGGCGTGCGCGTTGACGTGCCCGACATCGGCTTTGTCTAGCCCCGCGGTGCGCAGCGCAGCCGATATCGCCCGGCCGGCTCCAATACCTTCCGGTTCGGGCGTGGTGATGTGGTAGCCGTCGGAGCTGGTGCCCACCCCAGCCAGCCGACCGTGCCGAATGGCTCCCCGAGCCGCGGCGAACTCCGCCCGCTCGAGCACCATCACCCCGGCGCCCTCGCCCAGCACGAACCCGTCGCGCGCGATATCGAACGGGCGCGACGCCCGTTCGGGCTCGGCGTTGCGGGTGCTCATGGCCCGCATCTGGGCGAACCCGGCCAGCGTGATGGGAACGATGCACGCCTCAGCTCCGCCGGCCACTACCACGTCGACTTCCCCGGCCCGCAGCATCCGCCACGCGATGGCCAGCGCCTCGGCACCTGAGGCGCAGGCAGCGACTGGGGTATGCACGCCGCCACGCGCGCGCAGCTCCAGACCAACATGCGCGGCTGGTCCGTTGGGCATGAGCATGGGGATGGTCAATGGCGAGACCTTACGCATCCCCGCGTTCTCGAGCAGGTCGTCCTGCCCGAGCAGGGTCAGCGCACCACCGATGCCGGTGCCGATCACGACAGCCAGCCGCTCCAGCTCAACCTCCGGTGCGCCAGCGTGTCGCCAGGCTTCTCGTGCGGCGATCATCGCGACCTGTTCGCATCGGTCCCAGCGGCGGGCCTGCACCCGGGGGAGTGCGTCGATCGGATTGACCGCCAGCTTCGCGGCGATCCGCACGGGTAGGTCGAAGCGATCAACCCAGTCCTCGGTCAGCGCGACGACTCCGCTCTTGCCGGCGCGCAGAGCGTCCCAGGTCGATGCGACATCCCCACCGAGTGGGGTAGTCGCCCCGAGCCCGGTGACAACAACCTCACTGGTCATTGCGCCCCCATGCAGCTGAGGCAGATGAGGATGGAGTACGGCGGCGTCATGTGCTCTTGGCGACGTAGTCCACCGCGTCACCGACGGTCTTGAGGTTGGCCAGCACATCGTCAGGCACCTTGACGCCGAAATGGTCTTCCACCTGCACGGCGATCTCCACCATGGACAGCGAGTCGATGTCCAGCTCGTCCAAGAAGGACTTTTCCGGAGTGATCTCGCTCTCCTCGATGCCCGCCACCTCATGCACAATCGTGGCGAGGCCCTTGAGGATCTCCTCGTTCGTCACTGGCATATGTCCTTTCTGTCGGTCACCGGTGATCGGGGCCGATAGCCCCGCACTGCGATGTATTCTCCTGATGCGGAGCATGGGTTCAGGGCAGCACCCTTCACGGCAGGAGCACCGCCTGGCCCGCATAGGACAGTCCGGCGCCGAACCCGATCAGCAGAGCGAGGTCCCCGGAACGGACTCGACCTTCGGCTCGCATGTGGTCTAGCGCGAGTGGTATCGACGCCGAAGAGGTGTTGCCCGAGCGGACGATATCGTCGGCCACCACCATGTCCTCGCGGGCTCCGGCTGCCCGCATGCACCTGGCGATGGCCTCCACGATGCGCAAGTTGGCCTGATGCGCCACCAGCACATCGACGTCCGCCGCAGCGAGTCCGGCCAGCTCCAACGCCCGCAGCGCCACCGGTGCGATCTTTGTGATCGCCCACCGGTACACCTCCTGGCCCTCTTGGCGGATGAAGGAGTTGCGGTCAGCTACCACGATGGTGTCCACCAGCTCACCAGCGCTGCCAGCGGCAATCGGGCCGATCCCGGGTTGCTCGTCGTGATGAACGGGTCCAACCACCGCCGCGCCCGCGCCGTCGGCGAAGATAATGCACGTGGAGCGGTCAATCGGGTCTACCCAGTCAGACAGCTTCTCCGCGCCGATCACCAGCACGTGCCGCGCGGAGCCGGCGCGGATCATGTCGGATGCGGTGCCCAGCGCGTAACAGAAGCCAGCGCAGGCAGCGTTGATGTCGAAGGCGGGGGTGCCGCGCATCCCGATCCGGTCTGCGGTCTGCCCGGCCGCGTTGGGTATGGGCGAGGGCATTGTGCAGGTCGCAACCAGCACCGCGTCGATATCCGCAGGAGCCAGCCCGGCGTCGGCGAGCGCCTTGGCGCCCGCATCGACTGCCATGTCCACCACTGACTCGTCCTTGCGGGCGAGGCGGCGCTCCACGATGCCTACCCGGGCGCGGATCCATTCGTCGGTGGTCTGCACTCCACGGGCGGCGATGTCGGCATTGGTCACAATCTGCTCGGGTTGCCTGCTGCCCAAGCCGAGGATCCGCGCGCCAGCGGTCGGGGCAAGCTGCCAGAGGCGGGGGCTCATGCCAGTGTTCCTGAATCGTCGGTTCCTGAGTGGGCACAGATCAGATCAGCGACCTTGTCGAGATCCTCGGGTGCTTTCAGCGCCAGCGTGACAGTGCCCTTGCAGTCCCGTCTGACCAGGCCGGACAGCTTACCAGCGGGCGGAAGCTCAACCGTCACGGTGACGGCTAAGGCGCGCAGTGTCGCCATGCAGGAGTCCCAGCGGACCGGCTTGGTCAGCTGCGCGACCAGCCGGCGCAGCATCTCCGCACCCTCGGCCACCACTTCGCCGTCGGCGTTGGACAGCAGCGGACGCGCTGGGTCCTTGGCGGTGAGCTGGGCGGCGTACCGCGCCAGTGCGTGCTCGGCTGGAGCCATGAACCTGGTGTGAAACGCCCCGGCAACGGGCAGCGGAAGCACCCGTGCTGGGGCCGGTTGGTGCCGCGCCAGCGCCGCCAATGCCGCCAACGCCTCTATGCGGCCGGCGGCGACGATCTGCCCGGTGCCGTTGTGGTTGGCCACGTCCAACTCCAGCTGGGTCAGTAACACCGTGACGTCCTCGGGGTCACCGCCGAGCACCGCGGACATCCCGGTTGGCTCCAGCGCGCACGCGGTGGCCATTTCCTGGCCACGGACGGCCGCGAGCGCGACGGCCTCGTCGGCGGTGAGCACCCCGGCCACGGCTGCGGCGGTGAGTTCACCGACCGAGTGCCCGGCGACGGGGGCCTCGGTCGGCAGGGTCACCCGCCGTACCAATTCCTCGGCGGCGAGCAGCGACAACGCCACGGTCAGTGGCTGGGTCACCGCAGTGTCCTTGATCTCCCCGGCGTCCGCCGTGGTGCCGAGCCGGCGAAGATCCAGTCCGGTGGCCTCCGACCAGATCGCGACCCGTTCTTGAGCACCCTGCAGGGCCAGCCAGGGCGCCAGCATGCCGGGGGACTGGGCACCTTGTCCGGGTGCGAGCAGCGCGATCATTCCGTCTACTGAACACCCTACCGGGCTGCGACCGTGATGCTGTCGGTCACGAAGTCCACCGACGTATTTTTGTCGAGTACCTACAAACCTCCTCTCGACCAACGTCCTCTTGTCTCCACCTCGTCACCACAGGCCGCGGGAACGGGCCAACCGTCCGACTGCCAGGCCTACTCTCAGCACGAGCCCGTCCCGTGGGTCGCTAGGCACTCGCCCGGTGATGTCGGTGATCCGGCGCAACCGGTAGCGGACCGTGTTGGGGTGGACGAACAACCGCCGAGCGCAGGCTTCCAGTACTCCGCCGGTATCGAAGAATGTGTCGAGCGTCTCGACCAGCCCGCCGCTGGCCGCAGCCAGCGGACGCATCACTTGATCGACCAGCAGGCGTTCGGCTTCTGGGTCCCCGGCCAACGCGCGCTCGGGAAGTAGCTCGGCGGCCGGTACCGGGCGCGGCGCCGTTGGCCAAGCCGCCACCGCGCGTAGCCCGGATAAGGCGTCGGCGGCGCTACGGTGCGCTTCAGCCAGCGACGGGACCGTCGGCCCGATGACTACCGGACCCGCACCGAAAGCCTCGATCATCCATCGATGGTCTTCCGGTGGGTCGAGGCTGCCGTTGACAACCAGCACCAGACGGGACCCCTGCACACCGACGAGCACCCCGCGCCCGGTGCGAACGGCGACACTTCGAATGTCGGCAAGCAGCTCCGGTGGTTCATCCGGCGGTGGATTGCCCACGAGCACCGTCGCTGGGGCTGCTGGTTCCAAACCCAGCGCCGCCGCACGGGACAGCAGCGACTCCTCACCGTCGCCGCGCATGATGCCGTCCACCACCAACGCTTCCAGCCGAGCGTCCCAGGCGCCGCGGGCCTCAGCGGCACCAGCGTAAGCGCTGGCGGCGGCGAAGGCGACCTCTCGGCTATAGCGCAGCACGGCCTCGGTCAGCACGGCCCGCTCGGCGTCGTCAGTGGCGAACTCGGGCAGCTGTTGTTCGAACACCAAGGCGGCGACCCGAACCAGCTTGACGGTCTGGCGCAGGCTGACCCAGTGGGTCAGATCACGCGGGGCGGTGCGGAAGGCGTTGATGGTCAGTTTGATCGACAATTGTGGATCTTTTAGCCACTCGACGAAGTTCGCCACGCTGGCCTGGGTGACCAACAAGACCCCGGCTCGCTGGTCGGCTGACAGCCGCCGGAACCATGGGTAACGCCGTTCCATCTCGGCTACGCTGGCCATCGCGAGCCCACCGGAAGCTCGTGCCAGCGTGCGCAACGTACTGGCCGGCAGCGGGTGGGTGCCCGCCTCGATGGTCATGGGGCCAGCATCGCATGCTTCGTTAGGCCACCCCCGGATCGGACATTTGCGGACCGGCGGCCCTCGGGTCGTCGATGCGGTAGTGCCGCGCCGCCTCAATGACGACGGACTGGTCCACTTCGCCGCGGCGGGCCAGCGTGGCCAGCGTGGCGACCGTGATCGACTCGGCATCGATGAGGAAGTGCCGCCGCGCCGCCGGGCGGGTGTCAGAAAAGCCGAATCCGTCCGTCCCGAGGGTAATCAGGTCGATGGGCACCCAGGGACGGATGAGGTCGGGCACCGCGCGCATCCAGTCCGACACAGCGATCAGCGGGCCCGCTGCGTCGCGCAACGCCTGGGTCACGTGCGGCACCCGAGGCTCGGCCTCGGGATGCAACAGGTTGTGCCGGTCGACCTCGACAGCCTCGCGACGCAGCTCCGTCCATGATGTCGCCGACCACACGTCGGCCTGCACGCCCCACTCCTGGGCCAGCATCTCCTGGGCCCGTAATGCCCACGGCAGCGCCACTCCAGAGGCCGCCAGCTGCACCGAGGGCTTCTCGGGGCCCGGTGCCGGTGCGTACCGGTACAAGCCGCGGAGCAGCGCCTCGACGTCGAGACCCTCGGGCTCCGCCGGCTGGCGGTAGGGCTCGTTGTAGATGGTGAGGTAGTAGAAGACGTTCGGATCGCGGGTAGCGTCCTCGCCGTACATCCGGCGCAGCCCGTCGCGGACGATATGGGCGATCTCGAAACCCCACGCCGGGTCGTAGGCCACCACGGCGGGGTTGGACGCGGCGAGCAGCAGGGAATGCCCGTCGTTGTGCTGTAAGCCCTCGCCGACCAACGTGGTGCGCCCGGCGGTCGCGCCGAGCAGAAACCCGCGAGTCATCTGGTCACCAGCCGCCCACAGGCCATCGCCGGTGCGCTGGAAACCGAACATCGAATAGAACACGTAGACCGGGATCAGTGGCTCATTGTGCGTGGCGTAGGAGGTACCCGCTGCGGTGAACGACGCGGTGGAGCCCGCCTCATTGATGCCCTCATGCAGGATCTGGCCTTGCTCACTCTCCCGGTAGGCCAGCATCAGCTCAGCGTCCACCGAGGTGTAGAGCTGACCGTGCGGGTTGTAGATCTTCTGTGTGGGGAACATCGAATCCATCCCGAACGTGCGCGCCTCGTCCGGGATGATCGGCACGAATCGCGGCCCGATCTCAGGATCCTTGATCAGTTCGCGGAGCTGGCGGACGAACGCCATCGTGGTGGCAACCTCCTGCTTACCCGACCCGCGACGCAGCACCTCGTAGACCTTGTCGCCGGGCAGCACCAAGGCCTTGGACTTGGTCCGCCGCTCGGGGAGGAACCCACCGAGCGCCCGGCGACGCTCGCACATGTACTGGATCTCCGGCGCGTCCGGCCCCGGGTGGTAGTACGGCGGCAGCGTGGGATCCGCCTCGAGCTGCGCATCGGAGATGGGGATGCGCTGGGCGTCGCGGACGTGCTTGAGGTCCTCCAGAGTGAGCTTTTTCATCTGGTGGGTCGAGTTGCGGCCCTCGAAGTGTGAGCCCAGGCCGTAGCCCTTGATGGTCTTAGCCAAGATCATTGTGGGCTGGCCGTGGTGCTGCATGGCAGCCTGGTAAGCGGCGTAAACCTTGCGGTAGTCGTGCCCACCGCGTTTGAGGTTCCAGATGTCGGCGTCGGACAGGTCTTTGACGAGTTCCTTGGTGCGCGGGTCACGCCCGAAGAAATGCTCCCGCACGTAGCCGCCGTCGTTGGCCTTGTAGGTCTGGTAATCGCCATCGGCCGTAACGTTCATCAAGTTCACCAGCGCACCTTGCCGGTCGGCGAAAAGCAAGCCATCCCACTCGCGGCCCCAGATCACCTTGATGACATTCCAGCCGGCGCCGCGGAAGAACGACTCCAGCTCCTGGATGATCTTGCCGTTGCCCCGGACCGGACCATCAAGGCGTTGCAGGTTGCAGTTCACCACGAAGGTGAGGTTGTCCAGCCCCTCGGTGGCGGCCACCTGGATCTGCCCTCGGGACTCCGGCTCGTCCATCTCCCCGTCGCCGAGGAAGGCCCACACGTGCTGCTCAGAGGTGTCCTTGAGGCCTCGAGCCTGCAGGTAGCGGTTGAGCCGGGCCTGGAAGATCGCGTTGATCGGGCCCAGCCCCATCGAGACAGTGGGGAACTCCCAGAAATCCGGCATCAACCGCGGGTGCGGGTAGGACGGCAGGCCGCCACCCGGGCCAGCGTGGGAGAACTCTTGGCGGAACCCATCGAGTTGAGCTGCGGACAGCCGGCCTTCCAGGTACGCCCGAGCGTAGATACCGGGAGACGCGTGGCCCTGAATGAAGACCTGATCTCCGCCACCGGGATGGCTCTTGCCCCGGAAGAAGTGGTTGAAGCCCACCTCGTAGAGTGCGGCTGAGGAGGCGTAGGTGGAGATGTGCCCGCCGACGCCCACCCCGGGCCGCTGCGCCCGATGCACCATCATCGCCGCGTTCCACCGGATCCAGGCGCGGTAGCGTCGCTCGGTGTCCTCGTCACCGGGGAACCACGGCTCGTTCTCGGTGGGGATGGTGTTGACGTAGTCCGTGCTGGTCAATGCGGGCACGCCAACGCCGGTCTCACGAGCCCGTTCGAGCAGCCGGAGCATCAGGTACCGCGCCCGCTGCTTGCCCCCGGACAGCACTGCGGAGTCGAAGGCTTCCAGCCACTCGGCGGTCTCGTCCGGATCGATGTCCGGCAGGTGTGCCGCCACTCCGTCACGGATGACCCGCACCCGAGCGGGGGGGCGAGCTTTCTGCATGGCCAAGGGATCTCCTCGCCTCGAACTGTCGTGGTGCGTCGGCCTGCGGTAGCCTCGAGCCGGCTGCCTACGGCTGCATAAGCCCATCGTGCCCCATGCCTGGTCGGCCTGGCGATCGGTGTCGCCGTCATGCACAGATAATCCGTCTGGACAACGCCGGATCGGCGTGTCCCGCCGCTGGCAGTTGCGCTCCAGCCGTACCGCAGTGTTCGCTGGGACGCTAGCGAGTAATACATCGCCGGGCGGCTGCCGCCAGGCTTGACGTTGTGGAGGGGTGAACACCGTGGTCGCCGCTGCGGCGGGAGACGCCGGCAAACTTGGCGTTGCTGAGAGGCTCGGGGTCGAATCGGACATGGTCGTGCAAGAGCTCGGCTGGGATGAGGACGTCGATGACAACGTGCGCGCGGCGATCGAGGAGGTGATCGGTGCTGACCTGGTCGACGAAGACTTCGACGAGGTCGTCGATGTCGTGTTGCTGTGGTGGCGCGACCAGGACGGCGATCTCGTGGACACCCTCGTCGATGCCCGGGCGCCGTTGGCAGATAATGGTGTGATCTGGGTGTTCACGCCCAAGACAGGCCGGGACGGTCATGTCGAGCCCTCGGACATCGCCGAGGCGGCCCCGACGGTCGGTCTGGCGCAGACGTCCAACATCAGCGTGAGCGACTACTGGGCAGCCACCAGGCTGGCCACCCCGAAGACGGCCAAGTCCAAGCGCTGAACCAGGGCACTGTGCTGGTGAGACCTCGCGCCACCCGGCGCGAGGTCAGGATGAGTTGAGGAAGGCTTGAGTACATGCCGCTGCAGGTCGGAGACCAGGCGCCGGACTTCACCCTGACGGATCAGAACAATAAGCAATGGACGCTGTCGGAGTTTCGCGGTGACCGAAACGTGCTCGTGGTGTTCTATCCGTTGGCCTTCAGTCCCGTCTGCACCGGTGAACTCTGCCAGCTCCGCGACGACCTCGCGGAATTCCAGAACTCCGATGTGCAGGTGCTGGCGGTGTCGGTGGACTCAGGGTACACGCTGAAGGCCTGGTCACAGGAGAAAGGCTACGATTTCCCCCTGTTGTCCGACTTCTGGCCACACGGCAAGGTCGCACAGGACTACGGAGTGTTCCACGACAAGGCTGGCATCGCCAACCGGGGTACCTTCCTGGTGGATACTCACGGCGTGATCCGCTTCGCCGAGATTAAGCGGCCTGATGAAGCTCGTGACCAGTTCGCTTGGAAGCAGGCCCTGACTGCGCTGCCATCCTGAACAACCCTGCCGCCAGGGTCCCCTTGGAGGCGTCGGGCGCATAGCTCAGTGGAAGAGCGCTCGCCTTACAAGCGAGAGGCCGCAGGTTCGAACCCTGCTGCGCCCACCCCTCGGAGCAGCAAAAACAGAGGCCGCCGTGTTGACGGCGGCCTCTGTGGTCTCAGTCTTGGTCTCATTCGGTATTCCACAGCAGGGTTTCGACCTGCTGTGCGATGCCTGTGACGAGTTCCGGCGGGATGTGCTGGTACCGCGTCGTCATCGATATCTGCGACCAGCCCATGAGTTCCATGACGGCGCGGGTGGGCACACCGAGCACCAGGAGCATGGTCGCTGCTGTGTGGCGCGCGTCGTGCAGCCGGGCGTCACGTACCCCAGCTGACTTGAGCAGTGCCTTCCACTCGTCGTGGTCGGCCCTCGGATCGACTGGGCGGCCGTTGGGTTGGGTGAAGACCCAACCACCTTCCAGCCACAGCTCCGCTGCGAACTCACGTTCCTTGGCTTGGGCTTCCTTGTGCTCGCGCAGCGCGCGGAGCAGCGGACCGGGGATGCCCACCGTTCGCTTTCCAGCGCGCGACTTCACGTCTACCTCGACTAATCCGCCGCCACGTCGCAGCGGACAACTACTTGCGTGCCGAGTGCAGTTCGGTGGGCATGGCGGTGGGCACTTCGTGTGACGCTGGCAGCCCTTCGGGCACGGTTTGGTCTTGTGGAACTGGGCACCGCAGGCGTGCGGGTCAGAGCAGCCGTGCTCCCACTTGTGCCGCTGGAGCTGTTTCGGCGTACGCAGCAGTCCGCTATCAAGGTCCAGGCGGTGCCACTTCAACCCAAGTGCCTCACCTTTTCGAAGCCCAAGCGACAGCGCAATCGCGAATCGGACGCCGTTCCTTCGGTTAGCGGCTGCGGCTAGCAGGCGTTTCGCTTCCTCGACGGTGAAGGGCTCGATTTCTTCTTCCTCCACTCTGGGGGCCTTTGCCAGTTGGACGGGGTTTCGTGTGATGTGGCCGCGCCGGACCGCCTCATTTAATGCGGTCTTGACGGTGCGATGCGCCTGGTGTGCCGTACCGGGAGCGCTGCCAGTCGTGATCATACGCGAATACAGTTTTTCTAAATGCTCCGGCTTGAGTGTATCCAAGCGGTGAGCGCCGATCTGCGGTATTAGGTGTTTGTACACGGCCGCTCGGTATCCGACCAGTGTCGTAGGTCGCACGGATGGTCTCGCAATCTCTTCCACCCAGTGCGTGAGCCACGCGCTCACAGTCCAGCCACCTGCTCTACGCACATGGCCGCTATCGCGCTGCTTCTCTAGGTCTCGAACCTTGCGCGTGACTTCGGCCTCGGACTTACCGCGTACGTGGCGCCGGTCGGGCTTGCCGTCATCCCGGACTCCCATCGTGACGCGCCCGTGCCAGCAGCCATCAGTGCCCTCGTAGACGCTCGAACGGCCATTCGGCTTGCGAGTCTTCTTTTCCATGGATGCGGAGTCCCCTAAGCGACGTTCTGCGCTGCGACGAGCCGGTCGGCGTAGTCGTTTACCGCGTCGATGTGGATACGACGCAATCGGCCAATTACCACGGACTCGACATCGCCGGTCCTAATAAGCTTGCACATGAGGGTTCGGCCGATCCCGAGTCGTTCAGCGGCTTCCTCGATCGTTAGCAGTACGCGCTCAGGCATCACGCGGGGTGTCGGTACCTCGGGTGTTGGCCGGTCGGCCACGAGCGCGGTGAGCCGGGCGAGGACGTGGGCGATCTCGGCGGTACGTTCGTCGGAAGTCATGATGCCCCCTCGATTACTGCGGTAAGAGCCGTAAGTTCGGTAAGTTGCCTGGTCACGGGCTTACGGAGGGATCCGTGCTTACCGATGGATCGGTAAGCCGGCGGGTGGGTGACTGGTCGGCGATTACCGATGGGTCGGTAAGCTGGTCAGCGTCGGTAAGCTTCTGACCTGCGGGCTTACCGTTCTTACCGGGATTACCGATGGTTGCGGGTAGGTAGCGTGACCAGGCGTCGGCTAGTCCGGTTTGGGCTTGTGATCCGGTGGTGGGGTAGGTGACGTAGCCTTTGGCGCTGCCCTCGGTGGTCTCGAACGTGACCGGCCGCGCCCCGTACCTGGCGAGTTCACGGGACAGGCGGCGGGCGTCGATCGGTTTGCCGTTCAGGTCACCCCAGGGCGCCTCATCGAGCTTGAGGAGCTCGGTGAGAATGGTGGTGGTGGGTACCCGATCGGTGCAGTGGCGGGTGAACAGGTCACGGAGGTCGGCGAGCAGGCGGATACCGGGTGAGGTGATGTGGGGTCCGGTGGTGAGGGTGAAGTGTCGGCAGGCGTTGCGGGCGGTGTCGGGCCAGTGGCCGCCCGCAATGTCGGCGATGGCGATGAGTGGTTCCCAGATTTCGGCGGGTCGGTCGGTGACTCCTTCGGGCATGGTGGGGTGGGTGTCGCCGAGTCGGGTGCCGAGGGAGGTGATCCAGGTGGCGAGTTGTTCTCGGAGGGGTTGTGCTTGGCGGGCGACCTGCCTTTCCCAGAATGGTTCGACGGGTTCATCAGCGCGGCGTCGGCGCATGTGGATGGTGATGGCGCGGGTGGTGATGGTCCCGGGCATGGCTCCAGCGATGCCGGCGAGGGCGGCGGGGGCGTAGACGGGGAATCGTTCCACTTTCATGGTTTTGGTGTCGCCGACGCAGCGGGCGATGGTGGCTGAGCGTTTGTATCCAGCGTTAAGCAATCCGCGAAGGTCTTCGTTGTTCCCGCCGTTTTTGGGGTTGAAGATGACGTCGACTTCATCGAAGAGGATCGTGATTGGCCCCATGGATACCAGGCGGAAGAGCGCGGCGGGGGTGGCGGAGATGGTCATTTCGGGGGCTCGGACGAGGTATTGGGCGACTTCCAGGACCCGGGTTTTCCCGGAGCCCGGTTCAGCGGAGTCCAGGATCAGGCGGGGGGTGACGTAGAACTGGTCGCTGGCGTGGGTGTGGGCGTACCACAGGGCGAGGGTGGGTGCGCAGTGTTCGGTGGGGAACGCGGAGAACCGGGTGATGAACGCTGCCACGTCATCGAGCACCTGGTGACCGGCCCGGGCGCTCACCCCGGGGGGTGGACTCAGCCAGTCCAACGCCCGGAGTGGGCCGGTGTGGTGGTGGTGCCAGGTGTGTTGGCAGTCCTCGGAGCAGAAATCTGGTGAGGGTGACTCACCGACGGGGTGGTGGCATTGCCGGCATTCGCTTTCGCCGAGGGTGGTGGTGATCGCGGTGAGGGTGGTGTCCAGGTCGGGTGTCATGCGGCTTTCCGGTCGCTGGTACGGGGGGTGGCACGGCGCGGGTTGGCCGCTCCGGCGGCCAGTGCGGCGGTGATGACCCGGGCGACCTCGGCCGGGGTGCAGTCGCAGGCAGCGGTGACGAGGACCTGGGCGGCGATGGTGAGCTCGGCCCGGGCGGTGGCGTGGTCGAGGAGCCCGGCGCCGACGAGCTGACCGAGGGCGTAGGCGGCGCGGCATAACACCGCGTTGTGCGCTCCTAGTGGGGCGGTGCGCACCCGATGGGTTTCACCCCGGATCGCGGCGGCGACGTAGCCGGTGGGGTTGGTCGTGACCCTCACAGCGGGCGGTGAGGGCTCCGTGGGCGGTGTGGGAGTCAGGGCCTGGTGCAACCAGGCCGGCAATTCGACCGGATCCCGGTCGTCAACAAGCTCATACCCGCTCGGGGGGACCGGGCATCCGGGCGCGATGACGTACCCGCCGTGCGCGCGGGTGTCGATCTTCCAGCCGATCACGTCGTGGGTGTTGCGCAGCGCCACCCCGGGTGGGGTGGTGTAGTACAGGTGCCAGCCCCCCGAGGGCGTGGACACGGTGTAGGTCGGCGCGATGGTGACCCCCCGCGCCCGTGCCAGCGCCTTAATCACCCCCGTGCCGGCGGTGATCCCGAGACTGGCCCACCGCGCGGGTGTGGGTTGGTTGGGGTGGGGTGTGTCGAGGTCGATGACGACCAGCCGGGAGGGTCCGGTGGCGATGCCGATCGTGTGGGGGGTGTGGCGCCACCAGTGGTGGATCAGATCAGGGTTGGTGCTGGCCCGGGTTTCCCACCGGGTGATAGCGGGGGGTCTTTTGGCGCTGGGGGTGATCGGGAAGACGTGCCAGCCTCGTTGCGCGAGGTGCAGCGCCCACGCGCGCAGAGATGTGGTGGTGGTGTCCACGGTGGTGATCTCCTTCATCAGGATGGGCTAGGGACGGGGATGGGGGTGCCTGGCCCAGCGGCGGGCTTGGGGCGGGATCGCGCGCTGGGCCAGGCGTGCCTGGGGTGGGGTTAGAACGGGCTCTCGTCGCCGAAGACGTCGCTGGTGAAGGTGTCGTCGGGGTCGGAGTCGGGGTCGTCGTGCCCGGCTACCGGCCCCTCGTAGGACTCGTGGGGGTTGTCGTCCTGGGGGTCGGGGTGGGGGAGGGTGTCGAGCCAGGCCAGGGCGACGGTGGCGAGCACGGTCAGTCCGGCGCGTAGCCGCCAGGGGTCGGTGTGGCGGTGGTGGTGGGTGGTGAGCAGTGCTTTGGCGATGTCGCCGAGCGCGGCGCTGAGCGCGGCGTGGCGGTCGCTGTCGTGGGTGTGGTGGGCGGCGGGGTTGTGGCGACCGTGTAGCGCGGCCAGGTCGCGGCGGGTGTCCGCGATGGCGGCCAGGGTGAGGGGGGTGGCGGCCAGGGTGGCCGCGCCTGGATGCTGGTCGGTGCTGAGCAGCTGGATCAGGGAGGTGCGCACCGTTTCGCGGGTCAGGGCGCCGGGGGTGGTCATGGGTGGGTCCTTTCCGATGTGGGTGGGGGCAGGATCGGTGAGCGGGTTCACCCCACTCGATACCTCGATGGTGACTGTGGGTAGTTGAGTGTGGGCATGGGTGTGGAGTGAGCCTGGGGGTTAGGTCCCTGGGAGCGAGTTAGGTTTCTCACTCTCGGGGTTAGCTGTCCTGGTAGGAGGTGTGAACTGCGGGGAGTTAGGTCAGTTAACCGAGTGAGACCAGGCGCGGAAGGCTGGGAAAGCCCTCGGATCTGGGGTGTTTCGCTGGTGGTGGCCTGAGCTAACTGGGGTCGGTGTCGTCGAGGTCGGCGGTGGACCGTTGGGCGAGGGTGTGACGGACGGTGAGCGGATCGACGGGGTAGCGGTTGCCGGTGGAGGGCACTTTCACCCCGAGCTCGTCCAGGGCGGCGCGCAGGGATTTGCCGGTCATCCGCCGATACGGTGCCCACCCCGGGGCGAGGCGGGCCAGCAGTGGGGGGATGTCAGCGGCCGGGATCGGGGTGGTGTCCAGAACCTCATCAAGGTCCTCAAGGAGGTCTCGGGGGGCCTCGATCGTCAGCGTGGCCGACCGCTCACCAGGCAGCGGGTCCCCGCGTTGCGCGATGGCGGCCAGGGACCTGTCGATGATCGAGGTGACCTGGTCGTTGCCTTTGGCGATGCTGGTGAAGTGGGCCTGGATCATCTCCGAGCGTTGTCCGGTGAAGCCCTTGACCACGGCGGTGCCCATGTCGGTGCCCGGGATCAGCTCGGTGGCGCGGTGCCCGGCGGCGTAGGCGCCTTGACCGAGCAGGGCGTCGTTGGCGACGTGGTCGCCGACTGCGAAGGCGATGCCGTTGGAGCAGTTGCGGGTGACGTCGCGGGGCATGCTGTCTTTGGTCGGGGCTTGGGTGGACACGATCACATGGATGCCGCGTTTGCGCCCGAGGCGGACGATGTTGACCAGGAGCTGGGCGATCTCCGGGCCGTGGGTGGGGTCCTGGATCGCGACGTGGGCTTCTTCGAGCAGGCAGAACAGTGGGTGTAGGCCGATGTCGCGGCTGGCTAGCTCTCGGGTGACGGCGGGGGTTTCGTATTTGACGAGCAGCTCGCCTCGGGCTTGGACCTCTTCATGGAGGTCTTGGAGGTCTTGGAGGATTTCGGTGATCTTTTCGGGTTCGGCGCCCATGACGTAGCGGGTGCAGCGGCGTTTGAACGCTTCGAAGTCGAAGTTGGAGTCCGGGACCCAGATCCGTAGCTCGGCGGTGGGGTCCAGGGCGGCGCCGAGCATGAGGACCCGGGCGGCGGAGGACTTGCCTTGCCCGGGCATCCCCCCGGTGATGGTGTTGCGTTCCATCAACGGCGCCATGATCGGGTCCCCGCGCAGGGTCCGCCCGAAGGGGACACCTTTGAACACATCGCAAACACCCTCAATGAGCAGGGGATAGGGGCCGGCGCCTTGGGCTAGTACTACAGGGCTAGATCTGTTCTCTGGGTGTCATTGTCGCAGGTAGAGGGCGTTGTTGACAGGCGGACCGATGGGCGTGCGGACGTGGGGAGCGGACGGCTGATTGTGCGGACTTGGTGGT
>JBATXM010000283.1:0-36373 GCA_049673305.1 Pseudonocardiaceae bacterium | reverse complement strand
CCGCACTCGGGCCGATCTTCACTACCTACGTCGCCCGCTTCGGACTCGACGAGCGGCTGAGTTTCACCGCCGGCGACTTCTTCACCGACCCACTACCCCAGGCGGACGTACTCGTGATGGGGCGCATTTTACACGACTGGGACCTCTACGAAAAGCGGTTGCTGCTGCACAAGGCCTACGAGGCGCTGCCCACGGACGGTGTATTGATCGTCTACGACCCGATCATCGACGACGAGCGGCGCAGCAACACGTTCAACCTGCTGTCGAGCCTCAACCTGCGGATCACGACGTCAGGGGGATTTGAGTACACGGGCGCCGATTGTCGTGCCTGGATGCAGGAGGCTGGCTTCCGCGACAGCTACGTCGAGCACCTCATAGGGCCCGAATCGATGGTCATTGGGATCAAATAGGCGATTGGGTCGTCGCGCGACGGCAGCAATTGCGCGCGGCAGCCCGCGTAAATGAGTAGTTCTTGAGTGGACGTCAACGGCACCTACTCGACCGACTGATGAGTGACATGCGATACTCCACCATATTGCGTCCCGCCGAACGGGGGTTCCGGTGCCGACTACGACGGATGAGACAGGCGGTACGACAGCACGTCCACCACGGGATACCGTGCAGTTCTTCAACGATCGCGCCGTCCTGTACGACCGGTTCACACGAGGCCTGGATGCACTGGAGCTCCCGGTAAATCACTGGCTGAGTGAGCATCTAGGGTCTGGTCACCGTGCACTTGATGTCGGCTGTGGCGCAGGTCGATACACTGTCATGCTGGCTGATCGTTATGACGACGTAGTAGGTGTCGACGCGGCACCTGCGATGATCGAGATCGCCGAGCGGGATCGGTTACGGCCCAACATTCATTACCAGACCCGTGACGTGCTGAGTCTGACGCCGGAGCACGACGGTCGTTTCGACCTTGTGCTCGTCCTCAGTTGCATCATGCACGTCGGACCACCCGAGCTCGTACTTGGCCACCTCCGGCGTTTGGTCGCGAAGGGCGGGACGCTGTTAATGGTGGAAACAATGTGGCATCCCGGGTGGGGAAGTCGGGATTGGCAAGTAGACTTCGCGTTTCGCACGGCGCGAGCCGCATGGGAAACGACCGGCGACCTGGAAGACGTCACCGCCGCACTGCAGTTCGTGCTGAGTCCGACGTTGCTCGAGATCAGTGAGACCAGTGTTCCGTCGACTCGCGAGGATTTTTTCCGCGAGTGTTCGGCCGCGTTACCCGGTGTAACCATAGCGGAGGGCGACCTACTCGGATTTGGAATCTTCGCGGCCTCATGGCGCGCGAAAGAAGAATACTAACAACGGATTTACGACATGAGAGCAGCCAGGAGAGCTCATGGAATCGGCAACAATCGCGACGAGTGTGTGCATCGTTGGCGCAGGACCTGCCGGAGCAACACTGGGACTGCTGCTCGCACGCGCCGGAATCAGCGTGGTTCTGCTCGAAAAACACGGAGATTTTCTTCGCGACTTCCGCGGCGACACCGTTCATCCGTATACCCTGGAAATTCTCGACCAAGTCGGGTTGTGCCAAAAATTCCACGAGTTGCCCCATCGAAAGGTCCAAACTTTCGGTTTTGTGCAGGACGGGGTTCGCGTAGAGGTTGCGGATTTTCGAAAAATCAAGGTTCGATTTCCCTACGTCGCGTTCCTGCCGCAGTGGGATTTTCTCAATCTTCTTACGGCCGAGGCGGCGTGTTATCCAGACTTCCGCCTTCTGATGCGGGCGGAGGCTACCGAACTGATCCAGGAGAACGGCCGCACCGTCGGAGTTCGAGTGCGCACGGCAAACGGGTCACAAAGGGTACGAGCCGCCCTCGTGGTTGCCACGGACGGCAGGAACTCGATATTACGTCAGGCTGCTGGCATGCACCCACGCGACCTAGGAATTCCGATGGACGTGATGATGTTCCGGATCTCTCGGCGCGACACCGATCCTGACGAAGGCCTGAGCACCAGGATCGGCAATGGGCGGATTTTCAATATCATTGACCGGAACACCTACTGGCAGATGTCGTACGAAACCGAGAAGGGCGGGTACGACAGGTTGAAGGCGGAGGGAATCCGAGCTCTCCGCGACGACCTAGGTGCGATCGTACCGTTCCTTGCCGACCGGACAGACGAGATCACCAGTCTGGACGACGTGCACCTGCTAGAAGTGCGCGTCGACAGACTCCGTCGATGGCACGCGCCAGGCCTGCTGCTCATCGGCGATGCCGCTCACGCCATGTCTCCCATCGGAGGCTTCGGTGTTGCTTTGGCCGTGCAAGATGCGGTTGCCGCAGCGAACCGCTTGTACACGCCACTGCTCGAATGGCAACGCGTGGGCCGACCGGTGGACAACCGGGAGCTAGCGGCCGTGCAGCGCCGCCGTTGGTTGGCGACGGTGCTGGCCCAAGAGGTCCAATGTCTCGTCCAGCGCGTCACCGTCCGGCGGGTTCTATGCGGTGATCAGATGACGGGTCCTCATCCGGAGAAGGTGTTCCGGCGAATTCCGATCCTCCACAAGCTCTTCAGCCGGTGGATCGGCGTCGGGCTCCGGCCAGAGCGCGTGCGGATTCCCCTGATGGCGAACCCGCAGGTGGATGACTGATCGCCATCAGGAAGTTGTGTGACGAGACACCGCATTGGATTCAGGTGCGTGCGGCCGGAGGAGCAGGATTCCGTCGAGGTGGGTAGTGAGCGGGACGATAGCGCTTAGTCTGGCCGGTTCGCTGACCAACGCGATGTGCCCGTCTGGGCGGATCAGCACCAAGCGGGTGTGATGTGCGGCGTAGATCTTGTGGGCCGCCGTCTCGCACCGCGCAATGACGTGGACACTCACCAGCGACAGGTACCGGTCCCGGAGGTCGGCGCCGATCGCGCCGAGGTCACCGAGGCCTCCGGTGAGGGAGAGTCCCTCGAATACCAGCAGGTGGTATCCATCGTGGTGCGTGACAGCGAGAATACCGCCAGGTGTGGCGACCAATGGCGCATGTGGCGCACGATCACCAGGACGCAGGCCACCACCGGCTGCCCGTGTACTGGCGACTGCGGGGCTGCCGCGGTAGCCAATCCACGTCTGGGACATCATCCGGAAGATGATCCGGCGTACCTGCGGAAGGCGAGTCAACGGACCGATCAGCCTGGTGGCGAGGTGCATACGCATCCACATCGCTACTGGGCTGCTGAGGGTCTCCAGCGTGAACCCGCGATCAGTGTTTCGCGTGATCGTCTGTGCGATGGAGCGTCGTTCAGCCTCATAGCTTTCGAGCAGATCTGCCTTCGCCTCGCCGCGGGCGACGAGAGCGAGTTTCCAGGCCAGATTCATCGCGTCTCCGACGCCCAGGTTCAGGCCCTGGCCACCGGCCGGATTGTGGATGTGCGCGGCGTCGCCGACAAGGAACACGTTTCCTGAGCTGAACCGGTCCGCGATGCGGCTGTGGAATCGAAACAGCGACGCCCAGTTGACCTCACCGAGTTCGCCGTCGACCTGGAAATAGTCGTCGAACCAGCGTTGCAGCTCGTCCGTGGCAAGGTCCGCGTAGGCGTCGTGCGAGATCTCTGATTGCATCGTCGACGTGGTGAAACCCGGTGGAACAGCGCCGAATAGCCGGTAGCTACTCCCGCCAATCGGCAGAATCCCGACAAAGCCGCCGCGGGTGAGGACCAACCGGAGTCGGTTCGGTGGCAGATCTACGTTAAGAGCCACGTCGGCCAACAGCCCGGTTTGCGGGTAGGTGATGCCGGTGAAGGCGATGTCAAGGCAGCGGCGTACCGTGCTGCTGGCACCGTCGGCGGCCACCACCCGGCGAGCTGTGATCGTGTCACGCTGGCCAGCACGTCGGACTGTTACGCTGACTTCCTGACTGTTGTCCGCCACGCTCTCGACCGAACCGCCCCACTCGACCGTTACGCCGTACTCGGCGAGCGCCGCCACCAGAATTCGTTCAGTCTCGGACTGTTTTAGCGAGAGCGCACACGGGAAACGTGTTCGACCCTCGATGCCAGGATCAGCCAGTGGCAGGTGCGCCGAGACGCGGCTCTTCTCGTGTATCTCGACACGGGTAATTGGCACACCCCGCTCCATCGCATGGTCCGCCAGGCCAAGCCGGTCGAGGTATTCCAACGTGCGTGCATGCACGATGGTCGCCCTGGCCTGCTCGACCGGACCGGACTTACGGTCCACGACACGCACCCGAACTCCGTATCGGGCCAGCTGCAGTGCCATAGTCAAGCCGCTCGGGCCAGCGCCTACAACAAGGACGTCCGTCTTTGTGCGAGATGATGTGGTCACGGGAGTCCTCACCATCCGGTGGCGTTGAGTCTCTCACCAATGACTGTTACGGGTACGAGCCTGCCCGCACATCGATTGAACACACATCAGTTGAGTAGAGTCCAACGTGCCACGACTGAGTGGCGACGGCAATTGCGCGCGGCAACCCGCGTGGGTCTCATCCCGCGCTCTCCTCCTCACCCGGTGATACCGCTACGGCACGGGCGGCGTCGGGTCCGTCGCTGAGCAGGATCCGGAACCCACTCTCGTCGAGCACCGGTACCTTGAGTGCCACGGCCTTGTCGTACTTGGTGCCAGGCGCCTGCCCGACGACGACGAAGGCGGTCTTGCGGGACACCGATCCGGCCGCCCTGCCTCCCCGCTCGGCGATCGCTTCGGCGGCCTCGTCCCGGGAGAAACCCTCCAGCGAGCCGGTGACCACGATCGACAACCCCTCGAGGTGGCGCACCACCGAGTCGTCAACCAACTCGGCCAGCCGCACTCCCGCGGCGCGCCACTTGGCCACCACCACACGGTGCCAGCCCACCTCGAACCACTCACGCACGGCCGCGGCGATCGCCGGGCCGACGCCGTCGACAGCGGCCAGCGCCTGCTCGTCAGCCGCAGCGGACTCCAGGGCCTGCAAGGTGCGGAACTCCCGGGCCAGCGCCTGCGCCGCGGTGGGCCCAACGTGCCGGATCGACAGCGCCACCAGCACCCGCCACAGTGGGCGATCCTTCGCGGCGTCCAGGTTGGCCAGTAGCTTGCGCCCATTGGCCGACAGTTCACCGGCCTTGGTGCGAAACAGATCCACCGCCAGTAGCTTGCGCTCATCAAGGGCGAACAGATCCCCCTCGTCGTGCACCACACCAGCGGCCAGCAACGCCACCGCAGCCTCGTAACCGAGCATCTCAATGTCGAAGGCGCCGCGCCCGGCCATGTGGAAGATCCGCTCCCGGAGCTGGGCGGGGCAGGAACGGGCGTTGGGGCAGCGGATGTCCACGTCGCTTTCCCGCTCGCGACGCAAGGGCGTGCCGCACTCCGGGCACTGGGTAGGCATGACGAACTCACGCTCGTCGCCACTGCGCAGATTCACCACGGGGCCGAGTACCTCGGGGATGACGTCGCCGGCCTTGCGGATCGTCACGGTGTCCCCGATCAGCACCCCCTTACGGCGTACCTCGTCGGCATTGTGCAGCGTCGCCAACGACACCGTTGACCCCGCAACGGTGACCGGCTCCATGAACGCGAACGGGGTGACCCGTCCCGTACGCCCGACGTTGACCCGGATGTCCACCAATCTGGTGGTGGCCTCCTCGGGCGGGTACTTGACGGCGATCGCCCAGCGCGGCGCCCGCGAGGTCGAGCCCAGCCTGCGCTGCGCCACTACTTCATCGATCTTCACCACCACACCGTCGATCTCGTGCTCCACGTCGTGGCGGTGTTCACCCCAGTAGGCGATGTGCTCGATCAGCTCCTCAATCGTGGACAGCAGTCGGGTGTGCTCGGAGACCGGCAATCCCCAGACCGCCAGCGCCTGGTAGGACTGCGACTGGAGGTCCGGCTCGAACCCGCGCCGGCGACCCAGGCCGTGACAGAGCATCCGTAGCGGGCGATTCGCGGTCACCCGAGGATCCTTCTGCCGCAGCGAGCCGGCCGCCGAGTTGCGAGGGTTGGCGAAGGGCGGCTTGCCCGCCTCAACGAGTGCGGCGTTGAGCTCAGCGAAGTCGGCGAGACGGAAGAACACCTCGCCGCGCACCTCGAGCAGCTCGGGCACCGGGTACTCGGCGCAGCCATGCAGCCGGTCCGGGATGTCACGCAGGGTGCGCAAGTTGAGCGTGACGTCCTCGCCGGTGCGCCCATCGCCGCGAGTCAGGCCGCGGACCAGGCGCCCGTTCTCGTAGCGCAGGTTCACCGCCAGCCCGTCGATCTTCAGCTCAGCCAGGTAGTGCACCTCATCGCCTACTTCGCGGGCGACCCGATCGGCCCAGGCACGCAGCGCTTCGGTGTCGAAGGCATTGTCGAGGCTGAGCATCCGCTCAAGGTGGTCATAGGCGCGGAACTCGGTGCTGAAACCGCCGCCGACCAGTTGGGTCGGCGAGTCCGGCGTCAGCAGCGCCGGCCAGCGCTCCTCCAGCTCCTGCAGCCGTCGGAACTGCCGGTCGAACTCGGCGTCGGAGACGGTGGGGGCGTCTAGCACGTAATAACGGAACTGGTGCCCGCGCACGGTGTCGACGAGCTCGCCGTACTCAGATCGGATCTCGCCAGGCAGTTCGGTAGCCACACCAGGGAGACTAGCTCCGCACACCGACAGTAAGCGCACAGCGCGCGGCCCCGCACCAGGGCTGGTGCGGGGCCGCAGGTGACACGCTCTAGTGGATCGGGGTAACCGAGTCAGCTTGCGGACCCTTGGGCCCCTGGCTCGACTCGAACTCCACCTTCTGGTTCTCGTCCAGGCTGCGGTAGCCGTCACCCTTGATGGCAGAGAAGTGGACGAACACGTCGGGGCCACCACCATCGACGGAGATGAAACCGAAGCCCTTTTCAGCGTTGAACCACTTCACCGTGCCCTGTTGCATGTGCTCTCCCTGTGGAATCTGATGCTTGAGCCGGCACCGTGCCGACCCGCGGTTGCGCGGACCGCGCGAACCCGCTGGGAGGTATCCCCGACGGGTGCGCGAAGCCCGTAGTCAGACATTCCACGGACGCTTCACAACGATCGGGGAACTACACGACCACAACCTGGTGCAACGTTATCACCTTCCGGCGCCGCCGCCAGTACGCGACATTCGTCAGATCGGCTGTAATCCGGGTGTTTCACCCATCGAGCTGCCACTCGCCGCTACGATGGTGCGGCCGGAACCCCATCGCCGCGTTGATCCTGATCATGTAAGGATTGGAGTCAGCGTTGCAGGTGTCGATGACGCGCAGCTCAGGGCGCTGGGCTCGGGCAAGGTTGAGATTAGCCACCTTAACCAGCGTGCCCAGCCGGTGGCCGCGATGCTCCGGCACGACGATCGTGTCCTCTTGGGCGGCGAACCAGCGCGATGTGGCGTAGCCGACGATCTGGGTGAAGGCGACCAGCCGCCCCGCGTTGTCCACCGCCCCGGTGGTGACCATGTGCAGTCCGCAGGCCAGGCGGCTGGCGTCGCGGGCCTGGATCCGCGCCGCGTCGTAGACCTCCTCGTCCTGCTGCAGGTCATCCAGCGGCGCATCGGTGGACATTCGCCCCATGAGATAGGCCATGTCGTCGAGCCACCGCTGCGGTGTCCCACCCACCCACTGGACCAGCGAGTAGCCTCGTGACGTCACCCGCGCCTGCGCGTCGAGCCGGGCGAGCGCAGCCGGGTCCACCGAGGCAACGTCGAGTTGCCGTCGGGTCGAGGCCAGGGCCAGCACCGCACCGGAGGCCACCGCGAATTGCCCTGCCGGGTCGGGCGCGGCAGGGTCCAGCGGCTGCTCGACCGCGACGACAAGCCGGATCCGGCCCGCCCGAGTGGCTTCGGCTCGCAGGTGGGCGAGCAACGCCCGACCGATGCCGCGCCGCCGATGCTCGGGCGCCACCAGGATCGCACCGTGGGCGTTGTGCTGGTTTTCCAGCATCGGGAGGTTGAGCAGGCAACCGCCTACCACCGAGCCAGCTACCTGAGCCAGCCATACGGTCTCGACCTCACCAGGCCACGGGTGCGCAAAGCTGCCGAACTCGTAGATCCAGCATGGCGGCGGGTAATCTGGCCAATCCGCACGCACCACCGAGCAGCGCAGCTCGTACTACTGCCGGATAGCCGCCTTGTCGGACGGCTCGACCGATGCGAGAGACACCGCGATTGTCACGACGACCACGAGTCGGGCGGATCGACGAAAGCTTGTCCCAGCTCTCGGGCCAGGGTGAGCGCTCGACGAGCCCAGGCTGGGGTGGCGCCGGCCAGGCCGCAGGATGGGGTGGGCAGGCAGCGTTCGGCAAGCACGGCACGGTCGAAACCAAGCCGGTTCACCAGATCCCACGCGGGCCGGGCCAGATCGGCGAGAGTAAGCGGACCCCTGGCCTCCCCCGAGATCTCTCCTGGGGCCTCCACCGCCGGCACCAGCCCGAGCAGCACCGACATCCCAGAGTCCCATCCCGCACCGAGAGCGTCGACGGTGGCCCTCGGTGCGCCGAGGAGTAGTTCGGCATCGAGGGCCACCACGTCGGCCCCAGCGCCGCGCAGCAGCGCCACTGGTGGCCGCGGCGCGCAACAGTGCACGATCCGCGGTGCCGGCAACGCCTCGACCACGCTGTGGAGTAGCTCGAGGGCCACGCTCTCGGGTACCGCAGGCACGGTGCCGAACCCCGATGGGGTGGGCACGCTGCCGGCGAGCACCGCTGGCAGGCCCGGTTCGTCAAGCTGCACGACGGCCTTCACCCCAAACCGGCGGGACACCTCCGCCGCGTGTACCCGCAGCCCCTCGGCCAGCGACGCCGCGAACTCGCGCAACGCGCCGGGGTCGGTCAGCACCTTGTGCCCGCTGTGCAGCTCCACCGCGGCGGCCAGCGTCCACGGCCCGGCGGCCTGCAGCTTGATCACCTCCGGTCGGGCTCCAGCGGAGCCCACCGCTTCCTCGAGCGCGTCCAGGTCACTCCGCAGCAGGTCGACGCCACGACGGTGGTCACGGCCGGCCCGGGCGGTGACCCGGTACCCGGAGGGCACCAGCTCGACGGCGAGATCGACGAGCAGCGCCGAGGTGCGGCCGATCATGTCGGCACCCACGCCCCGGTCGGGCAGCTCGGGCAGGTGCGGCAGCGCAGGCAGCTCGCCGATCACGGTGCGAGCGGCTTCGAGGGCGTCGGTGCCGGGCATCGATCCGATACCGGTGGCGCTACCAGCAGGCCAGGGTCGTAGGTCAGTCACCGGCACTGTCTACCAGGGCATAGGTAGCAGCTCTGGGGCGGTTACGTGCGACTACCAATTGCCACCGGGCATCGCTGCCCGGCACCGTATGTGATGCCGAGTCGGCGCTGTCGCCGATGAGGCGCCTTCCGCGCCCGGAGCCACCGGGCCACTTCACTCTAGGGGGATTCGATGTCTGACGCACTGAACTGTGCCGAGTTCGACGGTCAACAGGTGGAACTGCTGCCAGCCCGCACCGTCCTGTCCATGTTCGCTCAAGGCGACAGCGGCGTCGGCGCCCCCGGCGTCGACGGCGTAGGCACCCTCGGTGGCAGTATCCTCGGCATACCAATTGGCTCTGGCAGCGGTAATGGAATCGGGGGCCCCGGCGGCAGCTCCAACGGCGGCGGCGCCTGAGTCCAACTCCCCGCTCCGCCCCCTCCGGGTGTTGTCGGGAGGAGAAGCTATCGGGTGGCGGTGATGGTGGCGCTGCCGAGGACGACATCGCCGTCGGGGTCGGGGCGGTAGAGGGCGACGGCCTGGCCAAGCGCCACTCCACGCAGCGGCTCCCGCAGCGCCACCAGCATGCCCTCGTTGACGGCCTGCGCCACGGCGCTGGCGCACCCGCCGTGCGCTCGGACCTGCGCGACGCACTCGAGGGTGCCCTCGGGCGCACCCGCCGCCCACACCGGACGATTGGCCTCGATCACGTCAACGTCCAGGCGTTGCGCTGGTCCTACCCGCACGGTCCCGGTGGCCGCCTGGAGCTCCAGGACGAACCGAGGGCGACCATCGGGTGCCGGGCGCCGCAGCCCCAACCCTCGGCGCTGGCCGACCGTGAAGCCGTGCACCCCGTGATGACCTCCCAGGACCTCACCGGTCTCCGCATCGACCAGCTCCCCAGGTCGGGACCCCAGCCGCTCATCCAGGAAGGCCCGGGTGTCGCCCGAGGGAATGAAGCAGATGTCATAGCTGTCCGGCTTGTCCGCGACGGCCAGGCCGCGTCGAATCGCCTCGAGACGGATCTCGGTCTTGGCGGTGTCGCCGACCGGGAACAGCGCATGCGCCAGCTGGTCGGCGGTGAGTCCGGCGAGCACGTAGGACTGGTCCTTCCCAGCGTCCACGGCCCGGCGCAACACGCCGTCCTCCAGGCGCGCGTAATGACCTGTGCAGACCGCGTCGAAGCCGAGATCATGCGCCCGGTCCAGCAGCGCGGTGAACTTGATCCGCTCATTGCACCGCAGGCACGGGTTGGGGGTGCGCCCGGCGGCGAACTCCGCGACGAAGTCATCGACCACCTCAGCGGTGAACTGCCGCGCGAAATCCCAGACGTAAAACGGGATGTCGATCACGTCGGCGACCCGCCGCGCGTCGGCGGCGTCTTCTTTCGTGCAGCACCCTCGGGCGCCGGTACGCAGCGTGCCGGGCTGGGCTGACAGCGCCAGATGCACCCCGACCACCTCGTGCCCGGCGTCCACCGCGCGGGCAGCCGCTACCGAGGAGTCCACCCCACCACTCATCGCGGCCAGAATCCTCACGACGCCGCCGCCCGTCGCATTCCCGCGCCCCGAGCCCGGGCGACCACCGGCTCGATGGCATCGAGCACCTCAGCCACATCCTCGACCGTCGAGGTGCGCCCAAGCGAGAAGCGCAGCGAGCCGCGAGCCGCAGCCGGCGCGGCACCCATCGCCAGCAGCACGTGGGAGGGTTGCGCCACGCCAGCGGTGCACGCCGCGCCCGTGGAGCACTCGATGCCCCGGGCATCGAGCAACATCAGCAGCGAGTCGCCCTCACAGCCAGGGAAGGTCACATGGGCGTTACCCGGCAACCGCGAGGGACCGCCGTCGATCACTCGCTGGCCCGGATCCCCGTTGAGCACCGCATCGGGCACCTTGGCCAGGATCCCGTCCGCGAGCTCGTCTCGCAGCCGCTCGAGCTCGACCGTGGTCTGCGGCTGCGACGCCACGGCATGGCGGAGCGCGGTGGCCAGCCCGACAATCGCCGGGACGTCCAGCGTGCCAGAACGCACATCACGCTCCTGACCGCCGCCGTGTAGCAGCGGGGTGGCCGCGACCTCCCGGCCTAGCAGCAACACCCCAGCTCCGTAAGAGCCGCCCAGCTTATGCCCGGTCAGAGTGAGCGCCGCGGCACCAGACCGGCCAAAGTGCACCGGGAGCTGGCCCACCGCCTGGACCGCGTCGGTGTGCAGCGGCACTCCGTACCCGGCGGCGATCTCGGCCAGCTCACGCACCGGCGCCACGGTGCCCACTTCGTTGTTCGCCCACATCACGCTCACCAGAGCCACGGAGTCCGGGTCGCGGGCCAGCGCGGCGCGCAGGGTCTCGGGGTGCACCCGGCCCTCGCTGTCCACCTCGAGCCATCCCACCTGCGCACCCTCGTGATCAGCCAACCAGGACACTGCATCGAGCACCGCGTGATGCTCGACGGTGGAGGCGAGCACCCGGGTGCGGCGCGGGTCAGCGGCACGTCGCTGCCAGAACAGGCCCTTGACAGCGAGGTTGTCGCCCTCCGTGCCGCCTCCGGTGAACACCACCTCCGACGGGCGCGCGCCCAGCGCCTCGGCAATGCTTTCCCGGCATTCCTCAACAGTGCGACGAGCCCGGCGGCCCGAGCCATGCAGCGACGAGGCATTGCCCAACGTGGACAGTGCCTGACTCATCGCCGCCACCGCCTCCGGCAGCATCGGCGTCGTTGCCGCGTGATCAAGGTACGTCATTGAGACACTAGCCTAACGGCACTCCCGGCCCCGACGGTCAACAGCCAGTGGGCTGCATCAGGTGCCCTTGCGTGTGATGACAGCATCGGTGAGTTGCGGGACAACGGTGAACAGATCGCCCACCACACCAAAATCAGCGATCTCAAAGATCGGCGCCTCGGAATCTTTGTTGACCGCGACGATGGTGGTGGACGTCTGCATCCCAGCACGGTGCTGGATAGCACCGGAGATGCCGAGCGCGACGTACAACTGCGGAGAGACGGTTTTGCCGGTCTGCCCGACTTGGAACTGAGGCGGGTAGTAGCCGGAGTCGACCGCCGCTCGGGAGGCCCCGACGGCGGCGCCGAGCGAATCGGCGAGTTTCTCGACCACCCTAAAGCTCTCCGCCGAGCCAACGCCACGACCACCAGAGACCACCACACTGGCCTCAGTGAGCTCGGGCCGGTCACCGCTCTCGATGGGCCGGCGCTCAATGATCTTCGCCACCCTCGGCACGCTCACCGCGGGAATCGTGGCGGCCTGCTCGACGGCCGCACCCGGCGCCTGGCGCGGTTCAATCGCGCCAGCTCGAACAGTGATCACTGCGACCGGCGTGGTGGCCCGAGACTTGACAAGGTAAGAACCGCCGAATACCGAGTGCGTGGCGGTGCCGTCGTCGTCCAGCTCGACGACCTCGGAGAGCAGGCCAGATCTGGTGCGCACAGCAAGCTTGCCGGCGATCTCCTTGCCGTCCGCAGTGGCGGCAAGGAGAACCGCGACCGGCCGGACCGAGGCCACCAGTGCCGCCAGCACGCCGACGGCAGGAGCGGTAAGGTACTGATCCACTTCCTCGGACTCGGCAATGTAGATCTTGGCTGCGCCGTAGGCCGCTAGTCGATCTCTGAGCTTGCCGGCGCTACCAGGCATGGCCACCACCACAGCGGCCGGCTCACCCAGTCTCGCTGCCGCCGTGAGCAGTTCGTTGGTCACTCTCTTGACCTCGCCGCCGGAGTGCTCGACGAGGACCAGGACCTCTCCCATGACAGGTTCTCCTCCGCTCTCCTCCAGGACTGTCAAGATAGCTGGCGTAGCGGGATCAGATCAGCTTCTGGCCGATGAGATAGTCGACCAGCTTGGCCGCACCGTCACCCTCATCAATCACGATCTGTCCAGCCAGTCGCGGCGGGCGTGGCGTGGACTCGATCACCGTTGAGGTGGCGTTGGCCAGTCCGACATCGCGGTACTCGATGCCCACATCGGCCAGCGACAACGTCGCGACTGGCTTCTTCTTCGCGGCCATGATCCCCTTGAACGACGGGTAGCGTGGCTCGTTGATCTTCTCGTTCACGCTGACCACAGCCGGCAGCTCAGCCCGCAGAACCGTAATCGCGTCGTCGGTCTCCCGCTCGACGGTCACGGTGGTGCCCTCGATGGTGACCTTGCGGGCGTGGGTCAGATCCGGCAGGCCGAGCAGGTCAGCGACCATCGCCGGCACGGCACCCACAGTGCCGTCAGTAGCGACGTTACCGGCAATGATGAGATCGACATCACCGAGCGTGCCGATGACCTTCGCCAGCGCTGTGGCGGTGTGCACCGCGCAGGATCCGTGCAAACCTTCGTCGGACAGGTGCACCGCCTTGTCCGCACCCATCGACAGCGCCTTACGAATGGCGTCGGTGGCCCGCTGCGGACCCATCGTGACGACGGTGACCTCACCGCCGGACGTCTCTTTGATCGTGAGCGCCTCCTCGACCGCGCGCTCGTTGATCTCGTCCAGGACGACATCCGCCGAGGCGCGATCAAGGGTGTGGTCGGAATCGGCCAGCGTGCGCGTGGACCAGGTGTCCGGGACCTGTTTGATCAGGACCACGATGTTCATGACGACAATGTTACCGACCGGTAGTCCCCTAGCCTATCGCAAGTGACCGCCCTCACCGCAGCGCGGTGGCGGATCACCGGCTGCGGCGAGCTTGGCCCGCAAGCCGGCAAGCAGCCGGTCGAGGCCGTAGTCGAATCGCCCTGGTCGGCGCACGCCGTCCAGATGGGGGCCCACTGCGGTGATGGCGGGGATCTGCTCTGGCGGAAGCGGTGGGTAGTACCCGGCCTCTTTCTGGGTTGCGCTCTCACGCTGCGGAGCAATATTGCCCATCAGTTCAAAACCAACGGTGTAGGTGAACAGGGCGCAGAAGGCGTCGGACGCCTCAGCAGGGGAAAATCCTCCCTCAAGCAGGAGCTCGAGTGTCCGCTCGATGACCAACGAGCCGTGCGGGCCGATCCCGACCCGGTTACCGTAGGCTCGGGCAAGCTGATGGTGGGCGGCCAAGGCCTGGTGGTAGCTGCGCACCACCGCCCGGAGCTGGTCTAACCAGTCACCTTCCGTGGCCGAGGTGTCCACCTCGCCGAGCATCAGGTCAATCATGAGATCCACCAGCTCGTCCTTGTCCCGCACATGGTTGTACAGGGCCATTGGCGAGACCTCGAGCTCGTTGGCCAGCGCCCGCATCGTCAAGGCGGGCAGGCCCTTCTCGTCGACCAGACACATCGCGGCCCGCACGATCCGAGGCCGAGACAGCGGTGGCGGCCGCGTGTAGTCCTTACTGGGGTCCACACCAACCCAGGTCGTGGGGTTGGAACGGCCACGAGAGGCACTGGGCTGGTCATTCAATGGTGATTCCTCCTCGCCTACCACTACCACGTGACGTACATCGTACACCCAGTTGGGCGATAGCAACTTTTGCCCCCAACCATAACACTGTACTCTGAGACATACAACGTAAAGTTGAATATACAACGTACCCACCGCACGTCACCAGGGGTATCGATGACAACCACCACCAGCAGCATCAGCCCCACTGATACCGCCCGAAGTACCACCGATCTACTCGCGGGCGCTTGTGACCAGGATCCGAAGGCCTGGGACGAGATCATGCGCCGGTACCGAGGTGTGGTGTTCACGAAGGTGCGCTCGTTCGGGCTGCAGGACGCCGACACCCTCGACGCTGTGCAGATGACCTGGTTGCGGCTGGCGGAGAACTGCCACCGGATACAGTTTCCCGAGCAACTCGGCGGGTGGCTGGCAACCACCGCGTGCCGGGAGTGCCTGCGCATTCTTCGCCATCAGACACAGCACGCCCCGACTTCGCACGACACGGTGGCGCACCAGGTAGCTGACCCGTCCGTGGGCCCAGAGCAGCACGCCATTGACGCGGACACCGCACAACGACTGTGGGATCTCGTCGCGACGTTGCCACCCCGCCGCCAGACCCTCATCCGGGAGCTCTTCATCAACAACCCACGGCCCTACACCGAGGTCGCCCGCAACACGGGAATCCCCACCGGCGGCATCGGACCCACCCGGGCGCGAGCCCTGACCCAACTGCGGCGCAGGCTTCATGAGCGCGGGCTGGACCGGCAAACCTAATCATGACCAACTGACACTGACTTCCCGAGAGGAAGATGCCCCATGGCCGAGCAGCCAACACAGCCCGTCCAGAATCCGCTGACTTTGGTACTGAAAGCGAAATCTCCGGACGACTCCACCGCGCTTCGACAGCTCGTCGAAAAACTTCAGTCTCTGCCACCGGGTCAGAACCCGATCACCCTCGCCCTCAATAAACTCAGCAATGTTCACTTCGCCAGATTCGCATTTCTCAGCACCGACCAGCTCGGGGTGATCACCACCTACGACGGCGATTTCGACGCGTACATCAACGAGTTCATCGACAACATCGGTGACGTGTTCAACGCTCTCTTGGTGCACGTGGAGAACGCGCCGCCACTGCCGGTCCAGACCTATCGTCAGGAGTTCCTGAGCTACATCCGCACTGTCGACTGTCGCTGCGTGGGAATTTTTTACAGCGCTTACCCCGAGCGCACCGTACTCGACATCCTCAGCTCGACCAGCGCCCCGAGCTGATGTGATCATAGGAGGGAATACCGTGATGGCGGACCTCAAACTGGCAGAGGTGCAGGGGCTTATCCTGCGGGGCTACACCATGCCAGTGGCCCGCTATCTCGGTCTGAGCGTGCGCGAACCAGCTGGTGCCCGCGCCTTGCTGGCCGCATTCATCGGTAGTGGTCCGGCTGTTCCCGCCATCACCACCGCGCAGCCCTGGGCGGTAAAGCCGGACTGCTGTGTCAACCTGGGCATCACCTTCTCGGGCTTGGCAGCGCTGGGGGTACCGCCAGCGTCCCTGTCCAGCTTTCCGGTGGAATACCGTGAGGGTGCGGTGCAGCGCGCGGCCACCGTGGGTGACGTCGGTGCCAGCGCACCTGAGCGCTGGCTGCCGTGGCTGGCGGACCCGGGGCTGCACCTGGTGGTGGCACTGTTCGCCCGATCGAGTCACGCACTCGACACGGCAACCGAGCGCCTGAAGCAGGCTTGGTCTCCCGGCTGCGTCGAACTGGGCCATCACGACGGCGCGACGATGCCCGACAATGTCGCGCACTTCGGTTACCGTGACAACTTGTCCCAGCCAGTCATTGACGGTGTCCCGATCGCTGAGCTGTCAGATCATCTGCCGCAGGCTCCCATCGGCGAGTTTCTACTTGGGTACCCCAGCCAATTCAACCAGTTCAGCTATCCGGTACCGGAGCCACCCGAGTTGGGTGTCAATGGCAGCTTCGCCGCATTCCGCGTGCTCGAGCAAGACGTCGACGCATTCGCGGAATTCGTCGCTCAACAAGCGGCCCGCACCGGGATGTCACAAGAGCTTATCAAGGCTAAGCTGTGCGGACGCTGGGGCAACGGCACGCCACTGGTGCTCTCGCCGGACACCGACACGCCCACCCCCCCGATCCCGTCCGAGGCGCTGAATGACTTCGACTATGTCGGGAAGTATGGCGACGAGCAGGGTTACCGGTGCCCGATCGGATCACACATTCGCCGGATGAATCCGCGCGGGCAACGTGTTGCCGGCAACGGCGGTCAGCAACACCGCATCGTCCGGCGCGGGATCGCCTACGGCCCGCCCTATGACCCGGCCCAGCCGCGAGACGGGCAGGCCCGTGGACTGCTCGGCCTGTTCATCGGAGTAAGCCTGCGCGACCAGTTCGAGTTCCTCATGACCCAATGGGCCAACAACGGGACCTTTGCCGCCGGGCTCGGACGCACCAATGATCCGCTGATCGGTGCCCAGGTCAACGGACCCGGAAGTTTCTCGATACCGCGACCGGAGGCAACGGTGGTCCTGCAAGACCTCACCCGGTTCGTCTCCACCCGAGGCGGCGCCTACTGCTTCCTGCCGAGCATCTCCGGACTGCGCTACCTGGCAGGCCTGGGCTAACCTGGCAGGCTGGGCTAGCTGGTGCGGTGCGAGCATGTGCCGCTCCACAAACGCCGCCGTCCGCACCACCGCGAACTCCACCCAACCACTGGCCACCACCCGCTCCCCATCCTGAGCGCACACATCCCACCGACTCACCCGACCCCGCACACTGATGCACCGCGCGCTCACCGCCAGCTTCGTCCCCACACACACCGGCGCCTGATGAGACAAACTCACCCCCATCCCCAAACTGTCCTCATCATCCGCAATCACCCGACGCAACGCATCCATCGCCGGCCACTCACACAACGCCACCAAAATCCCCGTCGCCAACACCGCCGGCTTCCGCGCGAACTCCGACACTCCAGGAAACAACGACGTCACCAAATCCCGCGGCTGCACCCGATAGGTCACCGTCCGCCCGATACCAGGAACAAGACCCGAGCTCACCACGTCGTGTGGCCCAGCTCGCGGGAGCGGACGGCGCAGAGCGGGGAGCGCGCCACGGGGGAGTCTGGGGCCAGCCTGGTTCGGATGAACGCCACCATGACAGCGGAGGGTAACGACCAAACTACGGTAAGTCAACCATTTGCTTCACCCGAACGGACTAAATCCGCCCAGAAACCCACGAGTCAAGCGTGCTCAACGATAGACCGATCTTGTGCTGCGGGCCGACGCCAACTGCCACTCGACGATCACTTACGGTCTAACTGGTACCGAGATCTCAGCGGTGAGTGCCGCCTACTGGCGATCGCTGCGAGACCATGACCGGGTGGACCTAGCCCCGGCCACGCACCACGACCTCGGGCTGATCGGGATCGGGGGGCTGCGACACCGTCTTGGTGTGCCGAGCAAGGGCGCTATAAAATGGTGTCATGCCGAAGCGTTTAGGGCTGAACCTATCCGATGACACCCACTCGCAGATCAAGCAACGCGCTGACGTCGCCGGTGTCTCGGTGCACGCGTGGATCGTCGCGGCGATCGAACGGGAGAACTTCCGACAGCTCTGCGAGGAGGCCAACAAGTGGTGGGCACAGCATCCTGAGTGCTCACAGCGGCAGCTCGCCGACTACCAGCAGCGTAAGGAAAACCGGACGAGCGTACCGACGGACCGTGACTCCTCCGCCGCGTAGAGGCCAAGTGTGGACGGTGGCAGGCAGTTCACCACGTCAGGTGCTGATCTACTCCGGCAACATGTTCAACGAGCTACCTGACGTGCCGTATGTGATCACGATGGAGGTAGCAGTCGAGCCCGAGCCGATGGAGGTTGAGCCGCCCGATGGGTGGCGAGTGGCCTACACCCGCCCCGACCACGTGCCCAAGCCTCTGCTCGACAATATCATCGGAGAGGTGCCTGGTGAGCTGATGGAGCGGATCAACACCAGATTGTTCATGGTGATCACCACGCAGTGATCAGTGTTGACGTCGGTAGTGCGCGCGCAACGGACAATGCCACAATAGGCACCATGGGCACTTCCTGGAACCTCACTGCTGCGGTACACCAGGAAGAGGACTGGTACGTGGCACAGTGCCTTGAGGTCGATGTGGCCAGCCAAGGTCGCACGATCCCCGAAGCCCTGAGCAATCTCGCCGAGGCGGTCAAGCTGTACCTCGACGAGGTCGAAGACCCCCAGCAGCACCTGACCGCCACTCCCCTCGTCACCTCGTTCCAAGTACCCGGCGCCGCGTGAGCTCTGCACTGTCTGACCTGCCGATCCGCAAGGTCACCCGCATCATCGAGTCCCTCCCTGCGGCAAGCCGGCACCAAGCCTGACGAATTTCGCGGCCTGCTCGGTTAGGAGCGCGGGGCAACCAGTGCGGGAACGTCGATGCACAAGTCGAACGGCACAGTGGTGACGAGCTGGCCGGCGGTCGCCGGACCCTCGACGTAACCGTCATCCGGTGTGCCCGGGTGGAAAACCGTGATTGACGGGGCCGGCGGGTCGAGATCGACTAGCCAGTAATGCGGGATTCCCCCTTCTGCGTACTCGAACGGCTTGAGATGCAGGTCGACATTGCGTGATCCAGGAGAGATGATCTCGACGGCGAGCAGCACGTCCGACGCCGACAGCCGGCTGTCAGCAGCACCAATCTTGGCAACTACGAGATCGGGCACCCGCACGATCGCCGGATGCTCGGCTCGCACCACGACCTCGACATCAAGGTGGAAATCCCAACCGGAGGGCAGTTGTTCGTCAAGCTACCGGGCAAGCCGGTAGGTAGCCTGTTGATGTCGGAGAGTCGGCCGGGGGGACACCAGTAGAACGCCCTCCTGAAGCTCGTACCGAGAGGTGTTCTCCTCGGGTAGCGCTATCCACTCATCCAGGGTCATCAGGGACCCGGGGTGGCGCAGCGGCATGGCCATGGGCACGTCCTCAAGGGAGTCAGCGGGCAACGGCGGGTAGAGCGCTCAGTATGCCAAGTCATGCTGGCTCGCGCTGCACTGATCAGCCGCCCGCACACAGGTGGCGGACATCCGAACGATGGTGTCGGTCGGTTCGATGATCTTCGGCTCGTTGCGATCCTCGAAACGGACGTCGCCGGGTGCTCCATCGCCCAGGCCACCGCGAGGCTCGCGGACCTGACGCCGGCCTCCTGCACGAAGGCGGGGGCGAAGTCACCGACAATAGCTCCGGCCAGGCGATGCCGCTGGCGTTCGCGCCCATGATCAACAACAGAGCGGTGGCCTCAGGATCTCCTCGATTCAGAGCTGGTAATGAGGATCGACGCGCACCATGCGTTCCATACGGCGGATTGTCAGCGACCCGGCCGTGTCCTGCCGATCGAGTTTTCGCCAAGGATCAAGACTGTTCCTGCGGGCTCGTCTCAATCCGCGGTGTTGGACTCGGTGACGGTTGGCTGACACGCTGATCGCGCAGGGAATCTGCGCCGAGCTCACCCCAGACCCAGCCCTCCTCAAGTAGGTCATGAACGTCGATCGATGCGGCGCTCGCTGGTGGTGAGCCACCAGCTGCCCGTCGCCCCCCTGCGCACCACCAGCTCGGGTGGCACGCACACCCATGACCCCACCAACCCGGCGCCGCCGCACCAGGCGACGACGCAGGCGCGGGCGAACAACGTCCCGCCCGCAGGCGGTGGTGGCACACATCAGGACGGCACCACGGTCATGATCACGCTTTCGGTGCCGAAAGTGACCCGACATGTCACCTGAGGCACCCAAGCCATGATCTTGAATCCCAGGCCGGTCCTTCGCAGGCCCAGAGACCCTGGGACGCCAGGACATTCACCAGATTTTCCTGCGAACGCCTTACGGATGCCCCAGGTCAGAGCTTGACCAAGAAGCTACTCCAGGAGATCTGAGACCTCGCACTGAAGCTCCGCTGCCGTGGTGGGATGGACGTCGTGAGCGTGACGGTGGTGGGCAGCGTCAACCTCGACCTGGTGGCCACACTGCCTCGGCTGCCTGATCCCGGCGAGACCTGCACCGCCACCGGTTTGACCCGCCTGCCAGGGGGTAAGGGGGCCAACCAGGCGCTGGCCGTCCGCCGGCTGGGGCTTGCGGTCCAGTTGGTCGCTGCGGTGGGCACCGACCCCGAGGCCGACACCGCGCTGGAGCTGCTGCGCCGCGAGGGAGTCGGGCTGGACCGGCTGCAACGGCTCCCCCAGCCTACCGGGCTGGCGCTGATCACCGTCGATGCCCAAGGAGAGACCACCATCGTCGTGGTACCCGGCGCGAACGCGGCACTGCGCGTGACCGCGCAGGACGTGGCCGGCGCCGATGCGGTGCTCACCGTGCTGGAGGTGCCCGAGCAGGCCGTGGCCGCCGCCGCCCGGCACGCCACGGGGTTGTTCGTGCTCAACGCATCCCCGGCCCGTCCCGTGCCCCCCGAAGTGCTGCGTCGCGCCGACTTGGTGGTGGTCAACCGTGCCGAGTACGCCGCGCTGCCCAATCTGCACACCGCCCGAGCCCTCGCCGTGACCGACGGGCCGCGTGGCGCGGTGCTGCTCCGCGCCGGCCGCCACGTCGCGGCAGCGGTCCCCCCGCCGGTCAGCGCCGTAGACGGCACCGCTGCCGGTGACGCGTTCCTCGGCGCCGCGGTAGCGGGCCTGCTGCGCGGGCTGCCCGACGCCGAGTTGCTCTCCCGGGCGTGCGCGGCGGGCGCGCTCGCGGTCACCCGGCCCGGTGCTCAACCGTCCCTGCCGAGTGCGGCCGAGATCGACGAGGTGCTCGCCGCTCAGCGACGGTAGGCGAAGAAACGCTCCCCGAGACGCCGCAACACGAGATCGACGCCGAAGGTCTTCGACAAATTGTCCTTGGTCAACACCGTCTCGAGCAGACCCGCAGCGACCACCGCCCCGTCGCGCATCAGCATGGCGTGGGTAAAGCCCGGTGGGATTTCCTCGACGTGGTGGGTCACCAGTACCGTCGCGGGGGCGTCCGGATCGAGCGCCAACGTGGCCAGCCGGCCCACCAGATCCTCCCGAGCACCCAGGTCCAGCCCGGCTGCGGGCTCGTCGAGCAAAAGCAGCTCTGGGTCGGTCATCAGTGCCCTGGCGATCAGCACCCGCTTGCGCTCTCCTTCGGACAGGGTGCCAAAGCTCCGCCGCGCCAGCCCCGCGACACCGAATGCGGCCAACAGCCCGGCGGCCCGCGCACTGTCGAGGTCCTCGTAATGTTCCCGCCATCGGCCGAGCACCGCGTAGCCGGCGCTGAGCACCAGGTCGGACACCACCTCATCACCAGGGATCCGGCTGGCCAGCGACGCTGAGGAGAACCCGATTCGGGCCCGGAGTTCGAACACGTCGACGCGGCCCAGCCGCTCCCCCAGCACATGCACCGTCCCCCAGCTCGGATGCAGCTCGGTCGCGGCCAGCCGCAGCAGGGTGGTCTTGCCGGCGCCATTGGGTCCCAGCACGACCCACTTCTCATCCAGCTCCACCCGCCAATCCACTCCCGCGAGCAGCGTGCTGGCGCCGCGCCGAACGCCCACGCCGTCCATCCGCACCACCAGATCAGTCAGGTCGAGAGGGGTGTTGTTGGGTAGTGGCTCATCCCGCGCGGTCACCCGACCATTGTGCTGATCGGCGCAGTGCTGATCGACACTGGCGGGCTCAATGTCGGACCGGGCAGGCAGGATGACTGGCTATGAACCGCCCGCACGTTGGCCGACCATTCCCACTCGGCGCACACGCCGAAGGCGGCGGGGTGCGCTTCGCGGTGGCATCCTCGGTTGCCGAAGCCGTCGAGGTGTGCTTGTTGTCCGCAGATGGCGAGGAGCTCCGGGTGCCGCTGACTGAGCGCACCTTCGGGGTGTGGCACGGGCTGCTGCCCGGCGTGAGTCCCGGAGCGCGCTACGGCTACCGGGTACACGGGCCCTGGGATCCTGAGCGTGGCCTGCGGTGCAACCCGGCCAAGCTACTGCTCGACCCGTACGCGCTGCGAGTCGAGGGCACCGTGACTGACCTGCGGGCCGCGCTGGGCTACCGGGGCGATCCGGCCGGGCCGCGCTGCGATGTCGACTCGCGAGGCAGCGTCCCGGTGTCGGTGGTCACCGCCCGTGGCGGCCCGGACACCGGCACCCGGCCGGACGTGCCGTGGGAGCAGACGGTGCTCTACGAGCTGCACGTGCGCGGATTCACCCGCACCCATCCCGAGGTGCCGCCCGAGCACCGCGGCACCTATCTGGGGCTCGCGCACCCCGCGGTGACCTCTTATCTCACCGATCTGGGTGTCACCGGTGTGGAGCTGTTGCCGGTGTCCGCGTTCTGCCCTGAGCCGTCCCTGCTGCGCGCTGGGGTAGCGAATTACTGGGGTTACTCGCCGCTGGCCCTGCTCGCGGTGCATCCGGGATACGCCGCGGTGCCCGGCGCTGAGGTGGAAGAGTTCCGCACGATGGTGGCCGCGCTGCACGCCGCAGGCCTGGAAGTCATCGTCGACGTGGTGGCCAATCACACCTGCGAGGGCGACCTGAATGGCCCCACCCTGGCCTACCGAGGGTTGGACGCACCGGCCTACTACCTCACCCACGACCTCACCGGCTGCGGAAACACCCTGGACAGCGGCTCCCCCACGGTGATCACGCTGGTCACCGACGCGCTGCGGTACTGGGCGGCCGAGCTGGGCGTCGACGGGTTCCGCCTCGACCTGGCCAGCGTGCTGGGGAGGCCCCGGGGCAGGCCGTTCGACCCGGCCGCCCCACTGCTCACGGCGATCGTCTCGGACCCGTTGCTGCGCACTCGCAAGCTCATCGCCGAGCCATGGGACGCCACCCGTGAGGGCTACCGGGTCGGCGGGTTCGGCGTGCACTTCAGCGAGTGGAACGGGCGCTATCGGGACGTTGTGCGCGACTTCTGGCGTGGCGTCCCCAACGTGAGCCAGCTCGCCTCCCGGCTGGCGGGTAGCTCGGACCTCTACGCGGCAACCGGGCGCCGGCCGTGGGCATCGATCAATTTCATCACCGCGCACGACGGCTTCACCCTGCGCGACCTGGTTTCCTACCACCGCAAGCACAACGAGGCCAACGGTGAGGACGGCGCCGATGGCACCGACGACAACCGGTCCTGGAACTGCGGTGTCGAGGGAGAGACCGAGGATCCGGCGGTGCGCAGCCTGCGCGCCCGCCAGGCCCGCAACCTGCTGGCTACCCTGTTGCTGTCCACTGGCACCCCGATGCTGCTGGCCGGCGATGAGCGCTGGCGTACCCAGCGCGGCAACAACAACCCCTACCGACTCGACGACGAGACCTCGTGGCTGGACTGGGCCGCAGATGCAGACACCGAGATGATGACCGCGTTCACCCGTCGCCTCCTCGCACTGCGCAACAGCACGCCCGCGCTGCGCCAACCGGAGTTCTTCGAGGGCCGCAGCACTCCCAGCGGCACTCCTGACCTGGTCTGGTTTCGTCCCGACGGCCATGTCATGGAGCTCGACGACTGGCGAGACAGCCATCGCCAGACGCTGAGCATGTGGATCGACGGCGCGGACGTGCGGTCCCATCCACCACCATCGGCCACCGACTCGTGGCTGCTGGTGCTGCACGCCGGCCCGCAACCGATCATGATCGCGCTGCCGGGCCCGGAGTACGGCGAACGGTACGAACCGGTGCTGGACACCGGATCCCCGGACGGCGGGCCCATCCACCCGCGAAGCAGACGCCCCAGCACCCGGACGGCGGTCCCGGCCCGAAGTCTCCTGGTCTTCCGGGCGGTCCGGCGCTAGGTGGCCAGGTGGAGCAGGCCGAACTCGGCGGGGCTGGCCATCAAGGGGTGCCGGGGCAGGACGCGCACGGTGTACCCGAGCAGCCCGGCATGTGGCAGCCGCACCACCGCCTCGAACCGCTGCCCTTCGCCATCCGCGCCGCCGACCGGCGCCATGGCCACCACGAGCGGCTCCCGTAGCTCGTCGCGGTCATTGACTCGACCAACAACAGCCTGCACATCCACGTCACAAGGCTGCAAGCCGGCCAGCGTGACGGCGGCCCGGACGGTCATCTCCGAGCCCAGCTCCGGGATGTCGGGCAGGCCGGAGGCGTCTACCTGCGCGACCCGCACGTGCGGCCAGGCGCCACAGATTCGCGATCGGTACTGCGCCAGCACGCGCGCCCCAGCGAAGGAGTCGGCGCGCACCTCCGCGGCCGAGCTGGCGGCTGGCGCGTAGAGGCGCTCCACGTATTCCTGCACCATCCGGCAAGCCTGGGCCTGTGTGCCCAGCGAGGCCAGGGTGTGGCGCACCATGGACACCCAGCGGGCCGGCACGCCGTCCGCGTCACGGTCATAGAACCGGGGAGCGACCTGCGTGGCGATCAACTCATAGAGCGCGTGCACCTCGAGGGTGTCACGTCGCTCCGGATCCTCGATCCCGTCCGCGGTCGGGATCGCCCAGCCGTTCTCGCCGTCGTAGAGCTCGTCCCACCAGCCATCCCGGATCGACAGGTTCAGCCCACCGTTGAGCGCGGACTTCATCCCCGAGGTACCGCACGCCTCCAATGGCCGCAGCGGGTTGTTCAGCCACACGTCACAGCCCCAGTACAGGTGGCGGGCCATCGACATGTCGTAGTCGGGCAGGAATACTATCCGGTGCCGCACATCCGGCGCGTCGGCGAACTGCACGACCTGCTGGATCAGCGACTTGCCCCCGTCATCGGCGGGGTGTGACTTCCCGGCGATGATTATCTGCACGGGGTGCTCGGGGTCCAGCAACAGTGTCCGGAGCCGCCCAGGGTCGCGCAGCATCAGGGTGAGCCGCTTGTAGGTGGGCACCCGGCGGGCGAAACCCATGGTGAGCACGTGCGGGTCGAAGACTCGCGACGTCCAGCCCAGCTCCGGCGCGGAGGCACCGCGTTCCAGCCAGGCGGCCCGGACCCGCCTGCGCACCTCGTCCACCAGCTTGGCACGCAGCATGTACCGCAGGTCCCACAGCTGGGTGTCGGACACCGGCGCGGCCGCGCGGCCAGTGTCGCTGTTATCGGCCTTACCCAGCAGGTTGGTAATCTCTCGTGCCGCCCAGGTCGGGCCATGCACCCCGTTGGTGACCGAGCCGATGGGCACCTCTTCAACATCGAACCGCGGCCACAGCCCGCAGAAAATCGCCCGGGACACCGCACCATGCAACCGCGAAACGCCGTTGGCGCGCTGGGCCAGCCGCAGGCCCATATGTGCCATGTTGAACATTCCTGGGTTGTCCTCAGCGCCCAGCTCCAGCACGCGGTTGACCTCGACGCCGGGCAGCAGCGCGGCCTGGCCTGATGACCCGGCGAAGTGGTGGCGCACCAGCCCCACCGGGAAGCGGTCTATCCCGGCGGGCACCGGGGTGTGCGTGGTAAACACGGTGCCGGCTCGTACCGCCGCCAAGGCCTCGTCGAAGCTCAGCCCTTCGCCGCTGATCAGCTCACGGATCCGTTCCAGACCGAGAAACCCGGCGTGGCCCTCGTTGGTGTGGAACACCTCGGGCTCGGGATGCCCGGTGAGCTGGCAGAACAGCCGAACGGCGCGGACCCCACCGATCCCGGCGAGAATCTCCTGGGTGATCCGGTGGTCCTGATCGCCACCGTAGAGCCGGTCGGTGACCCCGCGCAGGTCCTCCGGATTGTCTTCGATATCACTGTCCAGCAGCAGCAACGGCACCCGCCCGATGTCAGCCCGCCAGATCCGTGCCCGGAGCACCCGAGCACCGGGCATGCTGACGGGCACCAGCAGCGGCGCGCCGGTGACGTCGGACACCAGGCGCAGCGGCAGGCCCTGCGGGTCCAGCGCCGGGTAGTGCTCCAGCTGCCAGCCATCCAGCGACAACGACTGGCGGAAGTAGCCCGAGCCGTAGAGCAACCCGACCCCGATCAGTGGCACCCCCAGGTCCGAGGCGGCCTTGAGGTGATCGCCCGCCAGCACCCCCAGGCCACCGGAGTAGAACGGCAGCACCTCGGAGACGCCGAACTCCATGGAGAAGTAGGCAATAGCCGCAGGCAGAGCCAGCTGAGCCGCCAGCCGCTGCTGGTACCACCGGGGTTCGTCCAGATAGCGGCGTAGGTCCTGGGCGAGCGCCTGAGTGCGGGCCACCACGGTCTCCTCGGTGGCCAGCGCGGTGAGCCGCTGAGTGGGGATCTCCCCGAGCAGCCGCACCGGATCCCCGTTAACCGCGGCCCAGGTGCCCTCGTCCAGCGAGGCGAACAAGTCCTGAGTCGGTGGGTGCCAGCTCCACCGCAGGTTGGTGGCCAGCATCTCCAGTGGTGCCAACGGCCCCGGCAGCTGGGCGCGGACGGTGAACCGGCGCAGTGCTCTCATGGGCGGACTTTATCTTGCAGCGCCCGCAGCGGGTGTGCTTCAGCGCCGCCGCTACGGTCTCGGGGAACGGATGATGATGGATGGGGGCTGACCTGGATGGGTTACTGGCTCGGGATTGACATAGGTACCACCCGCACCGTAGCGGCCATCTGCCGCGAGGAGTTCGGGCGGCGTGCGTTGCCCGAGGTGGTACCGTTGGGTAGCCGGACTGCGGCCGTGAGCTCGGTGGTCTGCCTGGGCCAGGACGGCCAGGTGGTCGTCGGAGAGGCCGCCGAGCGCTGCGCCATGACCACTCCCGATCGGGTGGTTCGCGAGTTCACCCGGCGCATCGGCGACGAGGTGCCGATGGTGATCGGCGGTGTCCCGTATTCGGCAGCCGAGCTCACCGCATCGGTGCTCCGCTGGGTGTTCGACCGGGTCGCGCAGCGCGAGGGGCGGTCCGCCCTGGGCATCACGATCACGCATCCGGTCGGCTGGGATACGAACAAGATCGGAGCCGTGGCGGATGCGCTGCACGGCGCCGATCTACCGGAAATCATGTTCTGCCCTGCGCCGCAGGCGGCGCCAGCCTGCTACGCGGTCCGGGAGCGGCTGCCCATCGGCGCCACCATCGCGGTCTACAACCTCGGTGGGAGCACCTTCGAGGCAGCTGTGGTGCGCCAGACCGGCACCGGGACGTTCTCCGTGCTCGGTGTCCCGGAGAGGATCGAACGGTTAGGTGGCGCTGACTTCGACGATGCCGTGTTCGGGTACGTCGTCGCCGCAGTCCCCGCGTTGCGCGAGCTCACAGCGACTGATCGGGTGCAGCGCAGCGTCGCGCTCTGCCGGCGGGAGTGCACCGAGGCCAAAGAAGCCCTCTCGACCGGCACCGAGGTGACGATCCCGGTGCTGCTGCCGGAGGTCCAGGCCCAGGTGCGGCTGGTGCGGGCCGAGTTCGAGGACCTGATCCGCCCGCAGGTGGCCCAGACCGTGCAGGCGTTGCGCCGGACGCTGCGATCCGCCGGCATCGGGCCGGCGGACCTCAATGCGGTGCTGCTGGTCGGTGGGTCCTCGCGGGTGCCACTCATCGCGCAACTCGTCTCGGCCGAACTCAATCGACCGGTTACCGTCGACGCCGATCCCCAGTCCGCAATCGCGCTCGGCGCCGCCTTGTCCGGGCTTCCCGGCGACGGTACCTACCGTGCCTATGCTGCTGATACCGCCAGTGCGAGGGTCGAGCCGGACACGCTGTACACGCCGGCCCCAGCGATGGTCGGGGCCGGCGGATTCGCCGGACCCGACGTTTCCGAGCCCGCCCAGGCCGAGGTCCCACCCCAGCACTCGCCGGCCGCCATCCCGTGGCACCTTGATGTCGCTGACGTTGCCGACGTTGCCGACGTGCAGCAGCACCGGGCCATGTCCCCGAGGTTCCCGCAGTTCGCGGCAGCAGGCGTGCTCGTCCTCGCCGGGAGCGTGGCGGCCGTGCTGTTCGTGACGTCGCACAGCAGCCCCATCACCCCGACCACCGCCAGAACTCCAGCACCCGCAGCACACGGAAATACCCGCCCGGCACCCGTCAGTACCAGCCCAGAGCCCACCGGACCCATCCCGGCGGCACCCGCCGACGCACCACCCCCACCGACCGGCGACACCGTCGAGCCAGCGGCCCCCCCAGCGCCAGCACCGCACACCACCCGGGCGCCCAGCCGCAGCCGGACCACCAACCAGTCACCACTGCCGGCCTCCCCGGCTCCCCCTCCTCCCGCGCCGTCGCGCTACCCGCCGTGGGTGCAAAATGCGCGCGGCGAGTAGCGCCGGGTAGCCCACTCGCGTCACATCCGGCGCGCACCGCAGCGCCGTTACCGGCAGACTGGGGTCTGTGGGCCGACGAGAAAGAGGCATACGGTGAGTGGTCGGATCGCCATTGACGATGTGACGCCCGTGGTCTCGTGCGGGAGGTACGCCAGCAAGGCGGTGGTCGGTGAGCACGTTCCGATCCGCGCCACGGTGTGGCGCGAGGGACACGACGCGGTAGGCGCCACGGTGGTCTGGCGCGGTCCTGGTACGGCTTCGGCCAGTCAGGTTCGGATGCGGCCGGGACCGCCGGGTACCGACCAGTTCATCGCGACCGTAATACCCGACCAGGTGGGCTGGTGGAGTTTCCGGGTGGACGGCTGGGCCGACCCCGGGCAGAGCTGGCGGCACGCGATCGAAGTGAAGATAGCCGCCGGCCAGACCGCGCCCGAACTGGAGAATGACTTGATCGTCGGCGCTCGGCTGCTGGAGCGAGCGGCCCGCCGCCCCGCCCAGGGAACCAACCGGGTGGCGTTGGTCGCCGCGGCGGAGGCGTTGCGGGATGCCGGGCTTCCCCTCGAGGAGCGAGTGGGACCGGCGCTCGCGGCACCGGTGACCCAGATCCTGACCGTCGACCCGCTCCGTGACCTGATCACCCGGGGCGCCACCTACAAGGTGTGGGTAGATCGCTCCCGAGCATTGTTCAGCTCCTGGTATGAGTTCTTCCCGCGATCCACCGGCGGCTGGGACGCCCAGGGCAACCCGGTGCACGGAACCTTCGCCACCGCCACCGGTGAACTGGACCGGATCGCCGGCATGGGCTTCGACGTGGTGTACCTGCCACCAATTCACCCGATCGGCGAGGTCCACCGTAAAGGCTCCAACAACACCATGCACGCCGGACCCGACGACGTCGGCTCGCCGTGGGCGATCGGTTCGGCCGAGGGCGGGCACGATGCGGTGCACCCCCGGCTGGGCACCCTTGCGGACTTCGAGGCCTTCGTTGCCAGGGCCGGCGAGCTGGGCATGGAAGTCGCGCTGGACTTCGCGCTGCAATGCGCGCCGGATCACCCCTGGGCCAAGGAGCACCAGGAGTGGTTCACCACCCGCCCAGACGGGACGATCGCCTACGCGGAGAACCCACCCAAGCGCTACCAGGACATCTACCCGCTCAACTTCGACTCCGACCGCCGAGGCAGCTACGCCGAGATGCTGCGGGTGCTGCTGTTCTGGGTGGAGCGTGGAGTACGGATCTTCCGGGTGGACAACCCGCACACCAAACCGCCGGACTTCTGGCAATGGCTGATCTGGCAAGTCAAGGATCATGACCCGGACGTGCTGTTCCTGGCCGAGGCGTTCACCACCCCGGCTCGGCTCTATGGCCTGGCCCGGCTGGGCTTCACCCAGTCTTACACCTACTTCACCTGGCGCACCGGCAAGCAGGAGCTCACCAAGTACGGGATAGAGCTGGCGTCCAGAGTGGACGAGATGCGGCCGAATTTCTTCGTCAACACCCCGGACATCCTGCACGCGTCACTGCAACGGGGCGGCCCTGGCATGTTCGCCATCCGGGCCGCACTGGCCGCCACGCTGTCACCGTCGTGGGGGGTCTACTCCGGCTTCGAGCTCTTCGAGAACACGCCGCTGGCACCGGGTAGCGAGGAGTACCTGAACAGCGAGAAATACCAGCTGCGCCCCCGGGACTTCGCCGCCGCGCTGGCGCAGGGCCGATCCCTGCAACCGTGGATCACCCAGCTCAACGCGATCCGCCGGGCGCACCCAGCCCTGCAGCAGCTGCGCACGCTGCGGTTTCACCGGGTGGACAACGAGGCGCTGCTGGCGTATTCCAAGACCGACCCGGCCAGCGGTGACACCGTGATCTGCGTGGTCACCCTGGAACCGTTCATCACCGTGAGCGGGATGGTCCGGCTGGACCTGCCGGCGCTGGGCATGGACCAGCAGGATCGTTTTCTCGCCCACGACGAGGTCAGCGGCGAGACCTACAACTGGGGCCACATCAATTACGTGCAACTTCAACCCTGGCGCGCAGCGGCCCACATCCTCGATGTACGCGTGAGCGCCCCCAGCGTCACTCACGAGCCGTAGGCTGCGCTCGTGACGATCGACGTAACGAGCGAGTTCGACGCTGCCGCAGCTGGTTACGACCGGCTGGTCGGCGCGAGCCCGGGTTATCACAGCAACCTGGCGCGCTCCGCCCGCCGGATGCGGCTGCCCGGCGACGGCGCCGGGTTGCACCTGCTGGACCTGGGTTGCGGGACGGGGGCGTCGACCCTGGCGCTGCTGGCGGCAGCGCCCCAGGCCAGGATCACTGCGGTGGACGCATCGGCCGGCATGCTCGCCAAGGCCCGGCAAGCCAACTGGCCAGCACGGGTGTCGTTCGTGCACGCCCGGGCCGAGGAGCTCGCCACAGCCGGGGTGCACGGGCCATTCGACGGGATCTTCGCCGCCTACCTGGTGCGCAACCTGCCGGATCCGGACCCGGTGCTGGCCGGGCTGCGCGAGGCACTGGCGCCGGGGGCACCGATGGCGGTGCACGACTACGCGCTGGACGGCCGGGCACGGAGCCGAATGATCTGGACCGCAGTGTGCTGGAGCGTGATCATCCCAGCCGGGAAGGTGGTCACCGGGCGGGCCGGGCTCTACCGCTACCTGTGGCGCAGTGTGCTGCGCTTTGACACCGTCGACGCGCTGGCCGCGCGGCTGCGCGGGCACGGCCTGCTCGATACCCAGATCGCCACGATGCCGGGCTGGGAACGGGGCATCGTGCACACCGTCGTGGCCAGGCGACCGGCGTGATACCGCGATCTGGCAACGGTCTGACGCCGCACGGCGGCCACGGGCAACGGCCAGGTCGGGACCGGCGGGCCGTGCTGCACCCACCGAGGGCCGGTCGGCCACGACCGGAAGGGCCACCTCCCCGAGTGGCCGTCGTCGGCGGGGGGATCGCCGGCATCGCGGCCGCCGTGGCGCTGGCCGAGCGCGGCGTGCAGGTGCAGCTCCTGGAACGGGAGTGCCAGCTCGGCGGGCGGCTGCGCGGCTGGCCGACCACGCTGGCCGACGGATCCGCAGTCACCATGAGCCGCGGGTTCCATGCCTTCTTCCGGCAGTACTACAACTTGCGTGCGCTGCTGCGCCGGGCCGATCCGCTGGGCCGGGCGCTGGCGCCGATGGCGGATTACCCGCTGGTCGATGCCCAGGGCCATCGGGACACCTTCCAGGGACTGCCGCGCACGCCACCGTGGAACGCCTTGGCCTTCGCGCTGGTGAGCCCCACCTTCGGCTGGCGGGACCTGATCCACCGGATCGACCCGGTGGCCGCGCTGGCGCTGGTCGACGTGTCGGTGCCGGAGATCTACTGGCGGTTGGACGACCAGGACGCGATGACGTTCCTGGAGCGGGTGCACTTCCCGGATGCGGCCCGGCACCTGGCGTTCTCGGTGTTCTCCCGCAGCTTCTTCGCCGATCCCCGCGAGCTGTCAGCGGCCGAGCTGGCCACGATGTTCCACATCTACTTCCTGGGATCGGCCGAGGGCCTGGTGTTCGACGTGAGCACCGAACCGTTCCCGCAGGCGCTGTGGGACCCGATGGGCGGCTATCTGGCCGAGCTCGGCGTGGTGGTGCGCCCCGGGGTCGCCGTTGAACAGATCACACCCGGGCGCGAGCGTCGCTTCGCAGTGCACGCTGGCGGGAACCGTGACGAGGTCGACGCCGTGGTGCTCGCCACCGATGTGACCGGGTTGCAGGCGCTGCTCGAGGCGTCTCCCGAGCTGGGTGACGCACCGTGGCGGGCGCGCATTAAGCGGCTGCGAGTTGCCCCGCCGTTTTTGGTGTCCCGGCTGTGGCTGGACCGCCCGGTGCATGCCGACCGGCCGGGTTTCCTCGGCACCAGTGGGTTTGGTCCGCTGGACAACGTCAGCGTGCTGGAACGCTTCGAAGGCGAGGCGGCCCGCTGGGCCCGCCGCACCGGCGGTTCAGTGGTGGAGCTGCATGCCTACGCGCTGACCGGCGACCCGGAGCAGGCTCGTCGCCAACTGGTCGAGGAGCTGCGACGAGTCTACCCGGAAACCGCTGCCGCGAGCGTCATCGACGAGCGCCACGAGCTGCGCGCCGACTGCCCGCTGTTCGCGCCGGGGACCTTCGGTGACCGGCCCACCGTCATCACGCCCGATCCGGCTATCGTGCTCGCCGGGGACCTCACCCGGGTCGACCTGCCTGTCGCCCTGATGGAACGCGCCGCGACCAGCGGTTTCCTCGCCGCCAACGCGCTGCTGAGCAGCTGGGGGCTGCGCGGCCACCCGCTGTGGACCGTCCCAGTCCGAGGCCGCCTCGCCCCGCTACGAGCCGCCGCAGCCCGCTTCGGCTGAGGACCCAGTCTTGGAGGTCTCGTTGCCCCTACGGCCTCGCGGAACCGCGAGGTATGACGCTACCCGCGCTTCCTGACGGGCCTGACGATTTGTCATGCTGTACGTATGACGGTGCAGATAGCGGTCAAACTCGATGATGGATTGGCTGAGCAGGTCAAGGCCGCAGCGGCGGACGCAGGGACGAACCTGTCGGAGTGGGTGCGGGCGGCGCTGCAGTACCAGGCCGCAGTGGCTAAGGCGCGGCGTGCCCGGGCTGAAGAGGACGACCGTGGGCTTGTCTACACCCCCGAGCAGGAGACTGCGTTGATGGCAGCGCGCCGTCGTCGGGCGATCGCCGCACTCGACGAGCAGTGAGCCCACTTGGCGCACCGATCCAGTACGGCCAGGTGTGGGTCTCCCGTGACGAGGTGATGGGCCCGATGAACTATCTCATCGTGTCCTCGGATGCCTACAACGCGGCGTTCGCGGACCGGAGGGTGATCGCGGTCGAGGTCGACTCCCGCTCGGTCTACGAGGGCACGTATCGGGAGCCGATCGTCGACGCTGGTACCGCGATGCTCGACCGGCTGGTGTGGGTGGCGCGCGCCGCTCTGCAGGAGCAGGTGGCTGAGCTTCATCCAAACCGTCACGTGGCGGTCGCGGCCCAGATCCGCGAGTTGATCGGAAACTGACAGTCGTCCCTTCACAGAAGGGGTGTTTCCTAGAACAATCTGCCGCCGCGACACGAGCCGTCCAGGGCGTGATGCGGCGCGTGCGGTGCGACGTGTATCCGGCGGGCCGGTGACAGGCAGGAGCTGTGAGGTGGACGCGCGTATCAGGATCGCGGGCGGGGACGGCGACGACTTAGCGGCGCTGGTCACCTGGCTGAGAACCCGCCGGACCTCGGCGAGGATCACGGTGGAGTCCGCCGGCCGCTCGGTCACCCTGGACATCGAGACCATCGCCAACGTGGCGCCACTGCTGGAACAGATTCTGCAGGCCGGCGATGACCACTGAGCCGGGGCTGCCCGCCGGCTCGCACGCGGTGCTGATCGGCGTATCGGCCTACGAGCACGCGGAGTTCCCCCCGATCCGCGCAGCGCGCAACAGCCTGCAGGCCATGCGCGAGCTGCTGTCCGATCCCGCGCTGTGCGGGTGGCCGCCAGAGCGAGTCACGGTCATCGCCAACCCGCTGTCGGCCGCCGACCTGGCCGAGACCACCACCGGGGTCCTGCTGCTGTACTACGCCGGCCACGGCGCGCTGTCCGCCCGCGGGGAGCTGTGCCTGACCGTGACCTCCACCCGCCCAGACCGCCCGAAGATCACCGGCTTGCATTGGGACGCCCTCGCCGAGGTGCTGCGCGCCAGCCCCGCCCGGGCGCGGATCGCGATCCTGGACTGCTGTTTCGCTGGCCAGGCCATCGAGGCGCTGGCCCGGGACTGGCCGACATCACGCACGTGCAGGGCGTGTACACGCTGACCGCCACCACCCGCAACCACACCGCCCACGTCCCACCCCCCGATCGGCAGGACACCGCCTGCACCTCCTTCACCGGCGAGCTGCGGGACCTCATCCACGCCGGCATCCCCGGTGCGCCCTCGCCGTTGACCCTCGGTGACATCTACCCCGTGCTGCGCGACCGGCTGCGGGCCCAGGGCCTGCCCGTACCCAACCAGAGCGGCACCGACACCGCCGGGCAGTTCCCCTTCGCCGCCAACCTCGCGACTCTGGGCTCCTCCGCTGCCCGCGCCGACCGCCAGCAGGACCCCGGCGGCCTGGCGATCCAGATGGGCCCGACCCCCACGGCCGTCAGGACCGCGCGCCTGCTCGACGACGCGATACGCGCCGCCCAGTCGATCCCCGCCGAGGGCTGGGCGAACTACGCGGCGGCTGGGTTCGCGGGGGAAGTGGTCGCTCTGGACCCCGACCGCGCCGTGTCCCTCGCCCGGTCGATCCCTGACGGGTATGACAGGGAGATGGCGCTGGCAGACATGGCGAAGGCGATGGCCGCTGCAGACCCCAACCGCACCGAGCGCCTTCTCGCCCACGCCGAGCGCATCGCCCGCTCGGCCCACGGCTACGACATGGCCGAGATCACGGCGGCGATATCCGTCGTGGATCCCGACTGCGCCAAGCCCTTTCTTGATGACCGCGAGCGCGACATCCGGTCGAGCCTCAATACCAGCAGGAAGTACGACGACTCGGTCTCGCCGGGGGCGCTGGCGAATGTGGCGATGATGGCCGCCGTGGACTCCGATCGCGCCGAGCGCCTCGCCCGATCGATCCCCAAGGGGGGCTGGAAGGCGGCGATGCTGGCCGGGATCGCAAAGGCGGTGGCCGCCGTGGACCCCGACCGCGCCGAGCGCCTTGTCACCGACGCCCAGCGCCTCGCGCAGTCGATCACCGACCGGCGCTGCAAAGCATCAGCGCTTGTGGACGTGGTGAAGAACTTGACCCACAGCCAGTGAATCTTCATGCCGACCGGAAGCCTCAGGTGTCAGGGATCGGCTCGGAGTTCGCGACCTCGCGGACCAGCAGCCGACCGTCCGGATGACCACGCAGGCCACCTATCGGGCGGTCGCTGAGCAGGCACTGAACTGGGGTGTTTGCCAGATCTGGTCAAGGTGCCGAATTCGGTGATGGAGCATGTTCCGGGGCTGTTTGGGGTTGGTGGCCGGGGTCAAGCTGGTATATGAGTCGCCGCGGACGAACGACAATCCGGCAAATTTGATCACCTTGTCCCTGGAGGGGCTGGTTGAGCTGCTGAGGGTCGACCCGGTTGATCTGTGAAGGTGGTGCTCATTGCCTGCTTGCTGCACACCGCCCGGATCTGCGGTCGCAACGGGCTGGCGAGATGTACTGCAAACGCCTGGCCGAGATGTTCGGTCTGGACTGTTATCGCTGGTCAGATGTGCGCGAGAGACAACTCCAGCGAACCAGTGCCCCACCGCATTAATCCTTCGGGTGGTTGGTCCGGGTGTTCGACCCGGTGAGGTAGGGCCCCAGGGTGAGTGGTGACCGTGCAATTCCGCCCTGCCCCATCTCACTTTCGGTGATCAAGCTCCTCCAGCGTCGTCCGATGGTCACGCTCCTCCTGGGCCGTCGAAGACAGGAAGCCATCCCAGTGCCTGTGCCCGGCTGGCCCTGGGACGGCCCACTCCCCTGCACGAAGGATTGATGCGGTGCGGCACTGGTTCGCTGGCATCGTCACGCGGCAAATTCTAGTCTGGGGCCGGCTGGAGCGCCGGTTTTTTGTCGGTGTCCTGTCCTAAAATTGGGGCATGTCGATGGCGCTGGTGTGCTCTCCAGTGTGGCAGGGCAGTGATGCCGAGCTGCTCGCTGAGCTGGGGGCGTTGGAGACCCGGTTGCATTCGAC
>JBATXM010000282.1:0-5093 GCA_049673305.1 Pseudonocardiaceae bacterium | reverse complement strand
GGGAAGATTTAGCCGCGCTCAGCGCGGCTAAATCTTCCCAAACAACGATCACGAAGAGACGACCGCCGAGTGTCCGTGTGGGGATCGTTTGTGAACAGCTAACCGACCCGTTGTTCCTCGCCCCACCTGCCCATCCCATAGGGCCGTCCGGGTTTAGGATGTGCCTCGTGACCGTCGCTGAGCAGCACCCCGAGCCCAGTCGCCCGTCTGCGGTGGGTTCGGACCACGACGAGCTAGAGCCGGCGCCGACGTGGGTCGGAGACACAGTCGCCGCGCAGCGCTTCGGCCCGCCGGAGGAGATTCGTGCGGCTCTGCTGCCCGAGCAGGTGGAGGAGTTTGACGCCGCGTTCACCGCCGCGCTCACCATGGCCCGACAGACGCTGCGCCTGGACCAGCTGCGCCACGTGCTGCGAATGTGGCGGCGGCAGGCACTGATGACCGAGCGGGACCCCGAGGGGCACCGACAGATGCTGGCCACGGCCGCCGAGGTTGGGCAGGTCGGCCGTCCACGACCCGGCACCGTGCCGTGGAGCGTGGTCAAGGCCGAACTCGGTCTCTGACCGTCACCCTCATGGCGTACACGCTCGATATCGACCCATTCGCCCGCGCTCAGATCCGGGAGCTGTCTCCGGCGGGAGCCGTCGCACTCGCCAGCGCCCTGGCAGTACTGGAACTGGTGCCCGAACGTGGTGAGCCGCTCAACGCTGACAACCCGGACGGTGGGCTCTACCAGCTGCCCTTCGGCAGCGGCTGTGGGCTGATCACATACCTGTTGCTCACCGATCAGGACCGGGTGGATGTGCTTGTCGTGACATGGATCGATTTCGGCGAGCACCGAGGTTGAGGTGCGGGGTAGCGGGCGCCCCCGGGAATGCTGATTGTCAGCAGTTTTCCCGTGTCTTTGATGATCTACCCTGTTGCGTTGTCGCTTACGTGGAAGGCATCGGGGCTGGCGGCTCTGGGTGGCGGCACCCGCCCCGATGCCAGTCTTGAGGGCGTGGCCGTTATCGCCGATTCACTGCAGCCACACGGTGAGCAGGTCGCACAGCGTCGTGGCACCCTGCTCATCCAGGGAGATCACGCACCCGCCAGGGAATTGAGGATCGAGCACCATCGTCCCATTGCGCTTGCTCACCACTAGGTTGGTGACATCCACCGGACCCTGTTCCAGCTGACATGCTGCCGGGATCTCTTTGCGGCAGCGGCCGCTCGGATGGTCACCCTGTTGGGCTCAAAAGGATTACATTTCTCGACGGTCACGGTCGTTCTCCTCGCTGGTGTTGAGCTGGCACGGCACTTCACTTTCCGGCTCGTCTCTTGTGGACCCGCATCCAGCGCCCGGGCCGCAAGACCTCCCGGGTAGTCCACGCGGGTAGTCCACGCGGGGATTCCGGTTTACATCTGGCCTAGCGCCGGGCCATGGCTGTTAGTGTCGTATGTTTTTCAGGTGTGCGTCGAGTCACCGCTGGTGATCGCGAAGGGTTGTCAAGGAGGTGGGCCGGTGCTGGGCGATGCGCAACTTGGTGCGGTGCTGCGTGGGCTGCGGGAGGGGCGCGAGCTGACGTTGGCTGCGGTCGCCCGGCGGGCTGGATGTGTGGAGTCGACCGTGTCGTACGTGGAGTGTGGGCATCGTCGGCTCCAGCCGTGGCTAGCCCAGGAGCTTGACCGGGTCTATGCGACGGGCGGGATGATCGCGGCGCTGGCGTCGGGGGTCAGGGGCAAGACAGCTGGGGATCTCACTTCCGGGGTGCCTGGTTCAGAGGTGTTTGTTGTGTTGTTGCCACAAGGAGGTGTCACCATGCCCTTGTTTCGGCGTGAGGTGATGACGGCTCTCGGTCTGGGAATGGTGACCGGAGGGTTGCAGGGCCAGTTCGAGCGTGCGCTGGATGGTATCGATCTCGATGGTGATGTCCTGAGTTCTTTTCAGGCCTCGTTCGATGGTTTCAAAGAGGCCACCCGGATACTTCCGCCGGCCCAGGTCATCGATGCGATGACGGGTCAGGTCGCGGTTCTGGATGGGTTGCGCCGACGGGTGACTGGCGGTGAGCAGCGCCGTTACAGCACGCTGCAGGCCCACTACGCCGAATCGCTGAGCTGGTTGAGCGAGGAGGCCGGGGATCTACCGACCGCGATGTGGTGGATCGACCGGGCGTCACAATGGGCCCAGGCCGCCGGCTGGACGAACATGATGGCGTTCACGTGTGTTCGGCGCTCGATGATGGCCAGCCACTCCCCTGGTCACGGACTTCGGGCAGTCGATCAAGCACGGCCGGTGCTGGATATGCCGCAGGCGTCCCCGAGGATGAAGGGGATGGCGGCCAAACAGATGGCTTCCGGATATGCGCTGGCGGGAAACCGGGACGAGAGCCGCCGCGCTCTTGATGCGGCGATGGGCTGGCTTGCCCAACCAGCTCGTGAGGACGATGCCGCGCTCAGCCAGCTCCACGTGATAAATGATGATCTTCTTGCTGTCTACCAGACGACATGTGATGTCTACCTCGGCTACGGCGCGCGGGTTGTTCCGGTGTTGGAACCCCGCCTGGAGTCGCTGGCAAAGTCATCGTTCCGCAGGGCCACCATCACTCGGGCTAAGCTGGCATTGGCTTATGCGAATGCCGGCCAGCCCGCTGACGCGTGCCGCCTGGCGGAGGAGACACTCGACGCCGTTGAGCGGATCGACTCACACACTGCCCGCAGTGAGCTGCGCCGGACCGTGCAAGTACTTAATCAATGGCATGGCCGAAGCGATGTGCAAGACCTCACGCGCCGACTAGATAGCCGCTCCCCTATCGCGTGAGATACCTCACCCGAAGTGACTCCTCACGCACGCCTCCATCCGCCAACCGCCGGGTGAGCCGATAGGCACCGGCTCCCTTCCGGTCAGCAACGACGTTAACAAGATCGGTACCCTCGTAATGCAAACCAGCACCGGCATCCGTGGCATACCCATCCGACAATAGCCTGGAAGCGATGCACCGCTGGAAGAGGTCGCGTCGTTCACTGTAGTGAACTGCGTTCGAGTACGGCAAAAAACCAAGCCCGTCGGCGAGCGGCCGTACATCTCCGAATGAGTCTGCGGTGCTGGCGGCGTGCCAACACAATGATCCTGCCGATTCCCCACCGAGTACAACACCGTTTTGCCAGCAGTCTCGCAGTATCTTATCAAGAGTGTGCGCCCGTCAGACGGAAAATAGATTAGCCAGACTGCCCCGATCCGCCCAAATCACATCTTGCTCCGCCAGGTGGGCCGATATATCTTTCATCTTTGGCTTCTCAAAAATGACAAGTGGGTTACGACAAAATTGCTATCCACCAAGGACGCGCGGAAGCTGTTGATGCTGGTTTTCCGGTCACCGGTTCCGGCGGTGAGGAAGCATAGCTTCGGATGAGTTGGATCGCCAGCTAATCAAACTAAGTCAAACGCGTATCGGAATATCGGCGACGGTTGCCACGGGTCCCGTGCCCAATTAAAACCCATAGACGTAGCCAGGACAGTCGGTCTCTCCGCAGGCACGGCAGCCTCCCTCTCTCGCGCAACGTGGCAGCAACGAAATTCCAGAAGCAGGTTAACCCCGATGAGCCGCCAAGCACGCCCGCGCGGGCACGGGCTGGGCGACAAGCCAAGCTGGCCTTGCTTGCCACCCCCCTGGGCGAGTAGAGGATCCCTACGCACGCGTTGAGGGGCGCTCGGCACTGCCTATCCGGCTGCGTGCACAAACCGGCACCGGCGATGTAGCCGGAGACGAGACCGTTGACGGTGATCCCGTCGGGTCCAAGCGTGCGGGCTAGGCCGAACGCCCAACCGGGTAAGCTTGCTTTCTCTGCGGCGTAGGAGCCGGCCGATTGGCTGGGCCGGACGATCGACTGTGGGGGCTAGCACGGGTTGCGCAGCGTGGCGCCATCGGTGCGGCGGCGGGCGGGGAGCGGGTTCCACACCGAGCCACCGCACCCGCTGCGGCAAGGTCTCGGTGCGGACCGCAGCGTCCCCGGTGGCGTCGTCGAGGTCGTCGCATGCGAGGGGGGACGGGCCGGGGCGCACATCGGGCACGACGACCGCAGCCAGCGGCAACGGCTGCTCGGTCACCTGACTCCGGTCATTGTGGGCATACTGGATCAGGGGAATCATCCGCTTCGGCTGGTCGGGCGAAACGTCGATCACGCGTAGTGGATCTGTCCACCCCACTACCGTGGTCTGGCTGTTGGTCGGCCATGCGTAGAGCCGGTCGTTGCTGATCAGCGTGGCTCCGCTCGCGACGGCCGCGAGCACTGTGGTGGTCTTGCCTGATCCCTTACTGCCAACTAGCGCGACCGCACCATCATCGACCGCAAAGGCGGCGGCATGCATGACGACGGCGCCATCAGCCTCGAACGTCGTCGTGACCAACTGCTTGATCACGCGAATGGCGTCACGCACGCCGAGCCTGAGGTTCGGGTTCAGGACCCGCACGTGGCGGCCTGCCACGACGATCTGGCTGCCGGTGTGTGGGTTGACGATCAACCGGTCCAGGCCCCAGGGAGCCGTATACCCAATGGCGTCATTCCAGTCCGGAATGTGTCCATCCGAGGAGCGGTACAGCGTGACGGGCCGGTTGGGCAACGCTGCCAGCGCCGTGTCGGTAATGCCGCCAATCAGCACCTCAATCGTGATCGCTTCCCAGTCAGTAACCGCCGGATGGACCTGGGGCCAGAAGTAGTCCGCCGCCTCTGCGGCGAACGTGGCGGGGCCCCGCAGAACCAGATCCAGTCGACCGTAAAAGGAAAACATCTCCTCGCGGCTCGGCTCTTCTCTTAACTCGACGGCTTCGTCCGGAACAGTCCACACGGTGTGAACGCCCTACACCAGGCGGCGGTCGGAGGCCCAGCGGGACAGCTCGTACCGGTTGGACAGCTGAGTTTTGCGCAGCACCGACGACACGTGAGTCTCCACCGTTTTGATCGAGATGAACAGCTCAGCGGCGATCTCCTTTCCGTCGGGCATGTGGACGTCGAGGAGCACGACGTCAGGGCGCAGGTGCCTGATCCCGGTGACCGCCTCGTCCACCGACCCGCCCTCACCGACCACGACGACCGGCGGACCGCCCGGGTCAGCGGTA
>JBATXM010000281.1:0-8884 GCA_049673305.1 Pseudonocardiaceae bacterium | reverse complement strand
GCACCGTGCAGATCTGCAAAGCCATGCCCAACCGATGGCCATCGGTCCGCCTCAGCGCGACCAAATCAAGATCGTCGGAGTCGAGAAAGAAGAACCGCTCCAGCTCCGGCCGTGTGGGCACCTCCTTAAAGCATCCGTAAACAGCCTGCTCATCGGTCAGAAACTCCACCGGCATGACCGCGAACCATAGTGACCGCGATCACTCGCCTACACCCGAGACCGACACTGCCTATCATGATCGTTCTCAGCGCCAACGGCTGTACCTGTACTACTCAACCCCGTTGTAGGCGCCGTGGACCCAGATCTCCTTGCATCGCAGCTTGTCGCGCAGGGTCTGGAACACCCCGCACTCGTAGACGCTGCGCAGGATCCGCTGTCGGCCGCTCTTGTCGGTGCGGTACATCAGCTCGGCCAGCTCGGCCGGCACGATCTTCTCGACGGGGACCGTCTCACCGGTGGCGTAGTACTTGGTGCGGTGGGTGTGCTCGGCTCGATACCGTTTGATCAGCGCCAGGGCCGCCATCATCGGGGCGTGGACGGTGTTGGTCGATCCGAACTCCAGCGCCTCGAGGATCTGGATCAGCCCGGTCCGGTAGTGGTTGGTGTAGGAGGCCTTGAACACCCGCTGGCGATGCTGCCGGTAGGTGCTGCCCTTGCTGTTGTACTCGTGCCACAGCGCCACCAGCGTGTCCACCCCGCCGGGCACCGCCGGGTAGATCACCTCGTCGACGGGCCCTTTCGGGGTATCCAACGCGGCCCCGGTCATCTTGAACAAGATGTTCTCCTTACCCGACACCCGCTTCAGTTCCGCCACGAATTCATTCGTGATCTTGGTGTCGGCGTGGGCGTTGATCCGCTGCACCGTGGTGATCAGCAGGTCCACCAGCGCGTCGATGATCTCCCGCTCGCGGCACTGCAGGTAGGTGGCCAGCAACGTCACCTTGATCTTGGACGGATGCTCACGCAGATGACTGGGCGCCTCAGCCGCGACCCGCGCCCGCCAGGCCGCCAGCACCCCGGGGGCGACGTCGTCGAACAGATCCCCGGGCAGGCCAACGGCCTTGATCGCGCCGAGCTTGAACACCTCCCGCTCGATCGTTTTGACGCTGACGTTCCCGGGTTCCTCCCTGATCGCGGCGAACACGTCTCCGCCCGGCTCCTCCTCGCCGCCGACAAGCCCGGCATCCTCGTCCCCACCGTCGTTCTCGCTGTCGCTGCCGGGGCGGGCGATCAGAGTGAACATCGCCTCGATCGCCTCGGCCGGGACCCTGCTGGAGATCCGCAGGATCAGGGTGTCCTCAGCCTGTTGCAGGGCAGACCCGATGACGCGCAGCAGCCGGGTCTTGGCCGGCGGCTCGATCAGCTCGTCTTTCAGGTGGGCCAGCAGCGCCACCCGGACCCGGTCGGAGCGCCGCTCGGACTGGCATACGTTCGTGGCCAGCCACTCGGTGGCCTTATCAGCATCGGCGAGGGTGCATTCGCGGAACCCGGTGAACGTGCGGATCTGGGCCCGGTGGTACTCAAAGGTCCGGCCTTCCCACTCGTAGAAGGCCAGGTCCACAGCGGGGACCTTCACCGCCTTGGCCACGAACTCGACCGCCTCGCCGGGCAGGTCGGTGCGGCCGCGGGGGAAGCGGCCGTGTTGCTGGTGGAACTTGAGCAGCAGCGCGAAGGCCAGCTTGGTCGGCCCGCGCTTCCCAGCCAGAAGGTCCAGCTCCGCGCCGACCAGAGTCCAGTGCTCGATCAGCTCGTCTTCGTCGACGGTGCGTGCCACGGGTTTCGTTCTCCTACGCTGGGACCGGTGGCGGCCCGTTCGCGGGCCGCCGTACAGCACGGCATACGGAAGTGCCGACAAGCACGAGTGGCGGCACTTCAAGCTCTCAGAATAAGGACAAACCCTGTTCAGGACACTCGTCCACAGGAGAACAACCCATAGATTGCCGACGCCAATCACCTAAACGGCACTTCATGCCACGAGTCCGCGAACCGGTTGCCCGGCCGCGGACGAGATCCTGGAGCCCTTCGTGGTGGGTTCCCCGAGATAGCCTGCGAGCCATGGCTGCTGATCTCCCGGAAACCGACCTCGTCCGCGTCGGGGTGTCGTGAAGGTAGCTGCCACCAAGTGCCATACATGATGTTTTTGCTGGTCAGCAGCCCATCTAGTGATCTTCGTGAAAACCCCTAGAACGCATCACGACAGTCAGCAGTTACCGCGCTGAGCTGCGCAGATGCTGTCAATGGCACTTGGTGGCAGCTACCTTCACGACACCCCTAGTAACTTGATGACAAACCTTTTCGTGTTGTGGCGCGCATCCGTAGCCCGCGTGGACGCAGCGAGACAGACAGTGCGGGGTGGACGTGGTGGCCGGGAAGGGGCCGTAGGCGCCAGCGGGTGGTGATGGTGGCTAGGGCGAGGGTGGCTTCGGTGATGGCGAAGGTGTCGCCGATGCATTTGCGGGCCCCACCGCCGAAGGGGATAAGGGCGTTGCGTGGTGGCTGTGGGGTATGTCCGTTGGTCCAGCGGTCGGGGTCGAAGCGGTCGGGATCGGGGTAGAGATCGGGCCGATGGTGTAGGAGGTAGGTGCTGTAGACGAGGGTGCTACCGGCGGGAATCGGGTGCCCGCCCAGGTGGGTGTTGGTGGTGGTGGTGCGGGTGAGCATCCAGACAGGCGGGTAGATCCGGAGGGTCTCGGTGACGACGCGGCCGGTCAGCTCTAGTTTGGGCAAGTCCTCACAGCTGGCGGGTGCGCCCGCGAGGACGGCGTCGACTTCGGCGTGGAGCCGGTGTTCGATCTCGGGGTGTTGTGCTAGTAGGTGCACTGCCCACGCTAGGGTGGCGGCGGTGGTCTCCGTCCCTGCGGAGAAGAAGAAGAGGACCTGGTCGGTGATCTCGGTGTCGGACAGGCCCTGGTTGTCGGCGGGGTCGCGGGCGCTCAGCAGTGTCGAGAGCAGGTCGCCCCTGTCGGTGCCGCTGGCTCGGCGCTCGGTGATGACGCGACCGATGACCTCTCGCATGCGGAGTAGTGCTCGGTCGTAGCGGCGGTTGCCGAAAAGGGGGAGTTTGTCCAGCGATGGTGGCATGAGCATGCGCTTGTAGATCCCCGCCAGGACGGTGGTGAGATCGTCGAGCATTTCGCCGAACAGAGCAGCCGGCAGTGCGTCAGAGAACATCGTCTCCATCAGGGTCCTGGAGGTGAGTGTCATCATCTCGGACAGGACGTCGAGGGCTTGGCCGTCTCGCCAGGAGCCGGTCATCTCGGCGATGAGTTTGGTCATCACGTGCGCGTAGCCGGGTAGCCGGGTGGGGTGGAAGGTGGGCTGGATCAGGCGACGCTGCCGCCGATGCAGGCTGTGTGGGCAGACGCCGAGGGCATCGCCGATCCCCTCTCGGGATCGGTCGAAAATGGGTCCGCCCTTGTCGAAGACGTGGTCGTTGAGCAGAACCTGACGGATCAACTCCGGCGCGCACACCACGATCGCCTTGATGGGCCCGATCCGGATACCCACCAGATCACCACGGTCAGGCAGGGAGGCTAAGAACCGCAACGGGTTGCGCAGCAACGGCAGGGCGTGGCCGAGTAACGGTAACGCCCCCGGTGCGGTGCCAGCGGCACACTTAGTCGTCATGGTTTTCTCCTGAGTGCGTGTGACTTCTGCGTAAGCAGAGAATCTGTCTGGCGGGGTTGTTCCTCAAGATCGTGATCGAAGTTGAGGCGGAGGGCTTCCTCGATCAGGGCTTCAACGATTTGTGATTCGGAGACGGTCCGGACGACTTCGCCCCGTACGAAGATTTGGCCTTTGCCGTTGCCGGCGGAGACGCCGAGGTCGGCTTCGCGGGCTTCGCCGGGGCCGTTGACCACACAGCCCATGACGGCGACGCGCAGTGGGTGGGGGAAGCCGTCGAATGCGGCGGTGACCTGTTCGGTGAGGGTGTAGACGTCGACCTGGGCTCGTCCACAGGAGGGGCAGGACACGATCTCCAGTTGGCGGGGTCGCAGGCCGAGGGATTCGAGGATCTGGTGGCCGACCTTGACTTCCTCGACGGGTGGTGCGGACAGCGAGACGCGGAGGGTGTCGCCGATCCCCTCGGCGAGCAGGACGCCGAAGGCAACAGCGGATTTGATAGTGCCCTGGAAGCGTGGTCCGGCTTCGGTGACGCCAAGGTGCAGGGGGTAGTCGCAGCGTTGCGCGAGTTGGCGGTAGGCGGCGATCATGATGCGCGGGTCGTGGTGTTTAACGCTGATTTTGATGTCACGGAAGCCGTGTTCTTCGAACAGGGAGCATTCCCAGAGGGCGGACTCGACCAGTGCCTCGGGGGTGGCGTGGCCGTGTTTGGCCAGGAGCCGGGGGTCGAGGGAGCCGGCGTTGACTCCGATACGGATCGGGACCCCGGCGGTGGTGGCGGCGTGGGCGATTTGTTTGATTTTGTCGTCGAATTTTTTGATGTTGCCGGGGTTGACGCGGACGGCGGCGCAGCCGGCGTTGATAGCAGCGAAGACGTATCGGGGTTGGAAGTGGATGTCAGCGATGACCGGGATCTGTGACTTCTTGGCGATGGTGGGCAGGGCATCGGCGTCGTCCTGGCTGGGGACCGCGACCCGCACGATGTGGCAGCCGGCCGCGGTGAGCTCGGCGATCTGCTGCAGCGTGGCGTCGATATCGACGGTGCGGGTGGTGGTCATGGATTGGACCGTGATGGGCGCGTCACCGCCGACAGGCACGCCGCCGACCATGACCTGGCGGGATGCCCGGCGCCGCGGGGCTGGTGGGGTCGGTGGTGTGGGTATGCCCAATTCGACGGTCGTCATCAGATCTCCTTGGAACGGGCCTTGCCTTGGTGTGTGCTGGCGAGTCGTTTGAGGACGGTGGTGGTGATGCCGGGGGCGTCGAGGCCGTGGGCGCGCAGGATCTGATCACGGGAGGCGTGGGGCAGGAATCGGGGTGGCAGGGCGTAGGTGGCCGCGCAGGTGTCCGCGCCGGTAGTGGCCAGGGCTTGGGCGATGCGCGCGCCGAGCGCGCCGGTAGTGGTGGTGTCCTCGACGGTGAGTACCAGGCGGTGCGCGGCGGCCAGGGTGAGCAGAGCCGGGTCCAAGGGTGCGATCCAGCGTGGGTCGATCACGGTGACGCCCACGTCGTGGGTGGCGAGTTCGTCGGCGGCGGCCAGACACGGGGCGCCCAGCGCTCCGACGGCGATCAGCAAACCCACGGCAGCGGGGTCGTCACGGAGAATGTCGTACTGCCCGATCCTGCTGACGGCGGGGATGTCCGGGCCCACGGTGGCTTTCGGGTAGCGGATCACGGTGGGCTCATCAGCGATGTCGAGGGCCTCGCGGAGCAGGTCACGCAGTTGTGCGCAGTCTCGGGGCGCGGCCAGCCGCAGGCCGGGCACCACCGGGAGGAGGGAGGCATCCCACATGCCGTGGTGGCTGGGCCCGTCCGGGCCGGTGATCCCAGCCCGGTCCAACACCAACGTGACCGGCAGATGGTGCAAGGCCAGATCCATGAGCAGTTGGTCGAAGGCCCGGGTGAGGAACGTAGAGTAGAGAGCGACCACGGGGTGTAGCCCACCCAGGGCCAGACCGGCCGCGCAGGTGAGGGCATGCTGCTCAGCGATCCCGACATCGAAGGTCCGGTCAGGGAAGCGGGTGGCGAACTCACCCAGCCCGGTGGGGTGGCACATCGCTGCGGTCAGACACACCACATCAGCCCGCTCAGCACCGATCGCGGCGATCTCCTCGCCGAACACCAACGTCCAGGTCGGCTTGGCGATCGAGCGGGGGCGGCCGGTGTGGGGGTCGATGACGCCGACGGTGTGCAAGCAGTCGGTCTCGTCCCGCTCAGCTGGGGGGTAGCCGTTGCCCTTGCGGGTCACGCAGTGCACCACCACGGGGCGGCCCAGGCCGGCGGCTTGTCGCAGGGCGTCCTCGATGTCGGTGATGTCATGCCCGTCGACGGGGCCGAGGTAGGCCAGCCCGAAATCCTCGAACACGGTATGACGGTCCGCCTCGCAAGAACCCCTACCGAACTGGCGCAGTGTGGCGAGGTGGTGGGCAAGCCCACCAACGGTCGGGGAGTAGGAGCGACCGTTGTCGTTGAGCACGATAATCACGGGACGGTCCGGGGCCGTACCGATGTTGTTGAACGCTTCCCAGCACATCCCACCAGTCAGCGCTCCGTCGCCGACGATCGCGACGACCCGCCGATTGGCGGTACCTTGCAGGGCGAAGGCTTTGGCGAGGCCGTCGGCGTAGGACAGGGCGGTGGAGGCATGCGAGTTCTCGATGACATCGTGGACGGACTCCGCCCGGGACGGGTAGCCGGACAAGCCGCCAGCCTGGCGCAGGGAATCGAACTCTGCACATCGACCGGTGAGGATCTTGTGCACGTAGGCCTGATGACCGGTATCGAACAGCAGCACATCTCGGGGCGAGTCGAACACCCGATGCGCAGCAATGGTCACCTCGACCATCCCCAGGTTCGGTCCCAAGTGCCCACCGACACCGGAGACCTTGTCGATCAGGAACGCGCGGATTTCCTCAGCCAGCGCGGCCAGAGTCGCGGGGGACAGTTTTTTGAGGTCGGTGGGGCCGGTGATCCGGCCGAGCAGGCTCACCATCACCGCACCGTGGCCGGCAGGGTGAAGTGGACTGTCTCGCGGGTGGTCTCGTGTTCGACGACGGTGACCGGGCCGAGTTCGGCCAGAGCGGCGATGACGGCCTCCACCAGCCTGGGCGGGGCCGAGGCGCCAGCTGTCAGGCCGACCACACCCACCCCGTCCAGCCACTCCGGTCGGATGTCGCTGGGGCCGTCAATGAGGTAGCTGGGCGTGTTGTGGCGGCGGGCGAGTTCGACCAGCCGGAGGGAGTTGGAGGAGTTCGTCGAGCCGACCACTAGCACCAGATCGGACTCCGCCGCGATCTCCTTCAGCGCGTGTTGACGGTTGGTTGTGGCGTAACAGATGTCGTCGGACGCTGGTCCCCGCAGCGCGGGGAACCGTGCCCGCAGCGCCTCAACAACCTCGGTTGTCTCGTCCACGGCCAGCGTGGTCTGTGTCAGGTACGACACTCGCGCCGGGTCGGCGACCTCCAGGTCCGCGACCTCCTCGACGGTTTGCACCAGGACGGTCTGGTCTGGGGCCTCGCCCAGGGTGCCCTCGACCTCTTCGTGCCCGGCGTGGCCGATCAGGATCACAGTATCGCCTCGGGCAGCGAACCGGCGGGCCTCGGCATGGACCTTGGTCACTAGTGGGCATGTCGCGTCGATCGTCTCCAGCCTCCGATCAGCGGCTTCGCTCCGTACTGCCGGGGACACTCCGTGAGCGGAGAACACCACTATGGCCTCGTCCGGAACGGCGTCCAGCTCGTCCACGAACACCGCACCGCGCGCCTGGAGGTCAGCCACCACATGGGTGTTGTGCACGATCTGCTTGCGCACGTAGATCGGGCCACCCCGCTGGGCCAAAAGTTGTTCCACGATCGCGATGGCGCGTTCGACTCCGGCGCAGAATGACCGCGGTGAGGCCAGCAGGACGATGCGGGGTCCAGCCGGGTTGCGTGCGATGATGGACATCTGTGGCGTCTCCGGGAGTTGGCGGGGTTTAGTGGTCACGGTGGGTGGCCAGTCGGGCAAGCGCGCCCAGCTCTCCGACGGCTCGCGGCGTCAAGCTGGCTAACTGGAGATCGCGCATCGCCTGCGCCAGCAGGTCCTCGGCCTGGGTCTGGCTCCAAGCGCGCCCACCCGCGACGTCGATCAATTCCGCGGTACGGACCAGATCGGCAGCCGACAGCGGCGCCTCACGGTGATACAGCGCGCACAGCTCACGCCCGGCTGAGGTATCTGAGGTCAGGGCGGCCACCACGGGAAGGGACTTCTTGCGGCTACGCAGGTCCGAGTAGACCGGCTTACCGGTCACGGCCGGATCTCCCCAAATACCCAGGAGATCATCCGCATGCTGAAACGCCAGACCCAGGCGTTCACCAAAGCTGCGCAGATGCCCGACTTGCTCCGGGCTGCCTCCTCCGAATAAGGCGCCCACCGCGCACGCGCACCCCATCAAGGCACCCGTCTTTCCCTCGGCCATCCGCCGGCATTCGGCCAGCTCGACTTGCGCGCGTTGTTCCAGACCCAAGTCAGCGCACTGGCCATCCACCAGATCCTGCACCGCGGCGCTCAACATCCTGATCCCGTCCATCGCGCTCGGGTGCCCACTGGCAGCGAGCACATCCAACGCCAACGTCAACACCGCGTCCCCAGCCAGAATCGCCACGTTGACACCGAATATGCTCCACGCCGTGCGACGGTGACGGCGAGTGACATCACCGTCCATCACATCGTCATGCAACAACGAGAAATTGTGCACCAACTCCACCCCCACCGCGGCCGACACCGCCACAGCCCCCACACCACCCACAGCCTCAGCGCTCAGCAACACCAGCGTAGGCCGGATCGCTTTACCCCCAATCGCCTCTTCCGGATGGTCATGTTCGTTCCACCAGCCGAAATGGTAACCAGCGATGCGCCGCATCAACGAGGGCAACCTATCGACCGCCGCGCGCAAAGCAGGCTCCACAGTGATCCGACCCCACGCAAGCACCTCGAGGGCCGACCGGCCCTCGATCGTCACATCAATAGTGGTCAAGATCGGTTGGTACCTACCCATCATAGCCGACTCTCCACGTTTTCCAAGATGCCCAGCACATCAGGACCAGAACAGCTGCCAAACAGAATGATATGTCATTGATTTCCATCCAAGCGAGTGTTCAAGAAACCGCAGTCGGTGCCGACGATGATCCGCTCGGGCCCGACCACGGAGGCGTAGCGTAGAATGCGCTCGGAGACGTATGGAAGCGCTGCAACGTGACCTGGCTGACCTGCGTGCCGCCTG
>JBATXM010000280.1:0-5533 GCA_049673305.1 Pseudonocardiaceae bacterium | reverse complement strand
GCACCGTGCAGATCTGCAAAGCCATGCCCAACCGATGGCCATCGGTCCGCCTCAGCGCGACCAAATCAAGATCGTCGGAGTCGAGAAAGAAGAACCGCTCCAGCTCCGGCCGTGTGGGCACCTCCTTGAAGCATCCGTAAACAGCCTGCTCATCGGTCAGAAACTCCACCGGCATGACCGCGAACCATAGTGACCACGATCACTCGCCTACACCCGAGACCGACACTGCCTATCATGATCGTTCTCAGCGCCAACGGCTGTACCTGTACTACTCAACCCCGGAGCCCGTCTGTGTCCGCCTCCCGCCGTGTGATCACCTCCTGGCCTCGTGCGTCGGTGCGGATGTGGTAGTTCTGCACCAGCACCCGCCGCGGGACCTCCACCGCGGGCAACTCGGGCAGCCACTCCGGAGCCTGCCGGGCATACACCGCACGCAGCAGCGCGAGGGCATCAGTGCCGTAGGTCTGGGCCAATTCCTTGCGCTTGGCTTGGGAGGTGGGCAGCCGCCAGGAATCGACCCGGGCGCCATACCGCTGCGCCCAGCCGGGCACGTCGATCACCGTGGGTAACCAGCCCGGCGCGGCGACCGCGAGGGCCTCCAGGGCTGCCCGGACCGACTCCCCGGCCAGCTCCAGCCGGTTCAGATCACGCACCGCGCTCAGCACGTGAGTGGAATCGGTGCGCTGCTTACCACCGGCCTTGACCAGCCCCAGCTCACCCAGCCGGGCCAGCAGCACATCCAGGACCCGCTCCTCCAGGCCATGGGCCACCAACCGGCCCCGGAACTCCGAGAGCACCGAGGCATCAAAGCCCGGGTCGCTCAGCGTCATCCCCAGCGCGTACTTCCACGAGATCTTCTCCCGCACCGCCTCCACGGCCTGCCGATCGGTCAGGTTCTCGGCCATCTGCAACACCGTGACCAGCGCGAGGCGCCCCGGTGACCAGCCCGGCTTGCCCCGCGCCGCGAACGCGGCACCGAACTCCTCGTCGGTGAACACCTCACCCAGCTGATCACGAATCGCCACCGGCAACGGAACCTTCCGCCCCGGATACATCGCCCGCACCGCCGCAGCGATCTCCTCGCTCGGCTCGGGCCAGGGCTGTGGGCGCATCGACATCACTGTGCTCCATCCACGGCCTATGGGAGACGAGAATCGACCGCAAGCGATCATGGACACACACAGGGCTAGCAAGCGGGAGCCACGCCGACCCGGCGATCAACACCCAGCCGAATTAGCCAGCAGGATCAAAGCCTCCACCAAAACCCTCCGGTTTCGGATCCTGTCCGCCCCGGCCCGCCTGGTCACCCACGCCAGACGACGAATCCTCAAGATCCCACCCGGCTGGCAATGGTCCACCGATCTGGCCACCGCCTGGACCCGCCTGCAAGCCCTGCACCCCGTCTGACCCGACCACCACCCGTCCCAACCACCCCGCGACACCCGGCCGGCTGTGGAACCGGCGCCCACCCGAGCACCCTCGGGCACCCTGCCGCGCCCGCACCCGCCTTCCCATCACGAGATGATCCACAATTCAGACGATCATGGAATAATGGATCAGCGTGAATGATCTAGGTGGATGCCACGCCGTCGTCGTTGTACAAAGGTCACCGGTTCCCGGTGGAGATCATGAGCTACTGCGTGTGGCTGTACCACCGTTTCCCGCTGAGCTTGCGTGACGTCGAGGAGATGATGGCCGAACGCGGGGTGAGCGTCTCCTACGACACCATCCACCAGTGGTGCCGCAAATTTGGGCAGATCTACGCCAACGGACTGCGCCGCCGCCGGCCCCGACCAGGTGACAAGTGGCATCTGGACGAGGTCTTCATCAAGATTAACGGTGTGCAGCGGTACCTCTGACAGTGCCCCCGGCGGCTCGGCGGACAAGCCAGCGAGGAACGTGTCACCAAATGCAGAACGGCGATGTTTGCGCCGTTCAATCGTACTTTGGTTGACACGTTCTTCACGGGGGACGTCCGGTCACGCCGCCATCTGGTCAAGCGTATTGAGTCTGCTGAAGTAGTCCGCAACTCGTTCTAGGTCTGCGTAAGAGTTCAACCTGGAAAGCAGCATGGGACGTCCAGATTTGGATACATCAAAATAGGGAAGGATCGTCTTGCCGAGAGCTTTCGCATGGCCTACCTCGTAGCCAACCCATAAAGACTTTAGGCTGGATGGAGAGACGATTATTAAAAGATGTGAGGACCGGGCGATTCCTGCGGCGACACCCTCCTCTATGTCACCGCCCCAGTCGACGTCCTTACTGTCCAGAAAATGTTCGGTTTTGCATCTTGTTAGTACTTCTGAAATCCGCGACGCGTGGGTGTTGTCGGTGCGAGAGTAGCTAATAAAAACACATGATTGCATCCTTGTCATAAGAGGATCCTCCAGTTAAATGGGACGGGACGCATAGGCCCTAATGATTCTGATGTTTTTGATATTTCTTATGGGCTCAACCTCGGCGGCACTGTTGCGTTGTGCGAAGTGGTGGCAGGCTGGATCCCGTTCGTGTGGTCTGATCAGATCGCCAGGGCCAGCTCGGTGAAGGCAGCCGCCACCCGCAGTGTCGTGGGTTCCTCGACTCCGAGTTCGTAGTGGCTGCGGCGGAGGTTCTGGATGAACGCGTGCCCGGCGCTGATCACCCGTGCGCAGCGGAGCTGTTTGAGGCCGCGCATCGGCCGGAGTCGGGACTTCAGGCGGCTGTGATCGGCTTCGATCGGGTTATTCGCGTACTTCTCCCTGACATGGCAGGCGGCGGGCAGCAGCTCATCCAGTACCCGTGGGTAAGCCTGTGCCCGGTCGGTGGTCACCTCAGTGGGAGGTGTGCCGTGCCGCAGCGCGCGGGTGAAGAACCGGCGGGTGGCCGCTATATCCCGCTTCTGCGAGACCAGCACGTCGATGACCTGCCCGAACTGGTCGATCGCCCGATACAGGTAGACTCACCGCCCAGCGACCTTGACGTAGGTCTCGTCGGCGAACCACCGATCGCCCGGGGCGTGTCGGCACAGTCGTGCCTCGTCGATCAACAACGGTGTGAAGCGCTGCACCCACCGGAACACGGTGACATGGTCGACCTCGATGCCACGCTCGGCCAGCAGCTCTTCGACGTCACGGTAGGACAACCCGTAACGCAGGTACCACCGCACCGCCAGCACGATGACCTCACGAGGGAACCGGAACCCAGCGAAACCAGACCTCGGTACTGGCACCCGAACAGAACGACGACCCATCACTCCACCTTGCCCGAACCCGTGATCCGCCAACGCAACAGACCCCCAGGAAGGTGTGGCATGTTTATCGTCTCTTTCGTCGGCACCACCCCGCAGTTGCTCATTAAGGAGCCAGGTCTTGGTATCGTCACCATGTCTATGTGGTCTGCAGGCGGCATATACTTAGGACAAAGTAGTAGCATGACCCCAGATACTTCCTACCAACTTCCTCCGAATTTTATTGTAGTTTCCGGCACGTTTAATACTAGTGCCATTTGGGCAATGACAGGGCCATCTGGTGGTCCTCCAGCTCCGGTCTACATCGCTATTAATGACCAGAAAGGACTTTTGTAAGCGTAGCGCCGAGGTGCGGGAGCGGCGCGGCAGCACTGGTCGGCTTGATCACCTTTGGCGGACGAAGCCAAAAAGGTTGGCCCTCCCCCGGCGGGGGAGGGCCAACCTTTGCCGTTAGGCGGTCTTAGCAGTGTTGGCTGCTTTGGCGACCTCGGCGATTACCCACCGAAGTGACGGGCCGATTTCCTCGACGATGACCTCCATGGCGGTGGTTTTCTTACGAGAGCGGGAAAAACCGTGGGAGGGCTATGCGGACCTCACCGGTTCCTCTCGGTCAGGGGGCGTGTGGGTGAACCCGGGGTACCAGCGGTGGAAGTCGGCGGCCAGGTTGTTGTTGAGGACCCGGGTGCGGACCTGGAGCAGCAGGTGGGCGCCACGGGGTGTCCAGCGCATTTGTTGTTTTTTGACCATGCGTTTGCTGATGACCCGGTTGACCGTGGACTCGACGAACGCGGTGGAGATGGCCTCACCGGCGCGGCGGCGCTCACCGTAGTTGGGAATGCGACCGGCGTTGGCGCGCAGGTAGCCGTCGAACTCGCGCACCGCCTTGAGGAGCTTGGCCTGGGAGATGCTGGGCTCCTCAACGTCGAGGTCAACCACCAAGTCCCCGGTGATCTGGAGGGCACGGAAGACGTTGCCGTGCCACAGGAACCACTTCAGGCTCTCCAACTCCTTCCCGACGCTGGTAGCGACGTCGTCGGGTGGAGCTGAGCGGTCCGGATCCACTGGTGGGGGCAGGGACTTGGCCATGTTGGTCATCACAGTGAGGCGCATCGTGATGTGAAACCAGTCCAGGAAATGCTCGGCCTGCGGATTGAGGTAGAGGGGCAGGTCGCGGATGTCCTCGCCACCGTCAGTGAGAAACGTGATCTGCTGGTTAGCCTGCATGCCCTGGGCTTTGAGGACCTCGAACAGCCGGCGTTTGGGTTTCTTGTCATAGGTCTGGACATAGCTGAAGCACCTGGCTGACCCCTGGTCGGGGATGACCTTCCCGGCGATCACCTCGAACCAGCCATCGCGACGGGAGCGTTGCGTGCTGGAGTGGACGTAGCCGCCGTCCAGGCCGACGACCAGCGGCAGGTCCGGTCGTGGCAATTCGGCCCAGTCCCGCGGGCAACCCTCGATGAAGGAGAACTGCTCGGGACCCAGCTCATCCTCCAGACGTTGGGCTACGGCCTGAACGTGGTGGCGCACGGCGGTAGCGTGCAAGGGACGACCCAGCGGCAACAGCTCGCCCAGCAGCTGGGCGGACAACCCATAGGAGACCAGCCCAGCGAACTTCGCTTCCAGGTACTGAAGCTCCGGCGTGACCCGCGTCGGGAGCACCACGGCCAGCGGACTGAACGTCCGGCTGGCCTGGGGTTGGCAACCACAGTGCCACCACCGCGGACTAGCCAACCGCAGGGTCCCGAACAGGCTGCGCACCACGATCGTGCGGGAGTCCTTGTGCCGCCGGGGCCTCCCACACTCCGGACAGCCCACCTGGGTCACCAGGGCCGCCTTGGCCTGCGCCTCGACCAGCACGCCCTGAACAGCGGACAACAGATCCATCGCCTCACCCCGCTGCAGACCCAGGGTATCGGGGGCCAGGGTGTCCCGATCCAGGGACAGCACCTCGCGGACTACCGCCGGGGCGTCGGTGTCGTCGTCGTCACCGGCCTGGACAACAACGTGCACGGTGACCTTCATAGCGCCCCGGCCAGCACGACGCGCAGCTGACACACAGCGGGATTCGGGAACGGAGCGGCATCAGACATCGCGCCATCCTGACCCCACCAGCGAACAGTGCCACGAAGGCCCCGCTGTTCCTGACCGACCCCGCCTCCCACGGTTTTTCCCGCTCTCCTTGACAGGTCCCGGTGGTGGGTGTTAGAAAATGCGCCGACAACAACGGTGGACAGTCCGAGAAGCGCTCGCACGAGGCAGCGCAAAGGCAGGTGCACAGGAGAACGCAGGAGGTTGAGAAACGGT
>JBATXM010000279.1:0-13670 GCA_049673305.1 Pseudonocardiaceae bacterium | reverse complement strand
GATTTAGCCGCGCTCAGCGCGGCTAAATCTTCCCAAACAACGATCACGAATCATCCGGCGGAGAGACACCCCCGTGGGTACCCGGGCAGCACGCCATGAGGTTGCCCAGCATGTGCGGCGGCACGCTGTTCCGACGCCGCCAACAACTCTGTTCTCCTAGCGGGGGTGAACACCGTCCGTAACGGGGCCGTGCCGAGTGCTTGCCGCTGGCCGGCGCCGGGTGATCCACGCTCGGCTCGGAACTTTCTGAGGGCAACCCGTTCTGCTCTACGGCGTGCCGGCAGACTGAGACGCCGTGACTCCAGGGACCGGGTAAGAGCCGGTCGTCCAGGTACAGTGCCCTGTGGGGATCGTGTGGTGACCGGCGTCATGGGCCAGCGAGAGCCGCTGGAGCTGTATCAGGTGGACGACAACTCCTGTTTGACCTGTGTCGTGGCGAACGTGCTGTACGTGTTGGGGGTCACCGATGCCCCGGACACGCGGTGGGTTGATCGCGAGATTGGTCGGGAGCCAGGGTGCGCGGCGCAGCGTGCTGAGGCCAGGCGCTTCCTGCTCCAGCAAGGCCTCTGCCTGCACCTGGTGGGTGCTTACCAGCCGCAGCGGTTCCTGCGGGAGGGCATCGATTACTTGCGGCGCTATTACCGCCAGGACTGGGACTCTTCGTGGGACGAGTACTGGACTCCGCATCAGCTCGCGCGGCACCGCCGCGAGTGTCTCGCGGCACAAGAGTTGAGCGCTTTCGGCCCCAGGATGCGAACTGAGCACCGCCAGCCCACGCTCACCGACATCCGCGACGCCCTGGACCGCAGCCGCCTGGTGTGGGTCTCGGTCGACAACGACTGGGGCGAGGTCGGCTGTCATGCGGTCCTGGTCTACGGCCAGCGGGGCACTGTGTTCGACGTCTACTCGCCGGAGGTCTCACGTCATTGCCTGCGGCAACACCGGCGCAGGCAATGGGACAAGGTGTGGTTGCCTAGCGAGGGCATCACCGCGGTATGGCGTCGTGACGCCCGACCGCCGGCGCTCGCGCCGGTCCCTCCGTGAACCTCCGGCCCGACCTTGAGCCGGAATGTGTGCGCGCCGCCTGCGACCCGGACAACGTCTTCCGATTCAACCCGACCATCCAATCCGGGATTACTGCTGGGCAATGATGAGATAGCCATACGGAATATTCGAATCGTAGCCGTAGGCTTCGGGCATGGTCCATCGACCGAAGTTGGCCGTTGGCGCGCCGAACTGGGTCACCTGTGGCTGCCAGCCGTGCGCACGCACCAGATTCTCCGGGTCGTCCGTGCCGAACTGGAAGGGAGAGCCGTTGGCAGCGAACATGGCCACGAAGCCCGCCAACTGCGGCGAGGTCAAAACCCAGCGACTGACCGCATCGACACAGAGCCAGCTCCCCGAAACGGCCAGCTCGCTCAGGGTGGCCAGAAGCTGATGGACCTGCGCGTCCGTCAAGAAGAGGGACAATCCTTCGGCGAACCACACCGCCGGCCGGCGCCGATCGAACCCACTCGCACAGAGGCTGGCTGACCAGTCAGCATTCAGGTCGGCCGGGATCGCCACCCGCCGGCAGCGAGGCCTCGCGCCGAGCTCCGCCAGCCGTGCGGCCTTGACGTCGAGAACCTCGGTCCGGTCGATCTCGAACAGGGTGCTGCCGGGCGGCAGGGACAGCCGAAAAGCCCTGGTGTCCATCCCGGCCGCGAGCAGGACAATCTGATCCACACCGGACTGGCCGACAATGCGCTCGAGCGCGTCGTCAAAGAACCTGGTCCGAATGGGGATGACCGGGATGTCTGCGGCACCCGGAGAGGTGGCCTCCATCCAGGAGATCAGCTCGGCTCCCTGTGGTCCGGCCAGTGCCCCAGCGAGAGGATCATTGAACAGCCGGTCTGGGCGAGCGGATTCTCGGGCTCGGATCATCGCCGTGTACAGGGCTGTCGTGGCCACCGGATCCATCAGCGTTCCTCTGTGCTCATGACGACTTTTCCTGTGCTGGCCAGCGTGGCCGCCAGGAGCGTGCCGACGATCACGATGAGGGAGACTCCGCTGCTCACCGTCGGTACTGGCACGGGTTGACCATTATTGAGGAAAGGCAGGGTGTTGTCATGCAGGGTGTCCAGAATGAGCTTGCCGCCGATGAAGCCCAGGATCACCGCCAGGCCGTGCGGGAGGTAGGCCAGCTTGTTCACGAGGTTGCCGATCAAGAAGTACAGTTGCCGGAGGCCGGTCAGTGCGAAGGCATTGGCGGTGATGATGAGAAAGGGCTCCGTGGTGAGCCCGAAGGCTGCTGGGATGGAGTCCGCGGCAAACAGCAGGTCTGTGGTGCCGATGGCGATGAGGACGATGAGCAGCGGAGTGACCCAGACCTTCGCGCCTCGCCGGAGGACTACTCGGGAGCCGTGGTAGTCGCCGGTCACCGGCAATACTGCGCGTGCCGTGCGGAGCATGGCGTTCTCGGTGAATTCCTCGTCCGCTTCGGTGCCGGTTCTGATCAGTTTCCACGCTGTGTAGATGAGGAACGCACCGAATAAGTAGAAGATCCAGCTGAAAAGATGGATGGCGGTGGCCCCCAGTGTGATCGCCGCCGTTCGCAAAAAGAGCGCCAGCATCATCGCGGTGACCAGAACTCGATGTTGTTGGGCTGCGGGCACCGCGAAAGTCGACATGATGAGCATGATGACGAACAGGTTGTCGGCGCTCAAGGAGTACTCGGTCAGGTAGACGCTCAGGAACTCGCCCGCGTATCTGCCACCCCAGATAGCCCAGATGGCCAGGCAAAAGAGCGCGACGAAAAGTATCGACAAGAATATCCAGCGGGCCGCGTCACGCGACGTGAACTGTAGCCGGCGCCGATCAGCGATGACAAGGTCGAGCGCCATGATGATGAACAAGCCCACAATAGTCGCCAGCCACACCCACGTAGGAATGTGCACAAACATCCTTCCTCGTAACAGGAAAAAACCCACCCAGCGTTAGCGTCCAAGATCAAAAAGCGCACTCATGCGCGGCAGCGTACAGCCAGCGCAGGATTTCCTCTCCGGCCCTGACCCCGCTCGCCTGGGTGCGGGCGACGGTAGGGTGGGACCAGCCGGTCGCGGCCAGCTCGCCATGGGCTGGGTGGATGGCGGCGTCGGCCTGGCGGAGCATGTCGATGTCGAGCAGGGAGTCTCCGGCAGCCAGGACGAGACGAGCCCCGGTCCGGCTGGCGAGCTCGGTGATGGCGGCGGACTTGGTGAGAGCGGCGGGCAGTGTCCAGCTGGGGTTGGTGACGAGGTAGACGAACATCTCCTCGGCGACCCGCACCGTGGCCGGCCAGCTCCGGGGCAGGGTGTGCTGGAGGTGCGCGAGGACCTCGGGCAGTGGCGCCGCACTTGCGGTCACCCGGCGGCGGGTCTCACGGTGCCAGTCGTGATCGGGGACGCCGTCGCAGAGCAGTTGGGCGCCGTTGCTGCAGACCGCGTACTTCGGCGGCGCGCCGGGTAGCTGGACCCGGGCGTACTGGTGCGGGGTGCGGGTCGTGGCGGGGACGAGTACCGCGATGTGGGCGAGTTCTTCAGTTTGGCGTGCCGCGCGGGCGGTCAGGTAGGACCAGGGCTGGTCGCGGTAGTACTCCACGCAGACCAGCGCTGAGCTGTGCTGAGTTGCCTGAATCGCCCAGTTGGAGTAGATAACGGAGCGGGAGTAGATCAGGGTGCCGTCAAGGTCGCACGCTGCCAGGATGCCTCCGGGGATCCCGACACTCATCGGGTATTGCCGCGCGGGTGGATCAGCGCGACGCAGGAGAACGGCAGGTCGCTGACCTCGAGGAGGTGCGCGCGGCGTTGGCTGGCCAGCAGCCGGATGTGCGGCAATGGTGGGCTGGTGTGGTCGATCAGCACTTTCCACGGAACCCGGCGCAGCAAGGCCCGGGTGGTCTCGCCGACGCCGGGTTTGACGAAGTTCATGTCCTCGACGCCGTGGGTGGTACCAATGCGCCGGGCAGCGGCCCACCCGGTGTGCCTCGGCGGCCGGGGCGATGCCGCAAGCTTTCGGGCGCGGCGAGCGGCCGCGTCGGCGACGTCGCCGAAGTGGGCGCTGATCGCGTCGAGATAGTGGTTCGATGGGTCAGCTTGGGCCAGGTGCGGGTAGAACTTGGCACCGTGGCCGAGCGCGGTGGCTGTCTCGGCGTAACCCACCACCAGGGGGGAGCACTCTGAACCACCCAGGCACCGGGCGACCTGCCTACCCAGCGTCGTGCCCGCCCAGCATGCGCTGCCCGGGTGCATCGGGATGTACTTGCCGAGCACCGAGGACACCAACAGGTGCGCGCGACGCGGGTTGACGCGCACCGCGAGCCCGACCTGGTCGTGCAGCTCCCCATGCCGGGCCACCAGCCGCGCTCCGAGCTCGTGGGTCCCCCAGTCCGTCGCGAGGAGTTGCGCCCATTCATCGCACCCCATCAGTCGCCTCAGTCGTCGTAGGGATCATCCACCAGGGCTGAGCCCGGGGGAAGGAGGTCGGTGGGTGGCTCAAGTCGCTGGGTGGGGTCGATCAGCGCGAAGACGGCACCGGAAGGGTCGGCGACCCGCGCGATGCGGCCCAACTCGCCATCGTAGGGATCAAAATCTACTCGGCCGCCCAGCTCAAGAACCCGATCGACCGCAGCGTCGGTGCCGGCTCGCGGGTCCACCATGAAGTGCAGCATCCAGTGCGCGTCAACGTCGGGGTCCGCCCAGTCCTCATTCATCTGGAGCCTGCCCAGCATCGTGGCCCCACCCCGGGACCAGGTGGTGTAGTCCACTGAGTGGCCGTCCCCGATCTGGCGCTGGTGGTAGCCGAACACCGTCGCGAAGAACTCATCAGCCTCCGGACCGTCCCAGGTGTTCAGCTCCGCCCAGGACAACGCCCCAGGGTAGGTGGTGTGCAGCGTCCCCGGCGCTGCGGGCTGCCAGAAACCGATCGCAGCGCCGGTCGGGTCCATCCCGACCAGTGCCCTGCCTGGCCCGGGGGCATCCAGCGGCCCCTCCAGCACCCGCCCGCCTCGTTGCCGGACTACCTGGGCGGTGTGCTCAATGTTGGCGCTGGCCAGATACAACCTCCAGGCCGCCGGCTGCCTCGTTACGCCCGTCAGGCCCGCCACCGGCTGACCGCCACACAGCGCGATGGTGTACTGCTCACGGCCGGGGGTCGGGTCGATCTGGTAGCTCCAGCCAAACAACCCGGCATAAAAGTCCCGGCTCTGCGCTGGGTCAGTGCTCGACACCTCGATCCACCACACCGAACCCGGGACGAACGACGTGTCCTGAGGCCTCGGCCAGATGTGTACCCTGCTTTTCCGCATATCTTATAGAATCCCGCACCACCCGGGCAGATACATCTGCAGAGTGGCGCTGCTGAGCCGCCTGCTTGCTGACCCCCAACGTGGTGCCAATCTGGGACCACGAGCAGCCGGCGCCGCGCGCCTCCTGGACGAAGTGGCTGAGCAGTTGCTCCCCCAGAGTGGCCAGCTCGTGGCGTCGGTGCGCCGCGCTGGCCAGCAGTTGGAGGGGCTCGGGGTTCCGCGCGTGGGTGCGGGTCTGCGAGATGAGGTCATCGAGCGTCATGCGTCAACTATTATTTGACGAGCTGGCTGACGTCAAAGACGCTGGGTGTCGATACGCTGGAAGTTGAGGTGGGCCCGAGACGGGGTGGGCCCACGCTGTCCCTGGTAGCGGGAGCCCACCCCGGCGCTGCCGTACGGGTGCTCGGCGGGGCTGGAGAGCCGGAACAGGCACAGCTGCCCGATCTTCATTCCCGGCCATAGCGTGATCGGCAGGTTGGCCACATTGGACAGCTCCAGAGTGATGTGGCCGGTGAAACCAGGGTCGATGAAACCCGCGGTGGAGTGCGTCAGCAAGCCCAGACGCCCCAGGCTGGAGTTGTGGGTGGGGATGAAGGTCGGTCCGGCGAGGAAGAGGCCGTCGGGCGCGTCGACCTCGATGCAGCGGACTGGGCGCGTCGGCACCCGGTGAACGTCAGTGATGGCCCGGAAGCGCTGCACCGGGAGCAGTCCCAGGCTCGCGGCCAGCTCGAGCACGGCGTCGGCGAGGGTGACGTGGTGGTTGTATTCCTCGTGCACGCGTAGCGAGCCGGCAAGCTCAGCGGTGGTGTGTACCGTAGCGCAGCCACCGCGCTCGCGGGCCGACTCAGTGATGGTCGACCAGAGGTGGCTGGAATCCGCGACGATGCTCTGGCCGTCGGAGAACAGCACCGCATAACACGGACGACCCATCATGACCTCGGTCGCGGCGACCACACGGTAGGCGTGGCCGTCAGCGCCGAACACCTCGTCGCCGACCCGCAACTCGCCCATCGTCCGCCAGCCCTGCGGGGTGGGGATCGGCGTATCGACCGCGAGTGCCTTGCCCTCAAGCCGCCCGGCCAGATCATCGGGCACCGTGATCTGCTCAAACGTCGAGCCGAGCACGAACTCGCCGGGGTGCAGCACGAAGGGCTCGTCCCCGTCGGGCTCCACCAGCGAGGTCAGCTCGTCCTGCTGCAGCGCCGGGTCGATGTGGGTGTACCTGGCGTTGACGAAGACCCGGAAGAAGCGGTCCAGCCGCACGTCGATGCTGGACGGCTGGAGCAGCTTCTCGTCGAACGGCTCGATGCCCAGGCGCCCGGCGGCGATCTCAGCCCGCAGGTCACGGTCGGACAGCAGCACGGCGCCACCCTAGCCGCGCGCCCTGACATCGAGTGGTCGCCTCCGGTAGCGACGTCGCTCGTGCTAAGCTCAGCGCCAGTGCGGGTGTAGTTCAATGGTAGAATGAGAGCTTCCCAAGCTCTAGACGCGGGTCCGATTCCCGTCACCCGCTCCAGAACAAATGCCCAGGCCAGGGATGCCATCTGCGGCTCTGGGCCTTTGTTGTCAACAATCAACATTTATCGGCGTGCTGGTACTAATGAGAACGTAAGTAACTGGACTCGTGAAAATTCCTGACCTGCGGCAACACAATTTCTTGAGTCTGGAAACCTACGTTCCCCTTAGTAGGTTAGCGCGACGTGTGGGCTGTCCTGCCCCATCCGCACCATGAGGTCCTTCGCGTTGGCATACGTCTGCGCAGTACGCGTGTTACCTGTGCAACGGAGATTGTGAAAATGTAAACCTGACCGCCCAATGTCGGCGACCGCATCCTCCCATTCTCCGCACCGGCGGCACAGGTCCGCCACGTCCCGCGCGTGGCGCAGCCGGACTTGCCGGCTGCGCCACCGAGAGAGTGGAAACCCACGTGCCCCGGTAGCCGAGTGGCGGGCTACCGGGGCACGTGGGTCAGGCCCGACTGAGCGGGAGGATTCTGCTAGGCCGCGTCAGTGGGCCTAAGCGCGGTTGCCGCCACCGGTGAGGCCGCCGAGGTTGCCGAGCAGGCCACCGCTCCGGTCTGGGTTCTGATCCCCACTCTGAGCCCCGCCCTGATTGCCTGAAGTGTTGCCGTCTGCATTCCCGTTCTGATCGTCCGACTGGGCCATCGCCGGGCTAGCGGACCATACCGCCGCGCTCGCCACGCCTGAGGTCATGCCGAGCGCTAGCAGCGACAAGGTCGCCACCTTCATCAGCCTACGCACCGCGCCGTGCTTCATGGTTGCTCCTTGTGGTCGTTCGACCCGCTTTGGGTCACCGCGCTTAATATCACGCGGGCTCAAGTGCGGCCGTCTCGGGGTGCGCTGAGTGCGACGCGAGCTGACTCAGAGTGACGGGCATGTGCCCGATCAGCGTTCAGATTCACACAGAAGTTCTCATAGGGAGCTCCGCCCCCTCGCATGCCCCTGGGAGGCCGCGAGCGAGGTGGCGGGAGAGGCCATGGCGAGGCGCTAGCCGTGCCACGCGGACTGACCAGGGCGGGGAACCCACTCGGGGAGCAAACACAACCCGAAAGCGGTCTCCGCGCGAACCAGTATTTCGGGTGCGCACGGGTTACAGTAGCGATGTTGCCCTAGACCCCGGCAGCTGAGTAGTTGGCCACCAGCGCGGACCACGATAGCCACCGGGGATTTTCTCGTGGGTGACAGCGCGTGTCAGGACCGGGGGAGGGCTGCGGCTGTGGTGGGATTTCTTGCGGACCGACTGAGGCCAACCGAGGTGTTCACACCATCGGCTAAGCCTAGCTTGCCCCACCAACCCTACCCTAACCGCCCATCGCGGGTAGGCACCCTGACACTGTCGGGGTGCGCAACCACTGAAAACAGATGAGGATACCATGGACGTCGTTGGCTACATTGCAGTAATTCTGGTAGCGATCATCATTCTTGCTGTGATCGTTCTTGGGGCGATTTCGTTCCCGGATATCCGTCGCTACCTGCGTATCCGCAACATGTGACCGCAGAACCTGGCGGATCGGTCCCTCTTCGCGCACCTATGGAGCTCCGATCCGCTCTCGGACCGTGTGGTGTGTCGGGCGGCGGCCCGGCTCACCATCGTGGTCGCTACCCTCAGACCACCCCAGTGATCCCGCTGAGATGCCGTGGCGTCGTCCTCATCAAGGGTTATCACGTCGGCGCCAGTGACAGGGAAATCGAGCACAACCTGCCCGCCGTGCGTGCTCGCCAGCAGGTTGGCGAAACCCGATCGGGCACCGAGGTAATCCACGCGTCGCCGGTATCGCCTTGTGATGCCTCTTGTTCGGGCCGTCGGTACAATAGTTATGCAAGTCTATCAGCGAATCCGGCCTTTCCGTCGTAGACCGCGAGCTACGTTGAGCTCGCACTCAGTGTCGTCCGCCACGGGCGGTCCCCCGGTCACCCGGACCCGCCTCAGAGCCCGGGTGCTGAGCGCTCATCCAGCGCAGCCTTCTCAGCCGAGGCGCACTGCGGTCATCGTCAGCGGCCCGCCAGCAGGAACGGCTGGACGATCGCGGTCAACGAGTTGGTCACCGTGCCCACGAGCGCTGCCCGAGGCAAGTCACGATCACGGCAGATGGCGGTGCCGTTCGGCGCCAGCCGGTCGGCACCGCCATCCCACAGATACAGTCATCCCACAGATGTAGAAAGACCGCTCGATCTACCTCATTTCATTGAGCGAGATTACCTGACCTGAGGGATGCGGAAATCGGCTCGGAGATGTATGACTGGACCCCGGAGCTCTGGCATGATGAATAACAAGCGGGATCATCCATCAGGTAAGGGACCTGGCAGAGGAGGGAGAACCATGACTGTCATGGTTTACCGGACGCAGGACGGACTCACCAACTACGGCTTCTCGATCGATTTCCAGCCGGACATAGGCTGGCGAGTGTACATCATTTTCCGGCCCGTCCGCCAAGGCTTCGACGATAGTCAGTCATTGCCCTATCAGGCTATCGACCACGAGGGGCGCCGTTATGTGGACTGGTCCGAGAAGCTCGATAACTTGGGAGATGCGAGAACGGTCGCCACGTTCTGGGCCGAGCTGGTTCAAGATTACCACCGAGCCCAAGTAAAAAAAGCGCTCGATGACGAGCTGGTCGAGCGTTACCGGCGCGCCCAGGAACGAAAAAAGGTCATCCCAGCTGACCCAGATCGTCTCGGCGCCAACACCGCCGACGCCGGTGCGGCAAGCCCCGGACGTCAGGACCGTGGACCCGTGGTCCCGCATCCCAGGGCCTCGGCGGAGTTATTAGGGGATCTTCAAGAGAGCGCGTGAGCTGACTCCCACCGCGTCGGACCTCTGCTGATCTTTCTGTGGGCGGCGCGTGCTGGGTTGCCCGCATCGGGGAAGGAGGGGCAATGGCAGGTCATGGCTCCCGTCCCGGCCTGACGTCATCCCACAGTAGGATCGCCCCCATGTCCGATCCTGCCGATGACTTCGAGGCTCGCCTGACCGTCCTTGAGCGTGAGGTTGCTCGGCTTCGTGAGCAGACCGTCCTCACCAGCTCGGAAGCCACTGCCGCCCGGGTAGATGCTGCCGCTGCCCGCGTGCTGGCGGCCGGTGCTGACCATGACGTGTCGGAGGTCCGTGCTGAGCTGCGTGCCCACATCCAGGTTCTCAACGCCTTGCGGGAAACCCAGCTGGAGCAGGCGCGGGAGATGCGCGAGGGCTTCGCTGAGATACGGGCCGAGATGGGCGAGGGCTTTGGTGCGGTACGGGCTGAGATGCGCGAGGGTTTCGCTGAGATACGGGCCGAGATGCACGAGGATGTCGGTGCGGTACGGGCTGAGATGCGCGAGGGTTTCGCTGAGATACGGGCTGAGACGCGCGGGGATCTCGCTGAGATGCGCGGGGATTTCGCTGAGATGCGCGGGGATTTCGCTGAGATGCGCGAGGGTTTCGCTAAACAGGCCATTGGTATGGCTGAGATCACCGCGCTGCTGACCAAAATTGCAGAACCAGAGGGTGATCACTGAAATACCGGCGTCGCCGGGCCGCCCACGGGCAGCGGTCAACAGTAGTCACTCTGTATCGTGCGCCCGGCGGGCGAGCGCGACGTACTGGCGTTCCGGATCCTTCACGAGGCCGTGGATCAGTTCCACCACCGGGCACGGCCACACCGACGCGCAGGTCCCGCAGTTGCCGTCGTCTGGCCGCACCTTGTGGTCGATCAGCAACCCGCGGATGACGATCACCAGGTCGGGAATCAGCGCCCGCGCGGCGTCCACATCATCGTCGGTCCACTCATCGTATTTGAGCGCCAGGAACTCCGCCTCATCCAGATGGTGATAGAGGTCCATCCTCAGCAGGCCGAAGGCGTTGGCGACCGCTGGTGAGAGCGTGCCCATCGGATACCTCCCTGGGTTCGGGTACGGCGCGGCCCGCTGCCCCGCCGCCGGTCAGGTAACCCGAATGGCCCAGGGACATACAAGAGACACTCGGACAAGTTGCTGGCTTTCCACACCGGACAGGTCGTAAGGTGCGCCCGGGAGGTCACCATGCACGATCGGGAACCGACGATACGCAGCCGGGAGCTGGGCGACGGGTTGCGCCAGGCGATGAAGGCGGCCGGGCTGGACCAGGTGGGCGTGGCGCAGAAGCTCCGCTGGTCCCAGAGCCGGGTGTCGCGGCTGCTGTCCGGCAAGCGCGGCGGCACCGAGGTGGACGTCTCGGCGTTCCTCGCGGTGGTCCAGGTGACCGGCGCCGAGCGGGACCGGCTGCTGGGGATCTGCCGGGAGCAGAACACCCTGGGCTGGCTGCAGCAGCACGGCACCCGGCTGCCCCAGCAGTTGCGCACCCTGATCGACCACGAGAACAAGGCGGTGACGATCGACGACTTCCAGGCGGCGCTCGTGCCCGGCCTGTTGCAGACCACCGACTACGCCCGCGCGCTGATCCGGGAAATGGACACGACTCCGGCGGAGGAGACCGAAGATCGGGTGGCCGCCCGGCTGGGCCGGCAAAGCCTGTTCGGCCGGGAGCGCCCGGCCCGGTTCACCTTCTACATCCACGAGTTCGCGCTGCGCCTGCCGGTGGGTGGGCCGGCGGTGATGTTTGAGCAGCTGGAACACCTGCTGCGCAAGGCGACGCGCCCTTATCTCACCCTGCGGGTGGTACCGGCCGCGCTCGGCGGGTACGCCGCGGCGGCCGGGTCGTTCACGTTCCTGGAGTTCGCCGAGTTCCGGCCAGTGGCCTACCTGGAGAGCCAGACCGCCTGCCTGTTCCTGGAGAAGCCCGAGGAGATTGCCGCCTACCGGCGCATCCTGGGATTACTGGCGCAGACCGCACTGAGCGAGGGAGAATCAGCGGAGCTGATTGCCACCCTGGCAACCGATCTTTACGCGGATCGAGAGGACTATGATCACCTCCCCTGAGTCGGACGGGATTGTCTGGCAGAAGAGCAGCTACAGTTGCTCCAACGGCGGCTGCGTCGAGGTCGGCTGGCGCACCAGCAGCTACAGCGCCGCCAACGGGGGCTGCGTGCAGGTCGCGCCCGCGCCGGAGGACACGCTGGTCCGCGACTCCAAGGACCCCGAGGGCCCCGCGCTGGCCGTCCCCACCCCCGCCTGGCAAGCCTTCCTGCGCACCGTCACCCCCTGATCTACCACGGGGAGGCGCTTTACTGGTAGAGGGTGGCGGCCGGGGTGAACTGACCAGCCAGGATGTCGCCCAGCAGCGCGGGCAGCGCCGGTGGCAGGAGCTTGTCGCGGCAGTCGAGCAGAGCAGCGTGGCTCCACCACTGTTGGCCAAGCAGGCCCGCTCGTTCGTTGGTGGTGGGTGTGGTGTGCGTGCTCGGTGTGGTGTCGGTGGGGCGGGCGAGGAAGACGTGTTCGCGGCGGTGGTGGGCCTAGTTGCGGTAACGGAATCGGGTCTCGCGAACCCACACGCAGGGGCCGAGTGTCTCCAGCACGATGCCGGTTTCCTCGGCGACCTCGCGGATCGCGGTGTCCGTGAGCTGCTCGCCCGGGTCGCAACCTCCGCCCGGGAGTTCCCACCAGTGGTGGCCGGGATCATCGGGGTCGCGCGCGTGAATGAGCAGGACGCGGTTGGCCTGATCGAGAAGGAGCACTCGGGCGCCGAGGCGCGGCGCGGGGGTGGGCGTGAGCATCTGGTCCCTTGGTGCGTCGATGGCTGCTGGTCATCGGCTGCCAGCGTCGCACCTGCCCGGGGTGGTTCTAGAACAACATGGGCGGGGTCGTCGCGCTGGCGGGGTTGGACGTTAGCAGCGCCTCGGGTGCCTCGAGCGCAAGGCGCACCGTGAGCCCGGAATGATCGCTCAACCGGCTGGTGCGAGGTTCGTGCACGTAGTCACAGGCCACGAGCGTGGGAGCGAGGCCTGCGGAGCAGAAGGCGTGGTCGTAGCGGTATCCGTCGCCGGTACGGCCAATCCAGCTGTACTCCCGTGAATCGGGGTGCAACGTACGGAAAGCGTCGACAAGCCCGTGGCTGTCGAGCAATGCGCGTCTCGCCGCGTGACCATGGGCGGGCAGGGCGCAATGCCATGAAGTGAGGGGCGGGGAACCTAGTGAGTAGGTGGTGATGGCCACCTGCTTGACGCTGCGGGTGCCGCCGCGCTCAGTCGATCACAGGCGACTGTGGCGGGCCGACGACACCACACTCTCCTTGTGATCGTTGTTTGGGAAGATTCAGCCGCACTGAGTGCGGCGGAATCTTCCCAAACAACGATCATGAATCATCCGGTGGAGAAACACCCTCACGGGGTACCTGAGCGGTACCCCGTGAGGGTGCCCGGCATGTGCGGTTGCACGCTGTTCCGACGCCGCCAACAACTCTGTTTTCCCAGGTCAGTTCCTTAACCGAGTGCCATTGGGCCAGGGTGGCAATGCGGGCGCCGAGCCAGGCCAGCTGACGATGGGCGCGTTCCACCGAGGGGTTGGCGATGCTGAGGGTCAGCAAGCTCAGACTGGGCATTTCTCGCTCCGCTGGGAGTACATATCTAGGACATCAAGGGCAATCGCGCCAGTGATACAGTGACTATTCGATGGGTGATTCAGACACCCGAAACGGCACGCCATTGCTGTCCCTGCTGTACTGGCGGGCGGCGTTCTTAACGATCTTCCGCTCGATCTCACTGTCAAGATCTACGTTGTTCATCTCGGCCAGTGCGAACAGGTAGAGCGCCACGTCCGCCAGCTCCTCACCGAGATCAGGCTGGCCTCGGCCTAGATCATTCACACTGGTCTACAGTCTCATGATCGTCTGAGTTGTGGATCATTGGTGGTGGGAAGGTGGTGGTGCGCGTGGCGGGGCGCCCGAGGGTGCTCGGGTGGGCGCCGGGTTCCACGGC
>JBATXM010000278.1:0-40005 GCA_049673305.1 Pseudonocardiaceae bacterium | reverse complement strand
ATGGTACATTCTCGACGGTCCGTTTCTTCGAATTGAGTGTGGAAACCCAATTCTTCCGAGAAACGGACCGTCGTCCAAGTAGGCGCGCCGTGGACGACTCATTTATCGGGGCTCGTGAATAACCCTCAGTGTAAGAAGCACACAATTCGATTGTCCGAAAAACGCGGGGCAGATCACTGCCGGGCGACCGATATATCCTTGACTGCGGCATCCCCAACGATTAACTGTGGACCGGGGCTCACGTGCCCGGCGCATATTAAGAGCGACCGCGACAGCGAAGGACCGGGGATGTGGGCGCGGGTGTCGTGCCGACTGGGACGGTCGCGGAGGTGGCCCTCGGGATCCGCCCAACTGAGCGGCAGGGTGGGGAATGTGGTGATCGCTGACACCACCACGGTCTTCTGCTCGCCGCAAGGCCCGCGCGATATGGCCAAGTTGCGCCGGATGTACCTTCAATTATCAGGTGATATCGTGGGAGGCAAAGCGGCAGGGATGTCGGGATAGGGCAGATGGTCGAGCCTGTAATTAGTCCGGAACGAGGAGATGGCGTTCCATGCAACTGCTGGGTGCACAGCTAGTGCTTGGCGGACTTTAGCAAGCCGGTCCACGATACTGCTACCTTCTTGAGCGCTAAGCTCTTCGAGAGCGTCATCGCCACACTTACCCGTAAAGAAGTCCACGACGGTAGCGCAGTAATACGCCAGGGTCAACATTTCCAGCATCAGAGCGCCACTGCGAGCACGTGCCACTGCCATTTCGGTCGACGTATCCTCTGCTCCACCAAGAATCCGGCTACCAGTGAGAAACGTGCGGCAATGATCTAGCAGGTCATGACCAGATAATTCTGCCAATTGGTTGACCCAAAGCAATATTGGGCTCCTGTCCGGATGTAACCGGTCAATCCGCCCAACAATCGCTACCGCCTCCGCGTTCGCGGCAAGTTCCTGCTGCACAAGCGCGACGCATACACTACTAATGTCTGTACTAGTTAGCATTTTAGTGTCAAGTTCAACAATGTTCCGAGCAACCCGAATCAGATCGCGGGGAAGCCCTCCGGAAAGACAATGACATAACAGGGAAAATAGAGAGGGAAGCCCAATAATTCTCCGTTCAAGTAGCTGCATGGAGTCCGCTACGGTAAGATATGGGACGCGAAGGATATCATCAAACGAGCTGTCAAAAACGTTTCGAAATCCGAGTGTGCGACGCTGGAAGCCTCCGAGTTCCTCCTCTGAAACCGAAATTAAGAAAAAGCAACGATCGACGCCAAAAAGTGCCTTCAGATCGTTGAGGAACGCCTGCGCGGTACCCGCAGATTCAATCTTGTCGAGTTCGTCAATTCCAATAAACACCCGGCCGCTTGCGGAAGCATGACTTAGAAATGTCCGTAAGTCATCGACGATCTGTGGGTAGGTGCGCTGACACCGGGTCAGCGCACTACCACTGGCCTTGGACGCCTCGGCCGCTCCGATACCGCCTGCCAGCTTAAGCGAGCCGGACCATCCGGTCGAGTAGGTTTGCTGCCATTCGATATCCTTAAGCCTATCATCGGCTTCTATCCGAAGCCTTACCATGGCCTCTTCTGTAGACACCTGTGATCTCGTAGATTCGTCATCACTTGGCTTGCTAGCATTAGACCTCGGTGTCTGCCGCCGTACCCCGGGAGAATTCCGATCTAATCCGAGAACACGTGCCCATGTCGAAGGTACCGGAACAGGCTGGCCCACCTCAGCCCCTAACGCTGTTCGGCAAAGTGTGCCAAACAAGTACAGGAGGAATTCCCTCGCATCGTATTGCACTGGAGCTGAGACCATGATTGACAGCAGGGAACCCCTCTCGGTATTGGTGAATGAGTCCCTCGGGCATAAGGATCTAATCAGCGTCGTCTTGCCCACACCCCGAGGTCCGGTGACTCCGATTGTTCCGCCGCTGCGCTGCTCCAGCAGACTGGCAAGTCGCTGGCTAGCAGGTGTGGGAACTGCATAGCGGCGATCACTCGTTTCACGCAGACCTTGCGCAGAGAGATAGACCAATTTTCGACTGTATGAGGTGCGAAGACAATCGTTAACCACCTTCCGAATCTCCGGCATTATCCCCTTGTCTACCAAAGCCAGCGCCAAGGTATCCCGGGCCGCTGCCAACTGCGCCGCGAGCAAGTCCGGTTTTAGACTAGAACGGAGCCGCCACCCATAGACGGTCCTTCTTAGCAGAGCCACGAGCCACAGGAGAAATCCGATTAAAGCAATGACGACAAGAGTAGTCCCAAAATTCGCAGACGTAGACGTAACAGTCTGAGGGGGACTTTGACTGTTTGCATCATTTTTACTGCTACCCAAGAGTGCATCGCCGACAATAAAGGTAACGATGGCGAGAAGTCCAAACACATTTAAGATCCACCGAGACCTCGATCTCTGGAAACTATTAAGCTGACCGATCGCAGAGCGCTCGCGCTCCTCGATTTCGCTCGAAGCAGCCAACTCAGCTGCAACCGCCACCCACACATCGTTCTTCCGAGCCCGCAGTTGATCGGCAACCTCCGCCTGCTCCAGCTGCACAGTGCGCATAGCGTGGATACTCTCCGAAGCGGATAGCGCGTCCGTCAGCGCAACCTCGAACATGGCGTCGTCACTAGTCGAACGCTCCATTTAACACTCCCTCACCGTTCGTATGGAACGATGCCGTTACTTCCTTGAGTAGTACTACCTGAATCTATTCTAACACTGTTGATCACCTGTGGCCGACCGAGCACTGGCGGTGACTAACATGGTAAACGCATGCCGATAGCTTGTGATTAGAGAACCGCACGTCACCGGGCTGATACCCATCGAGAGATCCATCACCCGTTCGGGTGATAACTGTGTATTGTCTAGTGACCTCTGGTATATGGTGCGGCCGGGGTCTTCTGCTCATAACCTAGTGAAAGGCACCCCGCTAGCCAGTGTGAGACTTGGGGGCTCGTCTCAGTTCTCGTCTCGTTCATGTCTGTTCACCACGGTCCGGGTTAGGCCGGTTACCAACTGGGACCAGCAGTAGTGTGCCCTGCGACTGCTCCCGTACGTCGCCGCGCGGAGCTTGAAAACGAGCATAAGTCGTCACTACCCGGGCCTGGTGCCTCTCGGAGTACATCCCCCGGGATCTGGGCAACAACCGGATGATGACCTCAGCACGCTTGCGAATGACACTCATTCTGCGTTGCCACTCCATGGGTTTGCTGTGCGCGGCGCTTGCGGTCACCTGACCGTGTCACTTGCGGTACACCAGTCTGACGTCGTGTCGAGTACCCGGGTGCGAGGACGCTCGCGGTGACGAGCGTGCCGGTGTCATCGGAGTCGAGGACGCAGACCTCAGCGGTGCGAACCTCAGCTACACCTGCGGTCTTCGATGAAGCCAGAGAGCCCCGACGTCGGCCCCCAGCAACCATGCCAGAGCGCTGGTGCTAACGATCTTGTTGGAGATGTATTAGGACCTACGTCAGATCTCTGTGCCGGATGTGTGCCGACAGAGCACACACCGAGCGCTTGTCCCCAGGTCAGTGACACAGTGCGTTCGGGCTGTAAAACCGCTGCACTCCCAATGCGTTCGGCGCATCTCCCGTGGCCGCTGGAGCAGGATCCGGGCAGAGGTGGTGCTTTCCTGCAGGTCCAGGGTGGTGGCTTGCAGCGCGGCGTGGACCTCGGCGGGTGCCCGGTTTCCAGCCGGGACACGGTTGGCTGGGACAGCCCCGCCTGCCGCGCGGCTTCGATGCTGGATAGCCCGGCATCTTGTCGGAAGCGTCGGCGGATCGCCGCGAGTTCAGGGCGGCCGGGCTGTCGGCTGAGGTGTGGCTTTCGGTCAAGCTGTCGTGTTCTCGCGTCAGGCCACTCGGTGCGCCGAGCGGTGGTGCTGTGGGTGGTCGTTCCACCAGGTGGTGAAGTCCTCGCCCAACTCCCACGCGACCTCCGCTGCCGTACGGTGCTCGGCAACGTGCTGTGGGCCGAGGAGCTCAGCGGCGCGGAACTGGCCGTCGGGCTGGTAGTGCATGGCGACGGCCTCGCGGCCGTCGATGAGCCAGAAATCCCCCGCGATGCGGGTGAGTTGCGGGGGAAGCTGGGTCTGGGCGAGGTCGATAACCCGGATGATCTCCCCGGCCTGGGAGTTGAGTGCGTAACCCCATTCGCAGGCGTACCGCTCGTAGTCGGTGATGGGGTCGTGGATGATCCGTACCCGGCGGCGTGCTCGGCCCATTCGCGCAGGGTGTCCAGCCAGGGCTGCTTGCGTTCGGGGGTGGGCGCGTCGGCCCCGTCGAGGTAGCGGCGGTAGTCCGATCCGTCGGAGGCCACCTCGTAGGCCGGGAGGGTCTCCCACCGGAACAGGTCCTGGGTGGTGGTGTCGAGTACCTGCTTGAGCTGGGACAAGTCCAGTTGTGTCACGCTGGCACCTCCTGCTTGGTCAGTCCTCGTCATGCCAGGTTGCGGTATTCGCCGGCGAGCCGGGCCAGCACTGCACGGGCTGGGTCGCCGACGAATACCGCCCGGTCGTCGAAGATGGTGAAGCAGTGCAGCGCGGGTGAGTGCACCGGCGTGGTCCAGGGGATCACCCCCAGGCGCAGGTTGGGCCGGTAACTGGCCTCGATGAGGTGCTCCAGCTGGGCGGCCATGATCTGCGGGGAGCCGACGTGCCAGCGCAGCGCTCCCTCGGTGATGATCTTTTGGAACTGGCGGTCGGTGTCCAGGATCCGCTGCCGGTCGGCGCGGGAGGCGACGAAGGACTCCAGAGCCTCACCGGCCAGCCTGCGGGAGCCCATGGCGCGCACGTAGTCCGGGGTCTGCAGCAGCCCCTCCACGATGGTGGGAGTGAAGCTGCGGATCAGCTCGGAGGCCTGCTCGATCCGGCCAATGCGCTGCTGAAAGTGCCGGACCCCGTGGGAGAGTACGGCTCGAGCACGGACGGTACCGGCAGTGAGGTCGGCGGCGAGCTCCAGCAGCCGTTCCCGCACCTCGGGTGAGGCGCCGTACACCTGGCACAGGATGTGAATCTCCTCGGTGGTCGGTACCTGCCGGGCGGTCTCGAAGCGGGAGATCTTGGGTTGGGAGTACCCCGCGCGTCGCGCTGCCTCCATGCCGGACAGGTCAGCGGCTGATCGCAGCCGGTGCAGGGTGGTGGACAACTCGTCGGGTCGGCGCGCGGGGCGGCTCAAGCGGTCCTCTCGGTTCAGGAGACGTGATGGTGTGCCCGATGGTATTCGGGATGCGCCGCCCACCACGAGGTGAACTCGTCGGCTCTGGTCCAGGCGGCCTCGCGGGCCGCCCGATAGGACGGGACGGTGTCGGCGGGCATCAGCTCGCCGCCCACGAACGTCGCGTCGGTGGCGTAGTGCATGCGCACCACCCGCTCGCTGTCGATCAGCCAGAAGTCGTGGTCGATCTCGGTCAGCTCACGGGGGCGGCGGCCGCTCGGCAGATCGAGGATGCGGACGTCCTCCCCGGCGGCGGTGGTCGCGGTGTATCCCCACTCGCACGAGTAGCGCAGGTAGTCATTGAGGCCGTGAATGGTGTCGATGAGGTGCACCCGGTGCCGCCAGATCCCGGCGGCCCGCTCGGCCCGCAGGTGTTCCTGCCAGGCTAGCTTCTCCAGGTGGGGGGCTGATCCCCACCGGCCAGATAGACGGACATGTCGGAACCATCAATCGGGACGTCAGAGCAGTCCAACGTTTCCAGGCGGAACAGGGAGTGGCGAGCGGAGCCGGCGATCTCGTTGAGCTCGGTGTCGGTCAGCATGTTGGGTTCTCCTGCCTACGAAGCGGGTTCAGTGTGGTGAGCAACGTCGGGTCGGTGACAGGGCGGCTCTGTATCAGCAAGTCGTCGGTGGTGGCAGTTATGCAAGGTCGCGGTAGTTGCCGGCAATTCGTTCGAACACCTGCGCAGCTTCATCGCCGAACACTGCGACGTGCTCAAACTCCGCGAACCGGCGGTCGTAGGCCGCTACCTCTACCGGGTCGGTGATGAACGCTGTGCCCGACTCGGTGCCGACGATCACGGTGTGCGTGTCGTAGAGGTGGAAGGCGTGCCGGGCGTGCATGGTCAGCGGCCGGTCCCACGGGATGACCCCAAGCCGTAGATTCGAGCGACGGGTGAGCTCGGTGAGGTGGTCGAGCTGCGTTGCCATGATGGTGGGGCTGCCGATGTGCCAGCGTAGCGCGCCCTCGGAGTGCAGCAGGGTGACGTGTCGGTCGGTGTTCAGGATGTCTTGGCGTTCCCGACGGGACTGGGTGACCTGTTCCAGTGTTTGGCCGCTCACTCTGCCGGACATCATCGCCCGCGCATAGTCGATGGTCTGCACCAGGCCGATGACCATGGCCGGCTGGAAACTGCGGATCAGCGCTGAGGACTGCTCGATGCGCCCGATGCGTTCCTGCATCTCCCGTGGCCGCTGGAGCACGATCCGGGCAGAGGTGATGCCTTCCTGCAGGTCCCGGGCGGTGGCTTGCAATGCGGCACGGACCTCAGCGGGCGCCCGGTATGCCTTGCAGAGGGCGGTGATTTCCTTGACGGTGGGTGCCCGGCGCCCGGTTTCCAGCCGGGACACGGTTGGCTGGGACAGCCCCGCCCGCCGCGCGGCTTCGATCCCGGACAGGCCAGCTTCCTGCCGGAGGCGACGCAGGGTCGCCGCAAGCTCAGGGCGGGTGGGGTTGTCGCTCAAAGCTGGTGCACTGTGTCGTCAGGCCACTCGGTGCGCCGAGCGGTGGTGTTGTGGATGGTCGTTCCACCAGGTGGTGAAGTCCTCGCCCAACTCCCACGCGACCTCCGCTGCCGTACGGTGCTCGGCAACCTGTTGTGGGCCGAGGAGCTCAGCGGCGCGGAACTGGCCGTCGGGCTGGTAGTACATGGCGACGACCTCGCGGCCATCGATGAACCAGAAGTCCCCGGCGATGCGAGTGAGTTCCGGGGGCAGCTTGGTCTGGATGAGATCGATAACCCGGATGATCTCTCCAGCCTGGGTGTTGAGTGCGTAACCCCATTCGCAGGCGTACCGCTCGTAGTCGGTGATGGGGTCGTGGATGATCCGTACCCGGCGGCGTGCTCGGCCCTGCTCGGTCCATTCACGCAGGGTGTCCAGCCAGGGCTGCTTGCGTTCGGCGGTGGGCGCGTCGGCCCCGTCGAGGTAACGGCGGTAGTCCGATCCATCGGAGGCCACCTCGTAGGCCGGGAGGGTCTCCCACCGGAACAGGTCCCGGGTAGTGGTGTCGAGTACCTGCTTGAGCTGGGACAAGTCCAGTTGTGTCACGCTGGCACCTCCTGCTTGGCAGGTTTGTGGGCAGGACAAGGTCGATCTCGACAGCGGCTTCCCCGATTGGTAAGTGGAGTGTGTCCAGCGCCTCCGGGTCGGTGACCGAGGTGCCCCGGACTAGGGCGGTGCCGTGCTCTGTGGGGTACACGGTCAGATCACTGATGGTGAACCCCTCGAACAGGGTAAAGGGCACCTCAACGGCAGTCTCACCGGCGGCTAGGTTGGGTATGCCCAGCACTTCTTGGTCGATGACTACGTAGCCTTGGACCACGGCCGTGCCGCGATCGGTCCAGTAGAGGGTCGGGCAGCTTTCGGTGTCGGGGCATTCGCTCCGTAGCCTGGTCAGTCGCATCGGCAGAGCCTTTCTCGGTGTGCTGGATGCGGGTCCCAGCATGACCTGACACTGTGGGGTAGTCAACCCAGACGGGAATACTCAGCTAGAAGTGGTCGCAAAGCCTCTCTTGTGTTATTCCCTAGATGAGTGAATAGTGGGTCAAGCGGACCGACCGAGGGCAGGCCCCCTCCCGGTCCAGTGGGGCAGTCATGGGATCACCGCTACCGCCCTGCGACCAGAACCTGGGGCAACACCACGAAGCCCTGCCGGCTGTCCGCCTTGCCGCACGGCGCGGGCGGCCGGCAGTACCACCGACGACAGAGGATGAGGTCACCATGACGCAGTCGTCAGACGTGGACGGGCCGCATCGCCTGCCGAAGAGTGATCAGGAGCGGTGTGTCGTGAAAGGGGTCCGCATCGACGCCAGCGGTCAGTGCGATGCCATCCGAGACGGGAAGCCGCGTGGTGTGGTGCTCTACCTGCGCGGAGTGACCGGTCCCGGGGTGCTGATCGACGATGACGCCGTCCGTGCTCTCGCCGGGGGCTCAGCGACCAAGACGACAAAGACGACAAAGACGGTGGCAAGCACCGCGACAAGGAACAGGAGAAACGCGACACCGACGGGCATAGGCCGATCGACCCGGACATTCTGCGCGAGCCCAAGCCGGGCAAGCGGGAGCAGTGAGGCGTGGACGAGCGGTATGCCGACGAGCTCGTCGCGAGCGGTGATCTGACGCCGGACTGGCGTCCGTCATTTCTTGCGGTGCCCCGGCAGCGGTTCATCCCGGACGTCATCTGGCATGAGGTGGATGACGTGATGCGGCCCGTCCGCCGGGCCGATGATCCGGACCGCTGGCTGGAACTGGCATCCGGCAAGGACTCCTTGGTCACCCAGGTGGACGACGGCGCTCCGGCCGGCCCCGGCGACAGCGGTGATCTACCCACCAGTTCGGCCAGCATGCTGTCGGTGGTTGCCGCGATGCTCAAACATCTAGACGTCCATGGTGGCGAACGAGTCTGCGAGATCGGGACCGGCACCGGGTGGAATGCCGCGCTACTGGCGCATCGCCTGGGAGCACAAAAAGTGACCACCATCGAGATTGACCCCGAGGTGGCCACACATGCCCGAAAGGCGCTGTCTGACACGGGGTTTGGTGGGGTTACCACGATTACCGGAGACGGGTCGTTGGGGTACCCGCCGCAAGCCCCGTACGACCGCGTGATCGCCACTGTGGGGTCCAAGGACATGCCGTACTCCTGGGTGGAACAAACGCGCCCGGGCGGGCGGATCGTGGCGCCATCCTGGACGCTGAACTACTACGGATTACTGCTTACTCTCACGGTGCGCGAGGACGGCACTGCGACCGGACACTTCGTCGACGACGCGAGCTTCATGATGTTGCGAGATCAGCGTGCCCACCGTAGCCGGCAGGTCATCAGCGACACCGACGAGTACGAGCAGGCCACCGTCACCGAAACGGAATTACACCCGGCCGACGTGGCAAGTGGTCGCTACTCGCGTGGCGCGGTGATCGCTATCGGGACGCGGGTCCCTGATTGCCGGTCGGACTACTTCCCCTCGAGAGAACCGGGCAGCAAAGATGGCACCTTACGGTTGGTTGATCACCTCTCCGGGTCGTGGGCCCGGTTGCGTTATGACCACGACGGCGACCCGCCCTATCCAGTGTGCCAGTTCGGCTCCCGGCGGCTGTGGGACGAGGTGGAAGCCGCCCACCAGTGGTGGGTGGATCACGGCAGCCCCACCGCTGAGCGCTGGCGGTGCACCGTGACCCCGCGCGGGCAGTGGGTGGAGCTGGGCGGCGATGCGCGAGACGGTGTCACTCTCGGGGCAACGCGTAGCGTGCCACCATGACGGTGCTGGTTGTCGACTTCGGTGCGCAGTACGCGCAGCTGATCGCTCGACGGGTCCGCGAGGCGCAGGTGTACTCCGAGGTCGTGCCGCACACCGCGCCGGTGGCGGAGATCCTGGACCGCAAGCCTGCGGCGATTGTGCTCTCCGGCGGCCCGGCCAGCGTGTACGCCCACGGTGCCCCCCGCGTCGACCCGGCGCTGTTCGAGGCCGGAGTGCCGGTGCTGGGCATCTGCTACGGCTTCCAGGCGATGGCCGACGCGCTGGGCGGTGCCGTGCGCAGAACGGGCACCCGGGAGTATGGGCGCACCGAGCTGCAGGTCCTTGACGGTGGTGGCGTGCTGCACCGGGAGCTTCCGGGGCGCGGGCCGGTGTGGATGAGCCACGGCGACGCCGTCACCGCCGCTCCGGAGGGGTTTACGGTCACCGCGCGCTCAGCGGGTGCCCCGGTGGCGGCGTTCGAGGACATTGAGCGACGCCTCGTCGGGGTGCAGTACCACCCGGAGGTGGTGCATTCCCCGCATGGGCAGGAGGTGTTGCGCCGGTTCCTGCACGAGGTCGCCGGCATTCGCCCGAGCTGGACCACCGCCAATGTCATCGCCGAGACGGTGGCCGCGATCCGGGCACAGGTCGGCGGCGATGCCGTGATCTGTGGCCTGTCCGGCGGGGTGGACTCGGCGGTGGCCGCCGCACTGGTGCACCGGGCCGTGGGGGATGCCCTTACTTGTGTGTTCGTCGACCACGGCCTGCTGCGGGTCGGCGAGCGAACTCAGGTGGAACGGGATTACGTGGCTGCCACGGGAGTCCAGCTGGTCACCGTCGACGCCCGGAACCGGTTTATGGACGCGCTGGCCACGGTGGTGGATCCCGAACGGAAGCGAAAGATCATCGGTCGGGAGTTCATCCGGGTCTTCGAGGCCGCGGCCCGGGGCCTGCGGGCCGAAGCGGGCCGGCACGGCGAGGAGATCCGCTTTTTGGTCCAGGGCACCCTGTACCCGGACGTGGTGGAATCCGGTGGCGGATCGGGAACCGCGAGCATCAAGAGCCACCACAACGTCGGTGGCCTGCCCGAGGACCTGACTTTCGAGCTGGTCGAGCCGTTGCGGGCACTGTTCAAAGACGAGGTGCGCCGGGTGGGGCTGGAGTTGGGGCTGCCGGAGACGATCGTGCACCGCCAGCCGTTCCCAGGCCCCGGCCTGGCGATCCGGATCATCGGTGAGGTCACCGCCGCGCGTTTGGAGATCCTGCGCGCCGCGGACGCGATCGCCCGCGAGGAGCTCACCGCGGCCGGGATGGACCGCGACATCTGGCAGTGCCCGGTGGTGCTGCTGGCGCAGGTGCGCAGTGTCGGCGTGCAGGGCGATGAGCGAACCTACGGGCATCCGGTGGTGCTGCGCCCGGTGTCCAGCGAGGACGCCATGACTGCGGACTGGTCCCGGGTGCCCTATGACGTGTTGGCCCACATCTCCGGTCGGATCACCAACGAGGTACCCGAGATCAACCGAGTGGTGCTCGACGTGACGAGCAAGCCCCCCGGCACCATCGAATGGGAGTAGCTCCCGAGCAGAGTAGCATCTTTCTCGTCTTCATCATAGTATGTCACAGTCAGTGTGTTGTTGGCAGGGGTGGTTCAACCTTCCTTGGGGGAGGGTATGACGACTCTCGATTTCGATCTGGAGATCAGTCCTGGTACCGGGGGCACCTACCCAGTCGCCGCGCGTGCGCCTGGTGGAGAGGCCGTTGCCACCCTGCGTCTACCCCTGACTTCCACCGAGCTCGACTACTACCTCACCGTGGTCAGAGACAAAGTGTTGGCATCCTCGGCGGTGCTGCGCGGCGCGCCCACCGCCGAGGAGCGGCCCGTGCGGGAGTTGGGCCAGTGATTGTTCGAGGCGTTGGTCGCTGATGACGTGCGGAGCCTGTACGTGGCCAGCAGGCAGCGCGCTCGGGAGAACGACTGTGTGCTGCGGCTGGTGCTGCGGGTGCGTCCGCCGGAGCTGGCCCGGCTGCCGTGGGAGTTCCTGTTCGATCCTGGCCAGCAGGATTACCTGGGTTTGAGCATGCCGTTGGTGCGCTACCCCGAGGTGTTGGCGCCTCGGCAGCCGCTGCAGGTCGACCTGCCGCTGCGGATCCTGGGCATGGTGGCCCGCCCGGGTGATCAGCAGGCGTTGGAGGTCGGCGAGGAGCAGCGGCGGCTGCACACCGCGCTGGATGGGCTCAAGCGCGAGGGTTTGGTGGAGCTGTCCTGGGTGGCTGGGCAGACCTACAACGCTCTACAGGACGCTCTGGACCAGGGTCCCTGGCACGTCTTCCATTTCGTGGGTCACGGCGGGTACAACCAGGACACCGAGGAGGGCACCCTAGCGTTGGCTGATCATACAGGCCGTACCCGTCGAGTTGGCGCTGACGATCTCAGCCGGCTCCTTGCCGAGCACCACACGTTGCGACTGGTTGTGCTCAATGCCTGCGACACCGGGCGAGGTGGCGCCTTGGACGCGTTCTCCAGCACGGCCGGGGCGTTGGTGCGCCGGTGGATCCCGGCGGTGGTGGCGATGCAGTTCGAGATCTCCGACCCGGCCGCGATCGTGTTCGCCCAGTCGTTCTACGAAAGTGTGGCCAAACGGCGGCCGGTGGATGACAGCGTCATGCGCGCGCGGCGCGCACTGCGGCTGGACAACAGCGACACCCTGGAGTGGGGAACGCCGGTGCTGTATTTGCGCGCGCCCGAAGGGCATATTTTCGGCAGCGCTGACCCGTTGCCAACGCAGCCCCGCCCGTCCCAGGACACGACCAGCGCGCGGGAGGTGGAAACCCTCTACGAGAGGGCGCTCACCGCGTTTTGGACTGAGCGTTGGGATCAGGCCGTCATACTGCTGCGCCAGGTCCTCGTCTACCGTCCCCAGCACTATCCTGACGTTGCCGTCAAGCTGGAGCAGGCCTACCACCAGCAACAGCTGGCCGCTTGTTACGCCCGGGCCTGCGCGGCCGCGCAGGCCCGGGACTGGGACGAGGCGGTCACGATGTTCAGCAGTCATCAAGGCCGATCCCGCCTACCGGGATGTCAGCCATCGGTTGGACAACGCCCGGCGCCAGCAGCAGATCGCCGGTTGGCAGGCCGAGGCTCGCCGGTTGCATCGGGCCGAGCAGTGGGTGGCAGTGGTCAATATCGGTGAGCGGCTGCACAGCGTGGACCCAGCCGCCGCGGACCCCGATGGATTGGTGAGCTCGGTGCAGGCGCAGCTTGCCGCCACTCAACGGGCGGTGCAGATTGCCGCGCAGTACCGCCGAGGGCTGCACCTGTTCTACGCCCGGCAGTGGCAGGAAGCGATCGAGGTGCTGGAGCGGCTGGACCCCACTCATCTGAACACTGCGGCTCTGCTGGCCCGGGCCCGCCGGGAACTTCCCGACCCGACGCCGTCACCGCCGCACTCGCCCACCATCGCCCACCACCCCAAAGCGGTGCAGATCCTGCGTCACCGCAAGGCGGTCAACGCGGTGGCATTCAGCCCAGACGGCCAACGACTGGCCACCGTCGCCGCCGACAACAATGCGCGGATCTGGAAGGTCGCCAGCGGACATGAATGCCTACACGTCATGCACCAGGGTGTGCGATTCAACGCGCGCGGGCGGCTCCCGAATATATCCGGGGGGACCGTGGCGTTCTATCCGCGCGGGCTCTGGCTGGCGACTGCCAGCGGCGACGATACCGCTCGGATCTGGGATCTCGGCAGCGGATCGCAACTTGCCACTTTTTCACCCACGACAGTGTGGTGACGGGGGTGGCTTTCAGCCCGGACGGGTATCGGCTGGCCACTGCCAGCCGGGGGAAGGCTGCGCTGATCTGGGCATTGGATGCGGAAAGTGGCGATGAGTGACTCGGATCCGCTTGCGGCGGAGGTTCTCCTCGTTGCCGAGGTGTCAACCGAGGAGGAACAGGCGATCGTCGAAGCGTTCCGCGCTCTTGGCGTTGCCCCGCGCACCCGGATGGTTCCTACCCGCCGTGGCCTGGAACAACTGCAGTGGCTGGTACTTGCCACACTGCCGCTACACGCCCTCCTCAGCGGCCTCGGGTCCGCCGCCGCTCAGGATGTTGCCCAGGGTCTCAAACACCTGGTCAGCCGTGCCCTCTCTGTCCTGAAGGCTGCCCGTAAGACGGCGATAACTCCGCAGGTGCTGGTGCTGCAGGATGCCGCGACCCAGTTGCAGGTAGTGCTGGAGGTCGATTTGCCTGCGGAAGTGTACCAGGCGCTGGTCGCGCTTGACTTCTCAGCGTTTCGGCAGGGGCCGGTGCACTACGACCACCAGCGTGGCACGTGGCGCTCGGAGCTGGACGAGTGGCAGCAGGCCCAGACGAAAGATTCCGCAGAGAAAGGATGATCCCGTTGTTCATCATCTCGCTCACGTATGTGGCTTCGCTTGAGCGGTGCGACGAGCTCATACCAGAGCACGCAGCGTTCCTCGACCGTTATTACGCCGACGGCACCTTCCTGGTTTCGGGGCGCAAGGTGCCGAGGACCGGGGGTGTCATCCTGGCCCGAGGGGGTTCTCGAGAAGAGATTTTGAAGATCATCGAAAATGATCCGTTCCGCCGCGAGGGGGTAGCGGAATATGACGTCATCGAGTTCGCCGCTACCCGCACCTCGGGGGCACTCGAAGAGTATCGGGAGGAACTGCCGTGATCAGGGCCTGCTCGGCCGCTCTGACCATGGGTTGATCGTTTTTTGTGTGCGTTCGACGAAGCATACTGTCGTCGAACGCACACAAAAAACGATCTTACAATTTCCCTATCACGATACGATCAATAACTCTGAGTTCGACGTGTTGATAACTATCGATCCAGTAGTTGGCCCATCGCTAGGTGCAGCCGATCATGGCCTGGAGATGAATTCTCCAGAAAAACTCAGTCAGAAAGTAACTGCTATTCTCCGAATGTTTCCGTAGATGTCATGAACCGCTATCTCTCATCGATTTAGTCTGCCTTAGCTTGCCGGAAGTCTGGACGATCTACGGAGCAGTTATGGAGAGACGTCGCGGGATAATTTTTGCTGGTTCGCTCGCAATGACAGGGTGTGCCAGCGCGCTCGTGCTGGGCTTGCTCGTCGGGGTTTTTGGCTTTGGGGGATTCGATCTCGGTAGATTCAGCCTCGGGTCATTGCCGGCGCGACAAACACAGGTGGCCCCCCTCAAGCCGGCGCTGGGAGCCGTGCGAGCCCAGGCCGATTCGGTGGTGTGGTGGTACGTGGCCCGCGCGTCCGGTCTCATTGCCTGGGTTTTGCTTGGGGCTTCGGTGGTGGGCGGCCTGCTGCTGGCCACGCAGCTCACTCGGGGACGCACGCGCGCGTGGGCACAGCGACTCCACGAATTCCTCGGGGCGCTCGTGGTGGTCTTTACCGTGATTCACCTGGCGTCTGTGTTCGCCTCCGACCAGCTGCGGATCGGTTTGCGAGAGCTGCTTGTCCCTTTCGCCAAGCCGAGCAATCCGGTGGCCCAGGGTTGCGGGGTGCTGGCTTTTTACCTGCTCCTCGCGGTTGTGCTGACGTCCTGGGCGCGAGTGTTACTGCCCTGGCGGTGGTGGCGCCGCCTACACCTGCTGGCGTTTCCCTTGTTCGGCCTTGTCTGCGCACACGCTGTGCTGGCCGGTAGCGACATTAACCGTCCGATCTTGCGCTGGGCGAGCCTTGTGGTGGGGGTGGGCATCCTGTTTCTGGTGGCGCTGCGCCTTTTCACAGCGCGAAGCCTTTTCACAGCGCGACCAACGACAGTGCTGGCCGCACATCCGCGCGAAACCGAGATTCCGGTGCCCCGCGCGCCGATGTTGCGAGGAGTACGCTCTGCTCCGGCACCCACCACGGCGGAGACCGGGATGCGACTACTCATCGGCCAGACGACGTGGGAGGCCGACAACGTCGTGTCATTGCGTCTGAATTCTCCTGATGGCGCACCACTACCGGGCTGGGAGCCAGGGGCGCATATCGAGCTGGCCTTACCCTCAGGCCGGCGCCGGCAGTATTCGCTGTGCGGCGAGGTGCACCGCACCGATTCCTACCGTATCGCAATTCTGCAGGTTCCCGGCGGGCGTGGCGGGTCGGTGGAGCTGCACACCAACGCCCGGGCCGGCCAGCTGATCACTGTGCATGGGCCACGTAACCATTTCCCGCTGGTGCCCAGCTCGGCTTACCTGTTCATCGCCGGTGGGATCGGGATCACCGCCCTGTTGGCGATGGTGACCCGGGTGGCCGCCGAGGATAGCGAGTGGAACCTTGTCTACACCGGGCGACGCCGCGCCAGCATGGCCTTCCTCGACGAGGTCTGCGCATTCGGTCCCGATCGGGTTGACATCATTGCCGCCGATGAACGCGGCCGGCCCGATCTGAACGCGATGATCGGTGCCGCGTCGCCGGGCACCGCTGTCTACTGCTGCGGCCCGGACCGGATGCTGCGTGCGGTGCGAGAGCGGGTCGCCACCAGGCTGGACCTCAGCCTGCATAGTGAACCGTTCACCAGCGGCGCTCCGTTCACCGGCACCGCCGCCGGTGGCAGCACCGTCGCTAGCACCGCTGCCGCGCTCTTCGTTGAGCTGCGCCGCACGGGGCGCGTCATCACCGTGCCCGCCGATCGCACCGTCCTGCAGGCGGTCCGCGACGTCGTTCCCACCGTCTCGGCGGGGTGTGAGCAGGGGGTGTGTGGCGCGTGCCGCGCCATGGTTCTCGCCGGCGAGCCTGACCACCGTGACGAGTTGCTCAGCAGCGCTGAGCGCGCCGCCGGTGAAATGCTGATCTGCGTCTCTCGCGCCCGCGGTGAGCGGCTCACCCTCGACCTGTAAGCGGTGCGGCGGCTGCCGGCCAGGCGATCGCCGTCCCCGTTGCCCGGACCCGGACGTGGTCACCGGTTCGCAGCCCCTCGTTGCCGCTGAGACGACCGGGGATCCGAGCTGTCAGCGCTGTCGCGTCAGTGAGGGTGAGTTCAGCGATGCTGTCGTGCCCGTGATAGTCGAGGGTGCTGATGGTGGCGGGAACCCCACTGTTGTCACCCTGGTCCGTGCTCAAGCGCAGCTGCTCGGGCCGGATGAGGACGGTTGCCCCGCCGTCCTGCGGCGAGGTCTCATCGGGCAGCGCCAGAGCGCCGAGGACGCAGTGGGCTGTGCCGGCGATGATGACGGCGGGCAACAGGTTCGCCTGGCCGAGGTAACGGGCGGTAGCGGGGTCGGCTGGGGAGTTGTAGAGCTGGGCTGGGCTGCCCTCGGCGAGCACTCGACCGTGGTCAAGGATGACGATCCACCCGGCGAGGCAGAGTGCTTCGTCTTGGTCGTGGGTGACGATGATGGCTGAGGTCTTGGTCTCGGCGAGCACGCGGGCGACGTCACGACGCAGGCTGACCCGCAGGCTGGCATCGAGTGAGGAGAACGGTTCGTCCAACAGGACGAGCCGGGGTCGGATGGCCAGTGCCCGGGCCAGGGCGACGCGTTGCTGCTGGCCACCGGAGAGCTGGTGGGGATAGCGGTGGCTCAGGCCGGTGAGGCCCACCAGCTCGATCAGCTCGCTGATCTGGTGCCGGTCCCGGCTGGGGAGGCCGAAGCTGATGTTGCGGGCCACGCTCAGATGCGGGAAGAGGTCGCCGCCCTGGGGAACGTAGCCGATGCCGCGGTGCTCCGGACGGACATGGGTGCGCTGGTCGTCCACGACCTGTTCGCCGACGGTGATGGTTCCCGCATCGGCGCGGTCGAAGCCGGCGATCAGGCGCAGCAGGGTGGTCTTGCCGCTTCCTGATGGCCCGAGAATCGCCGTGACGGTGGTGTCGGCGGTGTCAGCGACGGTCAGGGTGACCGCGCGCAGGACCGGTGTCCGCGCATAGGACTTGGACACCGCGCGCAACTCAACGGCACTCATGAGGCACCTCCCGGGATCGTGAGCTCGTGGTCGAACCGCCGCTGGTGGTCGAACCGCCGCTCGTGGTCGAACCGCCGCTCGTGGTCGAACCACAGCCCGAGCAGCGCTCCGGGCACTGCGGCGATGGCGATGATGACCATGGCGTACGGGGCGGCGGCACTGTAGGCGGCCTCGCTCTGGTAGGCCCAGAACTGGGTGGCCAGCGTCTGCACCCCGGTCGGTGCCAGGACCAGGGTGGCGGTGAGCTCGGTGGCCGCGGTGAGGAACACCAGGCACAACCCGGCCAGCAGGCCTGGCGCGATCAGGGGCAGCGTCACCCGAGCGAACACCGTTGCCGGGTGGCGGCCCAGGGAGCGACCGACATCGGCCAGCCGGGGCGGTGCTTGGACGACGGACGCTGTGACGCAGACCAGGGCGAGCGGGAAATGCATGATCGCGTAGGCGGCGACCAGCAGCGGGCTGGTTTGGTAGAGCGGGTAGGCGTAGTGGATGGCGAAGAAGACCAGGCTGAGCGCGATGACGACTCCGGGCAGCGCCTGGGTGAGGTAGGTGCTGCGCTCGATCACCCGGCGAGTGCTGGACGGCCGGCGCACGGCCATGATTGCTACCGGTAGCGCGAGCAGGACCGCCACTAGGGCACCGAGGGCGCTGTAGACGAGGGTGGACCAGGTGGCCTGGCTGAGCGTGGCCGCAGCCGGCAGGGTGGTGTGCACACCGCGCTGCATCCAATAAATCAGGGTGCCGATGGGCACCCCGACTGCGAGGCCGACCAGGACGGTCAGTGTGCCCAGCGCCGGCACCGTCGCGTAGCCCAGCTGCCCGCGACGCGTGATCCGCGCGGCGTGCGGACCGGTGCGGCTGACCTGCCCGCGCCGCCGGCCGATCAGCGATTCGCCGGTGAGCACCAGCAGCCCGAGTGCCACCAGCGGCACCGACAGGGCGCCGGCGGCCGGTTGGTCGAACTGGAACTCGGTGAAGATTTCGGTGGTGAAGGTCTGGAAGCGCACGATCTCAAAGGCTCCGTACTCCGAGAGCAGGGTGAGCACCACGACGAGGCAGCCACCGACCAGGGCGGGGCGGATCTGCGGGACGGTGACCCGGAGGAAGGTGGCTGCCCGGCCGGTGCCGAGACTGCGAGCGACCTCCTCCAGGCCCGGGTCAGCGCGCCGTAGCGCGGCGGCAACCGGCAGCATGACCAGGGGGTAGGTGGTGAGCGTCATCACCAGCGTGGCGGCTGGCAGCCCGATGAAGCTCGGCTGCAGGGAGTGCCAGGCGTAGCTGACGACGAAGTCCGGGATGGCGACGGGGAGCACGAGCAGCACCGTCCACACCCGCCGCCACGGCAGCGTGGTGCGCTCAGTGCACCACGCCGCTGCGGTGCCGATGAGCCCGGCCAGCGTGGTGACCACCACCGCGAGCTCAACAGTGTTGATCAGCAGCTGCTGGGAGTAAGCCCGGAACAGCACTCGGTGGATCTCGGTCCAGCCGGCCAGCCGGGCGTCGAGGCCGACCAGGACCAGCGGTGCCAGCAGCGCGAGCGCGATCACGACGCTCACCGTGACGAGCCAGCGCGGACCGCCACGCCCTCGAGGGAGCGGATGCGGCGGTGCGGGCAGGACAGTACTGACCATGATCTGCCTCTAGAGGAGCTGGGCTTGTTGCAGCAACGTTTTCGCGTTCTCACCGGTACCGAGTTCGGTGACCGAGAAGGAGTTCGGCGCGAACTGGTCGAACGGGGGCAGCGTCGGGTTCGCGGCGACGTGCCCGGCGATCGGGTATTCGAAGCTGTCACTGTGGGCCAGGATCGTCTGCCCGGCGGGACTGGCGATGAACGCGACCAGCTTCTGGGCCGCCGCCTGGTGCGCACTGGACTTGAGCACTGCGGCCCCGGAGACGTTCAGCAGATAGCCGGGGTCGCGCGGGGCGAGGTAGGCCAGCGCGGCATGCACGGCGGATTTGCCGACCTCGGCTTGGAGCCGGTAGAAGTAGTAGTGGTTGATGATGCTGATCTGGCTGCTGCCCTGGCTGACGTCGCTGACGACGGTTTCGTTGTCCGGGGCGGTGCCCTTCGCCTCGGTGTTCGCCTTGAGCCCCTGCAACCAGGCCAGCGTCTTCGCGGTGCCGTAGGTCTTGGCCACCGAGCTGACGATGGGCCAGAAGTCGGTCTCCGACGGTGCCAGGGCAAGCTTGCCCTTCCACCGGGGGTCGGCTAGGTCCAGCACCGACGTCGGCAGCTGGGCTGCGGTGAGATTGTCGGTGTTGTAGATCAGGGCCGACACCCGCGCGGACACGCCGACCCAGTCACCGCTGGCGCCGCTGTCGGCGGCCGGGACCTGCCCCAGCGTCGTGGGGTCAACCTTGGCGAGCAGCTGTTTCTGGTCGAGCTGTTCCAGCCATGGGGAGTTCTCGGTGTAAAAGACGTCGGCCGGGGACTTGGCGCCTTCTTGCTCGATCTGGGCGGTCAGCACGTCCTCGCCACCGTGTCGCGAGGTGACGGTGATCCCGGTTTGCGCGGTGAACGCCGTGATCAGCGCGTTGGTGGTCTGTTCGTGCTGCGCGCTGTAGAGGGTGATCGTCTCCGCCGGGCCAGCGCTGGCCTTCGCGCTGCAGCCGGCCGCGACGAGAGTGGCGATCGCCAGCGCGGCCAGCAACGGAAGGGGCGGCGTGCCCCGGCGGGTCTTCATACCGGATCTCCTCAGGATGGTGGGGTGGTGACGTTTAGCGGCGGTGTGGTTTAGCTGGCGAGCAGGGTCTGGCCGATCCAGTCACCGGGCTTGGTAGCGCCCGGTGGGATGGCGAAGATGGCGCTGGCGGTGTGGGTGGTGAACTGGTTGAGCGCGTCGGTGATCGCGAGTTGGCTGAAGATGGGCACGAACCCGGTGCGGGGGTCTTTCTGGTAGGCCAGGAACAGCAGCCCGGCGTCGTACTCCAGTGCTTGGCGCCACGGTGGCCAGCGCTCGGTGAACGGTGTGGTGCCGTTGTTGAAGGAAAACGCGCGGCGCACGATCACCGCGCCCTTGTTCGACTCCGCCGCGGCCAGCCGCACGTGGGCCTCGGCCGGGATCAGCAGCTTGCCGTGCGGGTCTGTGGCGGACAGGTCGAGCGCATCGAACTCATCCTGGTGCCCGAGCGGCGCGCCGCTGGCCTTGTGCCGGCCGATGACCTGTTCCTGCAGGCTGGGCGCGAGCCTGTCCCAGTGCTCCAGCGCGATCCGGATTCGCCGGTACACCAGGTAGCTGCCGCCACGCATCCACGCGGGTCCTTCCGCGCCGGCCCACAAGGTGGCGTCCAGGTCGGGGGGAGGGTGGGCGTTGGAGTTCATCGTGCCGTCTTTGAACCCCATCAGGTTGCGGGGCGTGCCGCCGGTGTTGCTGGGCGAGTACCCCAGCTGGGTCCAGCGCAGCGTGGCCACGTCGGGCGCGATCCGGGCGATGCTGCGCACCGCGTGGAAGGCCACCTGCGGATCGTCCGCGCAGGCCTGCAGGAACAGGTCCCCACCTGAGTCCCCGACTGCCAGCTGGTCGCCGGGGAACCTCGGCAGATCCACCAGCGCTGCCGGACGCTGGGCGGCAAGCCCGTACCGGTCCGTGCCGCCCGCGTTGAACAGTCCGGGGCCGAACCCGATCGTGATCGTCAACCGGGCTGGTCCGAGACCGGTCGCCTCGACGGAGTCGGCGATGGTCGAGGCGTTGGTGGCGTCAGCGTAGGCATTCTGATTCGCCGCGGCGGGTGGGGCGTAGATCGGTATCGTGGGTGCCTGGCCTTGCGCCAGAGTCCCGGCCAACGAGGTCCACGTTTTCAGCAGTGTCACCAGGTCGGCGCGGTCGGTCCCGGTCAGGTCAAAGGCCGCCAGCACCGTGTGCTGCTGGGTGTCGGTGACGATCCCACTCTGGTGCGCACCCCAGAATGGCTCAGTCCGCTCCCGGGCCGGCGAGCTTGTGCTCGCGACGCCTTCAACGATGAGCCCACCAGCCATGCCACCGCCGACGACACCGGCACCGCCCAGCAGCCAACCCCGCCGGCTCACTCCATGGGCCTGCTCGGGGCCCTGCTCGTGGCCGGTCATGAGTGCAGCAGCGCGATCGTGTTCAGGTCGTCCTTGACCAGCAGGACGCCCTTGCCGTCGGCACTGATCGCCAGACCGAACAGGTCACCGTTACCAGGTGGGTCCTGTCCGACGTCCTGGATCGCGAAATACTCCCCGACCTGCTTGCCCTCCGGGGTGATTTCGACGATCTTGCCGTTGGTCGCGTTCGCCGCCAGCAGATTCCCATTCGGGGCGAGGACCAGGGCCAGCGGGTTGGCCAGCTGCCCACCCGTGCTCAACGTCGTCCCCGCACCAGCGGAGCTGCCGCGAGTCTCCGCGTCGGGGATCGCGGCGATCCGGTTGTCCACGTTGTCGGCCACATACAGCGTCCCCGACGGTGCCAGCGCGAGCCCGGTCGGGCCCTTAACGAACGCGGCCGCATCACCGCGCTCCGCCAGACCACTGGCGACCTCGGTCTCGGCGAGGACGGTCGGTGGTGCCGACGCTGATTCCGACAGGGTTAATCGCACCACGTTACCCTGATTAACCTGCTTCGTGCCGGCGGCGACGACACCGGGCAGCGTGTTCGTCACGAACAGGGTCGCGCTGGTGCCGTGGTCGTCCAGCGTGGCGTCCCAGGGCCCGTTGAGGTAGGGGCCGGTGATCGTGCTGGCCACCTTGCCCTCCGGCGACAACACGAGCAGGCATCCCTGCCCCGCCGTGGCGATCTTGCCGTCGGTGCTTGGGGTGCTGCCCACGATCACCCAGCCGGCGTCCAACTGGACCATCGCGGTGGTCAGCCCGACCCCACCCGGGCAGCCGTCCACCGTCTGCGGCAACTGGGCGAACACCGACACCGTGCCGTCTGGGTGCACGTTGACGATCGTCGTCCCGGTGCCTTGGTTGTTGGATTTGTTGTTGAAGTTGTCCACGAGCACGTCGCCGGCTGACACCGTACCCACCGTGCGCTGCACAACCCAGATCGCATACGGATTCACATCACCGTTGGATGGTGTGGTTGACGCCAGCTCAGACACCTGCGTCTTCCCCGCCAGGAACGACCCCGGCGCTGGAATCAGGCTCGTCGCCGCGTCCCGGTCCGCCTGGGAGAACTGCTGCGCCACGTACGAGTCGGCCTGACTCGGACCCACCGACGCCGTGTTGTCCGGCGACGAGCTACATCCCGTCACGCCAAGCACACACACCGCCAGCACTGGTAGGACAAAACCCCGTACCGTCCGGCCCCGGATTCTCGACGCCATCGGGAGCTCCTCACACACGGTAAGTGATCAATATCATCACCCGTAAGAATGAAAACTGAAGAGAGCCTCACCTAATTTAGGGCTTTCTGTCAACAGTTTCACGGAATTTTGTCCGCTTCGTCACCACGTGTGAGTGGAGGGAGTTCCCTGGACACCTACAAGGGAACCTGGATTGGGCGGTAGCCACGCCCTACCGATAGGTTGAACGGTATGGCGTCACGAGGGCGGACCACCAAAAAGATCACCGTCACGCTGCCGATCGAGGATGCCGAGGCTGTGGAGCGCCTGGCCGAGTCTGGGCAGGTCGAGTCCGTCAGCCGGTACGTCACTGAGGCCGTGGCGTTCCGCCGCGCCCGCGAGGACGGCCTGGCCGTGCTGGCGCGCCGGTTCGGCAAGCCACCGGATTACGCCCTGGAATGGGCCCGTACCCTCATCGCGCGCCGCCTCGGGTCGCCCGGACCCACTGCGTGAGCGAGGCCTTCGGTGGCTGGGTGCTGGACCACCACGCGCTGGCCGCCTGGGCCCGGGTCGAGCCCTATGCCCAGTCCCTGGTCTGGTCGGCGATGGAGGTGGGCATGGCGGTGGCCGTGCCGGTCGCGGCATTGCCGCTGGCCTACGCCGCCACCCGCGAGTCTGACCACGACGTCCTGCGCGCGCTGCTGGAACTCCCGGTGACGCTGCGCGATCCGCTCACCGAGGCGGACGCCCCCGAACTGGGTCGCATCCTCGCGGGCGCCGCCGACCCGGGCAAGCTGGGCGCCGACGCGCTGGCCCTGGCCTGCGTCGTGCAGTCCGCCCGCCGCCGGGGCTGGCCGGTGCTCACCGGAAGCGCCGCCGCGCTGCGATCTCTCGACCCCGACCTGGAAACCGACGAACTGCCGTAAACAGCATAAGCTCGACGGGATCCGCGATCAGCGTGCCGGGGTTGCAGCGTGGTGTGCACCACGTTCATTGCACCCCCGGCCCGGTCCTGTGGCCGGGGGTGTCGCCTGTGCTGTGCTAAATCAGCGGGTCATTGATTTGATCATGTTCAGGAACGCGCCGGCTGCGTCCTTGCTGACCACCAGCGTGGGCCGCTCGTCGTCGGGAAGCGCGGCCTGCTTGGTGTCGCGGTAGCCGACCGCGTCGCCGGCCCACCCCGTCTCTACGCACATCGAGTTGTTGGCGCTGTACGAGGCCGTGCGCCAGTTGTCGATCACTGGATCTCCTTTCGCACCATGGCGATGAGCGCCCGCGACCCTTTCGGGTTGAGCGCCAGGTGACGAAGATGGTTCATCACCTTCTCATAATCCTCCACGGCGTCGGGGCTGTCGTAGTAGTAGGCGGATCGCCGGGTCTCCTCGTACGCCACCCGCCAGTCATCCTCGAATCGGAGCAGGCAGAACGCGCCCATGAGCGCTGGATGCACCGCAATGTCGTGAGGGATAACCTGGAAGTTGACGTTGGGGCGTCCGGTCATTTCCAGCAGGTGATCAAGCTGGCCGGCCATGACGGCCGGGTCGCCAACCGGCCGTCGCAGCGCCTGCTCCTCCGCGAAACACCATAGCTCGACGGGGCTTGTCTCGCGGGTGATGGCGGATTGCCGGCGCAGCCGCAGCGCCACGCTGTCCTCGATGTTGACGCCGAGGGTGATCGAGGCGTGATAGGTGATCAACTCACGGGCGTACGCCTCGGTCTGCAACAGCCCGTTGACGATCATCGGCTCAAAGACCTCGATCCCGCTGGCGACCGCCTCCAGTCCGATGAACAACTCAAAGTCGTTCATCGATGAAAAGGACTCGACGTGCTGCTGCATGGTGCTCTGCTGGTCTGGCTTGAGTCTCGCTACCCTCAGCAGCTCCAGCATCAGCGGTATCCGGTCGGGTCGGCCGAAGAAGTCCATGAGGATCTCCAGCGCGGGCTGGGACGGGAGGTTCTTCCCGCTGACCAGGTGGGTGAAGCCGACGCGCGAGATGCCCAGGCGCTGACCGGCCTGGGTGTGGGTCTTCCCGGCCAGCTCGCACAACCGGTCCAGCTCGTAGCGGAGCACCCGGCGAGCGACCTGGGGGCCAAAGGTCACCTGCACGTCGTCGTCCCTTCGCTGTGTCACACGCCGGATCAGTTACCTGTTCCTCATAGACAGAGAACCTTCAGTTACAGTACTCTGAGGTAACGCGTTCCTCGAAATAGCGCGAGAACGTGTTCCTTGAGGCACCGGTGAGCCTGCCAGACCCAGGAGGAGGTCCCTGTGACGACTGCCCCAAGCGGCGCCGCGCTGGGGACGCCGGCACCGGGCGCCATCCACCTACCCGCCATCGATGAGGAGAGATGCACTGTGAGTACCCGTAGCACGCTGACGACCGGCCCGGGGCGCAGCGACATGGTGTTGTTTGCGAATGCGGCCGTGGATGACGGAGTGGAGATCGCTTTGCTCACGGGGCAGCTGCCAGAGACCGAGATCGTCTCGATCCTGTTCGGCGACGAGCGAATCGTGCTGGATTTCTACGACGTGGAGAGCCTGGAACGGCTGCGGGACCTCGCCGACGAGGGCGCGCGGCAGCTGCGCGCGGCGATCGAGGCGAACGCCCGAGCGGAGGCCGCCAAGCACGATGCGACAGCGCCGGTCCGAGCGGGTGACGTCAGCGGTCCGGCGTTGCAAGGATCTTGAAGAGCATGTTGTTGACGTTGGTGAGAGCTTGGACGTCAATGTGCCGTCGAGGTTCATCCAGCCGCGCCTTGCGCAAGCTGGTGACCAAACCCGGTGCTGCCCAGCCGCCGCCGAGATCCACTCCGAATCCGGTGTCGGGCTCGCTGGCGAACACCGGTACCGCGACAACGGTCGGTTCAGTCGCGATCTCGTTGTATACGGTCGAGGAGATCACGAGCACGCTGATACCGGCGTCGGTGGTCTAGATCTCGCCCCGCCGAGGGGCGTTGCTCAACGCGCCGCCAGCTCATCGAGGTTGCGATCAGCCCAGGCCACAGCAAACGCAACGGCCTCGGGGCGCGCCGCCAGCCACCGGTCGTGGGCCGCGCAGCGCCGCCGCATGTCCTCGACGTCGAGGAGACCCTCGATCCAGGAGTTCATGGACTGCTGGTCGGCGTCGGCATAGTGCTTGACCGCCTCGTACGCGTCATCGGACAGCCGCAAGGTAATCGTCCGTGCCATGACCCACAATGCTAGCGAATGTTGCTGTCCACCCTTGCTGTCGCGATCCGAGGCGGTAGGCCTGACGGGGTGGCTGATATAAGCGACTTTCTCAGGGAGCGCCGCACCGCCGGAGCGCTAGGTGGTGGTAAAGCGTGAGGTGTCGCTGCGCGGCGGCTGACCAGGTGTGGCGGGTGGCCCGGGCGCGGCCGGCCTTTCGGGCAGCGGCGTTCGGGGCGGTGAGTCCGGCGCACAGCTGTGCCGCCAGCTCTGCCGGGTTGTTGGCGAAGTGGGCGACGCCGGTGAAGATCTCCCGGAAGACCGGCAGGTTCGTCACGACCAGCGGGACCCCGGCGGCCAGCGCTTCCATCGCGGCCAGCCCGAAACCCTCCTTGGCGGACGGGAAGGCGAACACCCCCGCCGCAGCCACCAGTGCGGGCAGCTCGTCGTGGTCCACCGGACCGAGCACCACTGGCTCGACGCCGAGCTCAGCGGCCCGGCGCTCCCAGCGGGCCCGGTAGTCCCGGTAGTCGAACAGAGTCTGGCCACCGGCGATCACCAGAGCCACGTCGGGCATCCGCGCGCACAGCTGGGCGTAGGCCTCGAGCAGCTCCAGCGATCCTTTGCGGGGCTCGATACCGCCGACGGTGAGCACATACCGGCCCAGGCGCGATCGCCACGCGGCCCGGGCGGCGGCGCCGGCCGGGCCGGCCGCGTGGGTGAACCGGTGCGCGTCCACGCCGTTCGGGATGACCGTCGCGGTGATCCTCCAACCGGCGCGCAGCTCATCGGCGACCGCCGCCGACACGCAGATGTGGGCATGCGGTGTCACAATGGCGCGTTCGTGGCAGGCGGCCAGCTCAGGGGTGGTGAAGTGGTCGATGTGGTGCACGGTGCGCACGCACCAGGTGGCGGCGTTGGCGCTGATGCAGTCCTGCGCGTGCACCACATCGTAGCCTGCCGGGTCGAAGGCGTCCCGCAGTACCTGGATGGACCGCAGGATGCGCGGTCCGAACTCTTCATTGGCGATGTCGGGAAACGGGGTGATCCGCAGTTCTACCCGGGGGTCCACGGGGCGGAAGAACGCGCGATCCCCGCCGCGACCCAGCGACCACACCGTCACCCGCTGGCCTGCCTCGGCGAGCGCCTCGGCCAGCGCGAGGGTGTGCACCACGCTGCCGCGCGGTGTGGTCGAGTAGGTGAGCAGCGCTATCGCCAGGCGGGTCATCAACCGACCCGGTAGACGCTGGGCTTGCGTTCGTCGAGGTGCCGCAGGACCCGACGAGCCTTGGCGATCTCGGCCGCGACGTCCAGCTCGGCCGTCGCGATACCGGCCTTGGCCCAGGTGCGGGCCAGGATGTCACCGCCTGGGCCGACCACCTTCGCCTGCCCGAGGAAGCGCAGCTCACCCAGCACTCCGGTCTGGTTGGAGGAGACCAGCACGACCTGGTTCTCCGCCGCTCTGGCCTGGTCGTAGAGGTCGAACAGCCGGGCTTGGCGGTCGTGGGCCATCCGGGGCGCGCGGTTGGTGAGGCTGGTCGGCCACGCGGACAGGCAGGCCAGCAGCTCCGCTCCGTCGAGGGTGAGGGTGCGGGCCGATTCCGGAAACGTCTTGTCGTAATCGATGAGCATGCCGATCCGCCCCACAGGGGTGTCGAATGCGGAGAAACGCTCACCCGCTGAATACGCGATCGATTCCCCAGCCGGTTGGTGCACCTTGCGATGGCTGCCCAGCACCCCGTCGCCATGCACGCACAGCGCGGTGTTGTAGCGCTGGTCCCCCTCGGCTTCGCGGAAACCGAAGCACACCACCATCTCCGCCGCCAGCACTACGACCTTGCGGACGTACGGGTCATCGAGTGCCAGTGCGGGTGGCAATGCGGTCAGACTCCGGTCGGGCTGGCGCAGGTCGCCGAGGTAGCCGCCGAGCGCGGCATCGGGAAGCACCAGCAGGGATATCCGGGACCGGCGGGCGTGCTCGATCAGCGTGGCGACTCGCCGCAGGTCGAAGTCGAGATCACGACCAAACCTCGCGGCGACGGCGCCGATCCGGATCGCGGTCACCTCAGGTACCGGCGTAGGCGTGTGGCCGGCGGTCGCGCAGATGGGCCATCGACTGGCGGGCCGCTTGCAGTGCCGCCGGGACGTCCAGCTCGGCGATCGCCAGGCCGGCCCGCACTCCCGTGTCGGCGAGGACGTCACCACCGGGGTCGACGACCTTGGCGCTGGCCACGAACCGGAGCGACCCGAACTCACCGGATTGGTTGGCGGAGAGCCAGACGATCTGGTTCTCCAGCGCCCGGGCCCGGTCGAACAGGTCGAACCGGCGCTTCCAGCGGTCCTGCTCCAGGTCCGGCGTCGCCTTGGTACGGCTGGCCGGCCACGCTGACAGGCACATCACGATCTCGGCCCCGTCCAGCGCCAGCGTTCGGGCCGACTCGGGGAACGCCTTGTCGTAGCAGATCATCATGCCTAACCGGCCCACCGGCGTGTCGAAGGCGGCGAAACCACTGCCCGCAGCGTAGCTGGCGTCCTCGCGAAGCGGCTGGTGCACCTTGCGGTGACGGCCCAGCACCCCGTCGCCACTCACGCAGATGGCGCTGTTGAACAGCTGATGAGACGCTGACTCGCAGTAGCCGGCCGCGACGACCATCTCCCCGGCGAGCCGGGCCAGCTTGCGGATCTCCGGCCCGTCCGGGGACAGCGGTGGCGGCGGCCCCGCCGCGCCGTCGAGGTCGGCCAGGTATCCGCCCAACGCGGCCTCGGGCAACGCGAGCAGGCGCACCCCGTCGGCCCGGGCGGTGTTGATCAACCACTCGATCCGGGCGAAGTCGGCGTCCAGGTCCCGGTCGAAGCGCGCCGCTGCGGCGGCCATCCGCAGCGGGCTCATGCCGCTCCCAAGCCCGTCACACCAGATGCGATCACCTCGGTCAGCTCCCCGTCCGGCCAGCGCAGCGCCACGCCGTGGCCGGCCACCAGCTCACCGCAGCATGCGCTGAGCGCCGGAGATGACGGTGGCGCGGCGCGGTCCGGCTCATCAGCGGTGAGCATCCCGAACCCGGGGAAGCAGGTGAACCAATCCCCAACGGTGGCCTGCGCCGGCCTGGGCACTGCGGCGACCTCGAGCACGGCCCGGCAGCCGCTGGCTTCGGCGAGCATGCCCAGGGTGCCGGCCAACCCCGCCATTGAGACGTCCTTGGCGGCGGCCGGCCGGGCCAGCGCCACTGAACCGAGCATCGCGCGCAGCTCAGGAGCCCGGCGCCACGAGGTGGAGTCCCACTGGCGACCGGCATACCCAGGCCGCCACCCGCCCGCAATGTCCACCGTGAGCCGGATGCGGTGCCCGGGACGGCCCCCACCGCCACGAATCGGATCCGCCGTGCGGCCCAACGCGGTCACCGACAGCGCGGCGGGCACCCCGAGCTGGGTGTGGCCACCAAGTACCGGCACGTCATAGGCTTGGCTGGCGCGGCGCAACCCGGCCAGCACCCGGCTGGCGAACGAGCGGTCGCGCGCCCCCAGCGCGTCAAGCAGGCCGACCGGCGTCGCGCCCATGGCGGCCAGGTCGTTGACGTTGACCAGCACGGAGCACCACCCGGCCCATTCCGGGTCCCGTTCCACCATCGACGGCAGGATCGCGTCGCACGCGGCCACCAGGTCGCTGCCGGGCACCGGCGCGCCATCGTCGCCGAGGTAACCAGCTCCGCCCGGCGCGAGCCCGGACAGCAACCCACCGAGCTCGGCCTTGGTGGCGGCGACCTGCGCGGCGATCCGGCCGATCGGCCAGCGCATCAGCAGGTGTGGGGTCGCGGCCACGGCCACCGGGCGCACCGGGATCCAGCCGAGTCGGGTGAAGAACACTTCGTTGCGGGCCTGCACAGTGGCTTCAAAACGCAGCACCCCAGCGCTCTCCGCGTGGGCGCAGGCGGCCAGGACCAGAGCGGCGCCGACGCCCCGGGCGGGGCAGTCCGGGTCCACCACGAGCCGACCACCGAGCCACCACCCCAGGTCGAGGCCGTCGTTGCCCGGGCCGAGCCGCACGCCGCCGAGCACGGTGCCCTCAGGGTCGCGAGCGATCAGGACCACGGTGCGCGGGTCGTCATCGCGGTCGTCCCGGTCGTGATCGGTGAACAATCTCTGCCGGCGCACAAACACCTGGGTTCGCAGCCGGTGGTAGGCGGCCCGGGCCGCCGGGTCCTCGGCGGGCTCGATCCGGAAGTCCGGTTGACGGGTTGGCGGGCGGGCTGGTTGGCCGAGCAGCGCCTCGCCCAGGCTGCTGGCGCCGCGGTAAGCGCTCGGGTGCACCGCCTCACGCCCCCGCCGCGGACAGTGCCCCGCACGCGCCGCAGGCCGCGCAACCGGCCCGCTGGTCAGTGCCGATCATGCCGGCTTCGCGTAGCATCGCGGCGACCCGTTCGGTGACGTCACCGACCAGCGTGGCTGGTGGCGCGCCGATGCCGTCGCGACGGGCGAGCGTGCCGGCCATCGGGCGAAAGGGCACCACGAACGGGTAGACCCCCCGCTCGATCAACCGTCTTGCCCCGGCGACCAGCTCGTCGGGGTCCTCGCTCAGACCCACCAGGAGGTAGGTGGACACCCGGTTGCGACCGAACACCCGCACGGCCTCATCCCAGGCCGCCTCGTACTCGGTCATCGGCACCGATCCCTTGCCGGGCATCCACCGCCGGCGCACCTCATCGTCGAGTGACTCGACGTGGATCCCGATCGCCGTCACGCCCGCCTGTCTCAAGTCGGTGAGGACGGTGAGGTCAGCCGGCGGCTCGATCTGCACCTGCACGGGCAGCCCGTGCACCGCTGTCAGGACTGCCCGCACGCAGCGGGCGAGGTAGCGAGCGCCGCGGTCAGGGCCGGCGGTGGTGCCGGTCGTCATCACCATCTGCCGGATCCCGTCCAGCGCAACCGCCGCTGCCGCCACCTCGGCCAGCTGGGCGGGAGTCTTGACGGCGATGGTGGCACCGGCCCGCAGAGACTCCTCGATCGTGCAGAACCGGCAGCGCTGGTCCTCGTCGTACCTCATGCAGGTCTGGACCACGGTGGTGGCCAGCACGTCGGCGCCGTGCAGGCGGGCGATCTGCTCGTAGGGCACGCCCTCAGCGGTGGCCAGGTCGTAGAACCGGGGTCGCGCGACGAGCTCCAGGGACAGCCCGGTGTCCAGCTCACCGAGGAAAATCCGGCCCTCCCGCAGCTGGTAGGGACTGTCCGGGTTGCGGGGCAGCGCGGCGTTGGCACCGTTGACGAGCACGTGACCATCGTCGCTGGGGCCGGCCCCCTCCGGGCGGCGGACCGGCGCGTCCATCCGCACGCCGTGCAGGGCGATGCCGACCCGAGCCGACAGTCTCTGCGCTGTTTTGTTCTCGGCTGTGTTGCCGGTGCCAACGCGCACTGCGGCCTCCTAGAACATATAGGTGGAATTGACGATCGCGCCTTTGCGTGTGTAGTGGATCAATGCGTCCTGCACGTCGAGCGGATGGGTGGGGATGACGCCCTCAAGCAGATCCTCCTCACGAGCGCCGTGTAGCGAAAGGCCAAAGCGGCAGCAGTACACTTTGCCGCCTTCTTTGAGGAACGTCTTCAACGAGTCGTTGATGTTGTGCTCGCCAGGAAACGCCGAGTTCCCCGTGGTGGGGAAACCACGAGTTGCCAGGCAGTTCAGCGATCCCGGGCCGTAGAAATAGATTGCCGACTCGAAGCCCTTACGCAGTGCCCGGGTGGCCTGCAGGATCGCCACGAAACTGACCGAGGACTCGTGCGCGATCCCGTGCACGAGCGTGAAATACGTTTCGCCCTCCTCGGCCTGGTAGTCCGGGAAGACCTTGGTGTCCCCATAGATGCTCGACCCCTCGGGAAGGGACGGGTGCGGGATCTCGTCAAGGCTTTGCTTTTCAGTGTCTGTCATGTCGGTCAGGTCGGTCATGTGATGCCTCCTCATCAGGTAAACTTATCCGTAAAGTTCCGCAAAGGTGCCGTGGAACACCCGCTTGGCGAGCTCGCCGTCTCCGGTGGCCGCGCGCAGCTTCGCCAGCTCACCGGCGAAATCTCCCCAGGGCTGGTCACTGGCGAACAGGATTCGGTCGTGGCCCATTCCGCGCTGGTCAATCTCGCGGACCAGCCAGCGGGGAGCGAATCCGATTGACCAGGACAGATCGGTGTAGACCCGTTTGCCGGCGGTGATCCAGTCGAAGAACCGTCCGCCGGCCAACTTGATGTGGCCGCTCATTCCGCCACCGAAGTGCGCCAGGTGAATCGCGACGGTGTCACCGTAGGAGTCGACAAGGTGACCGATCTCGTCGATGTCCGAGCTCCCGCCGGGCGAGGTGTGCACATGCACCACGAGATCGTGTCGCCGGGCGACGTCGAAGATCTCATCGAGCGCTGGCGCGCATGCCGGCTCGGTCACCCGGCCACCGAGCAGGAAACTCAATTTCAGCGCCCGCACCCCGGGCTCACCGGCCAGCGCCAGCGCCTTCGCGTTCCGGCCGGCGTCGGCGGGCTTGGGCGAGACCCACAGCGCCGCCCTGATCCGGTCGTCGGCCTGGGCCGCCTCCATGACCAACTCGTTGAACGAGAAGGCAATGTCCGGGTCCGGCACGCCGTAATTCGGAATGACCAGTGCCCGCTCGGTGCCTTCGACATCCAGATCCGAGATCAGCTGCGCGATGGTGGCGCGCGCGGTCGTATCGGGATTGACTGCGGGGCCACCGTAGAACGGGAATGCCGGCAGTACTCCCAGATGCCGGTGCGCGTCGCAGACACCCATGGCCTCACGCCACCGTGCGGGGGGCGACCCACTCGTCGTCCCGGGGATAGGTGCTGGTCGAGGTGCCGGCGATCCATCGGAACAGATGCTCGGAGGGGGCCGCGCCGGTGTTCGCCCGGGTGGTGATGCGCTCGGCCAGATACTCGGCGTCGCCGGCCACCCCGGACAGCCGGGCCGAGCCCCAGGTGTGCTGCCAAGGCAGCCCGAGGAAATACAGGCCTGGGCCACTGGGGACGCCCCGATCATGCGTCGGGTAACCACGGCCGTCGAACACCGGAACCTCGATCCACCGATCGTCTCGACCGAACCCGGTGCTCCAGATCACCGAGGTGATCCCGGTGCCGCCAAGATCCAATGTGGTGGTCTCCCGCTCGGGTGTCCACACCGGTCGGTAGCGCGGCTCGGGCGCAGTGTCGGTGCCCAGGGCGTCGAGGTAGCTGTCGATGGAGTCCTTGATGCTCTCCGACACCGCGTCGGCATGATCCAGGTTCTGCTCCAGGTCTGGGGCGAACCGCAACGTGGCCCCAGACATCGCAGTAGTCACCCCAGCAGTCACCGCGATCAGGTGCCCGTAGAGTCGCATGCCGTCGCGGGCGAAGGCCCGCAGGTCGATGTCCCGGCCGCCGTCGCGCCCGGTGACGTAATGGTTCACCCGGAAGCGCACCGCGTCCACATCGGCGAACTCCTCGACTGCTTTGCGGTAGTAACCCATCGCGTCCAACCAGGCCACCACGTCACGGCCGCGGTAGAACCGGGCCACTCGGGGGGCGCTACCCACCGCGAGATGCACCTGACGGCCGGCCAGGTGCAGGTCCTCGGCGATCTGGCAGCCAGACTGGCCGGTACCGACCACCAGCACCTCGCCATGGGGAAGCTGATCAGGGCTGCGGTATCGCGAGGAGTGGAGCTGCGTCAGCTCCTCGGGCAGCCGCTCGGCCAGCCGGGGGATCAGCGGCACCTGGTAGGGCCCGGTGGCCAGCACGACCTGGTTCGCGATCAGCTCGCCGCGGCTGGTACCGACCAGGTAGCGGCCTTTTCGATCGCGGCGCAACCGGGTGGCCGTGACTCCCTCGACGACCGGTGGGTCGAAGGATTTCGCGTATTCCTCAATGTAGCGCGCAATCTCGTCGCGACCCATGAAACCGTCCGGATCATCACCGGTATAGGGGAAGCCCGGCAGCTGGCATTGCCAATTCGGGGTGACCAGGCAGAATGAGTCCCACCGCCGGTCGCGCCACTCGTGGCCGACCCGATCACGCTCCAGCACGAGGTGATCGACGCCGCGTTGGGTGAGGCAGTAGCTCATGGCCAGGCCGGCCTGCCCGCCACCCACGATCACCACCGGACGATGGATGCCCTCAAGGTCGCCAGGAGCGCCTTCCTCCATCGAGGTCTTCGCGCTCAGGATCATGACTCGAATCCCTTCACAATAAGTTCCTGTGGGCGCCGTTGACCTGTGCTCTTCCAGTACAGGGGTAGATTGTTTCCGATTTGTTGCATCCGGAACATGGGTGTGTTGCAATAAACACTGAATGTAACAGCACTGTGGTGAGAATCGATCGTGGATTCTGACCAGTGACCCGGATGACCTGCGTACACTGCTCGCTGATCAGCCCAGTGTTGAGCCCAAGGGCTCTCGTTAGTCGGTTGTCTTGGGATGCCCGGTTCCCGCATAGGTGAGCCACACCGTGCGCGTGGCATCGTCAATGAGGTACCAGATCCGTCCACCACTGGTCACCTCGTATTGCCACTGTTCCATAACCTGGCCCCGGTAGGCGCGAGTTGCAAGAGCGTATTTGAGCTGGTGGTGGCGTTCGCTTGGGGGCTTGGGCCGCGGATCGGCAGCGATCGCCTCCCAGGCTCGACGGGTGTTACCCACGGCCTGAGCACACAGCTGCTCCCAACCGGCGGCTACCTGATTGTCCGCGAACCGGATGTCATACTCGCCCTCCCTGGGCGGTGGCGCGGCCCGATCTCCCCGTTTGGGGCTCACACCGCGCTCTGCGGCGACTCCGGGCGCAGGACTGGACCGCCGTCATCGCCGAGCACCCGTGTTGCCGCAGTGCGCAGCACGGGATCGGCGTAGACCTCGGCAGTGTGCCGCCACTCAACCAACAGTTGCGAGACCGGCCACAGGTTGTCGATCGACACGGCGGCCAGCAGCGTGGCCACCAGCTCCCCCACGAGCTCATCTACAGCCTTGGTCGGCAGGAAGGCCACCCACGGCAGTGCCTGGGGCAGGATGCGGCGCAGGATCAGCGCTCCGTTCGCGTCGTGCACGAACCCAGCGAGCAGCCGCGCGGACACATCGATGACCTCGTCTTCTCGTGCCGCACGTTCCGCGCTTTGCAACACCAGGTCCTCGGCGTCGCGCCGGTGCAGGCGCAGGCGGCGTGTGTCGTTCACGCGCCCAGCCGTGGCGGAAGGTTCCCGCAGCAACTCAGTGAACGGGACTTGGTCGTACGCACCCACACTCACGACATCAACACTACTACTGATATTTCAGTTCGAGTGGCGCGGTCTGCGGGTACCGGCTGAGATCCGTCCGCGCTCCAGGCGTGAGGGGACAGCGCCGGTGCACCGCATTCACCTGGCATCCATCTGCCACGGCAGCGGTTCAGTCACGTCGGAGGGCTAGCGTGTCGATCACCTTTCCGGATCGAGTCCGTGGTTCTGGGGAGTGGGGAATCGTGAAAGCCAAGTCCCGTGCTCTGGCGGAGCGTCCCGAAGTCATGGGTCACACCCAGGAGCGGTGATCTCCCGGCGCAGCGCCGATGGTTCGTGTTCCTGACCGGCGTTACCTTGACCGCCCCGGCGCACCAGTGGTTGGTCCACGATCCCGGGCCGCTGGTGCCCGGACTGGCTGGACGTCGGGTGTCGACGGAACTGGTCGAGCGCAAGATCACAGGGTAATCCCTGTTCACCTCGTACTGACCCGCCACCGCGGTTCCCGGCCCTGGGGTCCTTCAAGCCACTCAGAAGGGCGGGGATTCTTCCGGGTCGCCGGCGATCACCAGTGCCGGTGCGGGTGGCGGGCCTGGTGGGGGCGGAGGCCGGGAGATGACGGGTCCGTGCTCGTTGTCGGTGGCCGCAGGTGGGGCGTCGGGGTACTTCGTCTTGGTCAACGGGGGTTTGACCAGAGGATCGAATAGATCGGTGGTGATCGGCTGGGGTTGGGTGTGGTAGTTCCGGCCGAGAGGGCTGGTCCACACGAGTCCATGCGGGTGACACATCTAGTGGTCGGAAGTCGACGTCGTAGCAGCAGTGAGCACCACACCCGCAAGCCGCGTGGCTGGCCGTGCTGCTCGACACGCTGCTGCGGCGTGGTGATCTCCGGCGCCGGGCCGGTCATCCCTCACCTGGCCCGGCCGGGGGTTCGTGTGCACTACAGGTGGCCGAGTTCCCCGGCGATGGCATCCGCCAGTGCTTGGCGCGCAGCGCTTTCCTTGGGCTGTAGCACCTTCAGGTTCTTCAGTACGCCGAGACCGGGCGGATCCGGAGAGTTATAATCGCAGATCGACTGCACCACGTCTTCCTCTTTGTCGATCTCCTTGACGATGAATCGCCAAGCCTTGTAGAGCCTACACACGTTCGGCGAGCCGAAGGCCGCGAGATGCGCCGCGATCGTCGCCCGGTCAGTAACAGCAGGTTCGGGCACCCTCACGCGCTTAAACCCGGTCGCCAAGCCTCTGTCTCCGGGGTCGGGGAAAGCCTCGGCTTCTTCGACTCCGAGCGTCCAGTTCGTGATGCTGGCCTCGACCCACTGGCCTTCGCGCTCGACGATGCGCAGCACCTCTAGGTATGACTCGGCAAGACGTGTCTCGCGGGCCAGCCTGGCAGTCCATCGGGCATTCCAGCCGGTGGTGGTGATCGCCACCACGCCGGACGTGATCACTGACGCTAGCGCGACACCATCCACAGGCCGGAGTATCCCAGCATGCGTGTCTTCCGACTACCGCTGAATTGGTTTGTGGCCGGTCCGTTGCTGGTTGGTCAGTCGAACTCGCCGGCTCGCCCCGGCGGTGAACGCGACCACTCGGCCGCCGGTGATCACCCGCACGCGGCGAATCCGGTAGCCGGAGTGTCTGATTTGTCCACTTCCAGTGATCTTGTCGAAAGTTGCTCCTGACCAGTGGTTTCCCTGCAACCGGTGCGCGCGTTTCCCCAGGTCGGCGACGCGAACCCGCGTGTGCGGCTTTCCGAACAGCTGGCCGGAAACTCGTCCATAGCCGTCAATCGTCTGGAGATCAAGGTCCAGATCCTTTAGCGGCCCAGGCCACGGTTCACGTGGCGTTAGCGGGCTCCTTGGCTGCCACCTCGACACAGTCTCGCAGCTCCGCAAACGACGTCTTCAAGGGACTTAGCTTGAGCAGACTGGCTAACGTAATCGTCTTCTGTTCGCCAACCAAGTTGTTCAGCCGGTTCGTTGACAAGACGTAGAACTCCCACTGGTCCAGATTCAGTGGGCACACGGTGGCTTTGTCCATGTGTTTTAAAAGGCAGAATACGTAGACATCAGCCTGCCGCTTGCGTTCCGCCGAGACTGTGTTAGTTGCCGCGTCCCATCCATTAGTGGGGGTGATGTCGAACGAAATTTTTGATAGTTCCCGCTGGTGCCAAGTCTGCACGTAGGCTGCCGACTTGACCTCTACTGAATTGCCCTGTGGGGTGCGTAGGTCGTACGTGTCCCACTCGACGCGTGCGCAGCCGTCCACGCATCTCAGAGCCAGACCGACGATGTACTCGGCAAGAACACCGCGCGTAGCGTTGCTGACCAGGTCCGAATAAGCCCAGCGCCAGAACCCAAAAAGGTCTGCTCCAATATTCTTGTCTTGATGCATGAACGGTTCATCACCGGCCCCTGGCATCACGACAAGTGCTTCCAGACTTCTGTGGATCATGGGGTGGTGTCCGTTCTTCGTCGGAGCGCCCGTGCGGCGTCCACACTACGAGTGTCCACCAGGTCTTGCCGTCAGGACCCGGTGCGACGTGAGGAATTTCCGCACGCTGTTCGAGCCGGGGGCGGTGTCGAGGGGCGAACCCGCACGGAAACTTCGCCGCACACCAACCGTGAGGTGATGCCGGTCGAGTTGGTGGTGACCACCGTGGGGCACTTCGCTTGAACGGGACAGGGGGGTGCAGCACGCGGCGGCCCGCTCGACGCGCTGGTGGCGATGCTGGTGTCCGTCCCCGGGCAGCTCGTCGTACAGCGCGTGGTGTCCGATGCAGGCCGCGCGGGGCAGGCTCGGAGTACCCCCGCGCGATCGCCGCCACCAGGGCCACCACGCCGTCGGGGTCCATGTTGAGAAGTGTCCGCCACCAAGTGTCGCGTAGCCTTTGTGTCACCTCTTCGCCGAGGTGCATGCCCCGGGGTAGCTCCCCGGGGCATCGGCGAGGGGGGCCTCATCTCGGCGATGGGAGTGGTGCGTGGTGAGCGGGATGCAGGCGCGGTCGATCGGCGGTCGAATCCGAGAGATCCGGGTCTGGCGAAGGATGAGCCTCAAGGCCACTGCGGAACTCGCTGGCATCACGGAGAGCTACCTGTCCCGAATTGAGCGTAACGAGCGCGCGGTCAACAGCCGGTCCCTGCTTGATGCGATTGCCGCAGCGCTGCGGGTCGCACCCTCGGAGCTTGCCGAACAGGCCTTCCCGCCGGCGACTGCCGACCCGGTCACCGCGGAGACGCAGGCCGCCGTCATGGCCCTAGACGCGGCGCTATCCGATTACTACTTCGGCCAGGCCAGCGGCGAACCTGCCCGTCCCTGGCCTGCCGTGGCGGCCGACCTCGACCGACTCAACACGGTGCTGCGGCCGGCATGCGACTACGCCGCAGAGGGCGTCCTGCTTCCTGGGCTGATGACCGAGTTGCACACCCTGTATGTCATCGACCCGCAGCGCCGCGTCGAGGTCTGCAAGGCGCTGATGGACTGTTATCAGGCGGCGGGAGTCCTGCTGAAGAACCTGGGCATTCGTGGCCTGCCCTCGCTGGCGGCGTTCCGAGCCCGGCGGGTCGCCGAGGAGCTGGACGACCCGGCTTGGCTTGGGTTGGCCGCGTGGTTGCGGGCGTCCACCTTGGGCGGTAAGGGCCGGTCGCGCATGCTGGCGGTATCGGTGCAGGGCGCTAACGAGCTGGAGTCCCACCTCGATGACCTGCGGGCAGCGCAGGTGTACGGCATGCTGCACCTCAACGCCGCGCTGGCCTCAGCGGCGATGCGCCGCGGTAGTGACTGCACTGATCACCTCAGCGAGGCCGCGGCGATGGCCGAGCGGGTCAGCGGGGACGGGCGTGGGTTTGGCAACCTGTACTTCGGACCGGACAACGTGGGGATCTGGCGACTGTCGATCGCCGTCGAGTTGGGCGAGGTCGGCCGCGCCCGGGAGATCGCTCGGCTCGTTGAGCCGTCACGCGTGCCGTCGGCAGCCCGCCAGGCGATGTTCTGGGCCGATCTGGGACGTGGGATGGCGCAGGACCGATCAACCCGCGATGAGGCGGTCGGTGCGCTGGTGCGCGCGGAAAAGATCGCGCCACAGCGCATCCGCACGAACCCCTTCGTCAGGGAGGCCATCGCTGACCTGATGCGTCGGACCCAGCGCGACGCGGTGGGTCGGGATCTACGCGGGATGGCCTACCGGATGGGTATCGGCGTCGGCTAGTTCGGGGCGCACTTGACTTCGTGTCAAGATCGTGGCGTTGTTCGGGTTCATCGTCGTCAATTGTGATCGACGTACCCGAGACACCACCACATCAGCTCCGCGCGCATCGGCGCGTTATCCCTGCCACCCTGCACCCGCCACGGCGGCGCGAGGGGCTTCACCAACCTGGTGGCCGCCAAGCGCGACGGCACCATCGAACTCGCCCCGCACGTCACCGGCCAATGCGTGCTCACGCTGGCCGAGGATGAGGCGACCGCGCTGTTCGACGCTCTGGGGGAGTGGTGGGGATGACTTGGTATTTGCGGTCCATGGCGGATCACGACACCCATCACGGCGAGCTGGGCGCTGATGGCACGGTGGGCGCCTCGTGCGGGGTGAGGTTCGTGCCGGTAGCGCTGCCCTACGCTCGGGTGAGCCTGCCCGGTTACCCGCAAGACCGTGCCCAGATATGCCCGACGTGTGACCTCCGCCGAAGAGGAGTCGCCCGGTGACCTGCCGCTCGGGGCGTTGGGCGCGGTCCTCGCTGGACTACCACGCGCACCTGCTGCTACCCGAGGGTGATCACCCCCCGGGCGTGCTCAAGGCTCGCCGCGGTGTCCTGATGCTGTCGAGCGCCACCCAGCACGAGACGCCACCACCGGGCCTGACGTGCGCGGACTGTCATCTGATCTTCTTTGTGGGCTCCAACGCCTGGAGCCCCCGAGATGAGTGAATCTCCGGCTGGCCGCCGGTGCAGCCTGCCCCACCACCGCTTCGGCTCCATGGCGGCCGTCGATCCCACCAACCACCGGTCCCACCAAC
>JBATXM010000277.1:0-28050 GCA_049673305.1 Pseudonocardiaceae bacterium | reverse complement strand
GATTTAGCCGCGCTGAGCGCGGCTAAATCTTCCCAAACAACGATCACGAGGAGGGTGTAGTGTCGTCGACCGGCCACAGTCGCCTGTGATCGACTGAGTGCGCGGCGGCACCCACAGCGTCAAGCAGGTGGCCATCACCACATACCTGCTAGGTTTCCCGCCCCTCACTTCATGCCATTGCCCTCATCCGCCACCTCGCAGCAACGGCAACCACCGGCCGAGCGGATGTCACAAGGGCAACGTCAGCAACCTACTTCATCAGCAACTCGACGTGCTCTGCCGACTGGACCGGCAGCTGGGCGCGGTCGTCGTCCACGACGAGCTCAACACCAAGATCCGTCAAGTCCAGGAGCTCACCGCGTACAGCCTCGCACCGGGAACCCGGGAGGCGCTCGCCGCCCTGCTCTCCGAGATGCACACCCTCGCCGGATGGCAAGCACGCGACCTCGGCGAGGCGAAGACATCGTGGCAGCATCACGAACGTGCCCGATCAGCCGCCGCCCAATCCAACTCCATCCCGCACGACTCACACGCGGTGGGAGAACAGGCATTCGTGCTCATCGACGCGGGAGCGACCGGCGACGCGGTAGACCTCCTCGACGAAGCCCTCGCTGCCCACGGCGACCACGCCGCCAGCCTGCGTGCCTTCGACCGAGCCGCCGACCTCCTGCCCAGCGACCCGACCGACGAACGCCCTTACTGCGGGTTCACCCCGCTGCACCTCGCCCGCTGGAGCGGCCACGTCCTCGCTCAATTTGGCGAGCCTGATGCCACCGCGGTCCTCACCGATGCCCTCAACCAGCTCGACCCCTCGGCTGTCGGCGCGCAAGCCCGCACCCACATCGACCTCGCAACCGCTCTCGCCACCAACGGCGACCGCGACGTTGCCCGCACCCACGCCAACCATGCCACCCAACTCGCGACGCAAGTAGGCTCAGCACGCCTACGCCGACGCAGCACCACCCTCCTGACCACCCTCTGCTAACTCGAGTCCCGGTCCCTGATCAGCTCTGCTGTCGAACTCGGCGCACTCAGAGCACCTAAGATCGGGCCGCCCCCTCGTTCAGTATCATCCATCTGGAGGGTTTGTGGCCTTGGTCCCGGAGTTCCGCCCCGACAACCGATTGCAGAGATTGACGACATGCTTCCGCAGGACGGCCCTGACGGCGCGGCTGCCGGGCTGCGGCTTGACCAGGCACAATCGGTGGAGTTGCTGACGCGCACCGATGAGAACAACCACGACGAGAACAGCCACACCAACAGCAACGGTGCGGGCGAGCCGGTCGCCGTTCTGCAAGCGGACCCGCCGCAGCTGCCTGCCGAGCTTGACCTGCGGCTCGCCGCGCTGGAGGCCGCCCTCGCCGAGGTGGCGCAACGGCTTGCCGGGGAGAGTGACCGGGCGCTGGCCAGAGAGCGGGTGATCGACCGTCAGCATGAGGAGATCCAACGCCTCAAGTCGATCGAGCGGGCTGGCCAGCTGCGGCCGGTCATCACCGATCTGTGCCGGCTGCGCAACAGCCTGCTGCGCCAAGCCGGGACGGTCCCCGCCGAGATGACCGGCCCGCAGGTCGCGACCCTGCTCGAGTCGTTCGCCGCGACGGTGGCGGAGGCGCTGGAGCGGTGCGGCGTCATCGCTGCGCCCCGGGAGGTGGGTGGCGTCTTCGCGCCGAGCCGCCAGCAGGTGGCCGCAGTCGTGGACATCGACGACCCTGAGCGGGACGGCACGGTTGCCGAGGTGGTGCAGGACGGCTACGCGGAGATCGACGGTGGGAAGGTCATCATTCCGGCTCGGATCAGCCTGCACCGTTACGTGACGAAGGAGAAGACGGATGACTAACGGCGCCGATGGGGCGGGCCGAGTCTTCGGCATCGACCTGGGCACCACCTACTCGGCGATCGCCTACATCGACGAGACCGGGCGGCCGACGGTGTGCCGCAATGACAACAACGCCGAGATCATGCCCTCGGTTGTGCAATTCGAGACGCCGACGAACGTGGTGGTCGGTGAGTCGGCCAAGCAGTCAGCGTTCATCGACGCCGGCAGTGTGGTGAGCCTGATCAAGCGGCAGATGGGCGAGGATCGGGAATACGAGTTTCATGGTGAGGTCCATACCCCGGAGTCGATCTCGGCGCTGATCCTGCGCCGCCTGGCCACCGACGCCGCCAGCTACACGAACGGTCCCGTCGAACAGGTCGTGATCAGCGTGCCGGCGTATTTCGGCGCGCGGCAGAAGGAGGCCACGAAGAAAGCCGGCCTGATCGCGGGGCTCGATGTCGTCGGCATTCTGCCCGAACCGGTGGCCGCAGCCGTGCATTATGACCTGACCAGCGGCGGGGCCGACAAGACCGTGCTCGTCTACGACCTCGGCGGCGGCACGTTCGACACCACCGTGATTCGGGTGGGCGCGAGTGAGATCACCGTCGTCTGCACTGATGGAGACACCAACCTGGGCGGCGCGGACTGGGACGCCCGGCTGCGCGACCACCTCCTGGAGAACTTCGTCGCGCAGGCCACCCCTGCCGAGCCACCTGAGGACGACGCCGAGTTCCTCCAAGAGGTCGCGAACAAGGCCGAAGAGGTCAAAAAACAGCTGTCCTTGCAGGAGAGTCGGCCAGTACAGCTGCGTTTCGCCGGTGCCGCGGCGCGGATCGAGGTCACCCGGGCTGAGTTCGAGACAATGACCGCAGACCTGCTGGACCGGACCATCGAGATCGTGCGACGGACGCTGAACACCTTGACGGAGCGCGCACCGGACGCCACGATCGATGAGGTGCTGCTCGTCGGCGGGTCCACCCGAATGCCGATGGTGGCGGCCCGGCTGGCCAAGGAGTTCGGCTGGGACCCAAAGCTGCACGAGCCGGAGTTGGCGGTGGCCAAAGGCGCCGCGATCTTCGCGCTGTCCCGCGTCGTGTACCAGATGCAGCAGCAGGTCAAGGAGCGGGCCGGCAGCACCGCCGAGGCGCAGCGCGAGGCGGCCAAGGTCGTCACGGACGTCGCCCGCCAGTACGGCATGTCGGAGGAGACGGTCAAGCAGCTCACCGACAAGAAGACCCAGAGCGTTCTCCCCAAGGCATTCGGGGTGCGGGTGGTGGATCGCGAGCACCCCGGCCGGGACTACATCAAGCACTTGGCGTTCGCCAACGATCCGCTACCCACCGGCGACCGCACATTCACCGCCTACACCGTCCACCACACCCAGACCACGGTCCTCATCGAACTCTACGAGCAGGCTGGCACGGTAGTGAGCGAGGAGCTCTCTGCCAACAACCCGCTCGACGACGGCAGCGGTAAGATCACCGGCATCCCGCGTCAGCCCCCCGGGGGGGCGGCGAAGATTGACATCGTGATGTCCATCGACGAGGACGGTCTCCTGCAGCTGCGGGCTACCGAACGCAGCACTGGCAATGACCTGGTTATCAAGGTCTCGGTCGGGCTGTCCGCCGAGGAGCTCGGGCTGGCCATCGACACCGTCTCCAAGATCTCGGTCTCGAGCTGACGCACGTGGCTGGCTTTAATCCCCGGGCCTACGAAGACCGCGTGCTCAAGCCCCTACGCAGGCGGTTGCCGCATCTTCCCGACGATTTGCGGACCCGCTACGCGGTTGATGTGACCATGGATGGCGCCGCGCTGCGCGAGCGGATCGAGAGCGTGGTCCGGTTGTGGAACAAGGCGGCGATGCAGGCCGGGCCGACCGGCCTGGTGTGTCAGCAGTTGCTGCGTGAGCACGAGGAGCTCACCCGCAGCACGAGCGCGGACCTCACGAACCCGCAGTGGTGGCAGGCCTGGGAGAAGGGTCGTCACCAGCAGCTCGGCTCGGAGATCGCGGACTTGACCGCGCTGCTCCGGGCGAGCCACGGCGAGCTTGGCGTCATCACGCGCAACCAGCTGCGGGCAGCGGCTGCGGCACATCCCACGCTCGGGGACGCCGAGATCGAACGGGCCAGCGCAGGCGCGGGACTGCGGATCATCGAGCCGGTCGAGCTCCCGAGCACGGCCGGGATGCGCGGCAGGATCGAGAGCCTGAACACCAAGCTCATCGCCGGGGGCGTCGAGAGCATCCCTCGGCTGCTGTTCCCGGATCTGGCCACCTTCGGTCTGCTCGGCGGGTTCACCGTGACCCCGGCGCCAAGAAACCGGGACGCGGCGCTGTCCCAGAAAGTCGCCCAGCTGCGCGGAGCGGACCTGGACACCGCGCCGGACAGCCCAGCGACCCGCGCGCGGCGGGAGGCGGTGGGCATCCTGGTCAGTGAGGCCAAGGCTGGCACCGACCTCACCGCGCTCGCCCTGTTCCACCTGCTGCAGGCGGTGCGGGACAAGCGTGCCGAAGGCGCCCAGCCCCGTACCCTGTTCGCCCTGCTGACCCGCAGCGGGCTGACGGGCGCCGACGCGGGCCGGGTCGTCGTGAGTGTGCTCGCGGAATCCGGGCTCCGGCGCGACCCGCTCGCGGACATCACCACCCTGCTGGCGCAGGGCAAGCTCCTCGCCGCGCAACAGCAGGCGAGCACCCTGGCCGGCCCGCAGGGCCAGGCGGTGCGCGACGCCGTGCAGCGCCAGTACGAGCAGGTCGAGAACTTGCGCCGGGCCGCCACGGCGGAGCTGCGGGCAGGTCGTGAGGAGCAGGCCGCAGCGCGGCTGCGGGAGGCGCTGCGGCTGGCTGGTGACTCACCGGAGCTGGCCCACGAGCTCGCGACGGTGCCGTCCGCGCCGGTCCTCGGGGTCACCGCGAGCGCCGACGGTGCCGGCGTCCGCATCGCCTGGCGCCCAGCACCCGATCACGGTGAGCAGACCACGTTCCGGGTGGTTCGCCGGGAGGGCCGCGAGCCGGTCGACGTCGAGGACGGCCGCGAGATCCCGATCAGGTCCGGGCACTCGAGCATCGACGACGCCCCCCCGGTCGGGCGACAGGTGCACTATGCGGTGTTCGCGCGCACCGCAGGCCGGCAGTGGTCGCGCCCGGCCGGCGCCACGGTACGAGTGCTCCCGCCGGTCACCGACGTGGTGGTCGAGGGCGGGAGCAACGTCGTCACCGGACGCTGGCGGGTGCACCCCGACGTCGCGACCGTCGAGGTGCACCGCAGCGAGGGCCTCCCCGAGTGCCCCGGCAAACCGCTGGGCAAGCCGATAACCGTGGAGCGCAACCGCGCATTCCGCGACGAGACGGCTGTGGACGGCGTTCAGTACTACTACACGCTGATCGCCTGCTACCCGCCGCACAATGGTGGTGCTACGCAGCGTTGCGCGCCTGTTGTGGTGCGCGGCGCGACCCGCCCGGAGGCCCGCCCGGTCGCCGCGTTGACTGCCACGCCGGTCGCTGACGCGAGCCTGCAGGTGCGGCTGTCCTGGCGCCAGCGCCCCGGCAGCGAGATCGTCATCCGGCGTTCGCCCCGTCCGTGCCCATGGGAGTATGGCCAGCTCGTGACCCTGGCGGAGCTGGCGGGTTACGGCGTCGAGCTCGAGGGCACGGGCACGGCGAAGGGTGAGTCGATGACGCTGCTCGCGTCGGTGCCGCCCGGTCGCTCCTACTGCGTGCCGTTCACCCTCGGCACGGATGGCGCGGTCCGCGGCCAGGACGCCGTCGTGGACCTCGCCGATCCGGTGCGCCGGGTGCGGGCACAACGGTTCGGTGACGACGTCCGCGTCACCTGGCGCTGGCCGGACATGGCCAGCGCGGCCGACGTGCGGTGGGCTGGCGGCGGGCGCCGGATCACCCTGGCGCAGTACCGCGACGAGGGTGGTTGCCAGGTCCGCGGCGTCCCGGGGGTGTCGCGCGTCGAGGTGGGTGCCGTGATCCGCGGCGAGAGCGGCGAGAGCCACTCGCCCCTGACCTCGGTGGACGTCGAGCAGCGGCTCCCCCAGCTGAGCTACCAGCTGCGTCGCCGGGGCCACCGCCTCGCGGGCGGTGTGACCTGTGTGGTGACGCTGTCCGGCGCCGAGCCGGTCCCCGGCGTCACCGTGATCATCGTGGCCGCGACCGGGCACGCCATGCCGCGCTCTGCTGAGGCGGGAGTGGAGCTGCTCCGGGCGCCCGTCGTGGTCGACCCCGCGGCGCCGGTGGTGCTGCGGGCGCCCGTGCCTCGGTTGCCCAAGCCGTACTGGCTGCGGTGCTTTCTCGCCGAGCCCGCGCCCGCGTTGCTCCTCGACCCGCCGGTAGGCCAGTTGAAGGTGTCCTGAGATGGCTACCGTCGCCTGCCCGTACTGCTACCACCCCATCAACCAGGGCAAACTGGCCTACCAGTGCCTCGGACGCGGAGTTCCAGGCGGCCCGAGGTGCGCGAAGCGGGAGGACGAGCTCCGCCAGCAGCTGACGAACGTCCGGACAGCGATGTACCCGACTTTCATGTCGCAGTCCAGGCGCCCGTTCGAGCGCCCCCGCCAGGCGGCGTGCCCGCACTGCGGCGGACTCACCGGTGTCCGGGCCTGCCCGGCGTGCCACACCCCGCTGTCGTCAACCTTCGCGGAAAGCCGCAGCCCGCTCGTCGGCATGGTCGGCGGCAAGGGGGCCGGCAAGACGGTGTACCTGTCGGTGCTGCACCACGAGCTGCGCACGACGGTGCGGCGCCGGTTCCAGGCCGACATCCGACTGACCGGGGACCAGCAAGGCGGCGCCGGGTCGCCCCGGCAGTGGCTGGAGAACTACGAGGAGCAGCTGTTCACCCAGGGCAGGCTGTTCGAGCAAACACCTGGGGCACTCAACGGGCTGCGCACACCGGTCGTCATCGAGTGGCGCCAGCCCACGCGCAGGCTGGGCATCGAGACCTTCGCCACGACGGTGCTCTCCTTCTACGACGCCGCGGGTGAGGACCTCACCAGCCAAGACCGCGTGCACACCCAGGCTTACCTTGGCGTGGCGAACGGGCTGGTCCTGCTGCTCGACCCGTGGCAGCTGCCCGGCGCGATGGACCACATCGACGTTCCCGCCTCCGTCGTCCGGGACGCTGAGCCTCCGCTGGAGGTGCTCAACCGGATCACCGAGCTGCTGCGGGTCTCGCACCAGGTCAAGGCGAGCCGGCGGGTCACGGTGCCGCTGGCCGTCGTGTTCGCGAAGATGGACGCCTTCTTTCCGGTACTCGGCGGGAACCATCCGCTGCTGGTGAAGCCCTCGGCGCTGCCGGGCTACGACGAGAGCGCGGGTCAGGACACTCACGAGCACGTGCGGGCCATGCTGCACGAGTACGGCGCGGACGACATTGACGCGCACCTCATGCACAACTACGCGACCTTCCGCTACTTCGCGGTGTCAGCGCTGGGCGCCGAGCCGGACTACGCGAACAGGGAAGTGGACGCGGGCGGTGTGCAGCCCTTCCGCGTCGAGGAGCCGCTGCTGTGGTTGCTCCACGGTTTCGGTGTGATCGGCCGGAGCCGGGCGTGAGTAGGGGGTTCGGCTCGCTCTACTACACCGACTGCCGGCCGGGGCAGGGCCTGCAAGGCGGGGCGGGCTTCCAGTTCCAGGCCGCCTCCCCCGGCCTCGCCCCCGAGGCCATGCCGATCGTGCAGCGCACTGGGCTTTACGAGCCTCCGGTGCGCTGGATGCGGGAGCGCAGGCCAGTCGCCGAGTACCCACCGTCGCTGGCGCACACAGCCGAGGGGGAGCTGTTCGTCACCGCGGCGGGGCGCTACCTCGGCCAGGAGGCGAACGGCACCCGGGAGGGCAACCAGTTCACCCACGCCGTCGTCACCCGCGATCCAGCCAGCTACGGGGTGGTGCGGCCCGCGCAGCTGTGGGCCGCACCCTGGTGGGCGACTGAGCCCGCGCCGGATACCGAGCTGGACGAGTTGGCGGAGCACCCGGCACCGGGGCTACTCGACGTCGAGACCGTCCGCGACCGGGTGCGCGACGCTGAGGGTGGCCAGGAGCGGCTCACCGCGTTGCTCTCCGCGATCCATCGCCTCACCGATCCCGCGCACCGGCGCACGGTGGTCCTCGTCTGCGCTGACCCCGAGCAGGCCGCGTGCTGGATCGCCGCCGCGACCCTGCTGGTGCCTCAACCGCAGGCGCTGCGGGTCAGCTTCAAGATCTTCGTGGCGGATGGCCAGTACGGCCAGCACGACATCATCGCGCTGCACCCGGAGTGGGCTGGGCGGTGGGCGGACACCAGGTCGGGGAGCGGGCTCACCGTCTTCGACCTGGACCGGGGAGGCCACACCGCCGTGGAGCCCACTACCGCTGCGGGATTCTGGGTCCCCCGTTTCCTGGCCGAGGACGCCTACGACGTGGTGGATGCGGTCGAGCTCGCGGAACAGTTCGCCAAAGCCCGCGCCGCCGGCGCTGGGAACGCGCAGCCGACCAGCACCGATCGGCTCGCCGCAGCTGTGGTCGCCACTGGTGAGCGGCTGACTGCACCGGGCCAGCTCAAGGAGGCGGCGGACTGGTTGTTGACCGCGCCCGAGGACGCGATGCGGATCGCCCGCGACGCGGTCCTGGAGGCGATGCTGGATACGGCCCCGCCCGCGCCCGTGCTCCGCCCGCTGGCCGCCGCCGCCGGTTCGCGCGGGTGGGCGCGGGCGGGCGCTCCGATCCAGCGCAGGCTGCTCACCGCCGAGATCAGCGAGACCCTGGCCGCGTCCGACGGGGTTGACGCACTGCGCATGCTCACCGCGCTCCCGCCGCTGCGGGTCTTCGACCGTCCGGATGAGGACTGCGAGCGTGCCCGCGCCGAGGTCGAGGCGGCGCTGCGGGGGGCGCGTCCAGACCAGGTGCCCGCGTTGCTCACCGTGGCGCACCGGCACGCTGTGCACCCGGCCACCGCGACGTTCCGTGATGCCGCCTATGGGTTCGCCGCCTGGTGGGTGCAACAACCCGCCCCGGACCTGCAGCCGCAGCGGTGGCCCGCGCCGCCCGAGGCACTAGACTGGGTGCGCGACGTGCTGCGCGGCTGGTTGGCGGGCCCGCACCAGGCCCACGCCGTGGCGGCCGTCCGTACCTGCTGGTGGCGGCCGCTGTGGCCGGAGGCGTGCGATCCGGGTGACGAGCTGGACGTACAGGTGATGTCCGAGGCCTGCCAGCACCTCGAGGGCGCGAGGTGGAATCGGCTGATGCGAGACATCCAGCAGTGGGCGTTCGCGCGGATGGTGGGCGAAACTCATCCGAGCACGGTGGCCTGGGACATCGTCTTCGGCGCGCGAACGCCGGGCAAGCGCGAGGCGGCCGAATTCCTGGCCGGTCTGGTGGAGGGCGGCCGGACGGTCTCCCCGGAGGTCGGGTCCCGGCTCTGTGCGGTGCTCGAGCCAGCACAGGCCCTGTCGGAGAACATCTTGTGGATGATCGACCAGCTCGGCCAGCAAGGCCATTCGTTGCCGCCGCCGCTGGCTGAGCTGCACAAGAGCGACCAGGCACTGTTGCATGCCAGCGACACTCTTCGCCACTGCGGGTCGAGCGCCACCGGTGCGGGCTTGGCGACCGCACTGATCGGCGTGGCTGCGCCGTTACTTGAGGTCAGAGCGCCGATCGTGGTCGACAGCCTGCTCGCCGCGCCCCGCGACAGCGCGCTGGCCGTGCTCAAGGGCTGCTCGGACACCGCCGCGATCCCGATCTACGAGGCTCTCCAAACCAGGTTGCCCCGCCGCGCCGGCACCGCGACAGTCGACGAGTGCCGGGCCCTCGCGTTCACCTTCAGCATTGCCACCGGCAAGCCGGAGACCGACCAGCAGCGCACAACCTTCAGTGCCCTGCTCGACCGGCTCGCGGAGCTTGTCGCCGGGATGCCCGAGGAGCTCCGCAGCGCGGTCGAGCGCAGCTACCCCAGTGGTTTGGGGCAGCCATGGTGGGACTGGGTGTCCAAGCGGGCGGTGTCCGAGCGGGAAGGGCGTCGCTGGAGCCTGCGCCACCGATCCAGCGCGAGGTCGGGCAAGCCGCCTGGGAAGCGGGGTGAGTGAGCCGTGCCCGCATTAATCGGGATCGCCCTGTACCTCGTGGCCTGTTATTATGCTGTCGTCTACCTGGTCGGTCCCGCCTGGCCCTTTGTGGTGCTCGGCGTGGGCGGGATCGGCGTGTTACTGGTGGTCGTGGTGGTGGCGGGGACGCTGCTGCGGGTCGGGGGTCTGGCCGCCCCGAACGTCACCCCATTCGACGTCAGCCAGCGGCTGGCTCGGGTGCGGCGGGTGACGTCGAACTTCGCGCGCGACAGCGCGTGGCCGGGCTACCTGTTCGCGCAGAGCCGAGCCGACCTCGGCACGGCGGCGAACCACATCGCACACGCGGTGTCACGCCTGTGGACATGGCTGTTTCAGCTCGTGTGCGACGAGCCGGTGATGCTCTTCTTCTGGCCGCTGCTGCTCCTGCCGTTGGTGGGGGCCCTCGCGCTGACCGTGGGCGCCGCCGTGGGCGCCGCCGTGGTCTACGCCCTGCTGGGGGTGGTGCTGGCGCTGCCCTGGCTCGGCTGGCTGGTGGTCGTCGGTCTGCTGCGTGGTGCGGACCTGGGCATCCGCGTGCTGCGCGGCGCGAAGGCGACCTGCCACTACTCCGGCTGCAATTACCGCAACCGACTGCCGGCCTACCGCTGCGCCTGCGGCCAGACCCATCACGACATCCGGGCGGGCCGGCTCGGCGCATTCGTGCGCCGGTGCGAGTGCGGGTCGCTGTTGCCAACCACCGTGTTGCGGGCCGCAGCCGGGCTGGTGCCGGTGTGTCAGAAATGCGACCGCCCCTTGCGCGCCGGGGCGGCGGTGCTGACTGACGTGCTGGTCCCGGTGTTTGGACCGCCCTCAGCCGGCAAGACCCGGCTGGTGCTGGCCGGCATGGTCGCGCTCGTCCGGCACCTGAACGCGACCGGCGGGTCGGCGGAACCGGTCGGGCCGGACAGCGCGGACACTTTCCGGGACGCCACCATGGTGGTCGAGTCCGGGATGCAGACCACCAAGACCGACGCCGACCGGCCACCGGCGGGGATCACGCTGCGGCTCACGGCGGCCCGACACGAGGCGCTGCTGCATCTGTTCGATGCGGCAGGCGAGTTCTTCAACAACCGCGAGCGCAGCAGTGAGCTGCCGTTCCTCGATGACGCACAGGGCCTCGTGTTCGTCCTCGACCCGTTCTCGGTACCCGACGTCGCCGACGAGGTCACCGGGGCGCTGGCTTCGCGTCTCGCTACAGCGCAACCCGCGAAGGTACATCCCGAACAGTCCTACCTGGTCACCGCGCAGTGGCTGCGTGACCAGGGCGTCAAGCTCAAGCGCAAGCCGCTCGCCGTCGCTGTGGTGAAGGCTGACCTGCTGCTCGACCTGCGCTCTGCCACTGAACTGCAGGCCACTGGACTGCAGGCCACCGGACTGCACCCCGAAGCGGAATCAGCGGAAATAGAGACCTGGCTGCGCGGCAAAGGGCTGGACAACATGCTCGACGGCACCATGCGTGACTTCGGCGTGGTCCGCTACTTCCTGGTGTCGTCGCTGGACGCGGCGATCGACGCGGACGGGCTGGCGAGCCCCACCTCGCCAGCCCGTCCGCTGTTGTGGCTGCTGGACCGCTCCGGGGTGTCGATCGCCCCGCGTCCGCTGGCGGCCGCGTCGTGAGAACCTCCGTGCCCCCGCACTACCTGGTTTTTCGTATCGTGCTGGTCCTGGTACTGATGGCAGCACTCGCCGACGCGGTGTGGTGGATCACTCAGCCAGCGGTACTGAGCAAGATCCTCGGCTTTCTGGGGATGTAGCCGACAGCGCGGTGGCCAGACAGCGACCTCGCAGGCTGGAAGGTACACCAGATAGCCATCGACCAGCACCCGCCGCTGCGGGCCGTCGAACACCACCCCGTCGGCCACGGTCGTTTCACGATCATATCGGTGGGCTGGGAGTCCGATGTCTGCCACACCGCGTACCGATGTCACTGTCAGTGAGATCGGGGGAAGGACTGTCGCGGCGTGTGGGGTTGCCGCAGATGGCAACTTCTCACCCTAAGTTGCCATCTGCGGCACCTCCGCACCGGATCCCCCCACCTCCCCCGTGGAGTGGCGAGGGTGAGGCGGTTAAGCGTCAGAGCGGACAGCGGCCCGTGAAACGGCCGTGCACCGGCGTCGATCAGCACTGCTCGTTCGGCAGGACGTCGGCGTCGACGGTGCTTGGAGTCACCGCCAAGGACTGGCCAGCCATGGTGGGCCGCTTCCAACATCCACTGGTGATCGGCGATCTCGTGGTCACGAGGGAAGTCGATTCTCGCTCCCCGCTTGAAAGCAGCGAACACAGTCTCCAGCCGCACTCCCCCACGGACAAAGATCGGCCCACGGGCAAAGATCGGTGCGCCGAAACCTCGTTCTTGATCGACGACGACGTCGGCCTAGTGATACTTGGGGAGGTGGACAACTCGTGCCCACTGGTCGCCGTGGAAATCGATGCGCTGTAAGTACGAGTCGACGATCTCATTTTTGGCGTAGTTGTAGCGTACTTCAGCGCCGTCGGTAAAGAGCTTGTGAGAAGCGCGGACACAGACCTCCTCAAGTAGGTCATGAACGTCAATCGATACGGCGCTCGCTGGCGGTGAGCCATCATCTGCCCGTCACCCCGCCTGCGCACCACCAGCTCGTGTGGCACGCACATCCATGACCCCACCAACCGGGCGCGGGCGAACAACTTCCCGCCCGCAGGCGGTGGTGACCCACATCGAGGCGACGCTAAGGTCATGATCACGGTTTCGGTGCCGAAAGTGACACGACATGTCACCTGAGGCACCCAAACCGTGATCTTGAGTCCTAGGCCGGTCCTTCACAGGCCTGGAGACCCTCGGACGCTCGGATATTCACCAGATTTTCCTGCGAACACCTTACGGATGCCCCAGGTCAGACCTTGATCAAGAAGCTACTCCAGGAGGTCTGGGACATGCTCGATCCCGAGGTCATCACGAAGGCGGTCGAGGGCAGGCCGGATATGCTGAAGCGGTACGCCAGCTCGACGATTAGCGGCGAGTACGTAGCTCTCGGCGAGACCGATGAACGGGATGGAAACTCCGCTGTCGATGGGCACGGTGGTGACGATGGGATCGCCAACCGCAGGAGGCCGCCCTCTCCGCAAGCTCCGGTAGCCATGTGCCCAGGTCCGGAACGTCGATGCGGGGACGTCGAGGTGACGAGCTGCTTCGACCACCGAGTAGAGCGGCACCACGAAACGGTCGTCGTTGCTGCTCATGACCTGGTTCTGGCACCGATGACCGACACTTCTGGCGACCCCACGCCGGATCCCTTAGGGCATCGAACCGAAGATGTAGCCGGCGTCACCGACGCGGCGAAGCCGGGCGGGAGACACCGGGCTGGGCTCTAGCCGACGACGCAACCGGCGCATCAGCCGATCGACAACACCGTGCTGCGCTCGCTGGACACCCCATCCCGCATCGATCAGCACGGGGCGGTACACGAGTTGGCCGGGGCGAGCCATGAGGACGCCGAGCACGGCGGCCTCGCGAGCTGGAAGATGCACCAGATAGCCATCGACCAGCACCCGCCGCCGCGGGCCGTCGAACACCACCCCATCGGCCTCTATGACCTGGTCGCGGGTGGCCCTGCCCCGCAGCCGCGAACGACGCCACAGCATCATCGACCAGGTCAGCATCAGTGACCCGTTGTCTCCCCGGCGTGTTCAACGACCGGCGTGAGTAGCGGCACAGTGGACGCAGGCTCGGGCATCCTCCTGGTGGCCACCGAACAGAACTGCCGTGCGATGGCTACCGCGTGGTCGGCAAAACGTTCGTAATAGCGGCCGATCAGGGCGGTGTCCACCGCCTGTTCCACACCATGTGACCAATCCGCTGCGGACAGGATGGTGCACAGGTGGCGCAGCAGCGCGTCCACCTCGTCGTCCGCTACGGCCAGCCGGCAGCCGGACAGCGGATCCTGATGCTCGATCGTGGTCGCGGCGTCCTCGGCGAGTTGGCTGGCAAGCAGGCTCATCCGGGCCAGCACCGGACGAACTTTCCCGGAGACCATCGGGTTCGGGTGCTTGAGCCGGGCAACGATGGCGACATACCTGGCGAGACGGCCCATCCGCTGCGCATGACCCACCGCGTGCAAGGCCGCGACCACCACCCGCAGATCCCCCGCGACCGGGGCCTGCAACGCCAGCAGGGTGACGCAGTGCCGGTCGATATCCTCGAGCATCCCGTTCATCTGATCACTATCAGCAATGACCACTCCCGCGAGGGCGAGATCAGTCTGGTGCAGCGCGATCGACGCGTTGGTCATCATCTGGCCAGCCAGCCGGGTCATTCGCGCGAGCTCGGCCATCAGCTCATCCAGCTCGGCGTGGAACGTTGCCCGCATCACCTTCGCCTTCTCCCTACTATCGAAATCCCTGCCACTCGGGCACCGTCAGTGTCGTTTCCTTACCTCCGGAAATTTTTACGACCTTGTAAGCATTCTGTGACATGGCACAAACACTGCGCAACAAGACGTCGTGAGCACGTCCATAGCGAGCACAGTCTCCGTGCATTCAGCCCTGAGGACCTCACCAACGAACTCCGGTACCATCATACATACTTGCCACTTACTTGCAACAAGCGTTTCTCGCTCGAGCGGGGTTCTCCGTCAGCGGTCCGTAGAGGAACTCCACACCTGCCACAGCGACGGTCTCCGGCAGTTGTTCAGCCAGTTGGCGTGCCGAGATCCGCTGCGGCGAGCAGCACGACGTACTCACGACCGTTGCGGGTGATGTGGCCGCGCTCATACGTGCGCATGGACCAGAATTGTCCAACATCCTGCCAACCGCCCACTGGACAGCCGACCAGCTATGACTGCGCGCAACCGAACTACGTCGCCGAGTCACCTCTTGTCGGCAAGTACGGGAACGCTAACACTCAGTATGAATATTTCTACTCTTCGATGGTGGATCTAACAACATTCAGGTGGTAGCAGGGTGCGAAAATGGCGGAAGAGTATTACTCTAAGTAGAAAATATCGATGGCGTCCACCTGATTAGCAACTTTTTGGTCCCAGCTCAAGAGCTCGGAGAAGCGCGCCAGTACCTCGTCTCCTCGGTCGGGCGACACCGCGCGTCACATCGGAACGACTCTGGTTGGCACCGCACCGCAGACCCGGGCTCGCTTGTTGTCCCCAATCGTGCCCGGGAGGTGTGGTGGTCAGGGTATTCCTCAGCTATGCCAGTGACGACCGGGAGCGTGTTGGTCAGCTGCACCAGTGGCTGGTGGGTGAGGGCCATCAAGATCACGGTTTCGGTGCCGAAAGTGACACGACATGTCACCTGAGGCACCCAAACCATGATCTTGAGTTCTAGGCCGGTCCTTCGCAGGCCTGGAGACCCTTGGATGCTCGGATATTCACCAGATTTTCACGCGAACGCCTTACAGTGCCCCAGGTCAAAGAAGCTACTCCGGGAGGTCTGAGTCCCGGCGTTTATGGAGCCTGGGGTGCAGAGCGAGCCGACGACCTTGCGCGGGGTGATGCGGACGACGACCCGGTCGGCGGGGATTGGACACCGCACTGTGGGGGTATGTGTGGTCGGATACAACATGATCAGCGCTACCTGGTGAGGGACGGTTGATGGTGCTGGGGGCTTTGGCGCGGCTGGGGGTTGGGCTGGTGTTGACCTCCCCTGTGCGGGTCCTGCGTGGGGCTGGCGTGGTGGTGCGCACAGCGGTTGATGTTGCTGGTGAGGCTGCCACCATCGGTGTCGGTGTGGCCGGCGCTGGGGCCCGGGCGACCACCGAGGCCGCACGGTCGGTGACGGGTGTGGTGCGTCGGGTCGTCGCGGTGGGAGCCGCGCACTGGCAGGAAGGCCAGCGCTTTCACCTCCCGTTGAGTGTCCCTGATGCTGGTATGGCGCGTGGGGCGCAGCAGGCGATGAAGAAGGTCGTCGCTGGAGTGTTGGAGCATCCCGATGTTCTGGTCGCTTATTGGGATGGTGGTTTGGGGCGCCTGGTGGTGCAGGTGGCTGAGGACGCGGTCACAGACCGGGTAGTGGAGGCGGCGACCTCGTTGGCGGCCAGGCATGGCTTGGCCGCCAGGCCAGCGGAGGCTGAGGAGATTCCGCACCCGGGTGGGGTGGGAGAGGTTCGCGCGGCGGCAGTCGCACTGGCTGTGGACGCGGCGGGCGTGGCGGGAGCGTTGACAGCTCGGATGGTGCGTCTGCGGCGTCCCCCACCGATGGCAGTCGCGGCCCTGACACTGTTGCAAGAGGATCCTCGGCTGCGCTCGGTGCTGCGTTCCGCACTGAGCAAGACCACTGCGGATTTCGTGCTGGCCGTCGCGAGCGCGGCCGTGTACAGCGTCGATCAGTCGCCGACCGAGCTGGTGTTGGATGCGGTCCTGCGGGCGTCGCAGCTGGCTGAAGCCGTGGCCAGGGTCGTGGCCTTCGACGCCGCCCACGACCAGTTGTGTGTGCCCGAACGGATCAGCTCAGCCTCAGCCTCAACCGCACCTGTTCGTCGTCCCGCTCCGGTCGATCCGCTCGGCGATTACGCGGTGAAAGCCATCACCGGAAGTGTGGTCGGCGCGGTGGCGACGTTGCTGTTGAGAAAGAATCTTCAGGAGGCCAGCGCGGCGGTGTTGGCTGGTTCCCCCAAGCCCGCCCGGTACGGCTGGGCCGCCTACCAGGCGGCCTTGGGATGCGCCCTGGCCCGGGAAGCTGTCCTGGTACGCGACGGCGAACGTTTGCGGTTGCTGCAGGTCGTGGACACCGTGGTGGTGCATTCCAGTGCCCTGTCAGTCCAGGGCCACGAGCCTGACCCGCTGGCTGGGGCCGTGGTGGACGCCGCTCAGCAGGCTGGTCTGCGGGTGGTGGTGGTTGGCGATCCCGCCGTCGGCGCTCCCGTGGAGCTGGCAGACGAGATCGTCGGCTCTGATCAGAGTATGTCGCAGGTCGTGAGCGCACTGCAGGATGCCGGCCACGTGGTGCTCACGATCGCCCGGCTCAGTACCAGGAGGCAGCAGGATGGCCTGCACGCGGTGACCGATCCGGAGGTGGTGGCCGGGCTGTTGCGCGGAGACCTCGCCGTAACGCTGGCCGACGAGGGCAGCGCGGTGCTGTGGGCGGCGGACCTGGTGTGTGTGCGTGGTCTGGTGGGTGTGTGGCGGTTGCTGCGGGCTGTGCCCGCAGCACGAAAGGCCGGCCAGCATGCCACGACCTACGCCCAGGCCGCCGCGGCGCTGTCCGGGCTGTTGGTGATCACCGGAGGGCAACGAAGGTGGGCAAACCTGCTGTCCCCGTTGCCCCGCATCAGCCCGGTCAACCTCGCTGCGGCGGCAGCGTTGCTGTCGGGGTGGGGCTTCGCGCTGGGCGTCGCGACGACGACCGCACCAACCCCTCGCCCCCAGATCCTCTGGCACGCCCTGACCCCAGAGGGAGTCCTGCGCCGTCTGACCAACGATTCCCCACCGGCCCCCGACCCCAGGTCAGGACTAGCAGAGCACCGACGTCGCCTCGTCCGCACGGCGTTCCGACTGCCCGGTGCCGCAGCGATAAAGTTGTCGCTGCAACTAGCCGATGCGGTGCGCGTCGAGCTCAACGACCCGCTCACCCCGATCCTCGCGGTGGGCGCGGGGGCATCGGCGATCCTGGGGTCCACTGTGGATGCTGGGTTGGTCCTCGGCGCCATGGGAATCAACGCAGTGGTCGGGGGCGTCCAGCGGCTGCGCGCCGAACGCGCCCTCGCCTCCTTGACCGCGACCCAGCAGCAGAAGGCCCGCCGGGTGCGCACTGCCCGCAACGAGTCCGAAATGCGCACGGGGACCGAGGTCATCGACGCTGCCCAGTTGGCCCGGGGTGATGTGATCGAGTTGGATGTCGGGGATGTGGTGCCCGCCGATGCTCGGCTGCTGGACCTGAGCGATCTGGAAGTTGACGAGTCAGCCCTGACCGGTGAATCCTTGCCGGTGGCCAAACAGGTAACGGCGGCGTCTCCCAGCGCGTCCATCGCCGACCGCCGGTGCATGGTTTTTGAGGGCACCACTGTGGTTGCCGGTCAGGCCAGAGCAGTCGTGGTGGATACCGGGGAGCACACCGAGACTGGGCGAGCGGTCACGTTGGCGTCACGTACCCCCCCTGCGGCGGGGGTACAGACCCGGCTGCGGGAACTGACCAGCAAGGCGCTGCCGCTCACCCTGGCCGGTGGCGCCACGGTGACCGCCTTGTCCCTGCTGTACGGCCGGCCGATCCGCCAGGCCATCAGCGGTGGCGTCGCGGTCGCTGTGGCCGCCGTGCCCGAGGGACTGCCGCTGGTGGCCACGGTCGCCCAGATGGCGGCCGCCCGGCGGTTGAGCCGGCGCGGCATTCTGGTGCGCACCGCACGCACGTTGGAAGCCCTCGGGCGGGTGGACACAGTGTGCTTCGACAAAACAGGCACGCTAACCCACAACCGGTTGCGGGTGGTCCGAGTCGCCACTGCGGACGGCATGGTTCACTCACCCACAGAGCCCGAGGCAAGCGCGGTGCTCCAGACCGCAGCGCGCGCCTGCCCTGATGACGGACGCCAGTCGGGCGAGCACTCGCACGCCACCGACGAGGCGGTCCTGGCCGCCGCCCCACCCGATCCCGACTGGGCACAGGTCAGCGGCCAGCCTTTCGAAACCAACCGCGGGTACGCCGCAGCCACCGGCACAACAGGAACCACAGCGCTGTTGGCGGTCAAGGGCGCACCCGAGGTCATCCTGGCCTGCTGCCCGGCTGCGGAACCGACCCTCGCCACCGTTGCGGCAAACCTGGCAGGCGATGGGTTGCGGGTGCTCGCCGTCGCGCAACGCCGCATCGACCCATCCCACCCGCACGAGGCCGTGGACGAGCTCGTGGACGATCTGGAATTCCTCGGATTTCTCGCCTTGGCGGACACCCCGCGTCCGAGCTCCGCCCTCCTTGTGACCGGCCTGCGCGACTGCGGCGTCAACCCCGTCATGCTCACCGGTGACCACCCCCACACCGCGTTGGCCATCGCCAGCACGCTGGGCTGGCCGGAGAACACCAACGTGGTCACCGGTCCGGAGTTGGCCGCCCTGGACCGCGCCGGCAGGGCCCGGCTCCTGCGAGACGCCGGAGTGATCGCACGAGTCACGCCCGAGCAGAAACTGCAGGTGATCGAGGCACTACGCGCTGCCGGTCGGGTAGTTGCCATGGTGGGCGACGGTGCCAACGACGCCGCCGCCATCCGCGCCGCCGACGTCGGGATCGGCATCGCCGCTCGCGGGTCCGCCGCTGCCCGCAACGCCGCCGACCTCGTGCTGACCGACGCTGACCTCACCGTGCTGCTCGAGGCGGTGACCGAAGGCCGGGCGCTGTGGCGCAGCGTCGCCGACGCCATCAGCATCCTGCTCGGAGGCAACGCCGGCGAAGTCGGCTTCACCGTGCTGGGCACCCTGCTATCCGGCGACTCCCCGCTTTCCACCCGCCAGCTGCTCCTGGTCAACCTGCTTACTGACATGTTCCCGGCCATGGCCGTCGCGGTCACCCCCACCGACGACCACCACGCCTGCCACGGCGCCGGACCCGTCGGCACCGCCATGCTCGACGCGCCCCTGACCCGCCAGATCCGCCACCGCGGCATCCTCACCGGCCTGGGCGCCACCACCGCGTGGCTCATGGGCACCCTGACCCCGGGAAGTGCCCGGCGCACCAGCACCATGGCGCTGTGCGGGCTGGTCGGCGCCCAGCTGACCCAAACGCTCGTCGGGCGTTACCGCAGTCCGCTGGTGCTGGCCACCAGTCTGGGTTCGGCGACTGTGCTCGTCGGCATCGTCCAAACCCCCGGGCTCAGCCACTTCTTCGGCTGCACCCCCCTGGGACCAGTCGCCTGGGCGGGCGTCAGCGCGGCGATAGCCTTGGGGTTCCTTTCGGTGGTGTTCGACGAGACCGCGCTTGACGGGGTCGCCTGATGGGTACCTGAAATAACCCTGCTAAGGAGGAACTATGCCAACTCGTTCACATTCGGAATCTGAGCACGACCTCGACGGCGAAACCACCGCGCACGCTGAGGTCGGCGCGAGCGTCCAGGGCTCGGGCGGTGGCCAGCCCCAGAGTGTGGGTGCCTTGGCAGGTTTCCGGTTGCCGCTGCCCGGAATGGGAGACGTGGACCCCCTACGGTTGTTGTGGCTGGGTGGTCTCGCAGCGCTGGCGACCATCGAGATCATCGAGTGGCCGGTGGCGTTGGCGGTGGGAGTGGGCAGCGTCGTCACCGAACGCTTGGCCCGCCAGGACGTGCGCAAGGACCTGACCGCGCATTCCTAGCGCCGGCCGCGCCGGTGCTGTCGTGAGTGACGTCGACCGCTGTTCACGCCAAGGTCGCGAAGCCGTCGGCTCAACCGCCCCGGACCGCTACCGTCGGCTCCTACCCTGGTGGTCGTGGAAGAGCTACTCATCGACGTACTCGCCGCTGGCCTCGTCTTTCTGGCTGAACTGCTCCTGGTCCGGCTGATCCGCCGAGTCCTGCCTGTGCAGTAATTAAGAGCACGGCCGCGCCGTCCACGTCAGCTAATCTCGATCCAAGGTGGATCAGCTGCTACCGATGGGATCGGCCATGACGTCAGCCGAGCAGGTTGTCAACGGCTTCCGCCACGTCCCCCGAGGAGCAGGGCATTCCGAACAGACCCGGCAGGCGCTGCGGGAGGCGTTGCGGGCGGTGGACCTGTTGGACAACCTGCAGGGTCTGTCGGTGGCAGAACTCGACGACGACGAGGCGCTCCTGCTTGGCCCCGATGGACGTGAGATCACCACATGGCAGCAGGACTACCCGTACACCGAGCGGATGAGCCGGCAGGAGTACGAGCGCACCAAGCGGTCCCTGCAAATCGAGCTGTTGAAGATGCAGTCCTGGGTCAAGGACAGCGAGCAGCGAGTCGTTGTGCTCTTCGAAGGTCGTGACGCGGCGGGCAAGGGGGGCACCATCAAACGCTTCACCGAGCATCTGAATCCGCGCGGGGCGAGGGTGGTGGCGTTGGAGAAACCCAGCGAGCGGGAGCGCACTCAGTGGTACTTCCAGCGCTATTTCAGCCAGCTTCCCGCCGCGGGGGAGATCGTGTTATTCGACCGGTCCTGGTACAACCGCGCTGTCGTCGAACGCGTCATGGGGTTTTGCACCACCAGCGAGTACTGGGAGTTCATGAAACAGAATCCGGGGTTGGAGCAGGCGTTGGTCGACAGTGGTATCCACCTGGTCAAGTTATGGTTCTCAGTCTCTCGAGCCGAACAACGGACCCGGTTCACCATCCGGGTCATCGACCCGCTGCGGCAGTGGAAGCTCAGCCCGGTCGATCTGGCCGCGCTGGAGCGGTGGGACGACTACACCCAGGCGAAAGAGGCCATGTTCCAGCACACCGACACCCCAGCAGCGCCGTGGACGGTGGTGAAGAGCAACGACAAGAAACGTGGTCGGATCGAGGCGCTGCGCTGGGTTCTGTCTACCCTGGACTATCCGACTAAGGACCCCGATGTGGTCAACACACCCGACCCCCTCATCGTCGGCCCGCCAGCTCAGGTGTATGAGCAGAGCGAACGTAATAATTGACTACGTCCGCACGGCCACGACCAGCGGCAGGAACACCGCGCAGGCCGGGACTGTTGGCACTGAGCGTGAGCGAACTGACGATGTACACGACCGTGTGGTGCGGCTACTGCCGGCGACTCAAGGCGCAGCTGGCCCGTGCCGGCATCAGCTTCCGCGAAGTTGACATCGAGCACGACGCGGCAGCCGCCGCGTTCGTAGCAGGCGTCAACGGAGGCAACCAGACCGTGCCGACCATCCTGCTACCGGATGGTTCGGTGCTGACCAACCCCACCCTCGACCAGATCACCGAAGCCACTGCCGCCTCGGCGTAGCGGGTAGGTATCGGGTTGTATGACCGAAAGGTCGGTGTTCGGTGAGCTCGGACCCCTCCGTCGTGGGCCGCCTCGGTGTGCTGACCGTCTCCACTCGGGGACCTGATGGGCCGGGTGAGGCGCGGGTGCGCATCCGCGGTGGCTCGGAGACCTATTTGGCCTGGTCGGACGAGGCGTTACCGGCGGGGGCGACCGTGCTCGTCGTTGAGTCCCGTGGCGGCCGAACGGTGGGCGTCGTCGCCTGGTCGGACCCCCTCGCTTCCACCGTCGAGATGCTCGGCTAGCGGAGGCGCGCGATGTTCGGTTATCGAGTTCCCGCACCCGACGAGGCCATGCTGATCTCCGGCGGGAAGAGCAAGGTCGGCGGCTCACCATTCCGGGTCGTCACCGGCCACGGGGCGTTCGTGCTGCCCTTCGTCCGCAAGGTGCGCTTCCTGACCCTGGCCATGTGCGAGGCCGAGGTCCACGAAGCGTGCGTGACGCGACAGGCCATCGCGCTCAACGTCCGCGCGGTCATCGCGTTCAAGGTCGGCAACGACGACGAGAGCATCGTCAACGCAGCGCAGCGCTTCCTGTCCGACCAGGACCAGATGTCGGTTCTCACCGGCCGGATCTTTGCCGGCCATCTGCGCTCGATCATCGGCTCGATGACTGTCGAGGAAATCGTCACCGAACGTCAGAAGCTGGCCGTGGAGGTGCTCGACGGCTCCAAGGCCGAGATGGCAACCCTCGGCCTGAGCGTCGACTCGTTGCAGATCCAGTCCATCGACGACATGAACCTCGGTTACATCGCGGCGATGGCGGCCCCGCACAACGCGGCGATCCAACGGGAGGCTCAGATCGCCCAGGCCCAGGCGGATCAGGCCGCCGCCGAGGCGACCCAGCACTCCCAGCGCCAGCAAGCCGAGTACGCCCGGCAGACCGCCGTTATCCAGGCGCAGTACCGGGCCCAGATAGACACAGCGCAGGCCGCGGCAGCGCAGGCGGGCCCGCTGGCCCAGGCGCAGGCAACACTCCAAGTCCTCGCGGCACAGACCGAGCTGGCCCAGCGGGCAGCTGAGCTGCGCCAGCAGGAGCTGATCGCAGAAGTGGTGCGGCCCGCGGAGGCCGAGGCCGAGCGCGTGCGCATCCTGGCGCTGGCCGACGCGGAGAAAATGCGGATCCAGGCCGAGGCCGCGGCGTCCAACGACCGGGTCGCCCTCGACCGGATGCTCATCGACCAGCTGCCCGAGATCGTGAAGCAGGCAGCGCTGGGACTCCATGGCGCCAACGTCAACATCCTCAACGGCGCGAACGGCCTCAGCGAGATCGCGGCCGGGCTGGTCAGCCAGGGGCTGACGATCCTCGAGTCGGTCAGGAAGGTGACCAACTCCCCGCTCCCCGAGACCGCTCCCGAACCGCCCACCACGACCACTGGGCGCGCGACAGCGGTCACCGCAGGCCACCGGGATGATGACAAGGCATCCGCTGACTCTGATCGCCAGAACCTGATGTGATCTTGTCGGGGATCCCGGTTAGGGTGGCGCATGGCTTCGCTGCAGACGTTGGAGCGCCGGATCGCCGCGCTTGAGGCTCGCCTGGATGATGTCAAGGGGGTTACGGCGACACGCTGTACAAACTGCATCGCGCGAGCATCAAGGCCGACCTCAGAACGGCGAGGATCCTGGAGCGCTGGGAGATCGAGGACGTATTCGATGAGGCTATCGATCAGGCGCTCGACGAGCAGTGATACATGACGTGGCGGTGGCCAACGGTGACCGCCGTCACGCTCCGAGCACGGACCATCCCATCGACCTGGCGGCTTGGGCCTGTCTCAGGTCCGCCGTCACCAACGTGATGCCGGAGGGCCCGGCACGCTGCATCGCCGCCAGGTGCACCGCGTCGAGGCTGCGGCTCCCGGTGAGGTCGGCGATCCGACCGGAGTCCTCGGCGAGCACGGCGTCGATCTCGACGACGGCCAGGTGTGCCCAGTCGGCTCGGAAAGCGTCGCGAGCGACGGGCGCATCTACCCCGGTCAGCCGCCTGCCGAGGTTGCGCCACACCTCAACCCAGGTGATCCGGCAGGTCAACCAGCTCTCGTCGCTGGTCAGAATCGTGGTGAACTGCGAGCTGTCCGGCTCGTCGATGTATCGCTTGAGCAGCGCGCTCGAGTCGAGGTAGAGCGTCACTCCTCGGCCCGGTCTTCGTCGACCATGTCCCGCACGGATGTCGACGCCCTGACCCGAGCCGGGGGCGACGGGACGGGACCGGGTGATCGTGGCGGCGTGATCCAGCCCTCCGCGACGCCTCGCGCCAGGTTGTCGCCGCCAGGCAACGGCCCGAGAACCGCCTTGGGCCGGCCACGCTCGGTGACGGTGAGATGCTCACCCCTGGCCGCCCGCTCCAGGTACTCCGACAGCCGTTCCTTGAGCTCCCGCACTCCCACATCCATGTGACCACCTCACTCAGCCTAGTGGTCACATAATAGCTCAGGTTCACGCCGAGGTGGGTACGGCGTGCAGGGCCGAGCTGGGCAGGCAGTCCAGGCAGCCGAGCCGGGTCTTGCTCGCCGACAGCGCGGTGGTCGCGCCGCAGTGCGGGCAGCCCTCGTTGGCGTAGGCGCCCAGCGCGGGGAGCCAGTCGAACGCGAACGGATAGCGCCGTGCCCCCCGGCGAACGTCGACCGGTACCCGCCATCCCGGTACCAGGACGGCGTGCAGCCGGAACGGGCGGATGTCGTGGCGGGCCTGGTACTTCTCGTCGATCTCCAGCAACCGCCGGGTTCGCTCCTCACGGGTGCTCACGGCACGGGCCGCGAGCAGCTCGGCCCGGTCGGGCGGGGCTGTGGCGCGGCGGCGCTCCAACGACCGCAGCGCGTCATCGTAGTAGGCACGGGCGTGCGCGCGTTCCTGCCGATGAGCGTCCGATGCCTGGGCCGCCAGCGTGCTCCGCCGTCTGCTGGCCGCAGCCTCGAGGATGCGGTGCGCGTGCTCCACACCGCGACCGGCGGTGGTGAGCAGCGATGCGGGCGAAGTGTCGGTGTTGACGGCACGCGGGGCGCGCCGCAGCCGGGCCACGTCGTCCTCGCCCAGCGGCAGCCCCGAGCGCGCGTCGACCCAGCACTCCAGCCGTTCCTGGTAGCACTCCTCGGCTGACACGGTGTACGTGACCAGCGCGCCGACCCGCAGCACCGGGCGGGTGACCCGAGTGGGCAGGCCCGTGACGTCGATCCGCCCGTGCTCTACCGGGAACTGCTCCCGGACCCGGTCCTGCAGGTAGTCAGCACCCGGTGCCGGGGTGCTCGGAGCGGCGAGCGCGACCACCCCGGCGTCGCCGCCGGTCAGCGTCGCGTCGGCGGCCCGGATCAGCACCGGATGACCCGTGGCGAGCAGCACCGTGCCGTCCTCGCGAGCGACGTCGGGGTCGGAGGTCACCATCAGTTCGTCGGGCAGGTCGAATTCGGCGGCCACCGCGTGCGGCAGCACCACGAGCGTGCCGTCCCTCGCCGGCTCGGTGAGCCCACCGTGGTCATCGACGTAGCGCAGCCAGAACCGCAGGCCCGGATCCATGGTCAGTCCTCCCCCACCAGCTGGTCGACCGCACCCCGGGTGCGCAGGTAGTCGCTGCGGGCGCGGGCCAGGTCAGCACCCAGACCGTCGAGCGAGGCAGCGAACGCGGCGTCGTCGGCGGCGGTGACATACGCGGTGAACACCGAGGACTCGAAGTCGAAGTCGTCGGTGACCCGGCCCAGGATCATGTCCAGCTCCCCGACGACCAGCTCGAAGAGGTTGATCTTCGACTCCAGCACGTGCAGGATGCGCTCCTCGATGGTGCCGCGAGACACCAGGTTGGCGAGCAGGACGTCGTGCTCTTGGCCCACCCGGTGCAGCCGGCCCAGCCGCTGCTCGATCTGCATCGGGTTCCACGGCAGATCCATATTGATCATGACGTGGCAGAACTGCAGGTTACGGCCCTCGCCGGCCGACTCAGTGGACAGCAGGACCGGCACGTCGCCCGCGAACGCCGCGACTGCGGCGTCCTTGTCCCGCCGGGACAGGCTGCCGTGGTAGCAGGCCGCCGGGATGCCGGCTGCGGCGACCTCCTCAGCGATCGCGTTGAGCGTGTGCCGGAACGCGGTGAACACCAGCACCTTCTCCCCGCGCTCGACGTGGGTGCGCAGCCGGGAGAGCAGCTCGTCGGTCTTGCGGGGCCGTGTGATCGCCCGGGCGCGCTCGGCGAGATCGTGCCACCCGGTCTTGTCGAGGGTGGGCGCCGCTGCGGCCGGGCTGGAACCGGCCAGCCGGGTCAGGCTGCGCAGTGTCAGCCGTTGGGTCGAATCCGCGCCCAGCGCCGCGCCGCGGATCCGGGCGGTGAGCTCGGAGTACAGCGAGCGCTCAGCGTCACACGGCGTCACCAGGACGGTTTCGGCCAACCGCTGGGGCAGCAGCACCGCCACCTCGCTGCGCCGGTGCCGCACCATGATCTGGCGGGTGCGGGCACGCAACGCCGCGACGTTGCGCAGGGCCTCGACCCCGGAGTCGGCGGAGCCGTGCGCACTGCGGAACTGGGCGGCCGTGCCGAGCATGCCTGGCGCGACGAGGTTGACCAGCTCGTAGAGATCCTGCAACCGGTTCTCCACAGGAGTGGCGGTGAGCAGCAGCAGGTAGCGGGTGCGCAGCGTGCGGGCCAGCTTCCCCGAGGCGCTGGCCGGGTTGCGCAAGCGGTGGGCCTCATCGACGATCACCACGTCCCATCGCTCGTCGGTGACCGCCGAGCGCAGCGGGTCGCGCCGGGCCGCAGCCAGCGACGCCAGCACCACCGGGCGGTCCGCGCCACTCTCCCAGCCGCCGCGGGCCGCGATCGTGGTGGGCAGGGCGAACTTGCGCTCCAGCTCCTCACGCCACTGGCCCACCAACCCGGCCGGAGTGATGACGAGCGCACGGTCGGCCAGCCCCCGCATCCGCAGCTCCGAGAGCACCAGCCCGGCCTCGATCGTCTTGCCGAGACCGACCTCATCGGCCAGGATCGCCCGCCCACGCATCCGGCGCAGCACCGTCTGCATCGTGGCGAGCTGGTAGTCGAACGGGGTGAAACCCAGGCGCGACGCCGAGAGGACCGTGTCGAACCCCGGCCGGCTCCACACCTCTCCCGCCTCGTCGACCAGCGCCGACCGGCGCGGATCCACCTCCGACGCGCAGGCCAGCCGCTCCAGCAGCGGCGCGTACAGCGCATGCACCTCGGCACTCACCACCGGGTGATCCACCAGACCAACGGACATCCTCGCCCCTCTCGTTCGTGACGAGGCGCACGCTATCGGGACCCACTGACAATGTGGCGATCCGGACCGGAATGTCGCCGCCGGCCAGAGTCAGCCAGCGAACAGGCCGGCCTGTTCGACCCGCCCGACCCGGTACCGCCGAGGCGTCGCGTGCTCTGGATCACGCCACCGACGAGGATGGAACCAGCTGTACCGTCAGCTCAGTGCCCAGCGAGCGAGCCAGGCGCTCCAGGACGGGCAACGTGGGCACTGTGCCACCAGCCTCGAACCGGGCCACCGCAGGCTGGGTCATGCCGGCGCGCCGGGCTAGCTCAGTCTGACTCAATCCCTGCTGGACACGGAGTTCCCGGACCTGCCGACCGAGTTCGAAGGCCAGCCGCGCAGCGTCATACGCCTCGGCCGCACCGGGCTCGGCCATCCGGCGGCTGCGCAGCTCCTGCCAGTCAGATCGCTGCGACATCGCCATCACTCCTCGCGTCATCGTCTGCAGTGTGCGCTGCTGAAATACATCGCTGCAGCGCCCGCTGGGCCCGGTCAATCTCCCGGGTCTGTCGCATCCGGGTCTTGACAAACACCGTCAGCAACACGATGCGCCGCCCGGAAGCGATCCAGTAGGTCACCCGCACCGCCTGACCACCCAGGTGGAACCGCAACTCCCGCAACTTACCGTCGAGCTGCCGCGTGTACGGCTCGCTCAGCAGCGGACCATGCTCGGCAAGCAGGTCGACATAGAAGGCTGCCGTGGCGAACTGGGTCGTACTCAGCCCTTCGATCCAGTCGCGGACCTCCGGTTCCAGCTCCACAGTACCCCAGGTCATACCACCGATGCTATAGGCCTGGTCGAACGTCTCCCTGCAACCGGGCCGCAACAAGCCGACTGTCCCGCAGCATGTAGTGACGTGCCACCTGGTGACGTATCGCCTGCGCTGCTATTGAGGAGGGTCGGAGACTGGCGCGGTTGCTTCGCCAGGGTGTAGGACCTGGGACCTTTGTGTTCCGCCGGTTTCCCGGGCGGTTGTCCCATCCCAGTGTTCGTGTCCTGGTTCCTCGCTCCGTTTCC
>JBATXM010000276.1:0-3128 GCA_049673305.1 Pseudonocardiaceae bacterium | reverse complement strand
CAGCGACACTGCCGCTCCAACCCGGGGTGTCGTGAAGGTAGCTGTCACCAAGTGACAGCGGACAGGCCAATCTCCTTGTAGGCGGACACCGCATCTCGGCCTGTGACGAGGATCGGAACACGATCCTCGTCACAGGCCAAGTAGCCGGCGTCGGCACGCGGCAGGACCCGCCCGGCCCGCGCCGGTGCGGGCAGCGCCGCCAGTGCGCGACCCAACAGCTCCGCGGCGTGGCCGCGGGGATCCTCGTCGCTAGCCATCAGGTCCGCGGCCAGCACGGTCGCCGTCTCGGCCCAGGCCGCCACGTGCGGGCGCCCGCAGCGTTGGTGAGGTCGGCCCGGGGCGCCCTGCCGGTGTTGCCACTGGTGGATCTCCCCGAACCGCCTCCCGAACCCGGCGTGCCTGTTACCAGGCACCGGGCTCTCCACAAGCCCCATCGGAAACTCATGGTCGTCCTCATCCCGTGGTCGGCCAGGGAGTCGGGATCACCGCGCCCCGGTATCGATAGCGCGTGGTGCGCACCGTCGCGGGGTTGAATAGTGTCCTTTCCTGCCCGGTTGGCCACCACCCGGCGGCGCAGAAACGGCGCCGGAGTTCCTTCCAGGTGGTCCGGCGGTGTTTGCGCCGCAGCCATCCGATTACCCGAGCCCACACGTAGTGGCTGAGGTATTTGAAGGCGGCATGCGACACGCCGGGCCGGAAGTGGGCGCACCAGCCCCGCAGCACCTGGTTGAGCCGGAGCAGCAGGGCATCCAACGGCTGGTTCGTGCCCATCCGTCGGCACAGCGTCTTAACCTTGCCTGTCACGGCCATGATGGCCTTGCGGGACGGGTAGGTATAGACGTAGTACCGGTTGGTGCCTCTCTTGCGGTGACGCTGGATGCGCCAGCCGAGAAACACCAGTCCTTCGTCGATGTGGGTGATGAGGGTCTTTTCCGGTGACAGGCGCAGGCCCATCGTGGACAGCACTACCGCTATATCCTCACGTAGGGTTTCGGCGTCGGCTTTGGTGCCTGACACGGTCAGGCACCAGTCGTCCGCGTACCGACAGAGCCGGTAGTTGGGCAGACCGTGACGTCGACGCGTGGCCCGGTGTGACTGGCTGGCAGACGGCCCCCCAGGAGCCTGGGCGATATACTCGTCCAGAACTGACAGGGCAACGTTGCTCAGCAGCGGCGACAGAATAGACCCTTGTGGAGTACCGGCGTCGGTCTTCCTCAAGGCCCGGTCCTCATCGAGGATGCCCGACTTGAGGAACGCCTTCACCAGAGCCAAAACGCGTTTGTCTCCCACGCGTTTACGCACTCGATCCATTAAGGCCGAGTGCGAAATTTCGTCGAAACAGGCTTTGATGTCGCCTTCCACGACCCACTCATACGTGCGGGACGTCAAAAAGCGCACCTCAGCCACCGCGTCATGCACCCGACGCTTCGGGCGGAACCCGTAGGAGCACGGGAGAAAGTCCGCCTCGAAGATCGGCTCCAGCACCAGCTTCAAGGATGCCTGGACCACCCGGTCCCGCACGGCGGCGATCCCCAAGCGACGCAACTTGCCGCCCGCCTTGGGGATCATCCGCTCGCGCACCGGCAGCGGGTGGAAACTTCGGTCCTTCACCTGCGACCGCAGCTCGTCAAGGAGAACCTCGACGCCCTTGTCCGCCGCGATGGAGGCGACGGTCTGGCCATCCACCCCGGCCGTGCGAGCACCCTTGTTGCCCCGCACCCGATCCCAGGCGACCAGCAGGAACGCGGGATCGGCGACGAGGTTGAACAGATCATCGAACCGGCGATGAGGATCATCACGAGCCCAACGGTGCAGCTTGGTCTGAATCTCCCGTACTCGTCGCTGGGCCCGATACAGGCCCAACTCCGATTCGTCGGTGTTCACCGGCGACCTCCGGGCATTCCAGCATCCTCTCTGCCGACTTGCTGGCCCCCTTCGCCATGCACACGCCTCTCGCGTGCTCGGACTACTACAGGACCTCCGCCCCATCCCACGGCCATCAGCCGACAACGGGCCTAGCCCCCACACCGGACAGGATGCCCGGATCAGGGGCGACCGGGACGGTTCCCACGTTCACCCATGACCGTTCGACCAGCAAGGCGCCCAGCTCTACCCCGGCAGCATCGCCATCGCCTACGCCGCAGACCTTCAGCGTGGCCTCCCCACCGGTCAAGGTCTCCGGCTTCGGAGTCGACCCCCCACCCTCGGACGGCCGTGCGCTGCACCCCGGCCCGAATCCGCCAGATTTAGAGCCGGCACAACTATTACGGGGCTTCAGCCACTGGTTCACTCGCGTTACACCGTCTGGTCTCGCTTGCCGGACCCGGCTCGTCTGGCAGTACCGTGCCGTCCCGACGTTGTCGGGGCTGCTTGCCGCCCTCACCGGCGTTCCCCGGCTCAGACTGCCCCCAGCTTCCACCGGGTCGCTGCGACGACCCGACGACGAAGGATTCACACCTCCATGCGGTCATGCGCGCCTCGTGGCGCACCCCCTGGTAGTTGTAGGCCACCCCCCGTTTCTTGCGCCCGTAGACCTCCACATCGGTGGTGTCCAGATCGATCGTGACCGTCTCGCACAGCGCCGCGACCCGCTCCGGGGACAGCGCGGCGAGCATCGCGGTGTGGACGTCGCCGATCCCGGTCTCCACCGCACGCCACTGCCCATCGGTGAACCTCCGGGCCAACCCCGCCGCGGTGGTCGAACTCAACCCCGACACCGGCGCGAGCACCTGAGCGGCGACATCGTCTCGCTGACGGTCCAACCCAACCAGGAAGTCCTCCCCGGCCAACTGCGCACCCGCCAGCCCGACCAGCAACTGCCCACCCGAGTACCCACGATCGCGGGCCTTGATCGGCCCGATCGCCGCGTCCAACAACCTGACCATGCCCAGGCGATCAACCAACTCGGTCACCACCACCATCCCCGACACCGCCGTCAACGACGCATCCGGCGCACCGAGACCCACCAACCGCCGTAACCGGCGCATACCGCGTAACCTGTCCACCTGATAGGTGTCCTCTCAACCCAGATGATCGTGGCGTGGTAACCGCCATCATCCCAGGTCAAAGGACACCTATCGTCATCCTGGCAACCGTGTCGCGCCCCTAACTCGTGGATTCGGGTCAGA
>JBATXM010000275.1:0-20531 GCA_049673305.1 Pseudonocardiaceae bacterium | reverse complement strand
GCGCCGTCCTGGGACGGCGCCGACGCTCGCAGGCTCCGACGGGTCTTCGCACAGTCATATCACCGGCACCCAAGACGCTGCGGTTTGTGGGTGGCCTGCTGCCCGGTGATGAGGGCACGGCCTGGGTGGCTGAGGTGGACTCCTGCCTCGCCGAGGCGCGGGACCAGAGTGAACGACGCCGGTATGTGCGCAGCTACCGCCGCAATGTGCCGCAGCTGATCTGGACTAGCTGGGCCGTGCGACTGAGCGCATCGCGTCGTCGGGAGCTGCGGTGACCGCCAAGGAGATCGACTCGGTGGGGGCGCAACCTACCGATCCGCCTTGGTGGCGGTGGTTGTTCCTGCTGGTGCAGGGCCGTGATGGTCAGTGGTGGCGGGGGTTGGCGCTGGTGGCGCTGGTCGGGCTGCTGGTGGTCGGTGCGCTGGCCGCGCTGTTGATGGTCACGGGCTGGACCGGTGGTGCGCTGAGCGCGCTGTCCGCTCTGGTCGTGGCCTGGCGCCGCCATTCAGGGCGCCACTCAGGAGGGCGTTAGCGCGGGGGTGGGCCTGCGGCCGATGCCGCGGACTTCGAAGCCGACTCGGCGCATGACGTCGGCGTCGAGCAGGTTGCGGGTGTCGACCACGACGCGGCGCTCGACCAGCTCGGCCAGCCGGCCCCAGTCCAGTAACCGGAATTCCGGCCATTCAGTGAGCACCACCAGGGCGGCGGCACCGGAGGCAACCTTGATCGGGTCATCGGTGACCTGCAGATCGTCGGTCACGCCGGGCACAGCGGTGGGCACCCCGGGGTCGTAGCCGATCAGGTCGGCGCCCTCGGCGGCCAACAGCGCGGCCACCGTCAAGGCTGGAGAGTCGCGGAGGTCGTCAGTGCCGGCTTTGAAGGTCAGCCCGAGCAACCCGACTCGCTGCCCGGCCAACGACCCGCCTACGGCGTCACGGACCTTGTCGACCATCCGGTGCTGCTGGTGGGTGTTGGTGTCCAGGCTGGCTCGCAGCAGCGCGAAGTCGAAGCCCACCGAGGCGCACACCTGGAGCAGCGCGTGGGTGTCCTTGGGCAGGCAGGAGCCACCCCAACCGGGGCCTGGTTGCAGGAATGCCTGCCCGATCCGCCGGTCGTAACCGATGCCTTCGGTGACGTCCAGCACGTCGGCCCCGAATCGCTCGCACAGCTCGGCGATGGTGTTGACGTAGGACAGTTTCATCGCGAGGAAGCAGTTCGCGGCATACTTGACCAGCTCGGCGCTGGCGGCGTCCGTGAGCACGGTTGGTGCGCCCAACCGGGCGTACAGCGCCGCGACCCGCTCCGCGGCGTCCTGCGCGTCGCAGCCCACCACGATGCGGTCGGGATTGAGGAAGTCCTCCACCGCCGAGCCCTCCCGCAGGAACTCCGGGTTGCTGACCACTGCCACATCTGGGCGGTCCAGCAACCGCGCGGTGCGCGCTGCGGTGCCCACTGGCACGGTCGACTTGTTGACCACCACGCAGCCCACCGGCAGTAGTGATCGAACCTCGGTGGCCACCGCTTCCACCGCTGACAGATCCGCCGCGCCGCCGGCACCCATCGGAGTAGGCACGCAGAGGAAGATCACTTCAGCTGCGTCGGGTCCCTGGCCGACTGCGGCGGCGGCTCCCACCACAAATTGCAACCGACCAGCGGCCAGGCCTTGGGTCACCAGCTCGGGCAGTCCCGGCTCCAGGATCGGCACCTCCCCAGCGGACAGCCGAGCCACCTTGCCCTGGTCCACGTCGGCGCACACCACCCGATGTCCCAGTGAGGCCAGGCACGCGCCGGTGGTCAGGCCCACATACCCGGAGCCGATCACCGCGATCCGACGCACGAACATGCGCCTCTCCTCTCACGCTGTGTTGAGTAGCCTCACGCTGTGTTATTGCCATGGTCGCATGGTCGGAGATCACCGGCATAGGGCACCTCGTTCACCCGATCGGAACTCATCCACAGCCGCAGCGCGTGGGTGGCGCGCACGTCGTCGGCGTTGTAGGTGAGCAGCCGGGCCCGCTGCGCCAGGTCCGGCTCAGCGCCGCTGCGCCCGACAGCGTCGGCGTACCAGCGCATCGAGTTCTCCCCACTGGCCTCCGGATCGTGCCAGGAGAACCCGGCGGCGGGGGCGATCGTCTTGAGCCCCTTGCCCCGCGCGCAGAGGAACTCGGCGCTGACCACCGCATACATGTCCACCCACTGGCCGCAGGTAATGAACTCCTGCACAGCGGCGCTGGTGGGAATCCCGGGGGCACCGGCGAAGCGTTCGGCGGAGGAGAACATCCAGCGGTTCTCGGCCTGCTCGTTGTAGCAGTAGGCGCTCACACTCAGGCCGCGCTCGGCAGCGCGGGCGCGGACCTCGGTTAGCCAGCTCCAGAACGCCGCGAAGGACCGCGCCTCATCAGGTGTCGGTACGGGCTCCCAGGTGGCGAAAGCGTGGTAGCCGCGCGGCATCCCGATGTCGATGCCGGACAGCAGGCAGCCCCACAGGTAGGCCCCGGCCTCATCGAAGCTCTCCATATCCACGTCCACCTCGACGTCGGCACGGGGCACGGTGACGCGCCGGTGACGCCGCACCAGTGTGAGGTCCCGCTGCCAGGCGCGGGCCAGCCACACCGCGTCCCGAAAGGACATCCCGGCCATCGGTGTTGGTGGGTAGCCCACCGGGTCCAGCGCGGCCAGCGCGTCCACGGTGGCGACCCCGGCCGCCCGCAGCGCCACGGTGTCCTCCCCCCGCAGCACCATGCTGACGTCCCGGGCCGCCCGCAGCGCCGGACCGCAGATAGGCCACCACGGGCAGGAGCGACATTCGGTGACCCGGGACGGCTGGGCCAGCGGCTGCGCCCCGGCGGCGGCGGCTCGCGCGACGGCCAGCCGATCGGCGAACCGGGTGTCGTACTCGACCATCGCGGTATGCCCGCCTGACCAGGTGGGGGCGTCCAGGTCGTACCAGAGCACCACGTCGGCTTCCAGCCCGATCACCCCGCCGGTGGCGCGGCCGCGGGCCGCCAGCCCGGCCGTCTGGAGCAGCCGCACCGCATGCGCCAGCCGCATTTGGTCCCGCGCCTGCGGGCGGACTTTGCGCTTCGGGTCGGTGCGGGCTGCGGCCAGGAGAGGACTGGTCAACGGGCTGGTCCGGGCCCCGGAGCCAGGGTCGGTGACCTTGTGCCGCACGACGATCACCGGAAGGTAGCCACCTCGGTGGCGCACCAGCAGTTCCGTGCCGCCGCGCCGGCCACCCGAGGGATCCGTTGGCAGCAGGCCACCCCAGACGAATGGCGTGCCCTTGCTGAGCAGGGCCAGGGTGGCGGAGCGGCGCTGTTCGGCGGGCAGGTCTGGGGAGACCTCCGCCCAGTCAGCGCGGTGGAGATCGGCCAGCCGGTCGGCCACTAGGCGGCGGTGGGCGGCGGCGTCGGCGATCCGGCGCTGGGTGGACGCATCCAGGGCCGCGCGCGGCGCATCAGCTGCCGCAAGGTCATGCTCCAGATGCACCCGGCGACGGCACCGGGTCACTACGGTCGCATCAAGCAATACTGCCGAGTTCACGCCGTCAGACTAGATCGAGGGGCCGACAGTTGTGCGTTCCGCACGCTTTGATCAGTCCGCCCGGGGCGGCACAGCGGCTGCCGCGCCGGGGACCTGCCGTAACGCGTCAAGATCGGCGAGCGCGAGCTCGGCACGGTGCCTCAGCTCGCGACGGCTGATCCAGCCCTGCGCGCAATACCGGTGGTCCTGGGCGAGCACCACCAGCACCGCGAGCGCTTCAGTGAGCTCGTCACGCCGGTGCATCGGCAGCTGGCGGACGAACTCCAGCTGGGCATCGACCAAGTTGTCCAGGAAGACGGCTTCACGCGCCACGGCGCGGCACCGACGCCACCTGAAACAGTCCTGCCATGCGACCATACCCACCGCCCGCAATAGTCCGAGTTACCCCAACCATCGCTACACCGCCGCTGGGCGTTAGCTGCCAGCGCAACATCAGACGCTGACGCTTCGGCGCACTCGGATCAGGTGGCCCAGTTCACGGGCGTCCGGCTTGGTGGGCCACTTCGCCAACTCGCTCTGCAACGGTTTGAGCCGGTCGGCCACCCGGGTGGACTTCACCTTAGACGCCGTGATCAGGGCCTTGCGGCCGACCTGGATACCCTCGGCGACATCTCCTTGGCACAGGTGGGTGGTGGCCAGCGTGGCTAGAGACAAGGCCAGGCTACGGGCCATGCGGTTGTCGTAGCCGGCCATGGCCTCGCGAAGCGCGGGGATCGCGGTGTCCGCATGCCGGAACGCGGTGTCCCCATGGCGGGACGCGAAGGCCGCGAGCTCGGCGTGTGTCCCTCCGGTGAGCGCGATCATCTCGGTGTTGTCGTAGAACTTGGCCCAGGTTGGCACATCGTCGAGATCCGCTCGGGCCAGCTCGGACTGGGCTCGGTCGAGCAGCTTCTGGGCCATCACCCCGTCACCCAGGATCGCGTACGCTCGCGCCTCGTTGGCGCACAGCACTGCCACGGCCTGTTCCGACCCAGCGTTCTGGGCGGCGAGCTGGCCCATCTGGAGCCACTTGATTGCCTCGTTGGGCTCTCTGTCGTGTATATAGCCCTTGCCAATCCGGTACATGATATTCGACATTAGGTTCGCGTCGCCGGACCGATTAGCGAATTCCAGGGCAGTGGCGTAATGGGTGCGCGCGGATTCCCGCAGTCCCACATCGAAACTTGCCCACCCGGCCAAATTGTGCAGGTCGCCCAACGCCCGGAACAGCCGCAGGCGCACCTCCTCCTTGGCCGAGGTGTTCAGCAGGCGCTGCGCCCAGGACAACTGGGCGAGGACCGCGTCCCGGCATGTTCCGCCGCCGAACTCGTAGTCCAGCGCCCGCAAGGCTCTGGTGGTGGCCTCGACCTGCATGACGTCCGTCATACCGATCTGGCTCGGCATCGGAGTCTGGGCAAGGCTGGGCGACCAGTGCCTGCGGTCAACCGCCGCCACTGTGGTGCCAAACAGCATGGCGGATCCGTGTTCCAGGAGATTCCGGCGCTTCACCGACTCGGCCTCCTCAGCTTTTTTCTTCGCAGCGTCGGCATCGTCGGCCGCTCCGACCATGCTCGTCGCCGTCGCCGGGTCGTAGGCCAGGCCCATGTACCCTCGTGGGATGCCCAAGCCGCCGGAGATCCGCACTAGCACGTCGTAGGCCATGACCTGGCGACCCTTGAGGATCTCCGAGATCTCGGACTGGGACTGCCCGGTCAGGGCCGCGATGTGCCGTTGTGATATACCTACCCGCCTGAGCAGGCGGTAAACGGAGCTGATGTCGCGAGCCGCTAGCGCCCGCTTCATCTCTGGTTCGTTCCAGGTCTCCAGAGATAGTCGCGTGTCGTGTGTTCCGGTCACGTTCATCTCGCCCCCTTGTCATCCGACGGGCGACGTGTGCAGAGTATGCATGAGCCACGTCGCTAGTGAAGAGCACTTCAGCCAAGCTGACCGGTGCGTACGATCAGTTCGGGCCGTTCGTCGTCACAGTATGCCCGACCAGCTCAGTACGGCACAGGACGGGTTAAAACCGGCCGAAGAACTTTGTAGATTGAGGTGGAGCAACCAAGATCTTAGCGTTGATCTCGGCGTTGCGGACATTATTTCGGTACGAGGCCTGGACGGCGGGAAGGTGGCGAGGTGGACCAGGTTCTGGGCTTGATGCTCCAGCAGGCAGTGTGGGATCGGCTCGACATGCTTGATGAGCTGGTCAGCAGCGCGGATAATAGGTCTTTACTGTCGCTGGCGCATAGCGAGCTACCCCGCTTGACCCATGGGTGGCGTGCTCTGCTGGCAACCCATGCGCCAGATCGTCAGGGTCGCTGTCCGGAGTGCTCGAGCCGTTGGCGACCCCGCGCTGCGCCCTGCAGTGTGTGGCGAGCCGCACGCGACCACCTTGTCCCCACTGAGGCCATGTCCCTCGACACTGCTGTCTCCGACACTGTTGTCTCCAGAGCGGGGGCCCGCCAGGTCCTGCTGCGGATGCGACACCCCAGGTCTCTGTTGCCGACCAGAATCCCTGCGGAGGTCGGCGTCAGGGGCTAGCAGTCCCGGTGTCTGCACTGTCTTCAACTCCATAGAGCTGGCGGTCTCACCGCGGTTCGCGGGTCTCCCCCCACCCACGAATTGCTGAGTAGCCGCCATGTGGCCGGTGATCCGGCGAACGTCCGTGCCCCCGACCGAGATGTCGAAGGATCACCGGCCACCCCAAACTCTCCCACTTGCGGTGGTGTACGCCCCGCTACCGCCGGTGGGAGCAGCGCAACTCCAGCATGGATCCATCCCGCTCCCCACTGAGTGGAGTGCCGCGCCGGTGGCACCGTCGTTGCCTGACCGACTGCCACCGTCAACGCTGGTTCGATGAACGCCGGATCCCGTCGCCGTGGTGACTTCGTGCACCGCTAGTCCGGGAGATCCCCGCCCGGCGCCGGACACCGTACAGCGCAGGCACCCGCAAAAGGGGCGGGGCCGTTCGAGAGGAACGGCCCCGCCCCGCAATCTCCTTATACGGATATGGCAAGCTGCGACGCCGTTGCGCTTTCTGTCATCCGAGGGAGATCAAGCATGACCTCTCGTCCGCAATCCGCTAATGCCCCGGTGAAGGCGTTTGATCTGCGGCAGCAGCTACACGAGGATGTGCTGCAACGGGTAGACCGATCGATGGGTGTGGGTCTTGATCGTGCGACCCTGGTGTACGGCACGCAGGGCATGATGGCCGGATTCCGCACCGACGTGGGCACTTGGGTACGGGTGCAGTGGCGGAGGCCGTCGAAGATTTATGGCCCAGCGTGGGCGGGGGCGGAATGTGCGTCGGTGTTGCGGGGAGTCACTAAGCCCGACTGGTTCCAGACGGCCTCGTGGACTGACGACATCCGCGAGGTGGTGTGGCGTGCGGACGAGATGGAGCTGGTCTCTTCCCCGGTCATCAACTCCACCGGTGTCGTCGCCACCGAGCCGGAGCTTTCCGAATCGTGGTGGGCCAGTCTCAAGACGTCGCTTGTCGCGCTGGCCGAGCACCAGACCGAGCGGGTGGGAGTGCGGCAGGAGCACCTGACGTTACGGATCAACCAGGTGTTTCCCGATGAGGTAGATACCACCGTGGACGACTGGGTGACCGCCCACGCCGACCTGCACTGGGGCAACCTCACCGCGCCGGACTGCTACCTGCTTGACTGGGAAGACTGGGGAGCGGCCCCGCGGGGCCGCGACGCGGTAAGTCTGTGGGGAGCTTCCCTGCGGGTTCCAGCGCTGGCGGCGCGGGTCCAGCACGAATTTTGTCACGATTTACAGACGCGGTCGGGAAAGCTCGCGCAGCTATTGTTCTGCTCCAATGTCATCCGGGTGAACGCCAAGCGCTCTGACCCTAGCCCCCTAGTGGAGCCCGCTAAGCGGTTCGCGGATATGTTGCTAGCTGAGCTTCGGTCATGACCTGATCCCATGCCTCATTCTCTTCTGGTCTGACGGTGTCTCCATGAAGCCATCTCGACTCTGGAGAGTATCGACGATTCCGATACCGTTGCGCCAGCGGCGCCGAGCGCTCGGCCCGGAACCGGGGCGTGGGCCGGCGCTCGGGGTCCGCAGGGGGTGATCAGGACTATTTGATCAAGCCAGCTGTCACGGTCGGTCGAACAAGTCTGCTGTTGAGTTCGGGGCCTTGGCAATGGTTCTCGGCAGATGGTTGGTGATCACGTGCCGTCGAGATCGACGCGGTCGCAGGCGCGGCGTTGGCCCACGCCGGCCGGCGAACGGCGGCCTACCCGGCGCTGGAACCGGATGTGACGGCGGCCGGTGCGGAGTTCGTGAACGGTGCCGCGGTCGTGGACGGCGTGATGGTCTCCGCGTGGGCCTGGCCCGACCACCCGGAGTGGATGCGCGAGTTCATCCAGATCCTGCGCGCCAAGTCACCCTCAACACCACCGCGCGCAGTTACGACATCGCGTTCATCCCGGGGCTGCTGAAGACCAGGGCCTACGCCGAAGCGGGGTGGTGTATGTAGACAGCAGCACGGCGCAGCGCACCCATGAGGAGCGCTGCGCCGTGCTGCAGTGCACGCACACCCAATCCCTGATCCCTTGCTCGACGACGCGCACGAGATGGCCGCTTTCATCGCCTATGTCCACCTACGTCGCTGTAGTCGTGACGGCGATGGGGCATTTGCCCTGGTTGAGCGCTGCGATCGAGAGCTGGGTCACGGATAATGTGACGCCGATCGCCCCAACTGCTAGGCTACCCTGCGTTAGGTAAGGCAAACCTGTTCGACAAGACACGACCGCTGAGGGGGGCTGTGTCGCACGTCGCAATACCTGCTGAAGGGCCGGCGGGCGCGGTCGGACCTCGCTGCGCGCACCCACTGGCCGCGTCGGTGGCGACGGTGGACCGTGCAGTGACATTGCTGTCTTTCCGGATATTGGATGCGTCCAATTCGCAGTGGCATGGTTCTCTGCGGCCCAGTTCCCATCAGCGCAGTGGCCCGTGGATCGGGTGTGACCACGCTCTGTCCGATCTCGACTTCTTCGCGCGGTGGCGGGTGCGGGTCGCGCAATGGCTCGCCGAGCAGCACGCCCCTGTCGCGGGGAGGATCAACGTTCCGGAGATGACCACCGCCGGTTATGTGTTGCAGTGGTATCTGGTCATTCCGAGCTATCTCGGCGGGTTGTTGTTCCATTCTGCTCGGCGGGTGCCTTCGCTATCGCCGCGGCAGCTCGGTTTCCGGCTCGATCCGGCGGCGCTGCGGGAGGTGGTGCTGCGCCCGGGTCGATTCTGGTGCCTGCCCGGTGATCCCGATGCCGGCCATCCCGATGCCGTGCTGGTGCCCGATGAGGCGGCGCTGGGGGCGGTGCTGCGCGATCAGGTGATTGCGCACGCTACCCGCTTTCTCGCGGTCTACGGCCCTCAGGTGCGCTTCGGGCACCGAACCCAGTGGGCTGCGGTGACTGATGCGCTGGATAGGAGCCTGTTGTTGGCGGGGCGTTCGTTTGGGTCACCGCAGGCGGGTGCGTCTGACGCGCGGTTGGTGCTTGCCGAGGGCGAGAGGCCGCTTACGTCGGCGTCGACGATCTGTCAGGTGACCGATGAGTATGGGCGCACGCATTGGACCCGCCGACGCGGCTCGTGCTGCTTTCTTTACGCGCTGCCCGGAGCCGAGCGTCCGTGCGGTAGCTGCCCACGGGTCAGTGACGCTGAACGGGCCCGCATCTTCGGCACGATCAACCCGGTCTAAGCTCACTGAAGGCTGTATCTTCAAGGTCTGTGGAACTCGGATCGGCGCCCCATGAAGTTGAGCGTCTGCCTGACGCCGTCGTACGCGTGGGCGGACGCGCTGCGCGTCGCTGAGCACACCGAACGCAGTGGCTGGGAAGGGGTGTGGTTCCCTGACCACTTCATGCCGGCTGAGGGTGAGCTCTCGCTGCCCGTTCTCGAGTGTTGGGCGACCTTGGCGGGCCTTGCGGCAGTTGTTTCCCACGTGCGGCTCGGGGCGCTCGTGTGCGGCAATACCTACCGGCACCCGGCGGTGCTCGCCAACATTGCGGTGGCTGCAGACCACGTGAGCGGGGGACGAGTTGTACTCGGCATCGGCGCCGGGTGGCAGGAGAACGAGCACGCCGCCTATGGCATCCACTTCGGTTCGACCGGACAACGGCTCGACCGACTCGAGGAGGCGTGCCAGGTCATCTGCGGCTTGCGCGATCACGACCGCTTCACCTTCCATGGGCAGCATTACCACCTGGAAGGCGCGTCGATGCACCCCAAACCCATGGGCCCGCTTCCGCTGCTCGTGGGTGGTGGTGGTGAGCGGCGCACGATCCCGATCGCGGCCCGTTATGCCGACGAGTGGAATGTGTGGGGGACGGTAGAGACCTTCGCGCACAAAGCTGGGGTCCTTGAGCGCGCCTGCGAGCGAGCTGGCCGTGACCCCCGCGAGTTGCGTCGATCCACGCAGGCGTTGCTGGTTCCGCGGGCTCCAGGGCTGCCACGGCGACCTTTCCCGAGCCGGCTCCCCGTCGTGGAGGGCAGCGTGGAGCAGCTGCGCGACACATTCGGTCGCTACGCGGCGGCTGGCGTGGACGAGTTCATCGTGCCGGGCTTTCGCCCGCAGTACCCCGATGAGACGATCGCACTCATAGACTTCCTGACCAGCGAAGTGCTCCCGGTGCTGCGCTGAGTCTCGATCATTCATGCATGGTCACACCAGGAGCGGCCCCCCTGTCAGGCGCAACCGAGCAGCCAGCGGCGCTCGAGTACGGCGGCGGCTTCGACGAGATCACCCGGGAGATGGCAACGCCGGAGTTTCACCAGGACCCCTACCCGCTCTACGAACGGATGCGCCGCGAGCATCCGGTCTACCGCAGCTCGCGGGGGGTCTGGTACCTCACCCGTTACACTGATGTCGATGCCGCCCTCCGAGACCTGCGGCTGTCGAAGGATCATGCGCGGATGCGGCGTTGGTACGCGCGGCAGACCGGCAGGGAGGATCTCGACAGGCTCCGGGACCGGTTTGGCCGCTCGATGCTGCATGCTGACCCGCCGGACCATACCCGCCTACGCAAGTTGGCCAACAAAGCGTTCACCGCCCGGCGGACCGAAGGTTTGCGCCCGCGGATCGAGGCGATCGTCGATGAGTTGCTCGATGCCGCCGTTGCGGCGGGGCCCACCATGGAGCTGATCGGGGCGCTTGCCTATCCACTGCCCATAACGGTGATCTGTGAGCTGGTCGGTGTCCCACCCGGTGACCGCCAGCGCGTCAGGACCTGGTTACGGCAGCTCGTGAATCAGGCAGAGGCGGTTGTGACTCCAGATGCCTGTCAGCGCATCGAGCAGGCGGCCGACGAGTTCGAGGAGTATCTGCGGGACCTGATTGGTAAGCGGCGTGCCGAGCCAGCTGACGACATCCTCAGCGCACTGGTCGCGGTGGCGGGCAGCGGTGACCAGCTCACGGAGAATGAGCTGCTCTCCACCTGTTACCTGTTGCTTGTCGCGGGTCATGAGACGACCGTCAACTTGATCGGCAACGGCACGCTCGCGCTGTTGCGTCACCCCGACCAGCTGCGCCGATTGCAACAGGATCCGACGTTGGTCCGCTCGGCGGTCGAGGAGTTGCTGCGTTACGACAGCTCCGTCCAGAGGGTGACCCGCATCGTCGTGGGCCAGGTCACGGTTGGCGAGCAGACGCTGAGCGATGGCGAGTTCGTGTCTCCGGTGCTCGCCGCAGCAAACCGCGATCCGGACTGCTTCCCGGATCCGGACCGGCTCGACCTAGGCCGCGCTAACAACCGGCACCTGAGTTTCGGTAACGGGCCGCACTTCTGTCTCGGCGCGCCGCTTGCTCGCCTCGAGGGTGAGGTCGCGATCGGCGCTCTCGTGCGGCGACTACCAGCGCTGCGGCTCGACACCGATACTCTTGAGTGGCGGCCGAAGCCGGCGTTGCGCGGCCTCGAACGTCTACCGGTCGCCTACTGAACAGATAACCCCCGTCATCCAAGCGCATCGGGAAAGGGTCACGGGGCCGTCTGCGGCACCTCCACAACAGATCCCCCCTCCCCCGTGAGGCGGGGACGGAGCGGATGAGCGCTAGAGCGGACAGCGTGTGATCGCGCGCGGAACGTGAGAGCGACACTGTCGTTACTTACTGTGGCGGAGCCGAGTATCGGCGATCAAGGGGAGGGCGGCATGACCATCCGGTCGGCAGCAAAGCATCGGAAGACCAGTCCAGGCAACCGGGCCTGGATCGGGTCTCGCCGGTGGGCGGGGATGCTGGTGCCGGTGGTGGCGGTGATCACTGCTGCCACGGTGACTGGTGGTGGTAGTACCGCCGTCGCGGCGGACAACCCGAATACGACCGTGATCATTGGAGGCGATCCGCAAGGGGTGGCGGTTGACCCTGACGGCAGGCACTTCTACGTGGCCAGCTACGGCGACAATGCCCTCCGGGTGATCGACACTGCCAAGCATGAGGTGGTCGGAAGCATTCACGTCGGCGCCAATCCCCGTGGGGTGGCGGTTGACCCGGACAGCCGGCATGCCTTTGTGACCAACTACTCCGAGAACTCGGTGAGTGTGATTGACACCGCCAGTGGGCGGGTGATTCACAACGTAGCTGTTGGCGCGAGCCCTAGCGCAGTGGCGATCTTCCCTCACGATCATTACGCGATTGTCACCAATTCCTACGGCAACACTGTCAGCGTGATCAATATTGTCAACCTCAAGGTTGTCTGTGTCGTGCCCGTGGGGGGTCACCCGGATGGTGTTGCCATCGACCCCAAAGGTCAGTTCGCCTATGTGGCCAATAGTGCCAGCAACTCGGTCAGCGTCATTGATATCCACACTCAGAAGGTGATCCAGACCGTATTGGTCGGCCGCTCTCCGCAGAAGGTGGTGGTCGACCCCGACGGTCGGCACGCTTACGTGACCAACTACGGGGACAACACCGTCAGTGTGATCAATCTGCCGACTCAACTCGGCTTGGACGTTTACAATTCCATCCTCAAAACTAATGACACTATTCCCGTCGGCCTCAACCCACGCGGGTTGGCGGTTGCTCCCGACAGTCACCATGCTTTTGTCGTCAACACTGCCGACGACACCATGAGCGTTATTGATACCGCCAACGGGGCGGTGATTGGCACCTCGTTTGTCGGTTACTCCCCTGATGAGGTAGCGGTTGCCCCCGACGGCACCGCATACGTGACCGCCAGGGGAGATGGCACCGTTACGGTCATCCGACCATTCTGAGGCTTGCCGTCCGCCGCTGTGACAGCTAGATCCAGTCGCGGCGGCGGAACAAGCAATACAGCCCGATTGAAATCACCACAATGGCTATCGTTGAGATGTAGAAGCCGGATTCATGACCAAAACCGGGGTAGGGTACGTTCTGCCCATAAAATCCGGTGATGGCCGTGGGTACCGCGATGATAGCTGCCCAGCTGGTCACCTTCTTGGTGATCACGTTGAGTCGATTGCCCTGGATAGTCAAGTTGGTCTCCAGGACGGTGGTCACCAGATCTCGCAAGCTCTCCGTCCACTCGGTGGCTCTCAGTACGTGGTCGTATACGTCCTGGTAGTAGGGCGTCATGGCCTCGTCTAGCGTGCGTAGGTCACGGCGCATCAGGGAATTCACCACCTCGCGCATTGGCAGCACCACCCGACGCAGTCCCACCAGGCTCTTGCGTAGCTCGAACGACACTCGTTGCACGGATAAGTCAGGGCGATTGTCATCGAACAGTAAGTCTTCCAAAGCTTCGATCTCTTCGTCGAGCAGCTGCACGACAGCGAAGTGACCGTCGACCACATAGTCAAGCAGACCATGCAGCAGGAACGAGACCCCATGTTTGGCCAGGTCTGGTGAGGCGTCCCAGCGAGCCACCACACCGTCGATGTCGAACTGATCTGATTTACGCACGGTGACCAATGCATTGTGGGTGATGAACACCGCCACTTCGAAAGTCTCCAGCTCCCTGGTGGTCATGTCCAGCGTGACGGCGTAGGCGGTGACGAACAGGTGGCTGTCGTACCGGTCAAGCTTGGGGCGTTGACGTTCTTGGCCGGCGTCCTCGACAGCGAGATGGTGCAGGTTCAGCTCCTCGCTGATTGTTGTGAGGTCATCCGCATCAGGCTCGCACAGGTCCAGCCACACAGTGACGCCTGGTTGCGTGAGGTGTGGGGAGATGTCCTCGACCGGAAAGTTCTCGGCTTCGAGAACACCGCTACGGTACAGCCGCGTACGTGTCATACGGGCAGGCTAGAAGGTGGCCAGCCGCCGCGCCGTGCGCCCCGCTGAGGAAGAGCCGAGGAAGAGGAGACTTGTGAGTGACCTGACCTATCTCGAGGCGATCGTGGTGGGCGCTTTCCAGGGCGTCACTGAGCTGTTCCCGGTCTCCAGCCTCGGGCACTCCATCCTGATCCCAGCTCTGGTGGGCGGTCGCTGGGCGCACGACCTGGACGTGTCGGCGCCGGAATCGCCCTACCTGGCTTTTATCGTTGGCCTGCATGTGGCCACCGCCGCAGCACTGCTGATCTTCTTCTGGCGCGATTGGTTACGCATTATCTCCGGTCTCATCAGCTCCCTGCGCTACCGGCGAATCAGCTCTTCCGGTGAGCGGCTAGCCTGGTTGTTGATCGTCGGGACCATCCCGGTCGGTGTCAGTGGCCTGCTGCTGGAGCATCTCTTCCGCACCACGCTAGGCCGGCCGATCCCGGCGGCGGCGTTTCTGATCGCCAACGGAGCGGTGCTCTATCTCGGTGAATGGCTCCGTCGGCGAGCCGAGAACGGGTCTTCGTTGGGAGTACCGGTGACGACCGGGGGAGAGGGACCTGGTTCAGCCCACAATGTGGAGGCTGCTGCGGATGCCCGGCTGGCCCGGATGTCCCTCGGTCGCGCCACGCTGATCGGTTCCGCGCAGATCCTGGCGTTGCTACCCGGGATCAGCCGGTCCGGCGTCACGATGGTTGCCGGACTACTGCGTGGTTTGTCCCACACCGACGCCGCACGCTTCTCCTTCCTGCTGGCCACCCCGGTCATCCTGGCCGCCGGTGCGTTGAAGATCCCCGACTTGACCGGCCCGCTGGGGGCCGGCATCCAGGGCCAGGTACTGGCCGGCAGCATCGCTTCATTTGTCAGTGCGTACGTGGCGGTTCGCTGTCTGACTCGATACTTCGAGACCCGAACCCTCACCCCGTTCGCGGTATACTGCCTGCTCTTCGGCACCGCCAGCCTGATCTGGCTCCTGGCACACTAACCCGCGACGCGGCCCAAATACGTATGACGCAGGGCGGATTGGTCAGGTAGGTCGTGGGGAGGCAGGACCTGCCCGGTGACCTGGTGCAGGATGTGGTCGGCCAAGGCTGGGTTGCGGGCCAGTACGGGGCCGTGCAGGTACGTGCCGATGATCCGGTCGGTGAGCACGCCTTCGCCGGTAGTTCCATTGCCGGTGCCGGTGATGACTCGTCCCAGTGGGGTGGCGCCCGGACCCAGAGTGGTGACGCCGCGGTGGTTCTCAAAGCCGGTCAACGAGCCGACGCCGGGCACCGCACAGGTGGCGATCACCTCGCCGACTGCGCGCCGAGCGCCGGGTGCGGTCGTGATGTCCAGCAAGCCCAGGCCTGGGTAGTGCTGGCCGCTGGCATCGGTCATCGTCCGGCCCAGGATTTGCAGCCCGGCGCACACAGCCAGCGTCACCGCACTGGTTTCCAGCGCGCGACGTAGCTGGTCATGGCGACGCAGCCAGTCCGCAGCGAATTGTTGAGCGGTGTCCTCGCCCCCACCCAGTACGTATATCGCACAACTGGTCGTGGGGACATCGCACGCCGTGATGGTACGAATCTCGGCGGGGATGCCGCGCCAGCGCAGCCGTTGGGCCAATATCGTGGCGTTGCCGGCATCGGAATAGGTACCCAGCACGTCAGGCAGCAGCAGGCCGATCGTGACCGTGGACTCCGCGCTCACCCGGCTACTTCCGTTCGGCGGTTGCGCCTGGATCCACCGAATAAGCGGCGGCGGAAGTGATGAAAGGCGGTGTAGTTGGCCACCACGTCGATGTCCCCCTCGGGTAGTACCGCGAGGGCGGCCAGCGGGTCGGCCACGGTCTGGTGCTCCAGCCCGGCATAGCTCAGCCGCACGCCCAGGTCAGCGGCGCGTTCTCCGCTAGCCACCACGTGAGGGGACGTAAGCTGCTCGAAGGCGACATCCCACAACCACGAGGTGTCCCGCCCATCGGCTTCCCGAGCGTTGATGATCACCAACAGTGGTCGAGACTCGCTCAGCATGGCCAACATCCCGGCCCAGCCAGCCGGGTTCTTCGCCAGCAGCATGCGCAGGCGCTGTGACCCGCGGTGCACCAGCGCGTACCGGCCAGCTACGACATCAACTTCGCGCAGTGCCGATGCGGCCTGATCGGCCGGGATACCGACAGTACAGGCGGCAGCCAACGCCATGGCGGCATTGCTCAGATTGATCTGGCCGGGCAACTGAATATCCAGCGGTAGCACCGTGTCAGCGGTGCACGCCTTGCCGTCCTCGATCCACCAGTCCGGGGTGGGGCGAGCCAGTCCGCAGGTGCACTCCCACCCGGGTTCGGTGAAGGTGAGGGTGTGCCCACAGCGCGGGCAACTGGCCGCATCCCCTAACCAGCTGGACCCCGCAGCCACCCAGACGCTGCGGGTGGCCAGCTTCGCCGCCGACACCACCATCGGGTCATCTGCGTTCGCCACCACCACCGTGCGGGGATGCCGGGCGAGCGCATGCCCGAGGGCGGATGCGACCGCCCCCACCTCAGTGGCCCGGTCCAGTTGGTCGCGGGTCAGGTTGAGCAGGACCACCACCGTCGGGTCCACGGCCTCGGCGACCGCAGCCAGGTGCAGCTCGTCGACCTCGATCACCGCGTAGTGCGCCTCTGGTGCCTCAGCCAGCGCCGCTACCGCCCCGTCGGGCATATTCGAGCCGTCAGAATTGTGCGCCACCGGCCCGGCGGTGCGCATCGCCGCCGCCACCAGATGGCTGGTCGTGGTCTTGCCGTTGGTCCCCGATACCAGCACCACTGCCCGCCCCGCTGCCAAGCGCCGCAGTGCGCGGGCGTCCAGAGCCAGTGTCACCCGACCACCGATGATCGACCCGGCACCCAGGCCCAAGCGCCGCGACAGCCCCGCCGTCGCCAAGCCGGCCTGGACAGCAGCGCGGGTCCACCACCCCAACCGGCGTTGCCCGGGGGGCGACGTTGCCGCCGGGTTCACCCCGGATGTCCGCACCACCATTGCCCCCAAGCCTATTCACCAGTCCTACCCAGCATCGTGCCGAGGGCAGTATTCCCTACCCGGTTAGCTTGCGTCCGAGGTACTGTTGGATTGGCGAGCTTTCTGGTGATTCCCGCTGGGTGCCAGTGGCTGGGTGCCAGTGGCTGGGTGTCGCTCGCCGGTGGCGAGCAGCCATACCCCGCTCAGGGTCAGCGCCAGCCCAGCGGCTTGGACTACGGCCATCGGCCCGGTGGAGAAGGCCTCACCGAAGACGATGGAGCCGAGGCTGACACCGATAATGGGGTCAACCACCATCATCGCCGCCAGCGAGCCACCGAGCGGACCGGACTGGAAAGCGGCCTGGCTCAGCAGCGCACCCACCAGGCCGAAGCCCAGTGCCGTCCACAGTTCCCAGCTCGTTGCCAGCGCGGGAATTCCGCCGTCGCCCAGGATCTCACCCCAGGTCTTGACCAGGGCGGCGGACAGCGCGAACGTCGCCCCGGCAGCGGCGCCCAGACCCAGCGGCCTGACCCGACCCCGCCATACCAACGCAATGCCCAGCGCGGCGAGCGCCACTATTGCGACCAGTGCCAGCCCCGGTAGCCAGTCCGTGAAACGCTCGGGGTCTCGGGACTCCACGGTTGGTTGGACCGCCAGGAAGACCGCCAAACCGGCGACGGTCAGGGTTGCGGCCAGCAGAGACCTTCGGCTCACCGGGCGCCCGAGTACGGCCTGCAGCGGCAGCGCGATCACCAGGCCCACTGTCAGCAGGGGCTGCACCACCGAGAGTGCCCCGAGGTTGACCGCCACCATGTGCAGCGCTACGCCAGCCACTTCGGCCACGATCCCCAGTAGCCACAACGGTTGGCGCGCGACATCGATCAGCAGCCCAGGGTTCAGCGGGAACCGTCGGCGTACCTGATTCGCCCCCTGATGCTGTAGCACCGAGGCGGTCCCAAAGCACACTGCGGCCACAAGCGCCAACACAACGGCAAGTCTCACAACCCCGCTGAGCCTACAGGGTGTAGGCGGACTGCGGGCCCGCTCAGGTACCGAGCGGCGTCAGGCCAGTTCGATACATTGAGCGTGGCGGGTCACGGTGAACCGCCAGCGATCGACGTCGGGCTTGCCGTGAGCTACCCACCACTGGTGAGCGGCGTGGATCTCGTCCCACAGCCGCCGGGGCCCATGCTGGTGCACGAGGAACTCGCCGTCGCTGGCGTCGGGTGTGGTGTGGGTCAGCTTGGCCCACGATCGGGACTCGAAGTCCAGCAGCCAGAACACCCCGGTGCCGGACCGCTGCTCGTAGGGCCAGTACCGCCACTGGCACCGCTGCACCCGCTGACCGATCGCGAACCGGGCACCCAGCTCGCCACCGACCGAGTACGGGTGCAACTGGGTCAGCTGCGCCTCGGCCCGGTCCTCGTTGTCGCCGACCACCGCGCCCACAGCCCCGCGCCGCTCCCGCTGGGCTCGCAGCCACATGAATGATGACTCACCAACGATGCCACCGCTGGCGCTCCCGTGCTCGTCGACGGTCAAGGCCACCAGCGCACCGGTGTAGCTGTTGGCCCACGGCAGCACGATCCGGCCACCGGGACGGGTCTGTTCGACCCACGGGTAGGGGATGCTGTGCACGGCGGCGGTGGCGATGATCCGGTCGTAGGGTGCGCCTGGCGGATACCCGAGCACTCCGTCGCCGGTGACCACGCAGACCTCGCCGTAGCCGGTACCGGACAGTGCCTGACGTGCCTGGGCCGCCACATCGGGATCCACCTCGATGCTGGTGATGTGCTCAGCTCCAAGCCGGTGGGCCAGCAACGCCGCGTTGTATCCCGTACCGGTACCGATCTCCAGGACCCGATGCCCCGGGTTGGCATCCAGCTCGGCCAGCATGATCGCGACGATGATCGGGCTTGACGCCGAACTGGTCGGCATCGAGCCGCCGCCTGGTTCGTCCGGGTGCCCATCGTCCACCTGCGTGACCACGTAATTGTCATCGCCGGTGGCGTAGGTCAAGCGCAGCCACCGATCCGGATCATCGTCCCGATGCAGTGGCACCAACGTGGGCCCACGCCCAGGGTTCTTAATCCACACAGTGTCCGGGATGAACTCGTGCCGAGGCATCGTCGCCAGCACGCAGCGCCACGGCGCCATGGCATCGGACCACCTGGCCACATCGTCCGCCGACAGCCGGTCAACCATCTGACCCCGCAGTTCTGCGGGATCGGCGTGCCCGGTCATCGGTCGTGTTTGTTGGGGTCCGGCGGTAGCGGTATCGGGCGATTCCGGTGTCCGTCGCCAGTGTTGTCCTCGTCGCGGTGCCGGCCGCCGTCATCGTCTTTGTCTTTTTTGTCGTTTTCTTTGTCGTCGTCCTTGCCCACAGTTTTCTCTCCTCTCATACGCCAGCGGAGCGTAGCGCGGCGACCACGTCGATCTCGCGGCGCAGACCCGGGGATTCCCCCTGCGGGGATCGTATCCAGGTGATAGGCCCGCGGGTGGGTGGGCACGGCTGTTTCACGATTGACAATCGTGAAACAGCCGTGGGGTGCTGGGGCGCCAGAGTTCTCTGACCCAGGGGGAGCCCCTCGCCGCGGTCAGGCGGGATCGTCACGTGGAACCTTTTCCGCATCCATCACCCCGCACAACGCGACCAGCTGCGATCGTGAGACCACCGTGCCCAACAGGGACACCCCCAGAACAGCCAAGCCCCCAACCCCGGAACCTGAACCCAACGCCCGCCCCTCCACACTCCGAGCCGCCCACACTGCCATTCGGAGCCGAATGGCAGTGTGGGCGGCTTCCCGATCGCCATTCGGCTCCGAACGGCGATCTGTGGCGCGCACGGTCGTCTCACATTCATATCGCGATGCTCATCCGAGCCACTCGGTTACGATGTCGCGCAGCGCTTTGGCGCTGCGCTCGTCGAGTGTGATCAGGCACTCGCCGGTGACGTGGGATCGAGCACCAACGACTCGACCTGTTTGCTTATCATGAGATTGGCGAAACCAATCGGACCCCGGTGCGGCGCACACGTCCCGGGGATCGCCTTGCGCAGACGCCTGCGTGAGCGGTCGGTGTGATGAGGCGATTCCATGATGACTTCTTCCTTTCTCCATCACCGGTCCCCGGATTCCCCGCTCAACGGGGCGGATATTCTGACTGAGGTCCTCGGTGTGTCAGGGTCTCACCCATCTAGCCATGATCAGGGCCTCCGTCGTGCTGAGGGGTGATTCGGGTCTTCCCCAATCGCTGGGTGGGGACCGACGTGCGGCACGGCTGGCAGTAGCCATTCCCGGGCGGCTTAGTGAAGGACGCGGGGAATACGTCCGCCCTGCACAGGGTGACGTGACAACCTCGGGCTCCAGGTGCTGCGGCATCATCGGGAGTCACGAGGTGCGTGATGAGGGTGTGAATGTCCACCATCTCGACCATTGCGGCGCGAAGCCGACGCCCCGCAAGAAGTCTGTGTCTAGCTCTCATGCTCCAGTCCTGCTCCAGCGCCTCCTCGGTGTGGCTACTGGATAACCATTCGCCACCACGTGAGTGCGCCGGGAGGTCATGACGGGGCCGTTGCGGGGCCGATGCGGTGACATCACGGCAAGGGAGGTCCCGACTGATCGACTGGGTGGTTACCGTGTGTTGACACTGTCAGGAGGGGGACCGATGGCTCAGGTACCGCGAACCCGGTTGGAACAACACATGCAGACCGCGCACCTCTCCGTCCGGGAGTTCGTGGATCGTTTCCACGGTGCGGCGATCGAATGCGGGGAAGGCAAGGCGCACATCTC
>JBATXM010000274.1:0-8198 GCA_049673305.1 Pseudonocardiaceae bacterium | reverse complement strand
CACAACCCAGATGATCGACGATCAAACACCCGAGATCGAGCCCGACACGCCGTCACGGATCACACATCACCACCCAAGATCAACTCTCTGCAACCGCCCAGCTCAACCGGGCCCCTGAATGGACACGACCTAACGCTTCAGCATACGAACCACACTGTCGTGGTCGAAGATCCTGAGATCACAATCCGTCCCGTCGGTACGCGTCGTCTGGTGGCGGATGGTTCTCGATGAGCCACAATCGTGCCCAGTCACCAGATGATCAAAAAGGAGGGTCTTGGTGCGCGAGCGGGAAGCTCGACGCCAGTATAGCTGGGATGGCTTCGTGAGAGATCTCTAGTGACAGCGGTCGTGGCAGCCATGCTGTCCCTCTTCAAGAGGATCGCCCCCGGCACTCGGTGTCCGGAGAGCCGGACCCTTCCAGGGCCGATCCGAGCCTAGAGGCCAATGCATGGACACCAACGACGCGCCGGACTTCCTTGGCCAACGCGCCGTCCACACGCTTGTACGCGTCGTACAGATCAAGAGCACGTGGTTGGGTTTGGGTGACGAGCGACGGAGGTGACAGTACCTGTTGCAGCATCGATGTGGCGTTGCCCCGGCGTGTCTTCGTTCTGTCGCTCGCGTGTTCTGGTGAACTTGCACTCGACATGGACGGACGGCGAATCGTCGAGGTACTCGGTGTCGTCTCCGTCTGGGTTGGTGCTGTTCTAGCGGCACAGGGACCAGAAGGCGTTGTGGCGGTTGCTGCTGGCCTGAATCAGCACATAGGGTTGATCCTTCTATGCTTGGCCGCGTGTGCACTGCTACACAACATGGCTCCGCGAGGCGCCCTTTCGGGGCCTCTTTTGCTTGGCGGTGCAGGATTTACAGTATTGGTAATAAGAAATCAGTGGTGGAACGCTCGTGATATTTGGCTGTTAACCGGAACGACACTCGCCATCGCAGGAGGGTTGATACTCATGAGAAAGAGGCAGTCGACGCTTCGATCAGATCCCGTTCGGCGAATTGTTGGGGTTATTTTTCGAAGGCGACCCGTCATCAACTCAGACCAGTACGCACCGGAACGCCTCCTCGTCCTCGCGATCTTCGGAAGGGTTGATATCGACTTGAGATCGGCAAGAATTCCAAGGTACGGACCAGTAGAAGTCATGGTGAGCTGCTGGATGGGCACGGTCAAACTTTTCGTTGCGGATCACTGGCCTGTCGTCGCAGCAGGGACCTGACCAAAGTCGCTGAATTTGGTCGGTGAGCTGGGCTGATATGCCCGACTGGACAAACGGAGCTGTGAGTGCTACACAGGCACCCATGGTGTTGTGGCGGGCTTCGCTGGTGGTCCGGCTGATCATGGCAGGTGAGTTGGAGCGGTTCAACGCGGAGTTGAGTGCCCATCACTGGTTGGGTCATCGGCTCTCGGGTCGGGTGTTGCGTTATGTCGCGACGGTCGAGGGTGTGTGGGTGGCGGTGGCCGGTTTCGGGTCGGCGGCACTGTCGTGCACGGCGCGGGAGGAGTTTGTGGGCTGGGACCGTGAGCTGCGGCTGCGCCGGCTTGGGTTGATCGTCTCCAACCAGCGGTTGTGCGTGCTTCCAGCTGGGCGGCGCCCGTACCTGGCTTCGGCGGTGCTCGGCGGGTGTCTGCGTCGCTTGCCCGCTGATTATCTGGAGGTGTGGGGGCAGCCGGTGCTGGCCGTGGAGACCTTTACCGACCCGTCCCGGCACACCGGGTCCTGCTATGCTGCGGCCGGGTTCATCCCGGTCGGGCCGAGTGCGGGGTACGCCCGCAACCGCGGCACCAAGATCCGGCACGGGCAGCCGAAGGTGTACTGGCTGCGCCCGGTGCACCGCCACGGCCTGGGCGCGTTGAGCGCCGCGTTCGACTCCCCCCTGACCCATCCCCGCCAAGGCAGGCCGCCCGTGGACATGAACACCCTCGACATCAACGGCCCGGCCGGGCTGCTGAGCGTGTTGGGTCAGGTACCTGAGCACCGCAAGGCCCGCGGGATCCGCCACGAACTCGCCGCGTTGCTCGCAGTCGCGACCGCGGCCGTGCTGTCCGGGGCGGACTCCACCGCCGCGATCGCCCAGTACGCTCGCACCCTGACCCAGCCCGCCCTGGCGAGTCTGGGCATCCGCCGTAACAAACGCACCCGCACCTACGTGGCCCCGGCCTACCAGACCCTGCGCCGCGCGATCCGCTCGGTCGACGCCCACGCCCTCGACGCCGCGGTCACCGGCTGGCTCCACGCCCAGCTCAGCACCGGGCGACTGTCCAGCGGGCAACTCACCCGGCTGATCATCGCCTTGGACGGCAAGACGATCCGCGGCGCCAAAGACACCGCCGGCAACCAGGCGCCAAAGACACCGCCGGCAACCAACTGCACCTGTTCGCCGCGCTGGCCCACGGCGAGGCCACCATCATCGCCCAGCACCCCGTCGATTCCAAAACCAACGAGCTCAGCGGATTCATCCCACTTCTCGACCAGATCGCCGAACGCCACCACACCGAACCCGACCAACTCAACGACGACCACCCCGACGACCGCGACAGCGACAGCGACAGCGAGGTAGACGGTCCCAGCGGCGAGCCCGGGAAACTCCACGGCGTCATCGTCACCGCCGACGCACTCCACACCCAACGCGCTCACGCCCGCTACCTGCGCAAACACGGCGGCGACTACGTCCTGATCGCCAAGGGGAACCAGCCCACACTCTTCGCCGCCCTCGACGCCCTGCCCTGGACCACCACCGAGATCAGCCACACCGAGCAGGACAAAGGACACGGCCGCCGCGACCGGCGCGTCCTGAAGGTCATCGACCTGACCGACCCCGCCCACCAACACCACCGGGTCCACTTTCCCGGCGCGCGCCAGGCTTTCCTGATCGAGCGCTACCGGCACTTCCCCGACGGCACCACGACCGCCGCCGCCATTCTCGGGATCACCAGCCTCACCCCCCACCAGGCCTCACCCGCCGACCTCGCCGAGGTCATCCGCGGCCACTGGCACATCGAGGCCCACCACCACGTCCGCGACGTCACCTTCAAAGAAGACGCCTCCAGAATCCGTGCCGGCGCCGCCGCCCGCGTCATGGCAATCATCCGCAACGCGGTCATCAGCCTGCTCCACCGCGCCGGCTACCACAACATCGCCGAAGGACGCCGCGCCGCCGCCTGGGACCGAAACCGACTCGCACTCAACATCCTCGGACTATGACCAGGAACACATCGTGTGAACGACGTCACAAGTGATCGACTTTGGTCAGGTCCCTGGTCGTCGCAGGCCGGGTACATACAGCTCGGGGTGTTAAACTCGAAGGGTTTCTCGACAGCGCGCAAACGTTCGACGAACCCGAATCCGAAGAGCAAGGGGAAAGACTTCTACAATTAGCTAGGAAGCGGCAGATATCCATGAATTCTGACCAAAAAGGCTCAGTCGTAGTGATCCACATACTCGGCCTTGGCGGGTCAGTTTCAATCTCTGGACGCTAGAATCATTGTAACTGGATAGGTCCGGGTTTTAGGCGTGCTGATGTGGCCGCGTGATCTTCGGTCGCGCGGCGGTGGGGTGTGTCAGGTGGCGGGGATCCAGGGATCGGTGTTGGCGGCTTGGATGAGGACGTTGAGCATGTTCTGCCCGTGGCGGGTTGCGGTGGCGGTGTAGGAGCGGATGGCGGCGAATTCCTCGGCGCCGGTGAGAGTTCGTAGGCAGCCGGAGATCTTGATCCGTAGTTTCGGCATTCTGATGGTCTGCTCGGCCGGGTTGTTGTCGAAGCTGACAGCCGGGTCGGCTGTGTACCGTTGGTAGTCCTCCCACCGGTTGATCAGGCGGGTGAAGAGGCTGTTGTACTTGCGTTCCAGCTTCGTGGCGCGCCCGGCGGTGGCGCTCTTGCCCAGGACGAATGCCGATCGCAGCAGGTGTCGCTGTTCTGCCATCCGGTCGGGGTCGGGCTGCCTGTCGCCCGCCCGGGCGTCTTCGACGAGGTCTTTGACTGCGACCATGGCCTCGGCGCCCTGAGCGGCCAGGTCCGCGACCGCGGGTGGTGCGGTGTCGATGACGTAGATCAGTTCACGCAGGGCGTGGGCGTTGCACAGAGCGTGGGTGGCGTGGGTGTAGGTGTCGTAGGGGGCCCACGCATCATGCACCGCGGTTCCGGTGAACCGCGGGAGAACGCCAGCGGCGTCCATCCCTTTCACCCCGCGTCGGGCGTGCACGCTCAGGAGCACCTCGGTGGGGGTGGATGCTGAATGCATCCAGTGCAGGCTCCCTGCGGTGCGGAACCCGGTCTCATCGAAATGTGCGACCGCCGATCCCGCGATCCGATCGACGATCCCGGGGATCACTGTCGAGGTGATCTGGGCGGCGATCCGCTTCACCCAGGACACCAGTGTGGACGCGGCGATCTTCGCCCCGAACAGGTGGGCCAGCGCCTGGCAGGTGCGTGACTTCGACAGGAACTGGCCGTGGAACAAGTACACCCCGACCCCGGCCAACCGTGACCCGTACTGCACCGGCGCGTTCACCCCGGCCGGCGCCTGCGCCTTGGTGATCACCCCGCAGGAGCAGGCGCGGGAGATCAACCGGTGCTCGGTGACCTCCAGTCGCAGCGGGGGCAGATCGAACACCTGCCGGCGTTCCACCCCGACCACAGCGGCACCGTCGAGGCCGGCCCCGCACCCGCAGCACGCCGACGGCTCATGAGTCTGCTCATGATCGGGATCATCAACCGGGGACAGGGTGAACCCCATCTGGCCTTTCGGCCGGCCCGGACCCCGCTTCGCCTTGCCCCGCAACGACTTCGGCGCCGGCTTGGTGAGCCCATCCGAACTCGGCGGCTTCGAAAAGTTCTTCGACGTCATCCCCAGCCGCGCCTTCAACTCCCCGATCTCCGCCAGCGCCTGGATCAGGTCAGCACGCAATTGCGCGTTCTCGACCAGCAACTCCTCATACGAGGGCTGCGGCGGGACCAGCGGCTCGGACACACCAAGACCCAAACACACCACAAACCAGACAACACCCACGACACGCCGACCACTTACCGACCCTCACCAGCACGCCAGCAACACCAGACCAGAGCAGACACCTATCCAGTTACGAATTATTGAGGCTTAATTCAGGACAGTGTTATCGATCTTGAGATACCTACCCTTGAGCCGCAACGATCAGTTGTCGATCAAGATCGCTGAATAAGCCTCATTGCATACCCTTCTAGATGCTTCGACTACGTGGACTCCTCGCGCGAGACAGTAATTTCTGAGTCCAAATTTTCCTCCTTAGTCGGGCTAGGGTGAATATATACCCGGCACTCCGGTTCCGGTTCATCTATTGGTCTTCTGCCAGCCAAAACCCTACATAGCTTCTCGTTATCGGCGTACTCGTCGACAGCGTTCTCGGGCAACTGACGGTGCATCGCTCTAAGCATATCAAATCTGTGCAAGTCGAAAGCTGCGGATAAATGGATTGCATGCCTTCCTGCGGCAGACTTTGCACCTTGATAAGCTATAGCAGCGATCAATATAAGTCCGGCCGGAATGAGACTCCACGCATCGCCGCGCACGAGGAGAGGGGAAGCGGCAACTGCCAAAAACCCGTCTACTATCGTCAATGTAGAGGCGGTGTCAAGTACGTTTAATTGCGTTTGAACCTCTTGATTAAAGGGAGGGGAAAAGTAAGGATAGAGATGAGGGTAGACCACAACGGTATTTAATCAATAACGTTCTCCCGCAGAAGTCTCCGCTCGCCTTAGTATATTTCCCAAGAGAGTCGGCATGATATGCTCGGCTTGGTCCGGATAGTTGGCCAAGGACTCCTCGGCGTAATTTTTTCTGTTATCGGCGCGATGATAGATGCGGGCATGTGAAGCGACTACTCCGAACTGTGCAGTCGTAGGCATTATTTGTGGCACTTCGCGAGATCTTGCTATTAGCAGACTACGACGCCGAGTATGCCGCTCGACTGCGAGCGCAAGAAAAGGAGCCGCTGCTCTACGGCCTGACCAGTAGCCTTCCAACCATTGTACCGCAGATATTTGAAAGGGGCGCATCAGGACGGTAGTAACTAGTATGGCAAGCGCCAGCAACACTGCACCTAAAGCACCTAGAGTTCCCAGTGAGTTGATGATTGACGCTGACCCTGGTGAAACTTCTCGGCCCTGTGTATCTTGCAGAGGCTCCGACCACGGGTACAGATGCGATGTGATGAGAGCCAGTAGACCGAGAGTCAGTACAGCGCTGGGTAGAACGTTCACTAGGTAGGCGCCTGCACCCAGGCCTTTTATACTTCCCTTTGTCAAGCCGAAATCAGTCATCACGGCTTCCACGTAACCGGCAGATCCATTGGCAAGTCATGATCATCGCACCGTGGTGGGAGTTGAAAAACCCTCGTGGGGCCTCGCTCGCTTTTATCGGGCGTGTCTGACAGTTCGGAAACTCGCTGCAAGCATAGTACTGGATTTGTCCAGCCTTGGTGGCACGTCCACGCGTAAAACCGTAATCTGGCTTCAGCAGCAAACCCAGAACTGCGTAACACAGGACCCTGCCGTAGCCGCTACGCCCGCCCGACCTGTCCACCCCGAGACCTCCTTCACGCAGGCACACACCAGTATCCACTGTGCTAGCCGTGTGACAACCCCTTCCTCGTGTGTCATGGGGGGCGAGATCACCCCAAGGCCGTCGCCATGCGCTACAGCCGCCCAATCCAGATCGTCCGCAGCACCTGGAACCGCTCCTGATCATAGTGTGTGGTTCGCGCAATGACACGCTTGCCACGACAAGTCGCTGGTCACGGTGGTGGACCTAACGTGTCAGCATAAGAACCAGGCCCTCCTAGTCGAGGGACCGGAGATCATGATCCGCCCGGTCGGTACTCGTCGCCTGGTGGCGGGTGGTTCCCGATGAACCACAACACGATCGTCCTGGTCAGCACGAGGTACCGGTGCTGACCAGGACGAAAGTCAGGCGAGCGACCGGCGCGCCTGCGTGAGTATCCTCGGCCGCTGCCGTATCCAAGCTGCTGTGCCCCGCGCAGATCGTGTCAGCCTGACCTTTGAGGGTCTGGCAATCCCTCCTGTCGATCACCTCTCGAACAAGGGCACGTTCGATGTTCTGCTTGATCGGATCATGTCTGGGCTTCCATCGGGCCTCCCACCGGATCGGACAATGGTCGGCCTGTTCATGAACTTCTCGCGGCTTACCGACAAGGCACTCCGAGAATACGACGCGGCTCGCGCTGAGCTGTTGCTATTCGTTTCGCCGCATGCCGGTCTGCAAACGAGTTTCTACCTGCGCGCGATTGACCACATGGAGAACTGCGTCGGCGCGATACATCGGGCGGTGCTGAACGCGCGAGCACTCCGGGCGAACAAGATCGGCCGAGCTGGGCCGCCCCTGACCCAACGGCAAGAGCAGCGGCTGTCCTATCTGCGCAACGCTATCGAGCACTCTGATGAGAAGTTGCTCGGGAAATCGAAGTTCAAGAACGGCCCGCCCTTCGACAAGGTGGACCCGTACTCGCTAAGACTGGCGAACACCTCAATGGTTATTGGTAACAACGTGCTGACGTACAAGGAACTCGTGTCAGCGATGACTAAGTGCCACAAGAAAATCGAGCTGATCCGGGGTGTGGCTACCGGAACACCCGGGCCGAACTTCCCTAACGCCAAGCTGCGCACCGACCCAGGGAAGCCGGCCGTCAGCACCGGGAATATACGACCAAACGACTATCTGAAGGAGCTGAGTCGGCTGGTGGTTACCCATTCCTGATCGATCTCGACCGCTACCCTGTCAGGCACGTTTCATCCGCGCATCGGCAATACAGGGCGGTCGGCGTCAGGTGCCAAAGACGACATAGGGGGCGAGGACATAGTCGGGTGCTGTCGGCCCTGCCCGTCACTTCGAGTCGAGCACGAACACCGGGATCTGTCTGTCGGTCTTCTTCTGGTACTCGGCGTAGGGCGGGTATGCCGCCACGGCCCGCTCCCACCACTCGGCCCGCTCAGCGCCCTCGACCTCGCGCGCGACGTAGTCCTTGGTCACGGTCCCGTCCTGGAGGGGGAACTCGGGGTATGCCTTGATGTTGTGGTACCAGGTCGGGTGCTCTGGGGCGCCGCCCTTGGACGCGACGACGGCGTACCTGCCGTCGTGCTCCACCCGCATGACCGGGGTGTAGCGCAGCTTGCCGGTCTTCGCGCCGCGCAGCGTCAGCAGC
>JBATXM010000273.1:0-13663 GCA_049673305.1 Pseudonocardiaceae bacterium | reverse complement strand
CCGCACTCGGGCCGATCTTCACTACCTACGTCGCCCGCTTCGGACTCGACGAGCGGCTGAGTTTCACCGCCGGCGACTTCTTCACCGACCCACTACCCCAGGCGGACGTACTCGTGATGGGGCGCATCCTGCATGGTGGGGACCTCGACCAGAAGCGGTTGTTGCTGCACAAGGCCCACGATGCGCTGCCCGCAGGCGGCGCGCTGATCGTCAACGACGCGATCATCGACGATGAGCGGCGCAGCAACGCGTACGGCCTGCTGTCGAGCCTCCACATGCTGCTCGATTCACCGGGGGGGTTCGAGTACACGGGCGCCGATTGCCGTGCCTGGATGCAGGAAGCTGGCTTTCGCGAAAGCTACGTCGAGCACCTCATAGGGCCCGAATCGATGGTTGTAGGGATCAAGTAGATGGTCTGGTCGTCGTTGTGAGGCGGTGTGGGGCGATCTCCTCATAGATGGATGTGTGCCGAGAACTCCTGGACCCGGCCGCAATGGCCGGTGTGAATCACCAGCGGAAAGGCTGACCATGACCGGCACGGAACTCGGGTACCCGTTCCCCTGGAACCCAGTGATGCAGATGCCGGAAGCTCTGCGCGAGCTTCGCAAGGACCCAGTGGTCGAGGTCATCTTGCCCAGCGGGGATACCGCGCTCCTGGTGACGCGATATCATGACGTCCGGGCGCTGTTTGCCGATGAAAGGCTCAGCCACAACATTGCCCGGCCTGACGTCGCGCGCATCTCTGCGGGCACCGAGCTCTTCGTAGACCCCCACATCGACGGGGACCCACCCAGGCATACCAAGGTGCGTGGCCTGATCGCCCGCACCTTCACCGCCCGGCGGGTGGAGGCGCTACGGCCGGTGGCGCAGCGGATCACCGACGGGCTGGTGGAAGACATGGCGGCCGGGATGCGGCCTGCCGAGCTCAACGAAGCACTTGCGCTCCCGCTGGCGATCACGGTGATCTGCCTACTGCTGGGCGTGCCCACCGAAGACCGTGGCCAACTCCGGCGCAGCGTGGACGGCTTCCTCTCGTTTACCACAATGCGGCCGGAGGAAGCGGCCCGCTGGCGGCAAGACCTGTGGAAGTACATCGGCGACTTCATCGAGTCCAAGCGCACCGACCCCGGTTCTGACCTAGTGAGCGATCTGATCCGGGTTCGTGACGGGGACGACGACCGACTCAACGAGCACGAGCTGCATTTTTGGGTGCAGGGTCTGCTGATCGCCGGCTATGTCTTCACAGCCAGCCAGATTGGAACCGCCACTGCGGTGCTGCTGCACCACCGACACCTGGTCGATGCGATCCGGCGGGACTGGTCGCTGATTCCCTCGGCCGTCGAGGAATTGTTGCGGACCCAGATAGCGGTGTCGTCAACGGCCACCCTGAGGTACGCCGTCGAGGACATCGAGCTGGACAGCTACACCATCCGCAAGGGCGCCAGCGTGCTGCTGTCGATAGAATCGGCCAACGTCGACGAGACGGTGTTTGATGATCCGTTCACGATCGACATCCGGCGCACAGAAAATCATCACATGACGTTCGGTGGCGGGCCGCACTACTGCGTGGGTGCGGCTCTGGCCCGGATGGAGCTGCAGGTTACCACGGAGACGCTGCTGCGCAGGTTCCGAGACATCCGCTTGGCGGTTCCGGCGGAGGGGCTCCCTCGCTCGCTCGGTGGGTTCATGGAGGGCTTCACCAAGGTTCCGGTTGAGTGGTGAGAACCTGGAGGGTTATCCGCTGACGCGGTCGGGTAGCAGGTGAGCGTAGTGTCACCTAGCCATGGGGTGTAGAAGTCGATCAGGAGTGCGGCGCGTCATCGTACTCGTCGCGGGTGCCGCGATGCTGCTGGTGGCCTGCGGTGGTGGCGCGGGTGGAGTTGCTCAGCGCCAGACGGGGTCAGCCTTCGCTGGGTGCGAGGCGAATCCGAACACCTGCAACTCGGCGCAGCCCGGGAAGCTGCGCCAAGGTGGTCAGCTCACCTTCGCCATCGAGAAGAACCTCGCGAGCTGGAACCTGCTGTCCAACGAGGGCAACGTGTTCGAGAACGGCGAGGTTCTCAAGCCCGTGTTGCCCTACACGTTCGTCACCCAGCCGGATCTCACCGTGGCGATGAACACCGATCTGCTCGACTCAGCGAAGGTGACCAACACCAACCCAGAGACGATCGTCTACAAGATCAAAATGAACGCGGTGTGGTCGGATGGAACGCCGATCACTGTGCAGGACTTCAGCTACAACTGGAAGGTCCAGAACGGGCGTGACTGCCCGAGCTGCGCTGTGGCCACCACCTCCGGTTATGACCAGGTCCAATCAGTCGTCGGTACTGACAACGGCAAGACGGTGACGGTGACCCTGGCCAAGCCGTTCACCGATTGGAAGCAGCTCTGGAGTAGCGGCTCGCTCATCTACCCGGCGCACATCGCCGCACAGCACGGCGACCTCACGACCCCGCAGGGACTGGCTGCGTCGTTCACCTGGTTCGGGAAAAACGTGCCGACCTACTCCGGTGGGCCCTTTCGGATTGACAATTTCACGAACAACAAGTCCGTCACCCTGGTGCCCAACCCCAGGTGGTACGGGCCGCGCCCGAAGCTTGACCGGCTGATCTACCGGATCATCACCGATGCCAACCAGGAACCAACGGCGCTGCGCAACGGTGAGGTCCAGGTCATCTACCCGCAGCCACAGGTCGATCTCGTGCAACAGGTGCGCCGGATCCCGGGCGTCTCATCCTTCGTCGGGCTCGGCCTGAGCTGGGAGCACGTTGACCTCAACCTGCAAAACAGCTACCTGGCCGACCCGGCGCTGCGCACCGCCATGTTCACTGCGGTCGATCGGCAGGCCATCATCGACAAGACGGTCAACCAGTTCACCAACAAGATCAAACCGCTGAACAGCCACAACTTCGTTCCGCAACAGAGTGGCTACGAGGACGTGGTCAGCGAGACGGGTCAGGGATCCGGCAACCTGGCGCGGGCCAGACAAATCCTCACCGCCGCCGGGTACAAGATCGATGGTGGCCAGCTCGCGACACCCATCGGCATGCCGGTGCCGCCAATGCGAATCCGCTACACCATCGGAAACCAGGTTCGCCAGGTCGAGTGCGAGCTGTTCGCCCAGCAGGTCAAGCCGCTGGGGATCACCGTACAGGTGGTGCCGACCGATGACCTTGGCGCCACGACGTCCAGCGGGGACTACGACATTGTTGTCTTCGCCTGGATCATGACTCCGTTTCCTTACGGCGGTGCGGTTCAGCTCTGGGGCACCGGGCAGGGCAACAATTTTGGCCACTACAGCAATCCGGACGTCGACCGCCTGATCGCCGCAGCGGGCAGCCAGACGGATGAGTCGCTTGCCAGGGAGACGCTCAACCAGGCTGACCGGCGGATGACCAAGGACGCCTACGTGCTGCCCCTCTACCAGAAGCCGACCTTTGTCGCCCTGTACGACAACATCGCCAACGTCCGCGACAACGCCTCCCTGGACGGCCCCCCCTACAACGTCACCCAGTGGGCCTTGCGCCCCGCTAGCTGATCAAGTCCATGCTCGCCTACGCAGTTCGCCGGATACTCGTGTCGGTGCCAATTCTGATCATCGCCACGTTTGTGGTCTTCGTGATGGTGTCATTGTCTGGCGACCCGTTGTCACAGCTCAAGACCCGCAACCCGCCACCACCGCCGCGTACCCTCGCGCTCGAGGCCCATCGGCTGTATCTGGACGAGCCGCTGCTGGCGCGCTACTGGCATTGGATCACCGGGGTGATCCACGGTGACTTTGGTCCATCGGTGCAGTCCACTCAGGTGATTGGCCCCGAGCTGGCCCATCGATTCCTCGTCACCTTGCGCCTCATCGGGCTGGCGATGCTGCTGGCACTGGCACTCGCGGTGATTGTCGGGGTCATCAGTGCCGTCAAGCAGTACTCCGCAACCGACTACACGTTCACCTTCTTCGGGTTCCTCTTCCTGGCTATGCCATCGTTCTGGTTCGCGATCCTGCTCAAGGAAGCCGGCATCAGCGTCAATGACGCCGTCGGGAACCAGGTGCTGTTTACCATCGGTGACAGCTCGGTGTACGTCCAGGGCGGTGCGTGGGCGTCGATCACCGACATCCTGGGTCACATGATCCTGCCCACGATCTCCCTGGCGCTGCTGTCCTTCGCGGCCTGGAGTCGTTTCCAACGGGCGTCCATGCTCGAAGTGCTGGACAGCGACTATGTCCGGCTGGCCCGGGCCAAGGGGCTTTCCCGTACCACGGTGATGACCCGGCACGCGCTGCGCACCGCGATGATCCCGCTGGTCACGGTCACCGCGCTGGATCTCGGCGCGATCATCTCCGGGGCCGTCGTCACGGAGAACGTCTATCAATGGCGCGGAGCGGGCAGTTACCTGCTCGAGTCGATTCAGCATGACGACGTCTACGCCGTCGCGGGGTGGCTGCTGATCTCGGCCACCCTCGTCATCCTGTTCAACCTGGCCGCTGACCTGTTCTATGCTGTGCTCGACCCGAGGATCCGTTATGCGTGACCGAGATGTCACTGTTGCGCAGCGTAGCCAGGCGCAGTTGGCCCTGCGTCGTTTCCGGCAACACCGGCTGGCTGTGGCCAGCCTGGTCGTGCTGCTGGCGCTGGTGTTGCTGGCCTTCGTCGGTGGCTGGTTGTGGCACTACTCCGTTTCCGATCTCACCTCTGATGAGTCGGTGCCGCCGTCGTGGGGCCACCCGTTCGGCACCGACGCGGCGGGGCATGACACGTTCGCCCAGGTATTGCGCGGCACGCAGATCTCGATCGGGATCTCGGTGCTGGTCGCGGTCTTCGCCACCGTCGTCGGAACCATCTGGGGGGCCATCGCGGGTTATTACGGGGGCTGGCTCGACAGTGCGCTGATGCGGATCGCCGACCTGGTTCTTACCCTGCCACTGCTCGCCGTTGCCGCCGTGCTCGGGCACAATGTCGGGGGTAGCTGGTGGCTGATCGCCATCGTCATCGCTGGGCTGTACTGGGCCTACGTCGCCCGGGTCGCCCGTGGTGTGGTGTTGTCGCTGCGGGAGAAGGAGTTCGTGGAGGCGGCCAGATCGATCGGTGCCAGCGACCTGCGGATCATTTTCCGGCATCTGGTGCCCAACTCGTTCGGCTCGATCATTGTGAACGCCACCGTTTTGGTCTCGGTCGCGATCCTGTTGGAGACGGCGCTGTCGTACCTCGGCTTCGGGGTGCAGCCCCCGGACACCTCGCTGGGGCTGCTGGTCAGCGAGGCGCAAACGGCGGTGGATACCCGGCCGTGGCTGTTTTTCTTTCCCGGGCTGTTTATTATCCTGATCGCGCTGACGATCAATTTCATTGGCGACGGTGTGCGCGACGCGTTAGACCCCCAGCAGGCCCCCCAGAAGGCAGGGGTGCGGACATGACCTCTACGGGCGACGTCGTGCTCGCGGTCACGGACCTGCGGGTGGAGTTCCGCACCGACGAAGGCGGGGTGCACGCCGTGCGCGGGGTGAGCTTCCAGCTGCATCGCGGTGAGGTGCTCGGCATCGTTGGTGAGTCGGGTTCCGGCAAGTCGGCGACCTCGCTGGCCGTGATGGGTTTACTGCCCGGCTCGGCTCGGGCGTCCGGGTCGGTGCGCTTCAGTGGTCGTTCGGCGGGCCGTTCGGGGACTCATCCGGGGGATCCACACAACGGTATTGAGCTCCTCGGGGCGTCGGACTCCGAGCTGTGCCGAGTGCGCGGCCAGGGCATCTCGATGATCTTTCAGGACCCGATGACCTCGCTCAACCCGGTCTACACCGTTGGGTATCAGATCGCCGAGGCGATCCGGGCGCACCATGACGTCAGCCGAGACGCGGCGCGTGCGCAAGTGCTCGAGCTGCTTGAGGCGGTCAGCATCCCCAACCCGACCGAGCGGGTAAACAACTACCCCCATGAGCTCTCCGGGGGGATGCGCCAGCGGGTGGTGATCGCGATCGCGATGGCCAACAGTCCTGAGGTGATTATCGCTGATGAACCCACCACCGCACTGGACGTGACCGTTCAGGCGCAGGTCCTGGAGGCGTTGCACACCGCGAAGGTGCAGGCCGCAGCGGCCATGCTGCTCATCACGCACGACCTTGGCGTGATCGCCGGGCAAGCGGACCGGGTGCTGGTGATGTATGCCGGCCGGGTCGTCGAGGCCGGCACCGTCGAGGAGATCTTCTACACCCCTCGGATGCCCTACACGCTGGGCCTGCTCGGTAGCCAGCCTCGGCTGGACGTGCGGACGCCACGGCTGCATCCGATCAGCGGCGGGCCCCCTTCGGCGATCACCATGCCGCCAGGATGCCCGTTCGCCCCCCGTTGCCCACTGGCCGCGCCGATCTGCGCGGCCGAGGAGCCCCCGCTGGCGGCGACCGGCACCAGCGGGCATCTCTCAGCGTGCCACTTCAGTGACCAGTTGGACGGTGTGCAGCCCGGTGACGTGTTCCGCCCCCTCTCCTGGGACACCGCGTCGTGACCCGGGAACCGGTGCTGTCCGTGCGCAACCTAGTCAAGCACTTTCCGGTGCGTGGCCACGGCCTGCTCCGCCGCCGGGTCGGCGACGTGCACGCCGTCTGCGACGTGTCCTTCGACCTGTACCCGCACGAGACGCTGGGGCTGGTCGGTGAGTCAGGCTGCGGCAAGACCACGACGGCCCGCGTGCTGCTCAACCTGCAGGAGGCCACGGCTGGCCATGTTCACTACCAGGGCACCGAGCTGACTGCGCTGCCGCGCAAGGCCATGCAGCGGCTGCGGCGCGAGTTGCAGATCGTCTTCCAGGACCCCTACGCCGCACTCGATCCTCGGTTGCCGGTGCACGAGATCATTGCTGAGCCGCTGCGGGTGCACGGTCTTTACGGCGCCGCTGGACGCGATGACGTGCGGGAGCTGCTCGGGCTGGTTGGGCTCAAACCCGAGCACGGCAACCGATTCCCGCACGAGTTCTCCGGGGGGCAGCGCCAGCGGATCGGTATCGCCCGGGCGCTCGCGCTGCGCCCGAAGGTTCTTATCCTGGACGAGCCGGTGTCCGCGTTGGACGTCTCCATCCAGGCTGGCGTGCTCAACCTGCTGGCGGACCTGCAGGCGCAACTGGGCCTGTCCTACCTGTTCGTGTCCCATGACCTGTCAGTGGTGCGCCATGTGGCCGACCGGATCGCCGTGATGTATCTGGGCCGCATCGTAGAGACCGGCACCTCCGATGAGCTGTTCAGCGCGCCGGCGCATCCCTACACCCAGGCCCTGATCTCGGCGATCCCGCTACCTGACCCGCGAAAGGAGCGAGCCCGAGAGCGGATCATCCTCACTGGCGACGTCCCCAACCCAGCGAATCCACCGTCAGGCTGCCGGTTCCGGACCCGCTGCCCCCTGTTCGCCACCCACCTCACCGACACCCAACGCCACCGCTGCACCACCGAGATCCCACCGCTGACCAATCACGTCGCCTGCCACTGGTCCCCCTCCGCGTTGAGCGGGCTCAGCGTGGTTAACAGCAACGATTTACCCCGCTCAGCCCGCGCAATGCGGGGGCGGGAGGGGAGATGAGCGCGTTGGTGGGGGTGCATGCGCATCCCGATGACGAGACGTTGTGGACTGGGGGGATGATCGCTCACTACGCTGCCGCCGGTGTTGCGGTGGTCTTGGTGACGTGCACGCTCGGCGAGCAGGGTGAGGTGCTCATCGGCGAGTTGCGCGGCCTGGCCGCCGACCGTGCTGACCAACTCGGTGGCTACCGGCTGGCCGAGCTGCGGGCCGCCTGTGCCGCGCTCGGTACCATCGACCAGAGATTTCTCGGGGGGATCGGCCGGTGGCGCGACTCTGGCATGGTCGCCGAACCCGGTGCCAGGGCAAGCGCACCGGCTGAGTTGCACCCGAGGGCGTTCGCCGCTGGGATATTCCCCGAGCAGGTTGACGCGCTGGTCGAGGTGCTCGACCAGGTGCGCCCCCAGGTTGTGGTGAGCTACGGTCCGGACGGCGGCTACGGGCACCCTGATCACGTCCGGGCTCACCAGGTGACGATGGCCGCAGCCGCTCAGATCTCTGAGGTGGCCCGGGTGTTCTGGGCGGTGCGGCCAGTCTCAGCGGTGGCCCAGGGGATCATCGCGCTGCGAGCGATGCCTGGGCTGCCTTTCCCGCTGCCGGGGCCCCATGGGTTGCCTGGGGGGTCCGATGCTGAGGTGACTACCACCCTGGACGTCAGCGCGCACCGCAGCGCCATGCTGGCGGCGATGCGCGCTCACGCCACCCAGATCACGGTATGGACCGAGGGCCCGCACGTCGCGTTCGCGCTATCCGACGGGGTGGCCCGGCCAGTGTTCGACATCGAGTACTTCACCCTCGCGCGTGGTGCGGCTGCGGGCGCGCACGACGATCTGTTCGGTGGGCTGCCCGGCCCGGTGGTGGCGCCCCCAGAGATGCCTCAGCGGATACCTCAGTGAGCTTGCTCTCCCGCATTACCCTAGTGGTGCTGGTGTTCGATGCCCTCGCTCTGGCTGTGGTGGAGGTACTGTACCTCCCGCTGCGGGTGGGTGCGGTGCCGCTTCCGATCACGATCCTGCTCGCCGCGGTGAGCACGCCGTGGTTGGTTCGTAGCGCGGCGGAGCTCGGTGGGCCCCGGGTGCTGGCCGCGGTCCCGCTGGTGGTGTGGGTGTTGGCGTTCGGTGCGCTCGGGGTCGGCGGACTGAGCGGTGACGTGCTGCTTACCGCGGACTGGCGTCTGGTGCTGTTGCTGGGTGGCGGCATGATTCCGGCCGCTGTGGTGCTGGGTCGGGCACTGGCCCACTCGTGAGTGGCGGGGCCGTTGGGCGGCACCTGGGTAGGCCTAGATACTGTGCAGGGAGACGGCCCGTACCGGGTACCGCGAGTGAGGAGCAGGAGAAACCCCGTGACATACGTGATCGCAGAGCCCTGCGTGGACGTCATGGACAGATCGTGCATCGAAGAGTGCCCCGTAGACTGCATTTACGAGGGTGAACGGATGCTCTACATCCAGCCCGACGAGTGCGTCGACTGCGGTGCTTGCGAGCCTGTCTGCCCTGTGGAGGCCATCTACTACGAGGACGATGTCCCGGAGCAGTGGAAGGACTACACCAAGGCCAATGTCGACTTTTTCACCGACCTGGGCTCTCCCGGCGGAGCGTCCAAGGTCGGCCCGGTCAAGTACGACCCGCCGATGATCGCCGAGCTGCCACCACAGAACGAGGAGTGAGCTTTGCCCTCCCTGACTTCCCCTGGGACAGCCTCGCGGGGGTAGCCTGCCGGGCAAGGGAGTATCCGGGCGGTGTGGTCGATCTGTCTGTTGGCACTCCGGTGGACCCGGTTCCCGACGTGGCGCGCGATGCGTTGCATGCCGCGTCGGCGCTGCCGGGTTACCCAGCCACGGGTGGCACGCCAGAGCTTCGTCAAGCCGCCGTGGGGGCTCTGGCGCGCCGGTACGGCGTGACTGGCGTGCCGGTCGAGGCGGTGCTGCCGACGGTGGGTTCCAAAGAGCTGGTGGCCTGGTTACCCACGTTGCTCGGCCTGCGCTCCGGTGATGTCGTCGCGCTGCCGGAACTGGCCTATCCCACCTATGAGGTCGGTGCCTGCCTGGCCGGCGCCACTGCGGTGCGCCTTGCCGATGACGAGCCGGCCGTGCTGGGCACCCGGCTGCGTTGGCTGAACTCGCCGCGCAACCCCACCGGTGAGATCACGCCTGCCAAGGTGCTTGCCAGCGCGGTACGCCAAGCTCGCGAGATCGGCGCGGTGGTCGCCTCCGACGAGTGTTACCTCGCTTTGGGATGGGAGGCATGTCCGGTCTCGGTGCTGCACCCGCAGGTGTCCGGTGGGGATCACCGTGGGTTGCTGGCGGTGCACTCGCTGTCCAAGTCGTCCAACCTGGCCGGCTACCGGGCCGGTTTTGTGACCGGTGACCCTGAGCTGGTCGCCGCCCTGCTCGCGGTGCGCAAACACGCCGGGATGATCGTCCCTTGGCCGGTGCAGCAGGCGATGGTGGCCGCGTTGTCCGACGATGCGCACCTCACGCGCCAGCGGGACCGGTACGCGCGGCGTCGAGCGCTGTTAGTACCTGCGCTGGAGGAAGCCGGGCTGCGGGTGCGGCAGTCGCAGGGTGGGCTGTTCCTGTGGTGCACTGCAGGCGAGCCGTGCTGGGACACGGTGACCCGGCTAGCCGAGCGCGGTGTGCTCGTCGCCCCCGGTGAGTTCTACGGCCCCGCTGGCGCCCGGCACGTCCGGGTGGCCCTGACCGCCACCGACGAGCGGATCGCCGCCGCAGTACACCGCCTCGCGAGCTGATCGGGCAGATAGCGACCGAAGTCTCGGCTCTTCGCGTCACACTGCGGGGTCCAACGAGCGCGCTTGGTGCTGCACCTGCTGCCACGCAGCCAGCCAGGCCTGCCGGGTCGTCATGCGGCTGAGCTCTTCGCGCTCCACCAACCGCCCGGCGACGAAGGCCACGCTGACATCGGCGATGTCACCAAGGTCGTCGAGCAGCAGCATCACCCGGTGCTGGGCCACGCAGGCGTCCTGGTGCTCGCCCAGCACGTCCTGCAGCGCCACTGTTGACTCCACCAGCTTGCGCACCGGCTTGCGACCCGAGGTAGCGGCTAGCTCACCGGTGTAGCGTAGCCGCTTGCCTCGGATCCGCAGGGCATGCAGAACTTCGTCGGGTGGGTTCTCGCCAGCGGCCCGCACCGCCTTGGACAACCTGCGATATTCGGTACGGACCAGCTCGACCAGTGGGGGAGCCGCGAGGTGCTCGCGCGGGGTGGGCAGTGGTCGAGATACCGCGGTAGCCAGCCGGCGCAGCAAGGCGGTGTAGCGGCGGCTGCCCAGCACGGCGAGCATCTCGGCCCGAGCGGTCTCCCGGTCCGCTACCAGCGCCTCGATCAGGGTCTCCACCGCCTCGCGGCTGGTGTCGTTGAAGGCCACCGCGCGGCCGCGCAGGCGCTCGATGAGCACATCGGCATCCCGCACCGGCCCGAGCGCTCGGCCCAACCAGCCCAACTCGGCGCGCAGATCGTCGGCCCAGGCCTGGTCCAGTAGCGGACGGGCAGCTTTGAGCATGGCTCGTATCCGGCGCACCGCGACGCGCATCTGATGCAATTCTTCCGGGTCCGCACCCACCCGGGTGCCCGGGTCGTGGGCGAGCAGGGCACGCAGCCGAGTGTCCAGCGCGGCCCGCAACAGGTGCGCGGTCGGGTCGGACGGTCGGGACTGGACCGGATCGCCCAGCGTGACGAGCTTGCCAGCTTTGCTGGTCCCCCGGGGGCTGCTAGGGCGGTCATGGCTGAGGGCGCTCATCGCCTCGATCCTAGTGAACCCCCGTCCTTGCTGGTCGAAGCTGGTCGAAGTTGGCCAAAAGATCAACCGTTGGAGTTCGAAAGGTCAATCGTTGGAGTGCAGCATGGCGTTGAGCTCGATACCGGCTTTACCCGTGCGGTACACCGCGTGCACCGCACCGGTGACCGAGTCTCGGCGAAACAACACTCCGTCGGCGCTTGACAGCTCGCGCGCCTTCACCACCCTGCCAGTGGGCAGCGTCACTTTGGTCCCCGCAGTCACGTACAGACCGGCCTCCACCACACAGTCGTCGCCCAGCGAGATCCCGATCCCGGCGTTGGCGCCGACCAGGCAGCGCCGACCGATCGAGATCTGCTCCGTGCCGCCGCCCGACAGCGTTCCCATGATCGACGCACCGCCACCCAGATCGGAGTCAGCACCGACGATGACCCCGGAGGAGATGCGACCCTCCACCATCGACCTACCGAGCGTGCCGGCGTTGAAGTTGACGAACCCCTCATGCATCACCGTGGTGCCGGAGGCCAGGTGAGCGCCTAGCCGCACCCGGTCCGCATCGGCGATTCGCACCCCCGAGGGCACCACGTAGTCGACCATTCGCGGGAACTTGTCCACCCCGTAGACGGTGACCGGACCACGGTGGCGCATCCGCCCTCGGATAGCCTCGAAGCCCGCCACCGGGCACGGCCCGAAGCTGGTCCACACCACGGTGGACAGCAGCCCGAAAACCCCGTCCAGGTTGATACTGCGCGGAGTGACCAGGCGGTGCGAGAGCAGGTGCAGGCGCAGGTAGACATCGTGCGCGTCGGCTGGTGGGGCTTGCAGGTCCGCCACTGCCGTGCGCACCACCATCAGCTCGACGCCCCGGGCCGGATCGGGGCCGAGCAGCGCGGCGAACTCCTCGGGCACCTCCTCCGGTGCTACCCGCACGGTGCCGGCCTCGGCGTCTGCTGGCAGGCCCACTGCCGGATTCGGGAACCAGGTGTCCAGCACAGCGCCGGCGTGCGTCAGGGTGGCCAGCCCCACGCCGTGGGCGCAAGCGTTCTGCGGATGGTGCACGACGGCCCACGGTAGCGCCTGAGATCAAGCAGCTACCGTCGCACCCGTGGACGTGGAGCTGGATCTGAGGGCTGACCCGGTGGACTTGACCGCCGCGCTGGTGGACGTGCCCAGTGTGTCGGGGGAGGAGGACGCGCTGGCCGATGCGGTGGCCCAAGCGTTGGCCGCGCAGGCGCCGCACCTGCGGTTGCTGCGCTGCGGCAATACCGTGCTGGCCCGCACCGAGCTGGGCCGCTCGCGGCGGGTGCTGCTGGCCGGGCATCTGGACACGGTGCCCCTCGCTGGGAACCTGCCCAGCCAGCGCCGCGGCGAGCTGCTCTATGGCTGCGGCACGTCGGACATGAAGTCGGGCGACGCGATGATCCTGCACCTCGCGGCCACGGTGCCCGAGCCGGTGTGCGACCTGACCGTGGTGCTCTATGACTGCGAGGAGGTCGAGGCGGCCCGCAATGGTCTGGGACGGATCGAGCGGGAATATCCCGAATGGCTGGCCGCGCAGCTGGCGATTCTGGCCGAACCCACCGGCGGTCTGGTGGAGGCCGGCTGCCAGGGCACCCTGCGGGCCACGGTGCGCACGACCGGGCGCCGCGCGCACAGTGCCCGGGCGTGGCTGGGGGACAACGCGATCCATGCCGCCGGTCAGGTGCTGGCCCGGCTGGCCGGCTATCGGTCGCGCAGCGTCGAGATCGACGGGTGCACCTACCGGGAGGGGCTGCAGGCGGTCGGCATCTCTGGCGGCGTCGCTGGCAACGTGGTGCCCGACACCTGCCAGGTACAGGTCAACTTCCGATTCGCGCCGGACCGCTCACTGTCGCAGGCTCAGCGCTACGTCCAGGAGGTGCTTGACGGGTTCGAGATTGAGTTCACCGACGGTGCTTGCGGTGCGCTGCCGGGGCTAGACGCGCCAGCGGCCCGAGAGTTCCTGGCCGCCATCGCGCTGGCCCCCGTCGCGAAATACGGGTGGACGGATGTGTCCCGCTTCGCCGCACTGGGGATCCCCGCGCTGAACTACGGACCGGGCGACCCCAACCTCGCGCACACCCGTGACGAGCATGTGCGCATCCACCAGATCACCGCCTGCACCGAGTCGCTGCGTCGCTACCTTACCTCCTCCCAACGAGATGTATCAGGCTCCCGAGACGGTCAATAGCCCGATGTGTCTCCCCCCATGATCGGGCTGAGGGGCCCCCGATCTTCCGGATAGCGAACCCACTAGGGTTCCCTTCCCGGAAGAGAGGAAATACGTGTCAAAGAACCGTCGGGTGTTCACTCCTGAGTATAAGGATGAAGCCGCGAAAATAGTG
>JBATXM010000272.1:0-28453 GCA_049673305.1 Pseudonocardiaceae bacterium | reverse complement strand
GCCGCCGGGCGCGCCGGCAGCCGTGACATCGCCCGGTGCGGGTGCGGATCTGGTACTCGAAGAGCAGGTACCCGACGGTGGTGAGGATGTCGGGGGGGTGCCCGGCCCGCTCCAGCTCAGCGAGCTCGTCGAAGATCGCGCGGACGAACTTGCGGGTCTGGGGTCGGTCGGTCAGCCAGGCCCGTGTTCGAGCGCAGAGCCGCCAATGCACCGTGATCCCAGACTTCGGTGCGGTTGATGCCGCTGGGTCGGTCCCGCGCTGGGGGGTGAACCACGTGGTGGTCATCAGCCACCGTCCGTGGTGAGGACGCGCACGAGGTCGGGTCGCAGGGCGACTGTGTGTCCGTCGCGCTCCAGGCGGACGTACAGCAGGTGGGTGTCCCAGCCGAGGACCTCACCTCGCTGGTGCAGCCGGGAGAACAGCGCCCCGGGTCCCTCGCCTACGGCATCCACCGCGACCTGTTCGACCTGGCGGTGGAAGGCAACGGGGGTGCCGTCGATGTCGCGCAAGAGGGGAACACCGCCGCCGCGCTCTGATGGTGGGCTCATCGTGGATGTTCTCCTCGAGTGGGGTAGTGCCCTCCCCGGGGCCTGGTCTAGGACCGGGGGGTGGTTGGTGGGACCGGTGGCCGCCGGGAGCCGAAGCGGTGGTGGGGCAGGCTGCACCGGCGGCCAGCCGGAGATTCACTCATCTCGTGGGCTCCAGGCATTGGAGTCCACAAGGAAGATCATTTGACAGTCCGCGCAAGTCAGGCCCGGTGGTGGCTGATCGTGGCAGGGAGTGCTCGACAACATCAGGGCACCACAGCGGGCCTTGAGCACGCCCGGGGGTGATCCCCCTCGGGCAGCGGCAGGTGCGCGTGGTAGTCCAGTGTGGACCGCGCCCAGCGCGCCGGGCTCCTCACCGGGTGCCCCTCGCGCGCACCGGGCACGGTGGCCGGGTGATCGTTCATCGGCGCAGCCACGTCCGGAGAACCTCGAACAGCGCCGTCGCGGCGTTCTCATCGAGGATGATCACGCACGCGCCGGTCACATGCGGGTCGAGCACTATCTCACCGTTGGGCTTCCGCTCCACCACCAGATTGGCGAAACCCCTCGGACCCCGACGCAGCGCACAACTGACAGGGATCGCCTTGCGGTTGTCGCGAGACGCGATCGCGGTCGCGCCTTCCGTGATGGGGATCGTTCGACGGTTGCCGCTGGCCGGCCGTGTCGCTGGTGCGTTGTTGGTGTCGTTGGTCACGGTTGACAACGGTGAACGATCGGCCGGTAGCCGATGTCCCCTGCATACGGGAAGTCCCCCCGATTTCCCTCGACGGGCTACACGGGAAAGCCCGCCCGGTACGCCATCCCCCGCAACTCCCGCCCGACCAGGTCCCGCCGGGACCGCGTGACCAGTTCCCCGATGACTTCCCGAGCGAACGGGTTACGGAGCACTCGCATCGGGAACAGTTCCTCGGCGATGCGCAGCGCCTTCACAGCGTCGTCCTGGCGACCCCGCAGCCGGGCCAGCGCCCGACCGTAGTCCATCCAATACGTGGCCCGGCGCTCCCTGCTGGGATGCGCCTTCGGGTTCAAGCCCTCCGCGATGGTGGCGGCGCGCTCGTAGTCCCTGACCTCCAGAGCTGCGGCCATGCGCCAGAGGCCCACGTTCGTCGGCCCGAACCCCATCAAGTACGCATTGCCCTGGCCAGTGCGCTGCGCCAGCTCAGCGGCATACTCTAGCGCGGCATCCACATCACCAGGCCGCTTGTCCGCAGCGGCCACCAGCGATCTGGACAATGCGAGCATGCCCGCAAGCTGCATCGACTCCGGACTGGTCGTCGGCACGGTCACCGAGTCCAGCTCATCCTGGGCCAGGCCGAACGCACCGGCTGCGACCATCTCGTTCACAGCACCCCACGCGGCTATGCCCAGCGTGGTCGGGTCGTCGCGCTCCTCCGCCATCCGCTGGGCCAGCGTGGCCGCCTCTCGCCGCAGGTCCAGCGGGGCGCCCACGACATACAGCCAGCCTCGGGTGGTTTGGGCATGTACCATCACCGCCAGGTCGAGTAACTCGGCCACGTCCCGCCCAGCAGCCAGGGTGCTGTGCAAGTCCCGGATAAGGCCCGGCAGCGCGACGCCGCGACTTCGGTAGTCAGTACCTTCAATCGCGTTTGCCCTCGCCCGTAATTCCTCGAACGAGACCACCTGCCCTCCGGGCCGTTTACGGCCAACCGCCATCAGCGCGAGACGCACCACATCGACGGCGCTATCAGCGTGTCCGTTGGAGGGTGCTGGTACCGGTAGCTCGGTCAGCTCCGACGGTGCGATCCGTAACGCGTTCGCCAGGGCCACGATCTCGGATCGGCTGTCGAGCGCGATCTCTCCGCGTTCGATGCAGGACAGCTTCGACTTGCTGATCCCCGCCAGCCCAGCGATCACCACCAGTGACTTGCGCCGGGACTTGCGGATCTGGCGCAACCGGGCGCCGATCGTCCGCGCGTCGTCGTCAACGTCCACGAAACTCCCTGCCCTTGCCGGGACATCCCCTGCCGATGCCCCGGGGAGCTACCTCGGGGTGGAACCTCGGCAAGGAGGTAGCGACAGGCTACGCCGCGCCCTGGTGGTGAACACTGCGCACCGTGAACTCCGACGCCACCGTGGCGGCTGATCGGCGCGGATCGACAGTTTTTGTGACCTGGGGAAATGAAGATCCCGATCGCAGGATCACCGCTATTCAGAGCCACTATTTTGCAAGATCACCGAAAGTGGTCAAAACGAACATTTCGGCTACCGGGTCTGCCGGGCACGGGTGATCACCTCGGCAATGTTCTCCACGGTGTACGCCTCGAACCCGACCAGCCAGTTCAGGGAGGTCCGCTCGCTGTCGGAGATCACCACGCCGTCCAGCGCGTCGAGCAGCACGGCGAGCTTGTTGGCCTGCCCGGCGGGCAGTGTGGTGGTGGGGACGTTGGCCATGGCCGGACCTCTCTCCGGTCAAGGCCCCGGTGTTGGTGTTCCTGCACCGCCTGGGGCCGCTTACTGAGGGCCGTCTGGTGCCGGGTCAGTAGGCGGCGCACGGGCGCCGATCAGTCTACTGAGTATGTGTCCACAAAGGATAGTTTTCGCGTCTACGGGGGACGGTGAAAATGATCTCTAGCTGTCCGCAGATTGTCCGCAAGACGTCCACAAAAGGCCAACGGCGACCAACGCTGCCAAACGGGTGACGATGCAGCTCAGAGGGGGTGCGGCAACGTTAGCGCAGGTCGGCCCGGTACAGGCCGCGCTTGCTGATGTACTGCACCACCCCGTCGGGCACCAGGTACCAGACGGGCTGGCCGCGCCCGACGCGCTGCCGGCAGTCTGTCGAGGAAATCGCCAGAGCGGGCACCTCGACCAGGCTCACCGCACGGTCCGGCAGGTGTTTGCCGTCAAGGTGGAACCCGGGGCGGGTCACCCCGACCAGGTGGGCCAGGTCGAACAGCTCGTCCACCCGCTTCCAGGACAGTATCTGCGCCAGCGCATCAGCGCCGGTGATGAAGAACATCTCATGTTCCGGGAACTGGGTGCGCAGGTCGGTGAGCGTGTCGACAGTGACCGTGGGAGCCTGGCGGTAGATATCCACCCGACTGGTGGAGAACCGAGGGTTAGACGCGGTAGCGATGACGGTCATGAGGTAGCGGTCTTCGGCTGGGCTCACTTCACGCGCATTCTTCTGCCACGGGATCCCGGTGGGCACGAACACGACCTCGTCCAACTCGAAACGGGCTTGCACCTCGCTGGCGGCAACGAGGTGGCCATGGTGAATCGGGTCGAAAGTCCCGCCCATGACTCCGAGTCGCCGGCCAGACATGGGTGCAGCCTAGGTGAGCCATCCGGGATCAACCCCAGCGGCGATAAGGTAGGACCTCAACGAGCAACCGGCGGTTGGATAATCGTGGTGAGCAAGGGTCTCAGCGAGGTCTCGTCAAGGGAACGGGCGCTAGCCGGCGCCTTGGCGTCGGGCTGCGTGGTTGAGTGCAGCACACTCAGCACTGAGCAGTTAGGCACCACGGACAACCCTCGGTACACCATCCGCGCCGAGCTCTTGCGGGAACTGGTTCTAGGACGCAGCGGTGAGCGTCTTGACCCGCTGGGGGTGCGTGTCCATGGAGCGAGGATCACCGGGATGCTTGACCTCACCCATGTTCCGGCCGCCGTGGGTATCGAGCTGCGAGGCTGCTTCTTCGAGCGCACTGTACTGCTGGTCAGTGCCCACCTGCCCTGGTTGACCTTGGCGGGCTCGCATCTTTTGGCGCTGGACTGCGACGGCCTCCACGTCGATGGTGACGTTCTGCTCGGTGATGGATTCACGGCCACCGGAGCGGGCGACTACGGTGCGGTGCGGCTGTTCGGCGCCCATATCAAGGGCCAGCTCAATGTCAACGGCGCGCGGCTGACCAACGAGGCCGGCCCCGCCCTCATCGGCGACGGCCTGCACGTCGAGGGCGACGTGTTCGGCGGGGGGTTCGTCGCCACCGGATACGGCGAGCTCGGTGCGGTGCGGCTGCCGGGCGCCCACATCATCGGCCAATTCAACCTCAACGGCGCGGAGCTGGCCAACCCAGCCGGGCCCGCCCTCATTGGCGACGGCCTGCGCGTCGAGGGCGGCCTGGTGCTCGCCGAAGGGTTCACGGCCACGGGACACTACGAGCGGGGCGCGGTGCGGCTGCCCGGTGCGCACATCAGCGGCCAACTCAACCTGGCTGGCGCGGCACTGATCAACTCGGCTGGGCCCGCCCTTATCGGTGACCACCTCGACGTCCAGGGCGGGATGTTCCTCGACGGGTTCACCGCCACCGGGCACGGCGAAGATGGCGTCGTGCGGCTGCCGGACGCCCATATCACCGGCCAACTCAACCTCGACCACGCGGAGCTGACCAACCCCGCTGGGCCCGCCTTCATCGGCGAGCACCTCCGAGTGGACAGCGACCTGTTCGCCGAGGGGTTCACCGCCACCGGACACTGTCACGACAGCGCCGTGCGGCTCGCCGACGCCCACATCAGTGGACAACTGAACCTCAGCTACGCGAAGCTGACCAACCCCGCCGGGCCCGCCCTCACTGGCGAGCACCTCCGAGTGGACAGCGACCTGTTCGCCGAGGGGTTCACCGCCACCGGACACTGTCACGACAGCGCCGTGCGGCTCGCCGACGCCAACATCAGTGGACAACTGAACCTCAACCACGCGAAGCTGACCAACCCAGCAGGGCCGGTCCTTGACTTGGAGGACGCCACGGCCAAGCACCTGTTCCTGCCGGCCGACGTAATCTGCCCACACGGTGCGGCCACCAGGACGAGCTGTGCTGCACCAGCGCGGCGGCTCACCCTCTCTGGCCTCGCCTACACGTCGCTTCATGCGGTCGACTGGCATGAGTGGCTGCATTTAATCATCCACCACACCCGTGATTATCGACCTCAGCCTTACCAGCAACTTGCCGCCGCGCTGCGAGCCAGTGGCCACGAAGCTACCGCGCGGGAAGTCCTCATCGCCCAGCAGCGGGACCTTTACCGACGCGGTGAGCTCGGTGGCGCGCTGAGCAGGAGCGCGCACTGGCTGTGGGGAGCGCTCGCCGGGTATGGCTACCGCGCCAGCCGTGCTGTGCTAGCCCTTGGGCTGGTGATCGGCATCGCGGCGGGGCTGGGTGTTGCCGCTGGGCACACCCCCCTTGGCCCGGGCCGCTACGTCACCGCGCGCACCAGCCACACCGACGATCCTCATTCGCCGTGCTCTCTGGTCGAGCAGATCGGAATAGGGATCGACCGCAGCGTGCCGCTGGCCCCAGTGGGTATCAGCGACCGCTGCGATTTCGACACGTCCAGTCCGCTTGGCCAAGTGTTCACCGCGTTCACCTGGATACTCCAAGCTCTGGTCTGGACGCTGACCGCACTCGCCATCGCCGGTTACCTCGGTGTCATCCGCCAGCGCAGTGCGCCGGGATGATCACGAACTGTCGCAGGTACAGGTCAGCGAAGGTGACCGGCCCACGCGGCCCGGGCACCCGGTCGAGATTGATCCCCGTCTCTGGGACCCGCCGCAACTTGAACCCGTCCAGCAGGCGGGTACTGGCGTTCCAGAACGCCCCCGTGCCGGTGTAGCCATCCAGAAACTCACGGGCGGCAGCCGCATCGCTGGTGACGATCGTGGCGGCCAGTCCTGACGTCTCCTGGTTCGCGACGTCAGCGGCGTGCCCCGGACTGGCCACCCGGCTCACGGTCAGCGTTGCCTCCCGGCCAGTGTCCAACGCCCACTCGTGCCCGAGCGGGTGGGCGTGCGGCGGCAGGGACAGCGCGATCCCGCGCTGTCGGGCCGCCTCGAGCAGCGCATCGTGCAACCGGTCCGGGACGCGTTCGTCCACCAGCAGGAGGTTGACCCGGTTGCAGACACCTAGCCGGTCCAGTCCGGCCACGAGCAACTCGATGGCCAGCGTGGCATCGGCGGCAGCGTCGATGTAGAGCACGCCGCCGCCGTCGGCGTGGGCCAACACCCGCACCCCATGGCGGGCGCCCTCAGCAGCCAGCATCCGGGTGGTTTCTCCGCTGCCCCGCACGATGACCAACGGGATCAGCTCGGGTTGCTGCATGAGGGCGACGGCGCAGCCCCGGCGTGGGTCGGGCACCAGCGCCACCGCGCCGGGGTCCAGCCCGGCGTCGGCCAGCGCCGGTGCGATGACCTGCTCGCGCAGCGCCAGCGCCGAGCGCAGTGCCGCTGACCCGGTTCGCAGCACCCCAGCGTTTCGGGACTTCACCAGCTGTGAGGCGACATCGACGGTGACGTTGGGGCGAGCTTCGTAGGTGGCACCCACCACACCAACCGGGCGGCGGCGCTCGATCAGCCGCAAGCCGTCCGGACGATCTTCCAGCACCCGGTCCCGTGGCGGGAACGGGACCTGGGCGAGCAGCGCGAGCTGGCTGGCCATCTCGGTCAGCCGCGCTTCGCCCAGGCGAAGGCGGTCGATCAGCGCCTGGGTCATCCCGCCCTGCTCGGCGGCGGCGATATCGGCGCAATTCACGGCAAGCAGGTCAGCGGCGCAGGCGGTCAGCCGCCGCGCCATGGCGTCCAGCGCGGCGTCGATGGCCTCGTCGGACGCGCTAGCCAGAGTGGGAGCGGCGCGCTGCGCCTCTCGGGCGCACTGGGCGACGATCGCCGCCGCAGACTCGGTGGGCGTGTCAGGGGTCGGTCGCAGCTGCACGCTGCCCGAGCCTAGTCTCTGGGAATCATACCGCCACGAGATCATCGGCGTGCACGACCTCGCGGCGCAGCTCCGCCGGGAGGTCGCGGGTGGAACGACCGATCAGCTCGGGAAGCTCGGTCGCGTCGAACCCCACCATTCCCCGAGCGACCACGACGCCGTGGGCGTCCAGCAGCTCCACCACGTCGCCAGCCGCAAAGTCACCCTCGACGCCGGTGATGCCGGCCGCAAGCAGTGAACGCCGACGGTGCACCACCGCGCGGACCGCCCCGTCGTCGAGCCGTAACCGGCCGGCCGCACCCGCAGCGTGGCGCAACCAGAACCGGCGAGCCGATAACCGCGCCCCGGTAGCCGCGAAAGCGGTACCGACATCGGCTGGCCCCAGGGCGCGTCCGACCTGCGTCGCGGCGGCCAGCAGCACCGGCACCCCTGCCTGAGAGGCCACCGTCGCGGCGTCAAGCTTAGAGGCCATCCCCCCGGTACCCAACGTACCGCCGTGACCGGCCCGCACACTGCGGGTGTCAGCCGGACCAGTCACCTCCCGAACCAGCCGAGCCGCGCCGAGCCGAGGGTCACTGTCATAGAGTCCGCCGACGTCGGAGAGCAGCACCAGAGCATCAGCACCCACCAAGTGCGCGACCAGGGCCGCGAGCCGATCGTTGTCGCCGAACCGGATCTCGTCGGTCACCACGGTGTCGTTCTCGTTGACGACCGGCACCACGCCGAGTCCACGCAGCCGAGCGAACGTGCGCTGCGCGTTGCGGTAGTGCGCGCGCCGGACCATGTCATCGGAGGTCAGCAGCACCTGCCCGACGGTACGGCCATGTCGGGCCCAGGATTGTGTGTAGGCGTACCCGAGCGCCAGCTGTCCGACGCTGGCCGCGGCCTGTTGGGTGGCCAGATCGCGGGGCCGGCGGCGCAGCCCCAATGGCGCCAGCCCGGCGGCGATGGCACCCGAGGACACCAGGACCAGTTGGGTGCCGGCCGCGACGCGGGCAGCGAGCGCATCGACCAAGGCGTCCAATCTGGCCCGGTCGAGCCCGCCGGTAGCCGTGGTGAGCGAGGACGAGCCGATCTTGACCACCAGGTGCCGGGCTTGCGCCACGGCCTGCCGGGCCAGGCTCACTCCTGCTCTGCCTCGCCGTCGATGAATGGCCCGCGCCGCACGCGGCGGGCGGCCTTGCGTTGAGTCGCGTTGGGGCGCTCGTCGCTGGTCAACCGCCAGTCTGTCCCCCGGCCGCCGAGGCACACCGCAGTCGTTCCAGCCGGCGTGGACGGTTCCCAGTCGAAGGTGACGTGGCCGATGGTGACCGGGCACCCAGCTCGGGCACCCGCAGCGGCCAGTGAATCCTCGATGCCGAGCCGGGCCAGCCGGTCGGCGAGGTAGCCGACAGCCTCGGCGTTGTCGAAGTTCGTCTGGCGCACCCACCGCTGCGGGCGTTCGCCACGGACGATGAACCCCTCCGGCCGATCGGGGTCAGCCGCGACCTCGAAACCGGACTCGTCGATCGCCGTGGGGTTCAGCACCACCCGAGTCGGTTCGCCTGGGGGCAGCGACACGCGGTGCTGGCGCACGGCCGCGCCGAGCGCAAAACGCAGCTCCCGCAGGCCTTCCGTGGTCACCGCAGACACGCAATGCACCGGCAGCCCGCGAGCCGCGAGTTCCGGCAACACGATGTCAGCCAGCTCGCGAGCGTCCGGGACATCAATCTTGTTGAGCACTACTAACCGGGGGCGAGCGGCCAATTCGCCGCCCAGTAGCGGAGTGTAAGCGGCGAGCTCCCGTTCCAGGGCATCCACATCGGACAGTGGATCGCGGCCGGGCCCCACTGTCGCGCAGTCCACGACATGCACCAGCACGGCGCACCGTTCGATGTGCCGCAGGAACTCCAGCCCGAGTCCCTTGCCCTGGCTGGCACCGGGGATCAGCCCAGGGACGTCGGCCACGGTGAACACCGTCTCGCCCGCAGTGACCACACCGAGGTTGGGCACCAGGGTGGTGAATGGGTAGTCGGCGATCTTGGGGCGGGCCGCTGAGAGCACCGACACCAGGGAGGATTTGCCCGCTGAGGGGAACCCGACGAGCCCGACATCGGCCACCGACTTCAGCTCCAGGACCAGATCCCGGGTGTCCCCCGGCTCACCAAGCAAGGCGAAGCCCGGTGCCTTGCGGACCCTGGAGGTCAGCGCCGCGTTACCTAGCCCGCCGCGCCCACCCGCTGCGGCGACAAACCGGGTTCCCTCGCCCACCAGGTCAGCCAGTACTTCACCGTCGGGAGTAAGCACCACGGTGCCGTCCGGCACCCGCAGTTCGAGGTTTTCGCCCATGGCACCGTTGCGGTTGCCACCCTGCCCTGGCCTGCCACTCGCGGCTCTCGCATGGGAGCGGTAGTGGAAGTCGAGCAGGGTGTGCACTCCGGGGTCGATCACCAGCACGACATCACCGCCGCAACCACCGTTGCCGCCGTCGGGGCCACCTAGGGGGGTGAACTTCTCCCGGTGTATCGACGCGCAGCCGTGGCCTCCATCGCCCGCAGCGACGTGAATCACCACTCGATCCACGAAGCGGGACACTCTGGCTTCTCCTCAATCCGGTATCAACCACCGGTCGGGGTGGGGACCAGGTTTAGACCTACGCCAGGACAATGTTGACAGTCTTGCGTCCACGTCTGATGCTGAACTGCACCGAGCCCGCCGCAAGGGCGAACAGGGTGTCGTCTCTACCGCGACCAACGTGTACGCCCGGGTGGAACTTGGTGCCGCGCTGGCGGATGAGGATCTCGCCTGCGTTGACCACCTGGCCGCCGAATCGCTTCACCCCGAGTCGCTGGGCATTGGAATCGCGGCCGTTGCGGGAGCTGGACGCGCCTTTCTTGTGTGCCATCGGTGTTCACACCCCCGTCACTATGCCGGTAACCTCGACGCGGGTCAGCTGCTGTCGGTGACCCTGACGCTTGTGATAGCCAGTCTTGTTCTTGAACTTGTGAATTCGGATCTTGGGGCCCTTGACTTGCGCGACCACTGTGCCACGGACCGAGGCGGCGCTCAGGGCGACCGCATCGGTGATCACAGAAGAGTCGTTGACAAGCAGCACAGCGGGCAAGCTGACCTCGGTCCCGGGGTCGCCAGCAAGCTTTTCCACCTCGACGACGTCTCCGACGGCCACTTTGTACTGCTTGCCGCCGGTCTTCACGATCGCGTACATCGGGTGGTACTCCTGGCTTCTGGGATGGTAACTACTCGAATGGTGACTATAGACAGGCCTAGGCCAGCCGAACTAGCGGGCCGCCTCGACGAGGGTACGGCCCGCCGCCCGGACCGGTCACACCGGGGTGCTGACCTCATGTGCGGTATCGCGAAGAACTGGAGCCGCCGATTCAACACCCTCCGGCAGCTCTGCGGCGGGCGGTCCAGCGGGCCGCGAGGCGGCCCGCCGACGCCGCGTCATTGCGCGGGTGGCTGGCTGCGCAGGGGCCAACGATTGCGCAGGGGTCGCAGAGGTCAACGATAGCGCCCCAACCGGTTCCGGAGCCGGTACGGGAACCGGCACCGGCTGGCTGCGCACGTTCTCTGGATCATCGCACACCACCACGCCGCGACCCTTGCAGTACTCGCAGGTGCTGGAATACGCCTCTAGAAGGCCGGTACCGACCTTCTTCCTGGTCATTTGAACCAGGCCTAGGGAGGTGACCTCAGCGACCTGGTGGCGGGTGCGGTCCCGGCCCAGACATTCGGTCAACCTGCGTAACACCAGGTCTCGGTTCGACTCGAGCACCATGTCGATGAAGTCGATGACGATGATCCCGCCGATGTCCCGCAGCCGGAGTTGCCGGATGATCTCCTCTGCGGCTTCGAGGTTGTTGCGGGTAACGGTCTCCTCAAGGTTTCCGCCAGACCCGGTGAACTTGCCGGTGTTGACGTCGATCACGGTCATCGCCTCGGTACGGTCGATGACCAGGTATCCCCCGGAGGGCAGCCACACTTTGCGGTCCAGCGCTTTGGTGATCTGCTCGTCGATCCGGAACTCGGCAAACACGTCATCCACACCGGCATACCTGCGTACCCTTGACATGAGCTCCGGCGCAACGTGCTTGACGTAACCCTCGACGGTGTCCCATGCCCCATCGCCCTGGACAACCAACTCACGGAAGTCCTCGGTAAACAAGTCCCGCACCACTTTCACCAGCAGGTCAGGCTCCTCATAAAGCAACTCCGGTGCGGTGGCCTTGCCCTGAGAATTGTTCGCGGAGGCGCCTGAACGGTTCTGGATGACCTCCCACTGAGCCTGCAGCCGGCGGACATCACGGGCGAGTTCCTCCTCGCTGACTCCTTCGGAGGCAGTCCGGATGATCACGCCGGCATCCTCGGGGACGATCTGCTTGAGCACTTCTTTGAGGCGCTTACGCTCGGTATCTGGCAGCTTGCGGCTGATCCCCGTGGCCCGTCCGCCTGGCACGTATACCAGGAACCGTCCGGGCAGGCTGATCTGGGTAGTCAACCGGGCACCCTTGTGGCCGATCGGGTCCTTCGTGACCTGCACGAGAACGCTGTCGCCGCTGGACAGAGCCTGCTCGATGCGGCGCGCTTTGCCTTCGAGCCCGGCGGCGTCCCAGTCCACCTCGCCGGCGTAGAGCACCGCGTTGCGGCCCCGGCCAATGTCCACAAACGCGGCCTCCATTGAGGGCAGCACGTTCTGCACCCGACCGAGATAGACGTTGCCGGCCAACGATCCAGAACCCGACGTGGTGACGAAGTGCTCCACCAGGATGTCGTCCTCAAGCACCCCGATCTGGGTGCGCTCAGGGCGCTCGCGCACGACCATGGTGCGCTCAACAGCCTCGCGCCGGGCGAGAAACTCCGATTCGGACAGAATCGCCACCCGCCGCCTGCCAGCCTCCCGGCCGTCACGGCGGCGCTGCCGCTTGGCCTCCAGGCGAGTCGAGCCACGAATGGACTGCACCTCGTCCTCAACCAGCGGAGGGGCCTTGCTCTCCCGGACATGCACGACAGTGTCCGGTGGGTCATCCTCCCCCAAGATGGCATCACCGTCGCTGCCGTCCCGGCGGCGCCTGCGTCGCCGCCGCCTCGCCACGCTTCCGTTGGGCTCAGCAGGCGCACGGTCCTCGGGTGACTCCTCTGCGCCCGAGATGTCGCTCTCGTCCTGTTCTTCTGCTCCGCTGCTGTCGTCCTGCACGATCGAGCCATCCTCAGCCTCCCCACCGGCTTTACCGCGGCCACGGCCACGGCGACCCCGTCGGCGACGGCGCCGGATACCTCCGTCGGTCTCCGCCTCTTCCGCGCCCGGTTCGTCCGCTCGGTCGCCATCGTCGGGTTCGTCATCCAGTGTCGGTTGCTGGGCCGGCAGTAGGGCCGGAAGGGGAGCCGGTGGGAGGAACACCGGTGCCGGCGAATTCAACACCGGCGCCAGGGGTGTCTCCGGCGCGCTGAGCTGCGCCACCTCATCGATCTCCACTGCATCCGGCCCGGGATCCGGCAGCAGCACCCGCAGCGTTCGCAACGCCGTCTCGCGGTCGATGCTGGACTGCGCGCTGCGTACCGCGCTGCCGAGCTCGCAGAGGACGGCCATGACGTCCTTGCTGCTCACCGAGAGGAGCTTGGCCAAGGCATGCACGCGCAACCTGTTGGGCAACGAGAACTCAAGATCATTCCCGTTGGACGTGGTGGTCGCGGATGTGTCTGTCCGCCCGCCGATGTCTCCGGCGGGCGCTGTCGTGTTCGGCATCCAACTCCTCCAGCCCCCGGGCGCGTCCTACAACCTGCAGAACGCGACCGCACAAGGGCCCTGTGCGTCATCCGCCGCCGAGCCCGGCGACGGCAATCCTGTCTAAAACCGGCAGCTCCGCGGTCCGGAGCGGTCAACCGGCGTGTCCCGCGACGTCATGCTGATCCGACTCACCATCGGATTGCGCCAAAGCATCCGGGGTCAAAGCCGTCCGGGCGAATGCCCGGTCCGCAGCGAGCGGATCAACGAGACCCCCGTCGTCGCCAAGCCGGCCTTGCGCAATCCGGATTGCTTTCACGAGCACCGACGACGGAAGTCCGGCGACGGCGCCGAGCGCACTCAGCACATCGTCGGGCCGTACCGCAGGGCTGACCTGTCGCACGACCACCATGAGTATCCCACACCGGTTGGGCTGATCGGACGCAGGCAGCACCGTCGGACAATCCTCGACTTCCAGTGAGACGATCGCCGCTCGCGCGTCGAGCGACCGCCGGCCCTCCTTGGTGACGCGTTCAACGAGGAGCTCGGGGGCGGCGAGCAGCAGATGGGCCGCCTGCCGTAGCTGTTCACCGTCGCACCCTCGGACCTCGATGCGCCAGGCGCTGGCCTCGATCCGCTCGGCGAGTCCGCCGGGACCGGCCAGCACTCCCTCGAGCACGGTGAGCCCCTCGGGCAGTGCCGCGTCGAGCTCGGCACAGACCACCTGGGGATCGACATGCTCCACGAGCGCAATCTCGGCGTATTCCGCCTCGCTGGCCACTCCGGTGGGCGCCGCACCCACCCAGGAGACCTTCGGATGCGGGCTGTAACCCTGCGAGTACGCCATCGGCAGAGCGGCTCGCCGAAACGCCCGCTCGAAGGCTCTAGCGACGTCACGGTGTGAAGTGAACCGCAGCTTTCCACGCTTGGCATAGCGCAGCCGAACCTTGCAGACCGGGGCGGCGGAGGGGTTGGGGCTCATCGACTGGGTCCGATTTGGATGGCGGTGCCCATGGACGGGCAGACCCCACAATCGAAGCAGGGGGTCCACCGGCAGTCGTCCTGTTCACAGCCGGCCAACGCGTCCTGCCAGTCATCCCAGAGCCAATCCCGGTCCAAGCCGGAGTCCAGGTGATCCCACGGCAGGACCTCCTCGCGATCGCGCTCACGAGTGGTGAACCACTCCAGCGACACGCCCTGGGACGCCAGCTCGGTGGTACACGCCGCGACCCACCGCTCGTAGCGAAAATGTTCGCTCCAGCCATCGAAGCGTCCGCCGTCGCGCCACACTCGCTCGATCACCCGGCCGACCCTTCGATCCCCGCGAGAAAGCAAACCCTCGATCAGCGCGGGCTTCCCGTCGTGGTAACGCATGCCAACATTGCGGCCGATCTTGTGGTCACTGTTGATCTCCCTGCGGAGCTTGCTTAATCGCTGGTCAATGACATCAGAATGCTCCTGGGCAGCCCATTGAAACGGGGTGTGCGGCTTGGGCACGAAGGCGCCGATCGAGATCGTGCACCGAATATCCAAGCTCGCACTGGCTTCCCGGCCGGCATGGATCACCCGATGCGCCATGTGGGCAATCTGCAGCACGTCGTCGTCGGTCTCGGTGGGCAAGCCGCACATGAAGTACAGCTTCACCTGCCGCCAGCCCGCGCCGAACGCGGTGGAGACGGTGCGGATAAGGTCGTCTTCGGACACCATCTTGTTGATCACCCGACGGATCCGCTCGGAGCCGCCCTCGGGGGCGAACGTCAAGCCGGAGCGGCGGCCGTTGCGGGAGATCTCGTTGGCAAGGTCGATGTTGAAGGCATCCACTCGAGTCGACGGCAGGCTCAGGCCGGTTCCGGTGCCCTCGTACTGATCGGCCAGGCCCTTGGTGATCTCGCGGATCTCCGAATGATCCGCGCTGGACAGCGACAGCAACCCGACCTCGTTGAACCCGCTGGCCGCCAGACCGCTTTCGACCATCTCAGCGATGCCCCGCGCCGACCGTTCCCGGACCGGACGAGTGATCATCCCAGCCTGGCAGAACCGGCAGCCCCGGGTGCAGCCGCGAAAGATCTCCACGCTCATTCGCTCGTGCACGCTCTCTGCGATCGGCACCAGCGGCTGCTTCGGGTAGGGCCACTCATCAAGGTCCATGGTGGTGCGCTTGGCCACCCGTTGCGGGACCCGTTCGGTGTTACGGACAACCTCGGCGATCCGACCGTCAGGCAGGTAACTGACGTCATAGCAGCCCGGCAGGTAGACGCCGTCGATCCTGGCCAGCCGGCCCAGCAGTTCCTGCCGTCCGCCGGGGCATCCGTGTGCCTTCCAGTCCCGGACGACCTCGGTGATCTCGAGAATCACCTGCTCACCATCTCCCAGAACCGCGGCATCGATGAAGTCGGCGATCGGCTCTGGATTGAACGCGGCGTGGCCCCCGGCGATGACGACCGGATGATCGTCGGTCCGCCGCGTCGCGTGGAGAGGAATGCCGGCGAGGTCCAGTGCGGTGAGCAGGTTGGTGTAACCGAGCTCGGTGGCGAAGGACACCCCGAGCAGGTCGAAGGCCCCCACCGGACGGTGCGAATCCACAGTGAACTGCGGGACGCCGTGCTCGCGCATCAGCGCCTCGAGATCCGGCCAGACCGCGTAGGTCCGCTCAGCGAGCACGTCGGGCTGCTCGTTGAGCACCTCGTAGAGGATCATGATTCCCTGGTTGGGCAACCCGACCTCGTAGGCGTCGGGGTACATCAACGCCCAGCGCACGGTGGTGGCGTCCCATTCCTTCACAGTGGCGTTGAGCTCGCCTCCGACGTACTGCACCGGCTTGGAGACCCGGGGCAGCAGGAGCTCGAGCTGGTCGAACACCGAGGTGACTGGCATGGCGCCCAGGGTAGTTGGCCGCTCTTCAAGTACTGCCCACCCCGTCCAACGACGCTGTTAACCGCTACCAACCCTTGCAGCCGTGCATGTCGGAGTTGGTAGCGGTTATGGGCACCGAAGGGCTGGGTTGGTAGTCCTTGAAGAGCGCTAGCGCAGGAGGAGGGTCTTCAGGCGGCGAGCGGCCACTGCAACGCCCACAGCGGCCATCACCACGAAGTACACCCCGTGCCCGAGCATTGGCCAGCCGACAACGCCAGCGCTCAGGCCGCGCATCAGAGCTACCGCGTGGTAGAGCGGGAATGCCTGCACCAGCCACCGCAACGCCAGCGGGTACACCGACAGCGGGAAGAAGATCGCGGAGAACAAGAACATCGGCAGCACCGCAAGGTGCACCAAATCGAAGTCCTGCCAGGAGCGCATGAACGAGGTGGCAGCGATCCCGACCGACGCGAATGCTAACGCCACGAACAGCGCGGCGGGTAACGTCAGCAACGCCCACGGTGAGAAGATCAGCCCAGCACCGAACATGACCGCGAGGAAACCGGCCGCGTACATCACGCCCCGGATCAGCGCCCAGCCAATCTCTCCGAGCGCGATGTCCAGTGGGCCCAGCGGGGTGGCGAGCATCGCGTCATAGAGCTTCGCGTACTTCAGCTTGATGAAAAAACTGAACGTGGCGTCATACACCGCCCCGTTCATCGCCGACGCGGCGAGCAATCCGGGCGCGATGAACGCCGCGTAGCTCAGCTGCTGCCCGGCTGGCCCCACCACGGTGCCGATCAGGCTGCCCAGCCCCTGACCCATCGCCGTCAGGTAGAACAGCGGCTCAAAGAACCCGGAGATGACAGCCAGCCAGACGCTTCGCGACGCCAGCGACGAGCGCACCAGAAGCATTCGGGCCCGGCCGGCGTACAGGCCTGGCGGCACTATCCGTAGCAGCGACCTGGGGCGCGGCGCGCTGATTTCCCGGGTCAACTCCCCCAGCCCGCTCATTGGGTCAACTTCACCCGGAACTGCCAGCGCGACAGCTGCACGCCGATCACCAGCAACACCGCCAGGTAGGTGACGTGTCCTGCCGCCGGCAGCAGATGCAGCGTGCCCAAGGCAGCACCGCGGGCCAGCTCGGTGCCGTGCCACAGTGGGCTGATCCAGGCCAACGGCTGGACCACCCTGGGTAGCTGCGAGATCGGGAAAAAAGTCCCGGAGAACAAGGTCATGGGCAACACCACGAACCGGAAAACGGCCGAAAACACATCCCCTTCCTTTTCCTGAGCGGCCGCGAAGGCCACCAGCGGCGCGCTGAACGCCATGCCGCACAGCACGGCGAAGACCAACGCGACCAGCACGCCGGGCCAGCGGACCGCGCCGAACAACGTGATCACCAGCAGATAGGCGACACCGGACAGGGTGAGCCGAAGCGCTATCCAGGTGAGCTGCCCAACGGCCAGCTGACCGGGCGTGATCGGGGTCGCGACGACCCCCTCGTAGATGCGCCCCCACTTGAACGCCGAGAAAACCGGGTACGTTGACTCCAAGGTCGCGGTCTGTACGGCACCGACCGCGAGCAGCGCGGGCGCGAGATACATCAGGTAGGACACCCCGCCGGTGGCTTGCGTCGCGCGACCGCTGGTACGGATCAGACTGCCGAAGCCGACGCCGAAGGCCACCAGCAATAGCACTGGCTGCAGCAGGCTGGAGACGACGGTGGCTCGCCAGTTGCGGCGATACCAGGTCCACCGCCCCTCAACGACGCTCCATGCGGCTCCCCACTGGGTCAGCACCCGACTGCTGGATTGAGCAATCATCAGTTCACCAGTCATTAGTCCGCCAGGGACCGGCCAGTGAGACGGAGGAACACGTCCTCCAGGGTGGACCGCCGGACCAGGCTGGACACCGGCTGCATCCCGCGCTGATGCGCGGCGGCCAACGCCGCCTCGCCGTCTGAGGTGTAGAGCAACAGCCGGTCGGGCAGGTCCTCAATGCGGTCAGCCAAGCCGTCCAACGTATCGCCCCAGCCGTGCTGCGCACCCGGCCTCAGCCGCAGCTCAAGTACCTCGCGCGTGGAGTATCGGGCAATGAGCTCACGCGGCGAGCCTTCGGCGACGATCAGCCCCCCGTCCATCACGACAAGACGGTCGCACAGCTGCTCAGCTTCGTCCATGTAATGCGTGGTGATGATCAGCGTGACACCCTGCTGTTTGAGCCGAAACAGCCGGTCCCACAGCACGTGACGGGCCTGCGGGTCCAGACCGGTGGTCGGCTCGTCGAGCAGCATCAGCTCTGGGTCGTTGACCAGCGACCGGGCAATGGTCAGCCGCCGCTTCATGCCACCTGACAGTTGCTCAACGTCGTCGGCGGCCCGAGCGGTGAGCTGGACGAAGTCCAGCAACTCGACGGCTTTAGCCCGCACCGCAGCCCGAGACATGCCGAAATAGCGGCCATAGACATGCAAGTTGTCCCGTACCGAGAGCTCGATGTCCAGGTTGTCCTGCTGTGGCACCACCCCCAGGCGAGCGCGAATCCTCGGCCCGTCAGTATCCGGGTCCATCCCGAGTACCTGAAGCTCACCGGCACTGCGCGGGGACACGCACCCGATCATGCGCATGGTGGAGGACTTGCCAGCACCGTTGGGTCCCAGAAAACCGAACACCTCGCCAGCCCGGACGTCGATGTCGATGCCTCGGACTGCCTCGAACACACCGAACCGCTTGCGTAACCCACGAGCCTGCACCAGGGAATCTGACACCCGGCCAACGCTACCCGGCACCCCTGACGATTCCGCCCGTTCGCCGGCTGGCAGCTGGCGAACGGGCGCCCGCGTTACAGCTCAGGGAACCACAGCGCGATCTCGCGCTTGGCGGAATCGGCCGAGTCCGACCCGTGCACCAAGTTGTTCTGGGTTTCCAGCGCGAAGTCACCGCGGATCGAACCTGGGGTGGCCTTGTCCACCGGATCCGTTCCTCCGGCCAGCTGCCGGAAGGCCGCCACCGCCCGCTCCCCCTCAACCACAGCGGCCACCACCGGGGCGGATGTGATGAACTCCAACAGCGAGTCGAAGAACGGCTTGTCTGCATGCTCGGCATAGTGTTGCTCCGCCAGCTCGCGCGGGACCATGCGCAGTTCCAACGCGGCCAGCGTCAGACCCTTACGTTCGATCCTGGCGATCACCTCGCCGACCAGGCCGCGGCCGACGCCATCGGGCTTGACCAGGACCAGGGTGTGCTCACTCACAACAGCTCGTTCTCCTCATGGCGATGACGGTGCTGGGACTCATGGAGCTTAGCGGCCCATCACCGCAGCGATGTGATGCCGGTGGATCAGCACCGCTGCCGTCGCACCACCGCCCAGCGCGCGTACAACAGGTAGCCCCAGGCCAGCACGAACAGCACGCCGAGCCCACCGAGCGCAGGGTGGGCGAACCATCCGGCGACCATCGCGACCTGTAACGCCAGGCCCAGTGCCAAGCCCCACGGGCGGCGATGCACGCAGGCTGCGGCGACCATCGCCAGCGCCAGCACGGCGGTATACCAACCGGCCGGTCGCTCACTGCGGTTCCCGGCCGAACATGGCGCGCGCCTCGCCGACCATCGCCACCGAGCCAGTGATCACGACCCCAGCACCCGCGATGCTCTCGGAATCCGGAGCGACCTCCGCCGCCGACGCCATGGCCGTCTCGAGCGCGCCGGACAACTGGCGTTCGACCCGCAGCCGAGACTCGTCGAAGACCTTACGGGCCGCTGCGGTGAGGTCGTCGACGTCCATCGCGCGCGGCGAGCTACTGACGGTGAGCACGATTTCGTCGACCACCGGCTCCAACTCCGCGAGAATGCCGCCGGCATCTTTGTCCCGCATCATCCCCACCACGGCGACCAGCCTGCGGAAGCGGAAATCTTCGCGCAAGGTGATCGCCAGGGCGCGCGCGCCGTGCGGGTTGTGCGCGCCGTCGAGGAAGACTGAGGGCGCCGTGTGAACCCGCTCCAGCCGTCCCGGGGCGGTCACCGTGGCGAAGGCATCACGCACCGCGTCGATGTTCAACGACCGGCTGGCGCCCACACCGAAGAACGCCTCGGCAGCGGCCAGCGCGAGCACGGCGTTACGAGACTGGTGCGCACCATGCAGCGGCAGGAAGACCTCGTCATACACCCCACCAAGACCCTGCAACTTCAGCTGCTGCCCGCAGGCGAGGAGGTCGCGGTGCAGCACACCGAATTCCATCCCCTCTGCCGCCACGGTCGCGTCCATCTCAGCGCTGCGGGCCGCGATCACCTGGGCCACCTCTGGTGGCTGCTGTGCGAGCACCACCACCGAACCGGGCTTGATGATCCCGGCTTTTTCCGCGGCAATGCCCACGATGTCGCCGCCCAGATAATTGACGTGATCCACGGCTATTGGCGTGATCGCCGCCACGGCGCCGTCGACGACATTGGTGGCGTCCCAGCGGCCACCGAGGCCGACCTCCACAACGGCAACGTCCACCGGAGTGTCGGCGAAGGTCGCGAATGCCATCCCGGTCAGCACCTCGAATTTGCTCAATGGCACCGGCGAGCCGGCGTCGACCATGGCCACGTAAGGCTCGATGTCGTGGTAGGCCTCGGCGTAGCGCTCCGGGCTGATCGGCCTCCCGTCCAGGCTGATCCGCTCGGTGGCCCACTGCAGGTGTGGGCTGGTGTAGCGACCCACCCGCAGCCCGACCCGGGACAGCAGCGCATCGAGCATCCGGGTCACCGAGGTCTTGCCGTTCGTGCCAGCGATGTGTAACGCCGGGTAGCCGCGCTGCGGCGAACCGAGCAGATCAACCAGCGCCGCGATCCGGTCCAGGGAAGGCTCGATCCGGCTCTCTGGCCAGCGGCGGTCCAGCTCGACCTCGACTGCCCGTAGCGCAGCCGGCGGGGCATCCCCGCGATGAACCGACGGTTGAGTCATGGGCAGTCACCCTAGAGCGCCTGCTCTGGGGGCGTTCAGGCAGACTTCTCGCGGCGCTCCCGGCGGGTGGGTTGACGGGTCACGATTGTCGGGTTCACATTTTCCCGCACAGTCTGCTCAGTGATGACCACCTTCGCCACGTCGGTGCGGCTGGGGATGTCGTACATCACCGGCAGCAGGACCTCCTCCATGATGGCGCGCAACCCACGAGCGCCGGTACCGCGAAGAATGGCCTGATCGGCGATCGCCTCCAACGCGGTGCCGGTGAACTCCAGCTCCACCCCGTCCATCTCGAAGAGCTTGCAGTACTGCTTCGACAAAGCGTTACGAGGCGCGGTGAGGATCTGCACCAGTGAGCACTTGTCCAGACTCGTCACACTGGCAATCACCGGAAGACGACCGATGAATTCCGGGATCAGTCCGAATTTGATCAAATCTTCCGGCATGACCTGCGCAAACACGTCAGAGGCGTCCACGTCGGCTTTGGAGCGTAGCTCGGCACCGAAGCCCAGCCCCCGCTTGCCGATCCGATCATCGATGATCCTGTCCAGACCGGCGAACGCACCGGCCACGATGAACAGGACGTTCGTCGTGTCGATCTGGATGAACTCCTGGTGCGGGTGCTTGCGGCCACCCTGCGGCGGAACGCTGGCGGTGGTGCCCTCCAGGATTTTCAGCAAGGCCTGCTGGACGCCCTCACCCGAGACGTCCCGGGTAATCGATGGGTTCTCCGACTTACGGGCGATCTTGTCGACCTCGTCGATGTAAATGATGCCGGTCTCGGCTCGCTTGACGTCATAATCCGCAGCCTGGATGAGCTTGAGCAAAATGTTCTCCACGTCCTCACCGACGTAGCCGGCTTCGGTGAGGGCGGTGGCGTCAGCGATGGCGAAAGGAACATTGAGCAGCTTTGCCAAGGTCTGGGCCAGGTACGTCTTTCCGCACCCGGTAGGACCGAGCATCAGGATGTTCGACTTGGCCAGCTCAACCTCGTCGTCGCGGCCCTTCTCGCCAGCCTGAATACGCTTGTAATGGTTGTAAACAGCAACTGACAACGTTCGTTTGGCGTCGTCCTGGCCGATGACGTACGCCTCGAGAAAGTCGTGGATCTCGCTGGGTTTGGGCAGTTCGTCGAGCTTGACGTCACCCGCGTCGACCAGCTCCTCCTCAATGATCTCATTGCAGAGGTCAATGCACTCGTCACAGATGTACACGCCGGGTCCGGCGATGAGCTTCTTAACCTGCTTCTGACTCTTCCCGCAGAAGGAACACTTCAACAGGTCGCCGCCGTCACCAATCCGTGCCATGGGCGCTAGCCTCTCGTCCTTCCCGGCGCGTCGCGTGCAGCGCGCCTGGCTACGTGTGTGCTCGACGGTACTCGTCCGACCCCGCCACGCGGGAGAACTAGCACAGGGTCAGATTCTGATTGCAGAGAGCTTTCGGGGTAGGGTGACGTCGTCAATGATCCCATACTCCTTGGCCTCGGCAGCGGTCAAGAACTTGTCCCGATCGATGTCGGCGCGGATGCGCTCCTCGGTCTGACCGGTGTGGTGGGCCAGCGTCGTCTCCAGCAGCCGACGCATCCGCTGGATCTCTGCAGCCTGAATCTCCACGTCCGAGGCCTGCCCGTACACACCTTCCATCGCCGGCTGGTGGATGAGAATCTGGGCGTTGGGCACCGCCATCCGTTTGCCCGGCGTACCTGCGGCGAGCAGCACCGCAGCAGCTGATGCGGCCTGGCCCAGACAAACCGTCTGGATCTCCGGCCGGACAAACTGCATCGTGTCGTAGATCGCTGTCATCGCGGTGAACGACCCGCCCGGTGAGTTGATGTACATGGTGATGAGGCGGTCTGGATCTGTGGATTCCAGCACGAGCAGCTGGGCCATCACGTCGTTGGCGGACGCGTCGTCGATCTGCACGCCGAGGAAGATGATGCGCTCCTCGAACAGCTTGTTATAGGGATTGGACTCCTTGATCCCGTAGCTGGTGCGTTCCACGAACGAGGGCAGGATATATCGGGACTGTGGCATCCGATCGCGGGGCATAGCGCCTCCAGGCAGGTGGTTCATCGGGTCTCCTCGAGGCTCAGCGGCTCGTGTGGGGCAGCAAGTTGGTGCGGTTCACAACGTAGTCGACGAAGCCGTACTCACGGGCCTCTTCCGCAGTGAACCAGCGGTCGCGGTCGGAATCGGCAATGATCCGCTCCACCGGTTGACCGGTTTGCTCAGCGGTGAGTTCTGCCATAACGCGCTTGAGCCCGACCAGCCTTTCAGCCTGAATCGCGATGTCCGCCGCGGTACCGCCTATACCACCCAAAGGCTGGTGCATGAGGATGTGGGCGTGCGGGAGGGCGTAGCGCTTGCCCCGGGTGCCCGCGGACAGCAAGAATTGTCCCATCGAGGCGGCCAGGCCCAGCGCGTAGGTCGCCACGTCGGGTTCTATCAGCTGCATGGTGTCGTAGATCGCCATCCCGTCGGTCACCGAGCCCCCCGGCGACTTGATGTAGAGCCGAATGTCCTGTTTGGGATCCTCAGCTTCCAGCAGCAGGAGCTGGGCACAGATCTGGTTGGCGATGTTCTCCTCGACCTGGGACCCAAGCATGATGATGCGCTCTCGCAGCAGCCGCTCGTTCACCGAGTCGGTCAGGTTGAGGCCCGCCGTGGCGGCCCGCATCGCGGGAGCGCCCCGCAGCGGCACGGGCGAGGCGATGTGGTCGGAGGTCACGTGTTCCTGCCTTCTGTCATCAGGTCCACCTGCGGTGGGCGCGGGTCCGGTTCGCCAGATCGTTCCGAACCGGCGAAGCTATGGACAGCTACTGACACTGCCGACACTAACGAAGGCAACTGCCGCCTACTTCCTGACGCGCCCTTCGTTCGCTCAGAGCGTTACGTCTAGCCGCCGGATGAGTCCGCCCGGTGGGCGGGGCCTAGACCGGAGTCGTCGAGGTGACCAGGGAGTCAACGTCGACGGGATTGCCGGAGGCATCGGTGACAGTGGCCTGGCGCAGTACCGTGGCCAGCGCCTTGCCCCGGCGAACGTCGGCGTGCATGGCGCTCAACTGGCCCGATTGGTGAGCTTTCTGGGCGTACTCATTGGGGTCGACACCCTGGCGACGCGCCTGGTACATGACGAGCTCGCTCAGTTCGCTTCCCGTAACCGAGAGCTCCTCGGCGTCGGCGATCGCGTCGAGCATGAGCTGGGCTTTGACCGTCTCCCGCGCACCGTTGCGCAGGTCGGTCTCGAACTGCTCCTCAGTATTGCCCTGCTCCTCCAGCCAGCGGCCAAGGCGCTGCCTGTCGTGCTCGAAGGCATTCAGGGCATCGTGCTTGCGCGACTCGAACTCAAAATCGACGATTGACTCCGGCAGCGGAACCTCGGTGGTGGCAAGCAGCGCCTTGAGCACCTCGTCCCGGGCCTGCGCGCCCTGGCGCGCCACCTTGGCCTGGCGCAGCCGCGTGCGCAGATCGGCGCGGAGCTCCTCGAGAGTGTCGAATTCGCTGACGAGCTGGGAGAACTCGTCGTCGGCCGCAGGCAGCTCTCGCTCTTTCACCGCCTTGATCGTCATCGTCACTTCGGCGTGCTGCCCGGCATGCTCTCCAGCGGCCAAGACGGTGGTGACCACTCGCTGCTCACCCTGGGTAGCCCCCACCAGCGCGTCGTCGGTACCCGCAATGACCTCATCGGAGCCGACCTGATAGGACAGGTCTGTGGTCGCCAACTCCGCGACCTCCTCGCCGTCGACGGTGGCCGACAGGTCGAGCGTCACGACATCACCCTGCTGCACGGGGCGCTCGACAGTGACGAGGGCGCCGAAGCGGGCGCGCAGCCCGTCAAGCTGCTCCTCGACCTCGGCCTCGGTCACCTCGACATCGTCGACGGACACCGCGAGCTCGGTGAACGCCGGCATCTGGATCTCGGGCCGGACGTCCACCTCGGCGGTGAACGCAAGGTGGTCCCCATCCTCGATCTCCGTGACCTCGATCTCCGGACGGCCGAGCGGGTGAACCTCACCAGCAGAGACAATCTCAGCCCACTTCGCCGGCACCACCCCGTTGACCACCTCCTCGAGCACCACGCTGCGGCCCAGCCGCTGCTCCAAGATCCGGGCGGGTACCCTGCCCGGCCGGAATCCTGGGATGCTGACCTGCTGGCCGATCTTCTTGTAAGCGCGATCGAAGTCAGGTTTCAGTTCGTCGAACGACACCTCAACGTTGACCTTCACCCGCGTCGGGCTGAGCTGTTCGACGGTGCTCTTCACGGAGTACTCCTAGCGGAAAGACGGGAACGCGCCGGCTGAGTCATCGCCGCCGGACAGGAAGGGTGAACCGAGTGTAGGCGAGCACGCCGATCCGGCCGTTGGGGGCCACCGCGCGGCCTCGCAAGGCATTGCGGAGCCACCAAAGCCGCTGCTTGCGTGTGCCTGGTCGGGGTGGCGGGATTCGAACCCACGGCCCCTCGCTCCCAAAGCGAGTGCGCTACCAAACTGCGCCACACCCCGTTGCACTGGCCAGTCCGGTACACCGGCCAGTGCAGCCTGGAGCCTACGCGACCACCAGGAACCTCACTCGGCCACCACACGCGTCCCCCGGGATGCAGGCAGGAGGTAGGCTAGGACCCGCTCCGCCACCGCGGGGCATGCGGGCGTAGCTCAATGGTAGAGCCCCAGCCTTCCAAGCTGGCCATGCCGGTTCGATCCCGGTCGCCCGCTCCACCCCATCCACCAGCCGAAACGGTGGCTACTCCCGATCATGTGAGGGGCCGCGGTTTCGGTCCGTCCCATTTACGTGCCATCGTGATCAGGGACTTGGGCTGGCCGTCTGGCGGTCAGCAACGATGAGAGCGTTTAATGCGGAGCGGCCGAAGTTGGTCCGCCGCAGCGCGGCACCCTGCGGCTCCCGAAACACCAGCTTTGTGTGCTCCTGGTGACCGGCCGGTCCCACGCTAACATCCCATGGATCAGTTACCGCTGCCACTCGGAAACGCCCCAACCTTCCCGGCCTCGCTCGACTTGACACAGTTTTCGCAGGTTGGTCGCGGGCGTACTACTGGGTCCAGCGTCGTGAGTCACGATGGGCTCGGTCAATCGGGAGACCGCACCAGGTTCGCTGTCCCTGGCCGAACGGTGAGGGTATGTGATCGCGCTTGTCGCCACCGAACGCCTGGTGCATTGGACGAGACAGAGCATCGTATAAACTCATTCCTGTACCTTACCTTGGACCGTTAGGATGGCCGGACGCCACTGGAAAGACGTGACACTAGCATCAAGCTGACCAGAGCTCCAAAACGTCCTTAGACCCTCGTCGATCCCGCCTATGGGTGTTCTCACGGGGGTTTCACGCTGACGAGACGGCCGCCGCCGCTTGCGCTGTCGTCCGGTGGCTGATCTGTAAATACCCGCCGCTGGGCTATTCGGGTAGCCGCACTACATAGCGGTATGTGAACGAAATAACCAACTACTTCCGCCTATATTGCTGAGGCCGGCCGCAGGTCGAGGCCCTGAGTTCGCTAATCGATCCATACGGGCGTGTAGTCGCAGGTCAGCGGCATGCAGGGACCACCCGACCGCGCCCTCGCCGAGCGGGCGGTCTCCGGGATGACTGGCCACAAGAACCGCTGCGGCTGGGTTGACGGGATACCACACAGCCCCAGCGTGCAAGATCCTTGGTGATCCCGCCGCCGCACTGAGGAGCTTGATCGGGATGGAGGGGAATGAGGAACAGGGTCAGGCTCTGGCGGCGCGCCGAGGTGCAGGCCATCCGCAGACCAGCGGGTATCACCCTGGCACGGTAGACAGATTCCCAAGCTCTAGACGGACCGCAGGGTGCTCGTGGATGGCGCAATTGTCGACCACTGACCGCGCTGTCGCCCGGGACGTGCCCAAGGAGCACGCCGGTGGGGACGACGATGAGCGAGACGGCGACGCCGGCGTATCAGTCGTTGTCCGGCAGGTACTCGTTGTTCTCGTAGTACTTGAGGAGGTCGATGAACGTCGGGTAGTCATAGGTGACCAGCTCGTCACCCTCCCACTTGGCCCCCAGTTCCTCGGCCCACTCCACCTCGTTCAGACCAAGCGGAGCCTCCTCGGACCAGTGGAACGGCACCATCGTGCTGAACTTGTCCCGCCGACCCAGGACCACCCGTTCGCCCTCTGCTTTCGGCGCTGTCACAGACGCCGATCCTACGCCCGAGGCTCGACGACGGCATACCCACATCCGCCCCGTCCTCGCAGGCCAACGCCCGTCGTGTGCCATTAACACCGGTCAACCACGGTCAACAGCGGAGCACCGTGACCCGGCCTGAGCACCGACCGCAGCCCCTGACGGCGCAGGAAGCGCAGCCCCGCTCACCCCAGCCATTCCGTCAAGATGTTGCGCAGCGTCTTCGCCCCCTCTTCATTAAGGGCGATCACGCATTCACCCGTGACGTGGGGATCCAGCACAATCGATCCGCCGTACATGCTCACCAGAAGGTTGGCGAAACCGATCGGACCCCGGTGCAACCCGCAGCTCACGGGTATCGCCTTGCGACGACGCTTGTTCGGACCGTCGGTGTAATAACTGTGCCAGTTCATCATGATTCCTTCCGCGTGGTTCCTGCGACGCTTAGTGATTGTTCTGCCATCCTGGTATCCTCACAGCTATACGTCCTTTCTACTGTTGTGGGTCTTCTCGGACAGGGACACACTCCCATCGAAAGCAAGAATCTTCAAAGGACACCAGGCATATACCAGGCCAGTGACGAGTGCGCATATGTTCCTCACGCATAGGGGCAGCTCGCCAGCACGGGAAGGCGCGCGTTAAGATTTGCCGCGCGCATGTGCTGTCAACCGGGGGGTGTGATGACGGGTCAATACCCAGGCGGGTCCGCACCGACCGAGGCACCGGTGCACCCGGTAGATTTTTGGGAACATCCTCAGCTACGGGCGGCCGCCCGAGGAACGCCACTTCGGCCGGCTCCTTCGAGTGTACCGCCTCGCGCAGACACCACCGGTACAGCAAACTCAGCTCGCCCGGTGGCTGGGCATCAGCCAAGGCCAGCTCAGCCGCCTGGAGCGGGCCGGCACACCTGTGCGGGACCTGACCAAACTCGACCACTGGGCGCGAGTGCTGCACATCCCCGCGCACCTATTGTGGTTCGAACTCTCCCCCGACCCCTCTGAGACATTCGCCGCCCCGCCGCTGCGAGCTACCGTGGAGAAGCCGGATCGCGACAAGGACGAGGACGAGGCCGTGCGCAGACGAAACCTCTTGATGGGCACCGGGGTTGCCGCTGCGGCTGGCAGTGGCTTACTCGCTGACGCCCCGTGGCAGCGGCTGATGGATGCCGTCGACAAGAGACGCCCGGTTGATGCCACCACAGTCCAGCTGATGCAGGACCGGACGGCAGACTTCTTCGACACTGAATATACAGTGCCGGCGCGACAAGTACTCGACTCACTCGCGAATCACCGCGCCACGCTGACCGCCCTGGTGGGCAACGCCCGAACGGACGCCATGCGGGATCCGCTCAAGATCATGCTGGGCGAAACTGAGTCATTGATTGGCTGGTTGCATTTCGACCTCGGGCACGCGAACGAAGCGACGAACTCCTGGAGTAGGGTGGGAAGCTGGCGCGGTAGTTATCGACTCCGTTTCCAGCTTCCCCCCGTCAAACCGTGCATGAGGTTCTCCCTCACACGGCTTTCCGACATCGTTCACCGTCAGGCGTGCGCAGTCCG
>JBATXM010000271.1:0-11965 GCA_049673305.1 Pseudonocardiaceae bacterium | reverse complement strand
GGATTACCCAACGCTGTGACGGGTTCACGCTAGACCCTCATCAGCCTCCGGGGCATCCTGCAGGGCTTTCTCGACGGCGGCGCGGATGTCGGCGAGGAGGTAGCCGCGTGCTTGCCGGCTGGTGCCGTCCTCACCGATGACCCGGCCGGGGCGAGGTCGACAGCCGAGTTCGCCCATCTGCCGGCCGAACGCGGTCGGTTCCACCTCGAGGGCCTCAGCGAGTTCAGCGGTGGGCACGAACTCGCGCCCGTCCTCGTCGAGATCGGCGCCGAGGTAGGCGACGACCGAGGCGAGGGGCTCCGGCAACTCCCGAGCTGGCGGTGCGTCGTCGGTGGTGGGGCTGCTGCCGATGACGTGGGCCACGGTGGCCGGGTCGAGGGCGGGGGTGGATCCGGTGCCGATGGCGTGGCCAGTCAGCGTGCCGGCCGCCGCGCGCAGCGCCCGGCCGCGTTCGCACAGTGTGGTCCAGTCGTTGTTGGGCATGTAGTCGGTGCGGACCATCACCGCGAGCACATCCGCGCCGGCTGCGGTGTCGCCGTCGGGGCGGAGGATGCCGACGCCTTTGTGGGAGGGGAGGAGTCGGCTGCTGTCCCATCCTCGGGTGTTCATTTGCTCGCCGAGGATGATGTTGCTATCGCGCCAGTCCATCACTCGCAACGCGAACCGGGACCCGAGCACCGCGCGCAGCGCGGAGGGGATGGTTTTGGTGTCGGGGCGTTGGGTGGCCAGGATGAGGACGATTCCGGCGGCGGGTCCTTTCTTGGCCAGCCAGGTGAGCAGTTCACCGATGTACTGTCCGGCGGGAATCGTCTTACCGTGCACGTCGACGGGTGTGCGTTCTTCGAGGGGGACTTGGACTTCGTCGATGATGATGCCGGTGATCGGCATGTTCAGTGCTGGGTCGCGGGACATGGCGGGGGTGATTTTCGATTCGGGGCAGGTGGTGTTGTCGAGTTGGCGCATGCGCCGGTATCGGCCTTGGACTTCGGTGACGAGTTCGACCAGCCACGCGGCGAGGGTGAGGACGTGGGTGGGCTCGTCACCGGAGAGGAACCGGTGCGCGACGTGCGCGGCGGCGTCCCAATCTTTCCCGGCTTTGAAGTCAGCGACGTAAAGCCGGGTGTAGGGGTCGAGGATCAGCCCAGCGGCGACCAGGCGAGCGGCGAAGGTCTTGCCCTGGCGGGGGATCGCGCCGACGAGCAGTGAGGTCCACACCAGCGGGAGGCTGATGCGGCGGTCCCGGGCATCGCGGCCGAAGGGCACCGGGCGCCAGGCGTCCCAGCGGGGGACGTCGAGCAGTGGGGTGCGCTGGGGTGGGGTGGCGTAGGGGTCGGTGTCGGCGACCCACATCGCGACCCGCCCGGCGTGCCCACCGTTGCCCCGGACCCGCTCAACGAGCAGTTGCACCTCATCCACCGCGAGCGCAGACGCGAGCGCTTCACGGTTTTTGACCACGTCAGTGGCCTTGCGGGTGGCCGGGAGATCGACAGTGATCGCCCACCCAGCGCCGACGTGGCTGGCGCGCTCGACCAGGCGCAGCGTCTCGTCCTTGCCGATCAGCTTGGCGTCCCGGAAAGCGTCGACCAGGATCTGCGGGTCCATGGTCCAGGTTAGCGACCGGGGCCCGGCGAGCACGGCCCGCCGGCCAGGGCTGCCATCTTTACGCCGACCCGTGATCGCCAACACGGCTGCGCTGACCGTGGCCGTGATCCATAGCGCCCGGGAACCGTAGACCATGTCGCTCACCGCGACACCGGCCATGCCGACCCCGGCTACGGCGCCGGTGACCCGCCACCGCAATAGGGTCAGCTCGCGGATCTCGACGTACTTGTCCGCGAGCTTCTCCGACTGCTCGGCCGCCTCCCGATAATCACGTACGGTCACCCATCGCCGCCACGCCCGCACGGCCAGCACCGTGCCCCGGCCGGTCGCGCCCACGAACCGCCACGGTGCCCGCGCCACGGCCACGACGGCGTCTTTGCCGGCCTGTGTGGCGTGGGCGCGGCTTGTGAACGCGGCGGGGACGCGCGGTGAGCGCTGCCACCACGACGCCGCCCGCCCGTACTGCTCGTGCTGGCCACGGGGGCGTTCGTCGTCCTCGATCAGCTCGCCGTCGAGCACCGGATCCGCCGGGACCACCGCTGATTGCTGCGGCGTGCTCATCGCCGGTCACCTCGCCAGGAGGTGTCCATCGAGGCCACTGATCTGGTGAGCGCATGCGCGGTGATCAGCGCCGGGAGGGCGAGCACGACCCAGAACAGCGTGCTCCCCGGCGTGTAGGTGATGGCCACCCACTGCACCCCGACGATCACCCCAGCCGTGCCCAGCAGGTGCCCGGCCAGCGACGCGACCCGGGAGCCCGCGTGAGCAGCCTCGCCCGCCCGTCGACCCCGCCGGGTGCCCGAGCGCCACATCATCAGCAGCGCCAGCCCCACGCCCAAGACGGCGACCACCTGCGTCGGACTCAGATTGATGGTCATGGCGTCGGCCCTCCTTCCCGATCGTCGCTGGTCAGCTGGTGCTGGCGGCGCCGCTGCCAGATCGGGTGCAGCTCGCGCCGGTCGTCCTCAGGCAATGCGCCCCATACGCCGGTGGTGCACGCACCGGCGGTGCGCAGGTCTAGCTCTCGGCACTGGTCGATGACTGGGCACCCGGCGCATAACTGGGCGGCTAAGTCTCGATCGCTGGGTGCGTCCCAGTCGGGTTCGTGGGCTGGCCACAGACCCCATAGGCACAGCCCACGGCGCATCACGAGGGCACTCAGCACGTCAGTGGGGACCTGCCGCCAGCGATCGAGTTGGGCGGCCATGGCGTCGTAGTCGGGGGTGTCGTCCTTGTGAGTCACCACGACGCGCCTCCACTCACGCGGGCCACCTCGCGAGCGGTGCGCCGCTGCGCGGCCATCGCAGCCACATCCACGCATCCACCGGACTCAGCCGCCTCCGCCGCCAGCCGGTTCACGGCCGCCGCTGGGATCACGTAGCGAGTGCGGATCCGCACGGCCGGGAAGGCGTCGTCCCGGATGGCGCGGTAGATCGTCGCCGGAGTCACCCGCAGGACGCGGGCGGCCTCCGGGACGGTGTAGAACGCCGGGCTCTTGTTGCTGTCCATAGCTGAACTCCTCAGTGAAAGCGTTATGTCATCTGTTTATTGCACTGATTTCAGTGCTTGATGACGTGCGGAATGCCGAAACGACGGTCGGGGCTACTCTTCGGCGCTCAGGGCGGAGCGCGGAGGAATAGGTGCAGCAGAATTGGGCGGCGGTCGCGCGAGCGATCGATGCGAGGCTTGTCGAGCTCAATTGGCGCCAACGCGAGTTGGCGCAGCGGGCTCAGGTATCGGTGGCGATCGTGCGGGAGTTGCATCGCAACACCACCCAGCGCCGCCGTAATGCCCGCACGCTCGAAGCGCTCTCGCTGGCGCTGGGTTGGCACCCCGAGCACCTCGATGCCCTGCTGCGCGGTCACACCCCACCCGATCGCGGCCAGCCGGAAACCACGCCGGTTGACCCCGTCACGGCCCGGCTGACCTCGATCGACCGTCGCCTGGCCGCTATCGAGCGGCGACTGGATGAGCTGGTGGCCCGCGATGGGTAGACCAGCCGGTAACCGGCCGCTGGTGGTGTCGGTGATTTCTTGCATGGCACTAGGAAACGCCCAACAGGTGCCACTTCGTAATTGTCACCGGTTAACAACCAGACCATTAACCACCATTAACCGCGCAGCTCAGGACCGGTTTATTCAGCGCTGGAGTCGGTTATGCTGACATCGTTGCAGACCGTTCGCCGACACCTGGGCTACACCGGCGCCCAGGTGATCGACCTCCTCACCCACCGCGCCTGCGCGCTGAACCTGCCGATCGCGAACCCGGCGAGCTTGAAGACCAAGCTGTCGCGGTGGGAGAACGGAAAAGAACAACCCAGCGAGATCTACCAGCGGTTGTTCCGCGAGATCTACGGCCGGACCAACGCTGAACTCGGCTTCCCCGACGAACCCGAAGAAGACCCCGAAGCCACCGAACTACGATCCCGGCTCGCCATGGCCCGCACCGTCGACCATGAGACTGTCGACATTTTCCGCCACCAGGTCGACCACGCCCGCCACCTCGACCGACGCTTCGGTGCCCTCACCCAACTCGACCAGCTCCGCACCCAGATCGACCAAGTACAGCAACTCCTGACCTACCGCACCGGAACGCAATGGCCCGCGCTTGCCGGGGTCCTCGCGGAGGCATCCACTCTCGCCGGGTGGCAAGCCCTCGACCGCGCCGCCCCCGGCCAGGCCTGGACCCACTATGAACGCGCCAAAACCGCCGCCCGCGAAGCCGACTCCCCCGCGCTGCTCGCCCACGCCACCGCCGAGCAAGCCTTCGTCCTCCTCGACCTCGACGAACCCACCACCGCCCTCGATCAGTTCGCGCACGCCCGCACCCTCGCCAACGGCACCGCCACACCCCTCCTCCACTCCTGGCTCGCCGCCGCACATGGCGAAATCCTCGCCGCCGCCAGCCACGCCGACGACGCCCGGCGAGCATTCGACACCGCTTCCCGCCTGCTCCCGGCCGACCCAGTCGATCCCGCGCTGCCGTTCCTGTTCCTCGGTGACTCCCACCTCGACCGCTGGCGTGGCAACGCCCTCGCCCGTGTCGACGCACCCGACGCCATCGACCAACTCACCGACGCTCTTACACGTCTCCCGGCGGATTTCGTCCGCGCCCGCGTCGGCTTACTGGTCGACCTCGCCTACGCCCATGCTGCCGCTGGCGACCGCGACACCGCCCTCACCCATGCCCGCCAGGCCCGCCGCCTCGCAACACAGATCAAATCCGACCGGCAACAGCGACGGCTCAACCAGCTCGTACTACCCGGCACCACCCCCACGTGACGCCAGGTAGTACAGCAACGCGACCAACGTCCCCGACCCCAACAACTCCTGCCGCTGCGCCAACTCCGGCACCCGTGACAGCGCCACCCACTCCACCCGGCCAACCTCCTCGGTGTCGGTCGGCTCCCCGACCCGCTCGGCCCCCCGCCACAAAAAGACATCTACCGGCGCCGTGACCTGACCCGGCAACGGCTCAAAACTCACCAGGTGCTCTGGCTCACCGAGTAGCCGCCACCCGCTCTCCTCCTCCGCCTCCCGCGCAGCCGTGGCTACCGCGTCCTCACCCGAATCGACCAAGCCCCCCAGCAGCTCAAACCCCCACTGATCCGTGATGAACCGGTACCGCCACAACATCAACACACGATCGTGGCCATCCACAATCAGCGCAACAGCGATCCGGTCCAGATGCACGACGTGGTAACCCCACCGCTCTCCGTTAGGAGCCTTGACGTCAACCAGTTCAAGCCGCACCCACCGGCTGTCATAGATCGTTTTCCCATCGAACGTTTGCCAGCCCCCGCGCTCCGCTGCCACGTGGGGCAGCATAGGTGATGCTGTAAAAGGCGGGGTGAGCTCTATCTCACTGGCACGCCGCCACGGTGTTGCTGAACGCGAGCACGGCCGTGATGTTGAGATCAATCTCGGCCCGCAGCTCCGGACATACTCATCTGCCGATGCGCAGACACCACCGAGCGGCGTACCCGCCTTGCCCATCGGAGTTCAAACCCGCACCCCCGACAAGGCTTAGTGACCGCAGCCGTGCCGATGGAGTTCCGAGCCACCTTGCGTCCCGGTCTAGGTCATCGGCACTTGCACCCGACTCGTCATCGTCATGCACGGGTGCGATCATCGGTACATGTCTGAGGAAACCGGACTCGACTCATGGTTCCTCCACGAGAAGCTGGTCCTGAGCCTCCTCTCAGAGCGCGACGCCACCGCCCTCACTCGCCGGGTCCCCGGCCCCGAGCACCCCTTCGCACTAGCAATGCGTATCGACCTCTTCGAACGTGCCCTCGCCACGTACCTGGCGCACAACGACGTCTCCTCTCTGGAAGTTGAGCACCTTCGAGGGCGACTCAAGCAAGGTCAGCTCGTGTGGCTCGAGCAGACCATCGCCTTCAAAGGGGTGGGCGCCGCCCTGAAGGTTGTCGAGCGCGGTGGCAACGGAAGAGCATCGTTCTCCGCCCGTCTGGCCACCGACAAGGAAGTTCGTGCCAGCGGCACATACAACGCGGCGAGGCTGACGGGCGGCACTGCGGGGAGCCAACTTTCGGGTACAAAGCGGCAGTTCGTCCTCGGCTACGTACAGACCATCACCACCGACGAGATCGAACTACGGCCGATCGTGATTGCCCAGCGGTGGTTACGGCCGACCCCTGAAATTGCGTTCCGACACTCGGACGATCCTGCGCACGTGTGGCCGAGCACCGTCGACCAATTCGCGGGTGTGGACTTCAAGCAGCGCCTGAAGAAGGCCGACCTCAACGTTCTCAAAGACATCCCCGAGACGGTCGTCAAGAACTCCTTCGCTGACATCCTCGGCGAGCCAGATGTGCCGAAGGACTGGGGCGGCGAACACTACGACCTCTGGACGAACGACCGACTGTCGGTCGAGGGTCAACCGCTACGCACGGCCTTTCTCTTCAAAGGCCCAGCGAAGTTCGAACCGATGATGATCAAGCACCTCGGCAAGAACGGGGACCAAATCGACCGCCTGTCCCATTATCCCGCCGACCTCATGGTAGTTCAGCACTGCCACTCCATAACGACACAGGTGGTGAACATGCTCAAGAACTACGCGAGCAACCCGCAGAATCCCAGGCGATACATGACCCTCGATGGATACAACACAGTGAAGATTCTCCGGCACTTCGGGAAAATCGGATGACCGGCGCTCGCGCACGGACAATGGGTTCTACTGCCATGGATGTGGGTCAGTGGACGTGCGGTAGGGCAGCAGCGTCGGATGGGGCAACAAGACCCGGCAGAACCGCATTGATGCTGGCCAACGGTTGATCAGCGAGGCGTGGCTACGGATGAGCGGGCGGTGACTGGCCGTGCCATCCTCGATTCCTGGCGCTCTGAGGGCACGCCGTCGACGCCACCATCAGCTCGACCATATGGGGCTTCGGCAAGCGGGATGACTTGTGGGAACGAGACGATGCCGGGACCCCGCGTCCTCCTCGATTACGGACTTGAGGAGCCCCCTGACGACGCTGTCACACTACACGCCGCTCATCCACATCCATGACAGCAGAGCCAGTCTTTCTGTATTTTTCAGGAATTACCTTAACGAACGAACTCTAAGTCGCCGCTCCCGCACTGCCCGTTACATGAGTGACTTCGACCGGCAGCGAGGAATCGTCCCTCTTGATTGACCACCCCGACAGTGCCAGACTGTTGTCCCTGGGTGCCAGCGTCAGCGGACGTCCTAAGACTGCCGCAGACCATGAGTGCGGAGGTCATGTGGCCGGAGATGACCCGGAATCGAGTGACGATTTCGACTCACTAGTCGGCCTGCTTGGAGCCGGATTAGCCGTCGTAAGCCTCATGAAGGCAGGCGGATCGGTCGTCAACTTCCTTCGCAATCGCGACCGACCGCGGAATCTTGACGACGCAAACCAGCTGACCGACGAGGGCCAACTGCACTACCTCGCTGGTCGCCACGAGGAGGCCGTTGCAGCCTGGAACGCTGCCCTCGCCCACGACCCAAGCAGGCATCGTCAACTTGGGCGGCGGCCTGGCGACTGGGATGATCGACGGATCGTCTGCGTGGAGGGCCGAGGGGGCTGGGCTGGTGGGCACTGGTGCGCCGTCGTACAAGGGGTTCCGGTTTCCGGCGGAGATCATCAGCCACTGTGTCTGGCTGTACTACCGGTTCCCGCTCAGCTTCCGGGACGTCGAGGAGATGATGTTGCAACGCGGGATCGTGGTCTCCCACGAAACAATCCGGCAGTGGAGCCGAAAGTTCGGGCAAACCTACGCCAACGCGCTACGACGCCGTCGGCCCCGCCCTGGTGACACGTGGCACCTTGACGAGGTATTCCTCACGATCAACGGTCAGCGGCAGTACCTGTGGCGCGCGGTGGACCAGGACGGGAACGTGCTGGACATCCTGGTCACCTCCCGGCGTGACACCAAGGCCGCGACCAGGTTCTTCCACAAGCTGCTCACGGGGCTGGAGTATGCGCCGCGGGTGCTAGTCACCGACAAGCTGGCCAGCTACAGCGTGGCACACCGACGGCTGATACCCGGGGTGGAGCACCGCCGATCGAAGTATCTGAACAACCGCGCGGAGAACTCACACCAACCGACCCGGGCACGGGAACGAGCCATGAAACGCTTCACCTCACCCGGTCACGCGCAGCGGTTCCTGTCCGCGTTCAGTGGGATATCCCCACACTTCCGGACCCGTCGTCACCTGCTCCACGCCCAGGAATACCGACGCGAAATGGCCGGCCGATTCACTACCTGGAACGAAGTCACCGGCACGGCCACGGCGGCCTGACACGGGCCCCGCAGACCGACCCGCCCGATCCAGCCATGCCCGTACCACCAGACAACTTCAGCAAGTTGACGATGCCCTCGCCCGGCATGAGTGTGGATCATCATGAGGATCGTTCGTGGAGTAGGTGGAGTTCGATCGGGCCGCAGGAGCACATCACCAGGGCGAGAGCGGCCGCTTTGGCCCAGTGGAATCCGTAGGTCCGTCAGATGATCAGTCGTACGTGGTTGTTGAGTCCTTCGGCGCGGCCGTTGTTCACCCCGAGGCGGAGGGCGGCGAGGAATGTGGACTCTGCCGAAAGCGCCGACTAAACCCCACGACCCGGGCAGTCCGATGCCACCCGGACACCGCCTGTGGCGACAGCGACCCCACGGTCGACCAGGTGCTCGGGTAGACCGGCTTGCTCACCGTGCCACCGCACCCATTCGGGCAACAGCGCCTTCGCCGCGACGGTGATCGGATCATCAGACATCCAATCGTTGATCAACGTGAGCTGGAAGGCAACTCGATGCGGCGAGACCGCATGCCAGGTATCAGGCAGCGCCCCCTCCATCCACTCCTGCGCCAGCGCACCGACAGCCTCCGGATCGGGCTCGGCACCGTGCCGGCGCACATACCAGCCGGTGAACTCCCCGGCCATCGGATCCGTGTCGAGATCGTGGTACAACGATCGCGCCGCCGGCAGTGGCATTCCCCGCTTCCGCAGCGCATCGGCGAGATCGTGGATCCGGCGGCGCGCCCGGAACCAGTTATCCATCACCATCCGTGATTCGGTTCCCCGGAGAGTGTCTTCTCCGGACTCGCAATGGACGAGGCAGAGCAGGCGCTGCGCCGTCTCGACGTACTCGGGCTGTGCGCTCTTGGCCGTATCACCTACCAGCGTTCGCCACGCGGTGGCCGCCTGCGCCACGTCGTCGAAGACACCCGCATAAACGATCTCGATGAACCCGCACGCGTCGATGTCGAACAGGAACACCGAGCGGTCCACCCCACCGGGATAGGAAAAACCAGTGATCAGCGCGATGCGCGTGCCGTAGGCGTCGCGCATCTCCCACACCTCACCACTGGCCGTGATCCCTGCGAGCTGCCCCAACCAGTCCGGCTGCTGGCGCACCACCGCATCACCCCGCAACTCCTTCTTCACCTGGTCCAACGCACTGCGCGCTCTGGACGCCAGTGCCGGTGACCCGATCGAGGTGAGGCCATGCAGCAATCGCCACGGTGGCCCCCACGCGCTGTCCCGACTGCCCACCTCCTCCCGGATCCGGGCCCTCGCGGCCTCCACGAGCTCCTCGAACCACCAGTCGAACCACATCCCTCCGCGTTCCTCACCAAGGATGCGGTGCAGCTCGGCGCCCAACAGCTCCGCCGTCACCTGTTCCAGCTCCCGAGGCCCCCGCGCCGCCATGACGACACCAGCCCGATCCAGGACAGCCTTAATCGAGGAATCGAACCACGCTGGCCGCCGCTGCGGACCCAGCAGCGACTGCATCTCCGTGAACGCCGAGCGCGGTGTCGGTTGATCTGTCTGCACGCCAGAGGTGCGCCAGCGCGCGGCACCCCGTGGACCGGAGGTGTTCTTACCCTTCTTGCTCTTACGACCACGAGACACCGGCGACATGCCCCCGATGGTAAGACCAGCGCACCGTGGCCACCGCGCGCTGGCCCTGCCCGCGGTGACCACCGTCGCCGACACCCACCGGTCCGCGTGGCGACAAAGTGAAGCGGAGTGTGATTGTTGGTTACCTCTTGTGGCTTCGCTGCTGCTACTAATTGCAGTCGGGTGGGTCCGTCAGATTCCCCATCGCTCACACCCATCCACAGCATCTCCACCCCTTGTGCACAGGTTCCACCGCCTGTCCACATGATGTGGATGCCGCCCCTGCGGACCCGTCCGTATGGTGTCGCCCCGTGAGCCCAACGCCCATCTATGACCAGCTGCGTGGCGAGCGCACCAACGCCAACGCCCCGACCATCAGAACTGACCCGCAACGGGTGGACCACCCCGGGAAACACCGCCTCACGGACGGTGGCCCGGGTCCGGCGGCAGTGTTCGCCCGACCAAGAACCAGGTGCTCGGCACACGAACATACAGTCGATCAAAACCCACAAAACGAAGAGGCCCCTGGCCTACATCAATCGCTACATCAACGGCCACGGGCGACCGTGGGCACCCTCGGACCGGAACCCGAAGATCAGGCCCGATCACGGACAACCTGCAAGTAGTGGTGAAGCGTCGGCTGCGACTACAGATCACATGGCTTGCCGGATCGGTCCCTCGATCGCCGCCACTCCGGCTGCCTGGTGGTCCTCCACCCAGGAGCACCACAGCGACACTCACAGATCGTTTGGACACTTTTCGGTCACTAAACGCATCGAGACAGCCCGATACAACCACAACCAACGAGCGTTCGCAGGTGCGAAACACGCAGCTAATGGGTGCCATCCACGACCAACTGAGCTTCCCCCCGTAGCACGGACACCCGACCTGAGGTGGCCTCGGCCACCAGGAAGGATGCTGCCGTGCCGCCTCCTCACCCTGCCGAGTTCCGTCGTCGCGCTGTTGAGTTGGCCCGTGAGCGGGCCAAACCGATCGCTGAGTTGGCGAAGGACTTACGAATTTCTGAGTCGTGCCTGCGGAATTGGTTGACCCAAGCCGACGCTGACGAACGCGGCAGCGAGACGCGACTGACCAGCGGCGAGAAAAAGGAGCTCACGCAGCTGAGGAAAGACAAACGTCGACTGGAACTTGAGGTCGATATCTTGAAGCGTGCGGCCGCGTATTTCGCCCGGGAGAACGTGCTCCCAAACTGATTTACCCGCTAGTCCATGAACTCGCCGACGACGAGATTGATGTCGCGGTGACTTGCCGGGTGCTGAACGTGTCACGATCGGGCTACTACGACTGGCTCGGTCGGCCCACTTCACTACGCGACCAGGAGAATGAGTACTTGCTCAAACAGATCACACGGGTTCACGCTGACTCCCGGGAAACGTACGGTTCGCCGCGGGTCCACGCCGAATTAACGCTCGGGCTTGGGCTTGAGGTGAATCTCAAGCGAGTCGCTCGGCTCATGCGCGAGGCTGGCATCCAGGGCCTCTACCGGCGCCGACGCCGTGGCTGCACCGTCCGCGACCCCACTGCGGAGCCCAGCGGCGACCTGGTCAAGCGCCAGTTCACCGTCGAGGGGCCGAACCGGTTATGGGTCACCGATATCACTGAGCACCCCACCGGAGAAGGCAAGGTATATTGCGCGGCCGTGATGGACGCCTATTCCCGGCTCATCGTCGGCTGGTCCATTGCCGATCACATGCGCACCGAACTCGTCGCCGACGCGCTTGGCATGGCTATCATCCGCCGTCAACCCGAGAAACAACCCGACGATGAGCGAACCATACTACATTCCGACCACGGTTGCCAATACACGTCCTGGGCGTTCGGGAAACGCTTGCGCGCCGCCGGGCTACTCGCCTCGATGGGCACCGTCGGCGACTGCTACGACAACGCCATGATGGAATCCTTCTGGGGCACGATGCAACTCGAACTACTCGACACGAAAGCATGGCAGACCCGCGA
>JBATXM010000270.1:0-37330 GCA_049673305.1 Pseudonocardiaceae bacterium | reverse complement strand
CTGGAAACGGAGCGAGGAACCAGGACACGAACACTGGGATGGGACAACCGCCCGGGAAACCGGCGGAACACAAAGGTCCCAGGTCCTACACCCTGGCGAAGCAACCGCGCCAGTCTCCGACCCTCCTTACGCTGCTTGGCGGGCTACATCGTCGATCTCGGTGGCACGCAGGAGAGCCTCGGTGTGAGCCGTGATAGCGCGGACCTTGTCGATGATCTCCTCTGCGGTAGCCGTCCATGTGAAGGGCTTACAATCACTGTTCCAGTGCTTGACGAACGCATCAATCTCTCGGTCGAGAGCCTTCACCGACCTGAACGTGCCACACCGGATCAGCTTCCGCGTGAGAATACCATTCCAGATTTCAATCTGATTCATCCACGACGAACCGGTAGGGGTGAAGTGAAAGACGACGTTCCCGTTCTGTTTCGCAAGCCATTTCTCGGTATCAGCCGACAGATGCACAGAAGCATTGTCAAGGACCACATGGATCTTCTGGCCCGAGTAGGCAGCGACGACCTTCTTCATCAGCCGGAGAAAATCCGGAGTCGCGTGAGTCCGCGACAGCGAAGTGATCACTTCACCCGTCCGGATATCCGTCGCGGCGTACAGATCCGTAGTTCCCATCCGCGCGTAGTCGAACGTGCGCTTCTGGGTCTTGCCGAAGTCGATCGGCAGCAGCGGCTGCGTGCGATCCAGCGCATGGATGCCCGACTTCGCGTCCACCGACACGACCACCTCCCCCTCCGGAGGATCCAGATACAGACCGACAACATCACGGACCTTGTCCTCAAAATGCGGATCCTTCGACATCTTGAACGTCCCCTGCTGCCACGGTTTCAAGTGGTTCTCCCGCCACAGTCGCGACACCCATGTCTGCGACACATACACACCCTCGGTCTTCTTGACATACCGAGCCATCTCCGTCGAGGACCAACGCGAGATCCCCGGTGCCGAGGGAGGTGTTGTCCTGGTCAACGCGAGCATCTTCACGCGAATCTGGCCCGAGATCTGACGCGGCCCACCGGGCGAGGTCATGCTCACCAGACCTTCCAGGCCGAACCGTTCATAGCGCGCCAGCCACTTATCCACCGTCGGCCGCGACGCCCCCGACATCACGGCGATCTCCACTTTCCGGTATCCCTCGTCGTACCAGAGCACCATCTGCGCCCGCGAGGACACTGATCCGTCATACGATCCCGATCCGACCACCGCTTGAAGTTCAGTACGATCCTGCGCTGACAGTGCCATGGACGGAGTATCCCACATTGTTCTATCGAAGTAAAGCTAAACATATCTAGCTACACCAGGACGGTGGGAACAGCAACGTGCAACTCTCCGGTATACGCCACGAGAGTCGTTGCTACCTCGATGAACTGCGCCATGCCATCCTCGGCCGATGGTGGATCGGTGACCACTAAGTCGAACATCTCGCCATAGTGCGCGACAATTCCTTCAACGTCGTCTTTTGTGGATAAATCGCATCGCTCGATGCTAACTCGATCGTTAAATCCAAGTCGGTTGGACTCATTTGTGAAGTAACGTGATTATTCGCTCGTCAATATCGAGAAGTAGTAGCTGCTCGGGCGGCGCAAGACGCAGCAGAGCGACGGAAGCCAGATCGTCATCGCCGACAAAAGCCACCAGGGTCTGCGTCATTGGGCGGGACGCGCACATGGCAAGCAACCGCCGTGACAGCGAGAGTGAATCAACGTGACATTGATCAATAGCCATGTCAGCTGTTGGCCGAAGGGCGCGCACTTCTTCGGCAAGAGCGAGGATTATTTCCGTACGTTCATAGAACCGTGGCTCATAGAGTGGATTTTTTTGGGTCATTCGCTGATGACCACGAACCTGATTCATGCCACCGGGTAATTCTTTGCAAGCTCCTTAGCAAACAAATTCGTGTATTCCACTACGAACTCTTCGCAACCCCGCTCTGTCCAATTATAACCGATGCGCGTTAAATCCTCGGGAGTTACGCTGTCAAATGACCGCACAGTGATGTCGGTTATACGGGAAATGGCGAAAACGGTCGGCGCTCCAAAATGTGGGCCATACGTGAATGACGCTTGCCCGACCCTCTCGAGTCGCCTAATCCACGACAAGCTGCGCGGACGTGGCTCAAGCGTTTTCCGTCCAGCAAGGATGTCCTCTACCGCATCCTTGAAGAATTTTATCACGGGCAGGGTCACCCTAGGGGAATGTGGTAGTATTTCTGTCATAAACCCACGATTCCAATCTAAGCTGTCTCCGCTGCCTGTCATCCAGTGGGTAGCGTGATCAGTTGGCCGCCAGTGTCAGTGTGGTGCTGGACTGTAGGCCCGCAGGGGTGTGGAGCGCTATGTGGACAACACGCGCTCAGCTGGGGATAACTGCAACGATGGCTGTTAGGTCCGGGTTGTGACGATCTGTCGGGCTGTTCGGGCGAGCTCTCGGGTGTCGGTGCCAGGTCGGTCTTCCAAGGCAACGGCCAGGGGGATGAGCCGTTCCCGGCGGACGGCGACGGACTGCAGGGCGCCCACCTCGGCGATGGCGTGGCGGGCCAGGATCAGGCCTTGGGGCTCCCCGGCACGCACGTGCACCTCGGCGAGGATGAGTTGGGCTTCGGTGCGGCCTCGGCGATGGTGACCCTCGTCGTAGGTGCGGGCCGCACTGGCGGCCGACTGCTCGGCGGTGTCGAGCTGGCCCAGGTCGAGCTGAATCCCCGCATTCACCAGATTGGCGCCCGCGCGCTCGAAGGCATGCTGGGGCTCCCACCCGTCGTTCGCCTCAGTGAGGTGGCGGATGGCCTGGTCGAGGCCGCGCATGACGGCGTAAGCGGTCGCGGACTGCCGATTCAGCTGTGCGGTGAGGATTGCTAGCCGGGCGTCGTCGGGAGGCGGGGTCGCGGGGGTGGGCTTGCAGAGCCAGAATCCCTGGAGACGGAGTTTGCCGAGTGTGAACAGCTTGAGCGCATCGTTGGGGTGCCCGTCGCGGACCAGCGCCGCCCCGGCGTGCAGGGCGGCGTTGGCGATCCCGGAGGTGTCCCCGGCCTGATCGGCCAGCTCCATGCCACGGGTGAAGTAGCCCGCCCCGTCCAGCCCGCACTCATAACAGGCCCAGCCCACCTCGGTGTGCAGCTCGGCGAGCGTGGCGGTCAGGTGGCCTTGACCTCGTCTGTCGCGGGCACATCCATCCACCGTGTGTACCGTGCCACCGCGTCGCCGAACAAGCCGGCCTGCCCCCCGTAATACCGCGTCAGCGCTCGAAGTTGCTCGGTGACCGTTCGCACGACCCGCACGTGCGCCATGAACAGCCGAGAGGGCAGCGGCTCGTCGGTGGGCAGGCCTAGCCTCACCGGCTCACCCCGCAGGTTCAGGAACGGCTCACTCAGAGCCGTGGCGAGCAGGACGCGGCGTTTCACCGCCTCACTCACCTCCTCCGCGACCGACAAGGGGTCCGGTCCTGTCTCACCGTAGCCCAGGAACATCCGCGCTCGAGGTATGCCAAACCCGTCAGCGATGCGCCGCAGGACGTGCACGTTGACGACCTGGCGGCCGCCCAGGATCTCGCACACCTCCGAGGGGTCTGCCCGGTCAGCCCCGCGATCTGGCGCTGACTCACCCCGAGGCGATTGACCAGCCGAAACAACATGCCGATGTCCAGGGCGGTCACTGCGGCCTGTACCTAGTCATCATTGAGGAACTCAGGGCCGAGGAGGGTCCACGGGCGATTACCTTTCTAGTAGCCAGACGGCGGTGTCCGGCGGCAGCACGTCGCCACTGAGTGGGAGCGGGCCGCTGGCCAGCAGCACCTGACCAACCGGCAGTGACACTAGCTCACCAGAGGCATTCAGGGCGCAGACCAGCCCGCCGCCCTTACGGCGGAACGCGAGGCATCCCGGCGGCGCGCCGTACCACTCCACCTCGGTACCGGCGAACGCTGGGTGCTCTTGGCGTAGTTCCACCGCCTGCCGGTACAGCGACAGCGTCGAGCTCGGGTCCTCCAGCTGCGCTTCCACGGTCCGGTTGGCCCAGTCGCCCGGCATCGGCAGCCAGGTGCCCGGCGTCGCGCTGAACCCGTACGGTGAGTTGACGCCCTCCCACGGCAGTGGGACCCGGCAGCCATCGCGCCCGCGCTCGGTGCGCCCGGAGCGTTTCCACACCGGATCCTGCAGCGCCCAGTCGGGCAGCTCGACGTTGGGCAGTCCCAGCTCGTCGCCGTTGTACAGGTACGCCGGTCCTGGCAGGGCGAGCTGCACCAGTGCCATCGCCCGCGCTCGGGCCAGGCCCAACTGGCCGCCGCCGTAGCGGGTCACCGGACGGACCGTGTCGTGGTTGGAGATCGTCCAGGTGGCCGGTGCTGGGCTGCCCTGAACAGCCAGCACTGAGTGTTCGATGGCCGTGCGCACGGCCTCGGCGTCAAAGTCCGCCCCGAGCAGCCGGAAGTTGAACCCCAGGTGCAGCTCATCGGGGCGGATGTAGCGGGCGAACGCGGCGTCGTCCTTTACCCAGATCTCGCCGATCGCCATCCGGGATGGGTACTCGTCGAGCACCTTGCGGATCATCCGGTGAATGTCGTGCACACCGTCGGCGTCGAAGCGGGGATCGACGAGGCTGGTGTCGAGCGGATCTGAGTGGGCACCGATGGGGTATGGCATGTCCGGCAGCCCAGCGGGTTTGGCCATCCCGTGGGCCACGTCGATGCGGAACCCGTCCACCCCCCGGTCCAGCCAGAATCGCAGGGTTTGCTCGAGATCGGCGGCTACCTCCGGGTTCTCCCAGTTCAGGTCGGGCTGCTCAGGCGCGAACAGATGCAGGTACCACTGGCCAGCGTCGCTCGCCGAGGGAGGCAGGCGGGTCCACGCCGGTCCGCCGAAGACACTGGTCCAGTTGTTGGGCGGCCGTGACCCGCCGAAGCCGGAGCCGTCCCGGAAGACGTATCGTGCCCGCTCGGGGCTGCCGGGCCCGGCCGCGATGGCCGCCTGAAACCACTCGTGCCGGTCGGACGTGTGGTTGGGCACCAGGTCGATGGTGACGCGCAGCCCGCGCTGGTGGGCGTCGGCGACCAGCCGATCGACGGTCTCCAGGTCACCGAACAGCGGGTCGACGGCGCGCGGATCGCTGACGTCATAACCATGGTCGATCATCGGGGACTGGAAGAACGGGGTGAGCCACAGCGCGTCGACGCCGAGCAGCTCCAAGTAGCCCAACCGGCTGCGCACGCCCTCCAGATCACCCACGCCGTCACCGTTCGCGTCGGCGAAGGAACGGACGTATACCTGGTAAAACACGGCATTGCGCCACCACGCCCCGTTATCGGGGACCAGGCGGCGGTTATCGGCGCGTCGCACGAGGATCAATCTTGCCAGGAAGTCCCCGGCGATAGTCGTCGATCAGGTCAGCGAGTTCACCAGACTGTTCGCCGCCATCACCAGGTAGTCCCAGAGCACGGCCTGGTAAGCCTCGCCCAGCTCGGCCTCATCCACCGCGATGCGCATACAGCGCAGCCAGGCGTCGCGCTCGGTCGGCCCGATCCGGAACGGGGCGTGACGCATCCGCAGCCTCGGGTGTCCACGCTGAGTGGAGTAGGTGTGTGGCCCACCCCAGTACTGCATGAGGAACAGCCGCAGCCGCTCCTCGGCGGGTCCCAGGTCGTCCTCCGGGTAGATCGGGCGCAGCACCTCGTCCTTTGCCACCAGCTCATAGAAGCGCCCGACGATCCGGCGAAACGCCTGCTCACCGCCGACGGCCTGGTAAAAGTTCTCCGGTGCAGCCATCCACTCATCCTGCCCTGCCAGCTGCTTGACCAACTGGCGAGGGCGGCGGGATCCCGGCCTCGGCGAAGGCTTCCTTGATCCCGGCCCGCAGAGCCCGCTGCACCGCCCACTGCCGCCCGGCCCGCACCTTGGTGGTGATCCGCAGCGTCACGCCGTCCGAGGTGATCGACTCGACTCCGAGCATCTCAGGGGGTTCAAGCACATCAGCGGCCAACTCGCTGCCCTCGGTGGTGAGCTCGGTGGCGGTGCGGCCAGCGAGCTCGGTGGATACCGGGATGTCCGCCTCATGCCCGATGGGCATGTCGACGACGGCCACCGAGTAGCCCTGGCTGGAGTTGCCCACGCGCCTTACCTCGCCGTTGCGGACATACCACACGGTGCCTTTGGTGTCACGCAGGGTGGTGACCCGAAGGCCCACCCCTTCCACGGTACCGCTGGCCTCCCCGAGGTCGATCACGTCGCCGACGCCGTACTGGTCTTCGACCATCATGAACATCCCGGACAGGAAGTCCTTGACCAGGTTCTGCGCGCCGAAGCCCAGCGCGACGCCCAGGATGCCGGCTGAGGCGATGATCGGTCCGAGGTTGATCCCGAGCTCGCCCAGTACCAGGGTGCACGCCACCCCGTAGACGACGAACGTCGTGCCGGAGCGCAGCACCGAGCCGATCGTGGCGGCCCGCTGGGATCGGCGTTGCCACAGCAATCCAGGTCGTGGTCCCTCGGGGCTTACCTGGGTCAACCGAACGATCATCCGGTGGACCATCAGTCGAATCAACACCGCGAGCATGAAGATCAACAAAATGCGCAACCCGACCCCCACCACGGTGTCGGCGTAGCGGGACAGCAGGTTGTTCTGGGTGAGGTGGTAGATGCGCGCACACCACGAGCCCTCGTCCCGGGAGCAGTCCGGCTGGGTAATCATCTGGTGTACGCCTCCTCACAGAGCGGACCCGGTGTGCAGCCGGACTGTACCCGCGGCATTGGCCGGCCCCGGTCCGCGCACCGCTGGTGTCGATTCAGCCGCTGGTCATTGATGAGTCGCCGATGAGTCGCCGCCAGATACGTGCGCGATCGCCGCCTGGTGTGGTGGACTAGTCCCGCGCATTGGTGGAGGTGGTCGCGTGCACGACCGACAACCCAGCCCGGAGGGTCACCCAGCGGAGGCGGATCAGCGGACCGCCTCCCACTCAGGGACCTCAACCGGGCTTCTGGAAACCCCTGTCGTCGTCGCGGACCAGTCCCCGGCCACGGGCGCGACAGCTTGGGTACGCCGACGGGTCCTGCTGCTCAACGCGAGCTTCGAGCCACTGACCGCGCTGCCGTTGCGCCGGGCAATCGTCCTGGTGGTGTGCGGCAAGGCTGATGTGCTGCACGGTGACGCAACGGGGCTGATCCTGCACTCTGCGACGACCAGCGTCATGGCCCCCTCGGTGATCAAGCTGTGCACTTTCGTTCGGGTGCCGCACCGGGCGCGGGTCCCGATGACCAGAGCGGCGCTGATGCACCGGGACCGTTACCGCTGCACCTACTGCGGAGCGCGCGCGGAGACCATTGACCATGTGGTGCCGCGCAGCCGTGGCGGCGAGCATTGCTGGGAGAACTGCGTGGCCTGCTGCTCTCTCTGTAACCACCGCAAGGCTGATCGCCTGCTCAGCGAACTGGGTTGGAAGCTTCGGGTGGCGCCGCGCGCCCCTCGGGGGCAGCACTGGCGGCTGCTGGCCACGGTGCCTGACGCCGACCCGCAGTGGTTGCCCTACTTCGGTGAGGTCGCCTGAGGTGCCCCGGCTGAGAGCCAGCCGCCGGTCAGCTACCGTGATGCGGTGACATCTCTGGAGGTCATCATCGTCATGGCGGGTGTTCCGCTGGCCATCATGATCTTGCTGGGGTTCCTGACGCTACGGCCGAAATTCGCGCGGACCCGCCGCTATCGTCCCGGCGAGCCGTGGAGTTACCCACCAGTGTTGTGGACGGCGAACCCCGAGGCTGTGCGCGACGGGATGGCGCATCACCGCAGCCGGAACGGATCCGGTGAAACCCGCGGAGGTGCTCGTGGCAACTGGTGATCAGCAACACCGGGATGATGAGCAACACCGAGATCCTGACCAGACTCCGGGTGAGGCTGTTGTCGGCACTGGCCGGCTCTCCGCCGCGCGTCAGGTCACGCCCGTGCTGCCTGCCCTGCCCTTCAGCAGGTCGCAGCTCGCGAGCCTCGACGACGCGCTGGTCCGGGCCAGCCGCAGCGCGAGCATGCATTTCGGGATTTATCTCGGCGACCTCGGCGACGACACCCGGACTCGGGCCGAGGAGCTACATGACTTGCTGGGCGCGTCGGCCGACGACGCGGTACTGGTGGCCGTCTCGCCCGGCCAGCGGATCGTCGAGGTGGTCACCGGCGGCAACGCTGGTCACCGGCTCCCTGACCGGGGATGCAAGCTTGCGGTGGAGAGCATGGTCTCCTCGTTCAAGGAGGGAGATCTCGCCGGAGGCCTAGCCGCTGGGCTGCGGATGCTCGCGCACCACACTGATTCGCTAACTGCCTACGTCGAAGACTCGGGCAGCTAGCGCCCGCGTCACTCCGGCCTGGCCCTCAGAAACCAGTCGGCGGAGCGCGGGTGGGTGCTCACTGTCCTGGAGCCACCTGCTCGCCGCGTCCACGCACCGCTGCTCGATGACCCACGAGGGGAACAGCCCGAGCACGCAGGATTGGGCGCGCTCGGAGGTCCGGCGCTCCCATACGTCGGCGATCTCCGCGAAGTACCGGTCCAGGTAGGGGGCCAGTAGCTGCTTCTGCGCGGGGTGGCTGAAACCGCCAATGATTGCCTCGCTCAGAGCGTTGGGGAGCTCATCGTCGCGCATTGCCCGCTGCCAGGCGCTCTCCTTGGCGGCTGGGGTGGGCAGCAGTGCTCGGGTCCGCTCGGCTTGCCGGCGCCCGGTCGCGGTGGCATCGCGGACCTGCTCGGCGGCGATCTCGCCCTCGCCCGTCACCCCGTGAGCGGTGAGCGCCTGTAGCAACCGCCAGCGCAGGTCGGTGTCCACCACGAGCGCTTCCGGCACGCCATTCCCGTCCAGCCAGCCGGCCATCGTATCCAGTTCCGGCTTGCCCAGCAGAGCCGCCGTCAGCGCGTTCACCAGGGCAAGCTGATGATCAGAGCCGGGGTCGGCCGAGCTGAGGAAGCGCATCAGCGTGCTGGTGTACCTGGGCCAGCCTTCTTCGCTGGCCCAGGTCGGATCGGCGTAAGAGGACAGCGCGGCCTGTGCCTGCGCCAACAATCGTTGCATCACACCCACTTCGGTCTCGGCCAGCAACCCGCCCAGCACAACCGCGACGAAATCCCTGGCCTTGAACTCAGCTTCACGAGTCATCTCCCAGGCCGCCGACCAGCACAGCGAGCGGGGCAGCGACTCAGCGATATCGCTGATCCGCTCGACTAGCGTCGCCAGCGACTTCTCGTCAAGTCGCAACGTGCAATACGTCAGGTCGTCGTCGTTGACCAGTACGAGCTGACCCGCGGGCAGCCCGACCAGTTCGGGGACCTCGGTGCGCTCTCCGCTGACGTCGAGCTCCACCCGGTGCATGCGCACCAGCGCGCTGCCGGAGGAGTCGGCCGCAGGAGAGTCGCCACCGGGGGAGTCGTAGACCCCGACAGCGAGGCGGTGCGTGCGCCGCTCCCCGGCACCGGGGCGGGCACCGGTTTGGAGGACCGCGAAGGACGCGAAGGTACCGTCACTAGCGAGGGTGAACTCCGGTCGCAATGTGTTGAGCCCGGTGGTCTCCAACCACTGCGCGCTCCAGCCGGACAAATCGCGACCGGAGGCCTGCTCCAGCGCGGCCAACAGGTCACCGAGAGTGGCGTTGGCCCAGGCGTGCCGGGTGAAGTAAATCTGTAGCCCGGCGAGGAACTCCTCCAAGCCGACGTAGGCGACGAGCTGGCGCAGCACGCTGGCGCCCTTGGCGTAGGTGATGCCGTCAAAGTTGACCTCGACGGCCTGCACGTCGGGGATGTCGCAGGCGATCGGGTGGGTGGAGGGCAACTGGTCCTGCCGGTAGGCCCAGGCCTTCTCCACGGTGGCGAAGGTGGTCCACGCACCGGTGTACTCGGTGGCCTGAGCCTGGCACAGCACCGCAGCCCAGGTGGCGAAGGACTCATTGAGCCACAGCCCGTCCCACCACTGCATGGTCACCAGGTCGCCGAACCACATGTGCGCCATCTCGTGCAGCACCGTCTCACAGCGCCGCTCGTAGAGGTAGCGGGTGACCCGGCTGCGGAAGACGTAGTCCTCCAGAAAGGTCACGCAGCCGGCGTTCTCCATCGCCCCGGCGTTGAACTCGGGCACGAAGCACTGGTCGTACTTGCCGAACGGGTAGCGCACCCCGAAGGCACGGTGGTAGAAGCCGAAACCCTGCTTGGTCTGGGTGAACAGGCGCTCGGCGTCCATGTGCACGGCCAGTGAGGAGCGGCAGTAGATGGCCAGTGGGATCGTCCCCTCCTCGTCGGTGTACTCGTCGGTCCACCGCGCGTAGGGACCGGCGACCAGCGCCACGATGTAGGGGCTGATCCGTGGGCTGTCGGTGAAGACGTGGCGAGTCGCCCCGCCCTCGACGTCCTCGGTGCGCTGGCACTCCGTGTTGGAGACCACCACCCACTCGGCGGGTGCCACGACCCGGATGCGGTGCACCGCTTTGAGGTCAGGCTGGTCGAAGCAGGCGTACATCCGCTTCGCGTCGGCGGTCTCAAACTGGCTGTAGAGATACACCCCGTCATCGATGGGATCCACGAAGCGGTGCAGCCCCTCACCGGTGTTCATGTAGCGGCCCCGCGCCTCGATGATGACCTCGTTGACGGCGGCCAACGCGGGCAGCGCGATCCCGTTCGCCTCGTCATAGCCGGTGCAGTCGAGTGCGACTCCGTTCAGAGTCGCCGCGTCCACGTGGGCGGCCACCACGTCGATCCAGCTGGACGCGCCTGGGGTGCGGCAGGTGAAGTGGACCGTCGTGGTGCTGCGGAAGGTGCCTTCGCCCGGTTTGCCGGCACCGTCGGTGAGATCAAGATCGACTGTGTAGGAGTCGACATCGAGCAGGGCGGCGCGCTCGAGCGCCTGCTGCTGGGTGAGGTTGGGGACGGCCACGGATCACCTCGGGTGTCGGATCGGGATTCTTGGGGGATCCAATCACGGGTGAGGGCCGCCCCGCAGGTGAGTACTGCCTGGGGAAGACGTGACCACCCGGACGGGTTGTACAACGTGACAAGGAACGGAGAGTGTGATGACGGTAACCGCCAGCTACAGCACCACCCCCCACCCCGCGCGGGTTGATGTCTACGTTGACCCGCTGTGCCCGTATGCGTGGATCACCTCGCGATGGATTCTTGAGGTAGGAACTGTACGGGACATTGACGTGCACTTCCGGTTGATGAGCCTGGCGGTGCTCAACGAGGGCCGCGAGCTCGACGAGCAGTACCGGAACATGATGGGCCAGGCGTGGGGGCCGGTCCGAGTGTGCATCGCCGCAGCCCGCGATCATGGGGACAAGGTGCTCGATCCGCTCTACACCGCGCTGGGTCGGCGAATCCACAATGAGGGCACCAAGGATTTCGATGAGGTGATCCCGGCCGCGCTGGCCGAGGTGGGGCTGCCCGCCGAGCTGGTGGCGGCCGCATCCAGCACCGAGTACGACGAGGAGCTGCGAGCCAGTCACGAGGCCGGCGTGGGCCCAGTGGGCCTCGACGTCGGGACCCCGATCATCCACGTGAACGGGGTGGCCTTCTTCGGGCCGGTGCTGACCCGCATCCCGCGCGGCGAGCAGGCCGGGAAGATCTTTGACGGCACCCTGTTGCTGGCCAGCTACCCACACTTCTTCGAGCTCAAGCGAACCCGGAGCGAGAAGCCCGACTTCTCGTAGATCTTCGCCCAATGAGGAGGCGCAGAACGTGGCAACTCTTCTCACCCGGCTTGCCTGTGTTGCCCGTGTCGTTGAGCAGCCGCCGTTTTGGGGTGGTGTTGCCACTGTGCTCGCCGTGAAGGGTGGGGCAAGGGGTCGGCAAGTGGCCCTGCGGAGCAGCGTGTGTTATGTCGTTGCCGCCTTCATTGCCAACATCGTTATCAAGCCCCTCGTTCGCCGGCGCCGACCTCACGGCGCTGGGGAGGGCCGGATCGGCCCGTACACATCGTCCTTCCCGTCGGGCCACACTGCCTCGGACAGCGCTTTTGTCTTCAGCGTGGCTCAGGAGTTGCCGCTGTTGGCGATTCCACTCACGGTCGCCGCGACCGCGGCTCACTGGTCCCTGATCCGCAGCGGGAAACATCACCTGAGCGACGTGTTGGCCGGTGGTGCGATCGGACTGGGTGTGGCGTACATCGTGTGGAAGTCGTGGCCACCGTCAGACACCCCCCGTGTGCGGTGGCCACAGGCGGCGGCCGATTAAACCTCGCGCCGTGCCGGGCCCCGGTTCCCTTGCTGACACGTCGGTTTGTGCCCATCACAGGGAGTATCTTCAGCGTTTGTGGAACCCGAGTCGGCGCCTCACTCACCGTCGGGTAGCCCGTTGCCGGCAGTGGTGGTCAACCCGATCCATGTCGATGACCTGGCGGGGTTGCACGCTCAGATCACCCAGGTGTGCGCAGAGCTGGGGTGGGCGCCACCGCTGTGGCTGGAGACCACCGTCGAGGACCCGGGTGGTGGTCAGGCCAGAGTCGCGCTGGCCGCTGGCGCGGAGGTGGTGCTCGCCTGCGGGGGAGACGGCACCGTCCGCCACGTGGCGGGTGTCCTCGCCGGGTCGGGCACCCCCCTGGGCCTGGTGCCCACGGGTACGGCCAACCTGCTGGCCCGCAACCTTGCCATTGTGCTCGATGACCCGGCCCGAGCCACCCGGATTGCGTTGTCCGGGACAAACCGCGCGTTAGACGTTGGTCGGGTGTTCATCGACGACCGCGCCGAGGAGCAGGTGTTCATGGTGATGGCCGGGGTGGGCTTTGCCGCTGCGATCATGTCCGGTGCATCCCACGAGTTGAAGTGCCGGCTGGGCTCGCTGGCGTATTTCGTCTCCGGACTGCGCGCGCTGAGGGGTCCGATGGCCTCGATCACCCTTGCCGTGGATGGCCGGATTGAGGCGCTCCGTCGAGTCCGCACGGTGGTGGTCGGCAACTGCGGCAAGCTTCTCGCCGGACTGGTGTTGATGCCTGCGGCCAGGGTGGATGACGGGCTGTTGGATGTGGTGACCATCGGACCGAGGGACATTGTCGGCTGGTTGGCGGTGACCGCGCAGGTGCTGACCCGCCGCCGCCGTGGCTACCGGATCGTGCAGCACTGGCAAGGCCGCACCGTCATCATCAGCGCGGAGTCTCCACAGCAGGCCCAACTCGATGGCGACCCAGTAGGCGAAGTACAGGGGTTGCGGATGCGCGTCGACCCCGGCGCCTTACTGGTGCGCGTCTAGCCTCGCCTAGCACCTGGTCAGGAATTGCCCACCTTACTGCCGACCTCGATCTCTTCATGACCACCCTAGTTGATCTACGAAATGCTGTGACTTTGGCCTAAGCTCCAACGTGTGGAGAACGGGCAGCGCGGAAGTTCAGCAAGACCTGCTGGGGCGGCGGAGCCGGGTCAGGGCGGCGCGGGTGGTTGCTGGGGTAAAGGGGGACGCGCGCAGCGCGCCCGCGGTGTCTTGCTCGCCGGCCAGCACGGCTCGGCACAGGTCAGCCAGGGTGGCTAGGTCGTTGCGTTGGGCGGCAACGAACGTCGCGTCCACCGGGTCGCCGTGCCCGGGGATCACGACGCGTGGGCTGAGCCGGAGTAGCTCGGTTACCGTGGTGGGCCAATCCAGCGGGTAGGCATCGGTGAAGTCAGGATCGGCGCCCTGCTCGAGGAGATCCCCGGCGAAGAGTATGCCAGTATCGGGTGACCATACCGCGATGTCGTGGTCGGTGTGCCCCAGCCCGGGGTGGATCAGCAGCACCCGTCGACCGCCCAGGTCAACCTCGACAGGCTCGGTGACCAGGTGATCAGGCACCACTGGAGCCACCAGCTCGGGGTTGCGCGCCACCCGCTGTGCGCGGGAAAAAGCCAGTGCCTCCGCGTGCTGCGCCGCACCGCCCCTGGCCAGGTCATCCCGGCAGCGGGGATGCGCCCACACCGGGGCCGGCAGGAAGGCTGCGGTGCCCAGGCAGTGATCGAAGTGCGCATGGGTGAGCACCACGGTGCACGGTTGGTGGGTGATCTCGCGGATCTCGGCGCGCAGCTGCGCGCCCTGAGCGGGATCACCGCGAGTGTCCACGACCAGGCAGCCCCGCTCCCCGATCACCAACCCCACCGAAAGATCCAGCTCGGCATACCGGCGCACCAGCACCCCCTGCGCCACCTCAACCCACCGCTCCGTCATATGGCAATGTTGCACATCGTGCGCGTCTACCTCGGTTCCGACCACGCCGGTTTCGAGCTCAAAGTCTTTCTGGTGGGTCACCTGGCCAGTCTTGGGCACGACGTGGTGGACGTCGGCCCCGAGGTCTTCGATCCGGACGACGACTACCCGCCGGTGTGCATCGAGACCGCCCGCCGCGTGGTCGCCGACTCGGGCAGCCTGGGCGTGGTGATCGGCGGGTCGGGCAACGGTGAGCAGATCTCCGCGAACAAGGTTCCGGGCTGCCGAGCCGCCCTGGCGTGGAGCACCGAGACCGCCCAACTCGCCCGGGAACACAACGACGCCCAGGTGGCGGGAATCGGCGCTCGGATGCACACCCCCGCCGAGGCGGCGCGGATCGTCGAGACGTTCCTTACTGTGCCGTTCTCCGATGGTGAGCGGCACCGCCGGCGGATCAGGCAGATCTCGGAGTTCGAGTCCACCGGGGAGGTACCCCCGATGTCCGCAGGCTGAGGCTCCCATGCCGGAGGGCCACACGACACACCGGCCGGCACAGACTGAACCTGACAACACGTCACTCGATGTCGCCTGTCCTCGCTTCGCCCTATGTCAAAGCATGGGTGTCCGGTGAGTACGTGGTTTTCCTCGCGCCGAGCTCGGCGTGTAGCGCGCTGGTGAACTGAGGATTTCCCCTTGTACCTCGGCTGGCACTTCGAAGAAGGGCGTTGATCTCTATGTCACTGACTGTGGTCGTTGTGGGAGCGGGCGTGATCGGCGCCGCCGTAGCCGCTGAGCTCGCTCGTGTGGGCTGTACCGTCACCGTGTTGGAGTCGGGTCAGGTCGCAGCGGGGACCTCGGGCGCTACCTTCGCGTGGACCAACGCGGGCGGTAAACAGCCACGGAGCTACTTCGATCTCAACGTCGAGGGCATGCAGGCCCACCGGCGTCTCGCGTCGAGCGTTGCGTCCTGTGACTGGTACCACGAGAGCGGAAACCTGGAGTGGAAGGCGGGTGCCGACGCGCACCAGGAGTTGGAGAGAAAGATCGCTCGGCTGTTGGAGTGGGGTTATCAGGCACGCTGGCTCGATCCGACGGAAGTTCGTTCGCTGGAGCCGGACATGGCCCCTGACATGATCGGAAGCCGGGTCGCGTACTTTCCCGACGAGGGCTGGGTCGATCCCGCCCGGCTCATAGCCGCGCTGCTCTCGAGGGCCCGTGCAGCGGGGGCGCAGGTGAGGCCACATTGCGCTGCCGTGGGGATGTCGATGACGGGTGAGCGCATCGACGGTGTGCGTACCTCCGATGGTGAGACGGTACGCACCGATGCGGTTGTCAACTGCGCCGGTCCAGGCGCAGGCGAGGTCGCAGCGCTCGCGGGTGTGGACCTTCCGATGCGCAACACCACGGGGGTGTTGGTGTATACCGCGCCCACAGCGGTTGCGGTCGGGCGGGTGATCCACGCACCGCGGATCGACCTGCGGCCCGACGGCGGCGGGCGGCTGCTCCTCCACAACACGAGCGCGGACACCGCTGTGTCAACACACGACGACGGCTCTCGGATCGCCGAACCCGGTGCGGCGCAGGCGATGTTCCACCTGGCCGAGGACCTCTACCCGGGCCTTCGTGGCATCAAGGTCGAGGCGAGCCGGATCGGTGTGCGAGTGATCCCGATCGACGGGCTTCCCGTGCTCGGACGAAGCGCCACCGTCGAGAACTTCCATTTCGCCGTCACCCACAGCGGCGTGACTCTCTGCCTGCGCGTCGCGGAGCTGGTCGGCGCCGAGGTCCGCGGTGAGCTGGTCAAGGAGCTGGCACCGTTCCGGCACTCGCGGCTGGACGCTCGAGGGCCCGCAGCGGTGCCGGCCGACCACGAAACCCCGGGACAGTCGTGACCATCACCATAATTCGATCCGGCACCGTCATCATGGGCGATGGTCGGTCATTCGGGCAGGCAGGCCTCATCGTGGACGCGACCGGAAAGGTCGTGACTCTCGGTCTGATCAATAACCACACACGGGACAGCAGGTGGCGGCGGTACGAGCTACCTTGATATCCCGGCAGCCGTGGAGGAGCGCACCGGGAGGATCTGGTGCCTGGTCGCTGCCACGGTGGGTTGCGGGCAGTACTGATGTCACCAACCGTGAGGCAATCCGGCGGCTTGTTGTGGCGACGCTGGACCGATACGGTCGGATCGACGGACTGATCAACAATGCCGGTGTGAGCCTATACGCGCATCTGGACGAACTGGACCTCGAGGAGTTCACTCAAGTGCTGGCCCTCAACGTGGTCAGCGTGGTGCCCAGTGTGGGCGGGTATGCCGCGACGAAGTCCGCGCTCAACATGCTCACGTCCGTGTCCCGCAAGGAACTCGGAGCCGATGTGATCGCGGTGTCGCTGGTGTTGCCTTTCATCACGGCGACCAAATTCGGCGGTGGCCATTACCAGCCAGGTCAGCAGACCAGGCCGGGGATGATCGCGTACAGCCCCGAGTACGTCGCACAGTGATTCTGCGTGCGTTTCGCGTAGGTTTGTACCGTGGTCGGGGCGCGCACTGACGTTGTCGGCAGCCTGCTGCGGCCGCGCGAGTTGCTCGAGGCGCGGGAGCGCCTGGAGCGCGGTGAGATTGGTCCGCCCGAGTTCAAGCGGGTCGAGGACGCAGCGGTCGGCGCGGCGATCCGCCTGCAGGAGGACGCGGGCCTCGCTGTGGTCACCGATGGCGAGATGCGTCGTCTCTCGTTTCAGAGCCAGCTCACGGAGTCGGTCGAGGGCTTCAGTGACTGGGATCTCAATGCGTTTCTGTGGGGTGACTGGCACGGGGACGAGGTCGGGGACAAGCGCATCGAGCGCCCGCCGATCGCCGTTCTCGGCCGGCTCCGGCGCCGCCGCTTCCTCTGTGCCGAGGAGTTCACCTACACGCGCGGACGGACGCAGCGGATCGTCAAGGTCACGCTGCCGAGCCCGAGCCTGTTCGCCAACTTCTACGATCCGCAGCGCTCACGCGGCTCCTATCCAACCCTGGAGAGCTTCCTGGCCGACGTCGCGGAGATCCTGCGCGAGGAGGTCGACGAGCTCGTGCGCCTGGGCTGCGAATACGTCCAGCTTGACGCTCCCCACTATCCGCTCCTGCTCGATCCCGCCTATCGTGACTTCTATGAGAGCAGAGGCTGGCCGGCGCAGCGCTGGCTCGAGCTCGGCCTCGAGCTCGACAACTTCGTCTGCGGACAACGTCCCGGCGTTACGTTTGGCTTCCATCTTTGTCGCGGCAACCAGCAGAGCCGCTGGCTGGTCGAGGGCGGCTACGATGGGCTCGCGCAGCGCCTGTTCCCCCGCGTGCGCGCGCAGCGGCTGCTCCTGGAGTATGACGACGAGCGCTCCGGTGGATTCGAGCCGCTGGCCGCGGTACCTTACGACAAGACCGTCGTCCTCGGGCTTGTGACGACCAAGACTGGACGGCAGGAGACCGTCGAGGAGCTCGAGACACGCATCCACGAGGCAGCACGCCACGTGCCCCTCGAGCGTCTTGCACTGTCCCCGCAGTGCGGATTCGCCACCTCCATCCTCGGCAACGCGCTCACCGCCACCGACGAGCAGGCCAAACTCCGGACAATCGTGGCGACCGCCGAGCGCGTCTGGGGATGACGGTCGTCCTCACGGAAAGCTCCGTGAACCTGCCCGCAGCCGGCGCCTCCACCACCAGCGCCCAGCGTCCCAGTGGGTGAGCGCGAGCCCCAACGCGAAGACGATCAGGCCCTGTGCCCTGACCAGTGGCGACATCACGGCCGCCTTGGTCGAGGGACGTCCCAAAAGCTAGGTCGCTCGCGAGTACCGAGGTGTCCGCCGCTGGGTGATCACTTTGGTCCAGTGCTACTTCACGAAGGCTAGGCAGGATTAAGCCGCGATCGCGGTCGTCGGCTTCGGCTAGGCTGTCCAGGCGCCAGCGCTTCGAGCACTCCGGACAACGCAACCTCGATCCAGAATGAGGGAACCAGATCCGTCATGGGGGCTGCGCTGCGTTGATCGACCCTGCTGGGGCCGATCAACGGTACAAGCTGATAGGGGCCGAAATAACGGTGGTGTTAGCCGATACCCGGCGGCGTCCCCTCGGGGCTGTCGAGTCGGTCGAGGACGGGGGAACGCAACGACGTACAGGTGGTGCGGGCTGACTCTGCGATGCCGGAGGGTCACACGACACATCGACTGGCAGGAGCGTGCCGAAGCGCATGGCAAGCACCTGTTCCACGTCTACAGTCCTGATCTGGTGGTGCACGTGCACCTTGGTCTGTACGGTTCGTTCACTGATGCGACGTTGCCTGTGCAGCCGCCGCAGGGGCAGGTGCGCATGCGGTTGGTCGGTTTGACGCACTGGACAGAGTTTTCACCGAACAGGTCCAGCGCTCCCGCTCCGCTCCACCAGGGATAATGGTCCGATCCTGCGGCGGACCGGGACGTAAGATCTGGGGGATATCGCGCCCACAAGGTTTGTCGCCAGGAGGCTTCAGCGTGGCTGATTCCCGTCTCCAGACCATCGCTTATCCCTCGCCGAGCTCGCGTCCGTTCCGGCGCGACCTCGACCCGCTGGCACCCCACGTCATCGTCTTGTTCGGGGCGACGGGTGACCTGTCCAAGCGAAAGCTGTTGCCGGGTCTTGCGTACCTCGCGGAGTCGGCGCTCGCGCCGGACATCCGGGTGGTGGGCACGGCGATGGAGGACATCAGCAGTGACGATTTCCGCGCCCTCGCCCGGTCGGCCATCGACAGCTTCGGGATGCACGCGATTGACACCGACGCATGGGGGAGGTTCTCGGAGCGGCTGACCTATGTGCCCCAAGGTGGCGGACCGGAGGGGCTGAGTGCGGCGGTGAAGGAGACCGAGACGCTGCTCGGTCCGCAGGCGCGGCGGCTGCACTACCTGTCCGTGCCACCCAAGGCCGCCAACGCCGTGATCACCATGCTGCGCGACGCCGACCTGGTCAACAACGCCCGAGTGGTGATGGAGAAGCCCTTCGGAGACGACCTCGCCAGTGCGATCCGGCTTAACAACTTCGTGCACGAGGTGTTCGACGAGTCACAGATCTTCCGGATTGACCACTTCCTGGGCAAGGAGGCGGCGCAGAACATCCTGGCGTTCCGGTTCGCCAATGGCCTGTTCGAACCGATCTGGAATCGCAATTTCATCGACCACGTGCAGATCGACATCCCGGAGGAGCTCGGGCTCGACCGTCGGACGAACTTTTACGAGTCCACTGGCGCCTACAAGGACATGGTCGTCACGCATCTGTTCCAGGTGCTGGCCTTCGTGGCGATGGAGCCGCCGACGGCGCTGGAACCCCGTGCGATCAGCGAGGAGAAGAACAAGGTCTTCCGGTCGATGCTGCCCATCAACCCCGGGGACGTGGTCCGGGGCCAGTACGGCGGTTACCGCGAAGAGGACGGTGTCGCACCGGATTCCGAGACCGAGACGTTCATTGCGCTGAAGGCCAGCCTGGACAACTGGCGCTGGGCCGGCGTGCCGTTCTACCTGCGCACGGGCAAACGCATGGCCGAGGGCCTGCGGATCATCTCGATCGCCTTCAAAGAGGCGCCGCGGACCATGTTCCCGGCCGGATCCGGGGTGGGTACGCAGGGACCGGACCACCTCACCTTCGACCTGGCCGACGCCTCGCGGCTCTCGCTGTCGTTCTACGGCAAGCGCCCTGGACCCGGGATGCGGCTGGAGAAGCTCTCCATGCAGTTTTCTACCCAGGAGACCGACTCGGCGGCCCACGCGATGGAGGCCTACGAGCGGCTGATCCTGGACGCAATGCGTGGCGACCACACCCTGTTCACCACTGCGGAGGGCATCGAGTCACTGTGGGAGCGTTCGGCGTCGTTACTCGAAGACCCACCACCGATCAAGGTCTACGCGCCGGGCACCTGGGGGCCCAACTCGGTCCATCAGCTCATCGCACCGAACGCGTGGCGGCTGCCCTTCGAGCGGGCTTGGCGGAAGTACACAAGCTGAGGTTTTCAGAAAACCTCGCAAGGAGTCCCTAAATTGCCGTGCACCGCCGACTTGTATGCGATCTGCGGGATAGAGGGTTAGTTGATCTAACGTCCGTTGTGATGCCGACCGGTCTGACTCGTGCATCGCTTGCCGCCTTCGGGCTGGCTGTGCCGGGTGTGTCGAGCCGGTCGAGGGCAACCGCGTGATTATCATCGGGGGCCGCGCGGACGTCTTCACAGACGCCTATAAGATCCGCGAAAGCATTCTTCCTGAGTTCGCATCACACGTGATGTCACAGTGGCCGCTCCGGTTCCCATGGGTGGCCCGTCAACGTCTTAGATGCCGGTCGCCGTGCATCCGTAGAAGATTCCTCTACCGCCAGTGCCTCGTCGTCACCGCCGATCACGTGCACCCTCTGGTCGATCACCCGGTGGGCGAGCGTATCCGGCGTCATCGTGTTCACGGGTTCTCCTCGAAGGATGTTCGGTGGCCGGTGGGCCAGGCCACCACCGGCCACCGAGAGCGGTCAGGAGTACCAGGTGGGTTCGGGAATCTCATCGCGCAGCAGGAATGCCCCCACCTCCCGCCGTTTGTAGGCAACCGGGTCGTGCAGCGTGTGGGTGCGGACGTTGCGCCAGTGTCGGTCCAGGCCCAGCGCCGCCATGGTCGAGCGGGCACCGGTCACTTCGAAGATTCGACCGGTGACCTCCAGCGCCACATCGGTGGCTCGGGCCTTGACAGCGGCCACCCGGACCTCGTGCTCGCCGCGGGCCCGTTCGGTCACCGCGCCCGGGTCGCGGTGGATAGCCAACGCTTCCTCGGCAACCTGGTCAGCGAACGCCTCGACTGCCCACAGCTTGGTGACGAGGTCGCCGTAGGTGTCCAGGATGTAAGGCTCGTCCACTGCCTTGTTGTGGCCGCCGTGTAGCCATGGCCGGGTCCGGGTACGGGTGTAGCCGGCAGCTTCCTCCAGCGCACCGCGGGCAATCCCCAGGTAGAAGTTGCTGAAGACCAGTTGGATGATCGGCACGTTGAGCGTGTTGTAGGTCCGCGGCTGGAAGACTCTGTCCACGAACCCGGCAGCGTCACTCCACGGGACCCGCACCTCAGTGATGGTCACGCTGCCGCTTTCGGTCAGGCGCTGGCCGATGTTGTCCCAGTCGTCGTGAAAGGTCAGTCCCGGTTGATCGCTGGGCACGATGGCGAACACATGGGTGTCAGTGCCCTCCAGCACGCCCTCCAGCACGGTGACGTCGGAGACCTTGCTGCCGGTGGAGAAGGATTTCCGGCCATTGAACACCAGGTGCTCGCCCTCATCCCGAATCACCACGTCCGCGTCGCGTGGGTTGACCGCTCCACCGAAGAACCAGCGGTTGCGCGCCGCCTGCGCCTCGACGAACGCGATCTGCTCTGGGGTGCCCACCAACCGGGCCGCCCAGTTCCACAAATAGTGGTAACCCAGTAGCTGGCCGATCGAGCCGTCGCCGGTGGCGACCGCACGGATCACGTGGTAGGCGGTCGGCCACTCCTGGCCGACGCCGCCGTGCTCCACGGGACCGAGCAGGGTGACTAGCCCGGAGTCCTTGAGCAGGCCGATCTCAGCGTAGGGAGTTTTACCCGCCTTTTCCCGCGCGGCGGCATCGGTGGCGAGGATCTGGGCGACCTCCCGGGCACGCTGCACCCATTGTTCGGGCGTGGTCAGGACTTGTCTGTTGGTCCAGCGGCCGCTGGGTGGTGTGCCGAGGTGGTTGACGTGGTTTTTGGTCGCGGTCATGACAACTCCCTTGATCTGAGACTGATCTGAGACTGTGAGTGGGTGGTGGTTACAAGCGACCTGCGCCGATCGGGGCGAGTTCGGGCAGGCTGGCCTCGAGTTCGCGTACGATGGGCAGCACGTGGCGGCCGAAATAGTCAACTTCTTCGTGGTAGTGCAGGAATCCGAGCAGCAGCAGGTTCACCCCGAGGCGCTTGTAGGCGACGATGCGGTGCGCGATCTGCTCTGGCGTCCCGATCAGCTGGGTTCGGAAGCCGTCGTTGTACTGGACGAGATCCTCAAATGATGAGTCCGCCCACATGCCCGTGGAGTTCGATGTGGACGCACCAGCCTGGGTCACCGCGTTGCGGAAACCCTCCACCGCAGGCCGGTCCGCTTTGGCGACGATCTCGCGCAGCGTCTCGCGTGCTTCTGCCTCGGTGTCTCGGGCGATGAGGAAACCGTTGAGCCCGAACCGGACGGTGCGCCCGCTCGCCTGTGCTGCGGCGTTGACGTCGGCGAGTTGCTCGGCGACGCCGTCGAAGTCCTTTCCGTTGCTGAAGTACCAGTCTGAGACCCGGCCGGCCATCCGTCGCGCAGCCGTCGAGTTGCCGCCCTGGAAGATCTCCGGATGCGGCCGATCAGCGGTATTGAGCGGCTTGGGCTTGAGTGAGAAGTTCCGAAACCGGTAGAAGTCACCAGCGAAGGAGAAGTCGTTCTCGGTCCAGACGCCCCGCAGTGCTCGGATGAATTCCTCCGAGCGGCGGTAACGTTCGTCGTGCTCCAGCCACGGCTCGCCGAGCGCGGTGAACTCTGCCTTGAACCACCCACTGACCACGTTGACCGCGAAGCGGCCGCTGGACAGATGGTCCGCGGTAGCGCCGAGCTTGGCGAGCACTCCGGGGTGCCACAGCCCGGGATGGACTGCGGCAATAACCTTGAGCCGTTCGGTGGCCAGCAGCAGTGCGAGGCTAAAACTGCTCGACTCATGCTGGTACTCCGCGCCGTAGCTGGCCATGTAGCGCACCTGAGTCAGCGCATAGTCGAAGCCGGCGCGCTCGGCCCGCAACGCCAACTCCTTGTTGTACTCAAACCCCCAATCGGTGCGTTGGTCGATAGTGCTCGTGACCAGCCCGCCGCTAACGTTCGGAACCCAATAGGCGAACTTCAATGGCTCTGCTGTCGTGTCTTTTGACATAGCGGATCTCCTGGAGTGGCTGCAGCAATCCGGATGCCGCGAAACGACACACGAACCCGAACGATGCGAGTTGAGCGCATGCCACGATGACTGGTCCGGAAAGGAAAACTGGAATGGTGGCTGGTTATCCCACAATTACGAGCGGTCGGTAGTCGGTCATACGCGTGTCACGGGCATCGGCCGACAGTCGGTAACGATTCAGCTGAGCGGTCTAGCTATGCTCACTGCGGATCCAAGCCCGCACTCGGTGCTCCTGCACTGCGAGAAGGGTGGCGTTTCGTTGGCTGTCCGGCGGATCGTCGTATGGTGTCCCTGAGCACGTCGATAAGGTAGCGGCGACCCTGGGGGCTCATGTCGTTAAGCGCCGCCTGGAGGCGTCTGGCAGTACTCAAATCGATTTCGCCGATCATTGTTCTGGCGTGGTCAGTGATGGTCAGTTCGACGCGCCGACGGTCCCGCAAGTCTGGCGCTCTGAACACCAGCCCGGTGCGGACCAGCCGATCGACCATCGCGCTGGTGGCTGGCGACCCGGTTCCCAGGGCCTGGGCCACGTCGGTGAGGGTGACTGGTGCCCGCGCGCTAATAATATGCAGTGTGGTGATTTGCAGCAGGGTCATTCCCCTGCCTGTCCAGGCTGCGGGGCTAGCAGCAACCACCGTCTGCAGGTGGGCGACGAGCCAGGCGATTTCCTCCGCCGACACCACCGCCGTGGTGTGGCCGCCGTTGGCATGGAATTTCTCCACCCGGTAGCGCGGCTGCTTAACCGTGCGCAACGCGCCGTGCATGGTGTCGCTGGGATTCGTCGTGGTCATGCCTTTGGATCCTTTCTACGTGGCGATAAGGTCCGGGAAGTCCTTGGCGCCCTACCCTGATGTGGGGGGATGAATTTTGGCACCGAAATCGGCCATTCGGGTGGGATGTCACGGGCCGACACACGACCTCACTACAGGACTTCTTCGAGATCCCAAGAATCGCTTCTGATACATTCCGGACATGGGTTCATCGCCAGCGGTGCCTGATGCGAAACAGGTACGCCGACGGCGGCCGGCGCCGGGATTAGTGGTCTATCCGGCAACCGGGATCGTGCCCGACATAGGACATCGCCTCAGGGCGCACAGGGCAGATATGGACCAGCCGATCAGCAGTAACACGCCTGCGCGGCGACGCGGAGCAAATCCACGTGTCGCCGCCTGGTGAGCACGGCCATCGGTTTCACACTGTGAGTTCATCAGATCACTACGGGAATGTCAAGGGCCTTGAATGATTCCAACCGAAATTGATCGCAGATTCTCCGGCGTCGCGAGTTCGCTTCTTGCGGAGACTGGGGTCGTGTTTATGGACCGCGAGCGCATCGATCTGCTGCGCGCTTGTGCAGCAGCCGCTTACCGAGCGTCATCCCCCGCACTTCCCGTCCACTTGTGTCGAGCATGCGTGCGCACGGTAGTCACCGTGTCACTAACGGTGGATGCTGCGCTCGTACCCAGGTAGGGCAAAGTCGATCGGGATCTGAACTGGCGGATGTGCGCGGTCGGCGAACGGCTCAGGTGAGGGCATCCGTCAGTACCGCATTGACCTGATCGATCTCTACGAGGAAGCCGTCGTGGCCCCGCTGGGAGCGAATTACCTGCAGGTCGACGCCGAGCAAGTCGGCGAGTTCGGCTTGTTGATGGAGCGGGTAGAGCCGGTCGGAGTCCACTCCGACGATCGTCGGACGAGCCCGCATCCGGCGCAGCGCGGTGGCGGTGCCACCGCGACCACGGCCGATCTCATGGCTGTTCATCGCCTCGGTCAGCGTGACATAGCTGCCCGCGTCGAAGCGGTCCTGCAGGCTCGTCGCGACATGATCCAGCCATGACTCGACCGCGAACCCCTCGCTCAGTGGGTCATCTCCGGCCGTGGCGGCCCGGCCGAACCGAGTGTCTATCTCCGCAGCGCACCGATAGGTCAGATGCGCGATCCGGCGGGCGATAGCCATGCCGGTGGCCGGACCGGTGGGTGCGTCGTAGTAGTCACCGCTGTGCCAGTTCGGGTCGGCGCGGATCGCGTCGATCTGCACTCGGCAGATCGCGACCTGGTCGGCCGAGGCCTCGGCGCTGACGGCGAGGACGAGCGCGCGGCATACCCGGTGTGGCTGGCACAGCGCCCATTCCAGCGCCCGCATGCCACCCATCGACCCGCCGACCACGGCGGCCCATGCCCGCACGCCAAGAGCGTTGGCCAGGTGGATCTCGGCGGCTACCTGGTCCCGAATCGTGATCGCGGGCCATCGGCTGCCCCATCGCCGCCCGTCGGGCGCCAGCGAAGATGGCCCGGTCGAGCCCTGGCAACCGCCGAGCGAATTCGGGCACACCACGAACCACCGGTCGGTGTCGATCCCCAGCCCGGGCCCCACCACACCCTGCCACCAGCCTGAGGTGGGGTGGCCCGGTTCGACGTCACCGGTCACATGGCTGTCACCGGATAGGGCATGCAGCACCAGGACCGCGTTGTCGCCCTCGGGGGTGAGCCGACCCCAGGTCTCGTAGGCCAGCTGCACCCGAGGCAACACGCCACCCCGCTCAAGGGTCAACCTGGGCAGCGAAACGAACTGCCGCCGTCCTGGTGGGTCGCCGCCGCGCCACGCTCCCGTGACGGTCGTGCTCGAAGCGGTCACCGCAGGCGGCGAGAGCTGATCACTCCGGTGTTGAACCCGGCAAGGTGCAAACCGCCGTGGAACCGGGCGTGCTCAATCTTCAAGCAGCGGTCCATGATGACTGCCAGGCCGGCGGCCTCGGCCCTCTGCGCGACCGCCGTATCGAAGAGCCCGAACTGCAACCACAGCGTGGACGTACCCACTTCCAGTACCTGGCCCAGCACCTGCGGTAGATCGGCCGGCCTGCGGAACACGTCCACTAGGTCGGGCACTACGGGCAGCTCCGCCAACGAGCCGTACACAGGTCGGCCCAGGATCTCCGCTGCGTTGGGGTTGACGAAGTAGACGTCGTAGTCGGTACTGGCCAGCAGGTAGGTGGCAACGAAGTTGCTGGCTCGCGATGGGTTCGGTGACGCGCCGAGCATCGCTACAGTCCGGGTCCGGCTGAGAATCTCTCGCCGCTGTCGGGCCGACGGCCCCATCCAGCCATTCGCCTCGCTCACCGCTCCGCTCCTCGGAGATGAGACGGCGCATGTGCAGTCATCGGATATCCTTCGTCGCCGTGGTGAGCGCCAGATCGAGGTCCCACAGGATGTCATCGGCGTCCTCCAACCCAACGCTGATCCGCACCAGATCGGCTGGCACCCCGCACTCACGCAGTTGGGCTTCGGAAAGCTGCTGGTGCGTCGTTGAGCCGGGGTGGATCACCAGCGTGCGGGCGTCGCCGACGTTGGCCAGATGGCTGCACAGCTGCACGGACTCAATGAACGCCCGGCCCGCAGCGCGGCCACCCCGCACGCCGAAGGAGAACACCGCACCCGGCCCGGAAGGCATGTAGCGGCGGGCCCGGTCGTGGTGGGGATGATCGGGCAGCCCCGCCCACCGGACGTAGGACACCCGGGGGTCGGCGGCGAGCCATTCGGCGACGGTCCGAGCGTTCGCGACGTGCGCAGCCATCCGCAGTGGCAAAGTCTCCACACCCTGTAACAGCAGAAACGCCGCCATCGGTGAGAGGCTCGGGCCGATATCGCGCAGCTGCTCGGCGCGGAGCTTGGTAAGAAAGCCGTACTCCTGGAAATTGCCCCACCAGCTCAGCCCGCCATAGGACGGGATCGGCGCTGTCATGACCGGAAAACGGCCGTTGCCCCAGTCGAATCGGCCGGCCTCGATCACCACGCCGCCCAGCGTGGTTCCGTGGCCGCCGAGGAACTTGGTCGCAGAGTGGATCACGATATCTGCGCCGTGCTCGATTGGCCGGCAGAGGAACGGGGTGGCCAGGGTGGCGTCGATGACCAATGGCACGCCCGCCGAGTGAGCCACATCGGCCAATGCAGCGATATCGGCGATCTCTCCGGAGGGGTTGGCGATCACCTCGGCGAACACCAGCTTGGTCTTCTTGGTGATCACTGCGGCAACCGCTGATGGCTCAGCTCCGGGCACGAACACGGTGTCGACGCCGAATCGGCGCAGCGTCACGTCCAGCTGAGTGATCGTGCCGCCGTAGAGCCCAGCTCCGGCGATAATCTCGTCACCTGTCCCGGCCAGGCAGGCGAAAGTAAGGAACTCGGCAGCCTGCCCACTGGCGGTACATACCGCGCCGAGCCCGCCGTCCAGACTGGCCAGCCGCTCCTCCAACGCAGCGACCGTCGGGTTGGAGATCCGACTGTAGATCGTGCCGAACTTCTGCAGCGCGAACAGACTGGCCGCGTCGTCGGTGTCCTCGAAGACAAAGCTTGTGCTCTGGTAAATCGGCACCGCACGGGCACCGGTGGCCGCGTCAGGAACCGCGCCAGCGTGCACGGCGCGGGTGCGGAAACCCCACTGACGATCCATCACTTCTCCAGGCGGTGCCGATCGCTCGCCGTCAGCTCGCGACAAGCTCGGTGCGCACCGGGGTCGGGTTGTTGGACGTGGTGGTGGATGTGTTCGTACTCATAGCTAGAAGAACCTTTCGTGGTCGGCTGATGGTGGGTTTGTAGGATCAGCAACAGCTCGCTCAGGAACATGCGGAGAGCCCACGGCCTGTGATCGCGGGGGCAGATGGCCGTCGGGACGGTGAGGCGAGGCACCCCGCCAGATGGACGGTCAAATCAAGTGCGTCGGCTGCGGCGCCGTCGATGAGGCTTGATTTCCGGCGCCGAAGGAACGGCATGCCGATAACGTAGAGACCGGGCCAAGCGGTCACCCCGCCGTCGTGGATGAGCTGGCCCCTCCGATTGAACACCGGAACGTCGAGCCAAGACAGGTCCGGGCGAAAGCCCGTGGCCCAGATGATGGTGCGGATTTCGCCGCTGCGCAGATCAACGGCGAGCGGAGGGAAAGGAACCTTCGTCGGGACGAAGCGTTCCGGAGGGCCGCCGCCGTCGAACCCGACGTCGGCGGCCCAGCCGTCGATAGTGTCCAGCAGCCGCCCCAGCTTCAGGTCGGCCAGCACGCACATGTTAGGCAGCGAACCGGAGAACTGCGCGTGCCCATCTCTGACGGCGACAAGGCGGCCGACCAGCCTTACCCCCATTTCGCTCAGGGCATTGAGATCGATCGTCACCCGGTTGAGCGAGCCGACCAGCTGCATCGAGGGCAGGTTGCGGGCCCTGACGATGTCGGGAACCTCGTCGTAACGCTCGTCGAGCACACCGGAGGCATCCATCCACCACAAAATGTCCAAGCCCCGATAAGAGCGCGGCATCCGGACGTGTTCTCCCACGGCCAGCGTGACGGCCCGGCCGGATCGGTGAACCTCGTCGGCGATCTGGATCCCACTCGCCGAGGCGCCCACGACGAGCACCCCGCCCTCGGAGAGCTGACTCGGGGTCCGGTAGCTCATCGGAGTCAGCATGGTGATCCCCGCCGGCACCGCCTCGTGGAGCGCTGGCACCTGAGCGGTGTTACAGGCGCCTGAGGCCAGCACCACCGCCTGGGCATCCCATGAGCCTTGATCTGTGTGCACCACGTATCCGCCGTTGTCCGGCCGCACCGACGTTACCGTGGTTTTGGTTTGTACCGGGGCGGCCGTCACCACGGCGTACTCGTCGATCAGGTGCACGACCTCGGCCGCCGTCATGTAACTGTCGGGTTCATCGCCCCGGTAGGAGTAGCCCGGCAGCCGGGTCAGCCAGTTGGGCGTCAGTAGCCGAAGCGAGTCCCGCCGCTCCGTCCGCCAGGAGTTCGCCGTCTCGCCCCGTTCGAGAACCACGTGGTCGATCGAACGGTCGGCGAGACAGCGGCTCATGGCCAGTCCGCAGTGGCCAGCGCCGATAACGACGGCGGTCACTTTTGACACAGGTGCCCTCCTAGGCGGGCCGGATCAGGCTACTTCGACGGTGACGTTGGTCGGGTTGGTGATGGCGTCGTAGACGGCCGAGCGCTTCTGTGACTGCGCGACAAGTGCTCTGACGTCCTCAGGAGTGGCATCGGCGTCGATCTTGTACTTCACCTTGATCCCGCTAAAACCGTTGCGCACCTCGGGGTCGGCACCGAGGATGCCGTGGAGGTCCATTTCCGCCTCGACGGTGGCATGCACCGAGCGCAACTGGATCTTGCGCTGCTGGGCGACCGCCGCCACACCGGCGGTCAAGCAGCTGCCTAGGGCGACGAGCACGTACTCCACTGGCGTGACGCCGTTGTCCTCAGCCGCGAACGCCAGGGGATGGTCGGCGTCGTAGGTGAACGTCGTCTTGTGGTGCTGTTCTCCACCAAAGCCGTAGAACGTGTCGACACTGGATTTGCTGTGGGTGCCCTTGACCCAGGAACACGTCGCTCGCCACTGGAACTGCGCGATTTCGGGAGTGTCAGCCAAGGCGTCGCGTACACCGAGGAGAGCCTCGACATTGACACCATTGTCGACCGGGAGGTCAGTCACAGCCATAGAGTGCTCCTTGTCGATTTAATCAAGTTAGTCGGGAATATAGGCCATTGGTCAGCCGGCCTGGACCATCCGATCCTTCGACGATCCACTGGCCGATAATCCGTAACGGCGCACGGCCTCGATCGACGGCTACCCGGACGCGTCCGTTATGGCTGCGTCGATCGGCCGATGCACGGCCGAGGATGCGATGTGTGAGTGGGATCAGCGCGAACTCGGACACGCACAGGTCCAGACCAGACCATGATCCACATACCGACGACGCACGAGAAAAACGCCGTCAGTCATGCAAGATTCATACCACACTGCCGCGGTTGAGAGCCAGCACCTCGAGACCACCGTTTCGAGATCCTGCGTTGCGCGTGTCGTGTTGCGGGGGTGAAGGCGCAATGCCGCTTCCTTTAAAGATCACATGGGTGTAATTTGCTCGTGTGACTGGTGCGACGCGTGAGGCGAGGGCGGTGTTGGAGCGGCTGCCTGACCGGATCTCGATCGGGGTCGGCTTAGTGTTTTAGAAGTCGCCGCTGCCGAAGTCTCCACCATCCCAGCCGCCGCCGAAGTCTCCTCCATCGCCGCCCCAGTCTCCGCCGCTGTAGTCCCCGGCGGCGTAGTCGCCGCCTCCCCAGTCGCCACCGTCCAAGGCGTTGTCCTGCCCGGCCTCATAGCCCCGCTCCCAGGTGTCCGCTGAGGCGATCCCGCCCATTCCCGAGAACAATGAGCTGAACAGCAGCGCCGAGCCCAGACCCCAGGCACCACCGATCAGCGCCGGCTTCCACCAAGGCTCGCTATACCAGCCCTGGGGCACCGGGCGGCCAGCTATCTGACCGCCCGGGTAGTAGTGCGGCGTGCGGTCGCTGGGATTCGGTGACGCTGCGTATTCGCGACCCTCGACGTGCACGTCTCGGTCTTCGGTGACGGCACCGGCGCCGCCCTGGCCTGGCACCGGCGGCAAGTCCGGCCCTGGATCCATACCCATCGCGACGCGGGCCGCCCGCACGTAGAACAACCCTTCTAGGGCTGTTTGGGTCACTAGGCGGCTTTGCGCCGCGGTGCGGGCCGTGTCCAGCTGGGAGCTGGCGGCGGTGTAGCGCTCTGCGGCGTCGGCCAACGCCTGCTTGGAGGGCTCGTCGGTGCCGACCAAGTTGAGAACTTGCCCACCGAGACGCTCCACCCAACGGCGCGCCTCGGCCTTCGCGTCGTCAAGACCACGTTGCTGAGCGGCTTGTCGGTATCGGGAGTAGTAGGCCGCACCACCGCCGACCAGCAGTATGAGGATCAGCACTGAGATCAGCGGGCCCACGACGAACTCCTCCTGGAGGCTGCATCGGACAGTGTTGACATTACTCCCGGCGTGGCTGGGTGCCGATTGTGCGGGAGCGTCGCGTGGGGTGACCGTTCATCGACACAGAGCTACCGTTCACCGCTTCATCCGTCACTGTTGGATGATCGGGCGTTGACAGCGAGCCGGACCGTCACGACCCTACGCCCAGGACGTTAGGGAGGGACCGCGATGACCTCAGCCACACCAATCTTCGAGCAGCTGTGCCGGGATTTCTTCGACGCCGGTCAGACTCGGCCGGTTGATGGCACGCAACCGCAGGTCGCCAGCCGGCCGAAAGCTCCGGCGCATTTACGTGAGGACACCGCAAGCGCTCTGGTGTACGAGCAAGGTCGCCACCTGCAACGCGAGCTCGCCGAGTGGGCATGCCCAACCGGTTAGTCCGCCAAGGAACTCAACCGGTGATGACCTCGTCGAGTTTGTCGAGCATGCCGTCATAGATCCGGCGAAGGCCTGTTGGGGCGAACGTACGCTCGAAGAACCCGCCGATACCGCTCGCGCCATTCCAGGTGGTGTGCACTGTGACGGTGCTGCGCCCGGCGTCGGCCGGTCGTACCGTCCAGGTGGTGACCATGCTGGAGTTGGTATCGGTCTCGACCAGCGAGCCGTCTCCCGGTTCGCTGACCTCGATCAGCTGGTCGCGCACTCGCTTCTCGGTGGCCGCGAACTTCCAGTGCACCTGGCTTCCGGCGCCCTGGCCGCCCGCTTGGACCTGGTAGTCACTGAAATGTTCGGTCAAGATCTTCGGCCGGGTGGTGTTGTAGTCGGCCAGCGCGGCGCGCACCCTATCAATCGATCCGTTGACTACGTGTCGCGCAATGACGGTTACCTGAGCCATGGGCTCATCCTGGCGCGCTGCTAGGTCGGGTGACGGGCCAGCCCCACGTCGGGCGCGTCCGGCTATGACAGTGCATTCCTGGCCTCCCTGGCCTCCCTGCGTAACTGCCGGTGCAGTCGCATGGCTATCGTGTCGATCTCACGCAGGATGGTGTGGTGCACGGTGGGCCAAATTCCGGTCAGGTTCAACACGCAGAGCGCCCGCCCGTCCCTCGGATCACGCACCGGTGCGGCGACGCAGCTCAGGTGGTGTTGGTCCTGCACGTAGTGCTCCCACCCGCACACCTGCACCGTCCGCCCGGTCGTCAAGGCAAGCGCGATGCCGTTGGCGCCGGCGTTTTTGATGTCCCAGGTCGACAGCATGGCGATTTCTAGTCATACTTCTGACCATGACGACCATGTCGCTCGCCGATGTCAAGGCGCGTCTATCCGAGCTGGTGAGCAGGGTCCACGCTCATCATGAACGAATCACAGTGACGGTGCACGGCCGACCGTCTGCCGTGTTGATCGCGCTAGCGGATCTGGAGGCGTTGCAGGAGACATTGTCGGTTCTGTCCGATCCTGAAACTCTGCGGCGCTTGGTTCAGTCCGACGCCGAGCTGGCGCGAGGCGAGGTAGTCGGTGCTGAGGAGTTGGCAGAGTTGATGGCGGCACGACGCCGACACACGGCGTGAGTTACGGGTCGACGGAGCGCTTCTCGCTGCGCGTTACTCCCTCCGTTGCGCGAGCGCTCGCTGAGCAGCTTCCCGAGTCAGTCGCGTTCGCCGCGTTCGAGTTCCTCAACGGACCACTGCTGGACAATCCACACCGCGTTGGCAGACGTCTACTGGCGCCATTGGACGATCGGCACAGCGCTCGCCGCGGCAGTTACCGGATCATCTACCGGATCGACGACAAGGCGCGGACGGTCACGGTCGTAGATATTGATCAACGACACGATGTCTACCAGCCCCACTGAGCTCCTGTGGCCGGACAAAAGGGACCCGCCGACGGGCGTGAATGCCATCCACCATCCCGGCCATAATCCGTGGGATCAGCCTCCGACGCCGGGGAGCTGTATCAGCGGCGGAGTCGTCGTTACCTCGCTGGGCGCCGGCCTGTCGGAGGTCTTGGGTGGGCTGTGCTCAACACCGGTACTACCGTCCGGGGTAGTGGTAGGGGTAGTCGTGTCGGGGGCCTCGGTAGTCTCGGTGGGGGTCTCAGACGTCGGCCCGGTTGAGCTGTGTGGCGGGGGTGGGATTGCTGGTTTCTGCGGGCTGGGCTGGTCGTTGACTATATGCCCGATGGTGGTTCCCGTGCCGTTACCGCCTACGGTCTCGCCGCTGGCCCACTCGAAGCCGGTGATGACCATCATGGCCAGCACGAAGCCGCCGAGCGTCCCCATGGCCACTGACCCCCAGCGCGGTGTGGTGAACCGCCGGGCATTTGCTGCCGTGGGGTGGAAGCGCTCGGTCCTGGATCCCTTCGGGGAGGTCGGCGACGGTTGCGTGCGCTGTGCGAGAGAGCGGACCCTCTCCCGGCTGCGTTCCAGTGAGGCCTGGTACACGCCGGTGCCTACGGTGGTGATCACGCTGGCCCCGGCGGCCCCGACGAGGGTGCCGGTAACGCCGAGCTCGGAACCGAGCACGGCGGCGGTCACTGCGGCGAGGGCGGCTGCGGCGACGTGGGTCAGGTTGAGGTTGGTCTTGCGCGTGGTGTCGTCTGAGCTAGAAGGTGAGTGCGGCGCAGTCATGATCTCCGGTATGTCGGCGGGTCTACTCGTCAGTGATCAAATGTCTCGGGACTGTTGGTTCTGATGCCGGCTACGTTAACCACGGGGTCCGACCACGCCCAACCGGGGTGGGTACGGAGGGGGACGATGGGAATCGAACCTGCACGGCCAGCTTGGAAGATCGGGCGGCGATCAAGGTTTTGATGGTTTGTGGTGTTCGTGATTGTGGTGGGGGTGGGATACTGGGTGTTGTGTCGCGGCCACGGAGGGTGTTTGTGAGTCATACCTCGGAGTTGGCGCGGTTTCCGGTGGAGCGGTCGTTTGTGGCGGCGGCGGAGCGGGCGGTGTCTCGGGCCGGGGACGCGATTGTCGAGATGGGGTATTTCGGGCCGAGGGAGCAGCAGCCGGCGCAGGTGTGCCGGGAGGCGGTGTTGAGCGCGGAAGTCTATGTGGCGGTGGTGGGGTGGCTCCCCGGTAGCCGATCATCCCGAGCTGTCCTACACGGAGTGGGAATTCCAGGTGGCCAGCGAGGCGGGGCTACCGCGACTGGTGATGCTGCTCAGCGATGAAGCCGAAGGTCCGAGGGATCTGTTTGTTGATCTGTCCTATGGCGATCGGCAGGAGGCGTTTCGGGTCCGGCTGGCTGAGAGTGGGGTGACCACCGCGACGGTGCGGACACCGGAGGAGCTCAGCGAGGTGTTGTTCGCCGGGTTGCGGGATCTGCCGGGAGACCGGTCGGAGGATGCGCTGAGGGGGCGGGTGTGGAACGTGCCGGCGCGGAGCCCGATGTTCACCGGACGCGAGGGGCTGCTCACCGCGCTGCATACCGCACTCCACGGCGAGGAGCGCTCGACGGCGGTGGTGCAGGCCTTGTATGGGATGGGGGGAATCGGGAAGACCGCGCTGGCCAGGGAGTACGCCCACCGCCACGAGGCGGACTATGACGTGGTGTGGTGGGTCCCTGCGGAGGAACCCGTGCTGGTGCCCGACCGGTTGGCTGAGCTGGCCCACGCCCTGGGGGTGGCCGCCATCACCGACCCGGTGACGGCGGCGGTAGCACGACTGTTGGGGGTGTTGCGGGAGCGGGACCGGTGGTTGTTGATCTTTGACAACGCCGAGGACCCTGCCGCGCTGGCCGGGTATCTGCCTGGGGGTAGCGGGCAGGTGGTGATCACCTCCCGGAACCCGGACTGGCATGAGCTGGCCACCCCGGTGGAGGTGGATGTCTTCGACCGGGACGAGTCAATCACCCTGCTGCGCCGCCGCGCCCCACAACTGACCGAGGATGAGGCAGAGCGGGTCGCGGAGGCGCTGGGGGATCTGCCGTTGGCGCTAACCCAGGCCGGGGCATATTTGGCCGACACCACGATCGGCGTACCGGGCTATCTCACGATACTGGCCGAGCGGACCAGAGACCTGTTGGCCCAGAACACCTCTGTCACGCACCCGGTGTCGTTGGCCGCCAGCGTCCAACTCGCCCTGGACCGGTTGGCCGTTCAGTCCCCGGGCGCGATGGAACTGCTCACCCTGGCCGCCTACCTGGCACCAGAGCCGATCCCCCTGATCCTGATCACCACTCATCCAACCCAGCTGCCCGATCCGCTGGCGAGGGTGGCCGCTGATCCGTTGGCGTTTACCGAGCTGACCCGGCTGCTACGCCAGTACGGGCTGGCCCGTGTCGAGCCCACCACCTTGACGCTGCACCGACTGCTCGCCGCGATCCTGCGCACCCAACCCCACCACCACGACCTACCCACCCTGGTGATCCGGCTGCTACGGACCGCAGTCCCGGATGACCCGTGGAACAACCCACCGGCCTGGCCCGCCCTGGGGCCAACTCCTGCCGCACGTCCTGATCGCCACCAAGCCCTACCGCACTGTCACCGGGGCGGAGCGGGACGTGGCCTGGCTGCTCCACCACGCCGCTGAATATCTGCACACTCGGGGGGAACCCGCCCGCCACTTCTCGGCCACTGTTCGAACGCGCCGGGGACTTGCGCCGCTCCCTGCTGGGTCCTGACCACCCCGACACCCTGGAATCAGCCAGTCGTCTCTCCCTCAACTTGTTTGGACTGGGGCACTACGAGCCAGCCCGCCAGCTTGGCGAGGACACCCTCACTCGCTGCCGCCAGGTCCTGGGCAACGACCACCCCGCCACCCTGAGTTCGGCTAACAGCCTCGCCGTTACCCTGTGGGGGTTGGGACGGTATGAGCCGGCCCGCCAGCTCGCCGAAGATACCCTCACTCGCCATCGTCGGGTCCTGGGCGAGGACCACCCCGACACCCTGCGCTCGGCCACCATCCTCGCCGCTACCCTGGGGGAGTTGGGGCGGTATGAGCCGGCCCGTCAGCTCGGCGAAGACACTCTCACCCGCCAGCGTCGGGTTCTGGGCGAGGACCACCCCGAGACCCTGCGCTCGGCCACGCTTCTCGCCGCTGTCTTGGCGAATCCAGGTGAGGACGACCCGGTTCGTCGGCGGGAAGGGTGAATCAGGTGTCAGCATGGGAGCTGAACCCGGTTATCGGGCGTTTCCCGCCCGTGGGCGACTTCTCGGTCCCTGGGCGCGTGGGGGTTGGTGATGATCGGTGCGTCACCGCACGTGGAGCGACCTCGATATGGTCGGGCGGGGCGGCGGCTCCCGAGCCAGGGTGGCGTGTGCGCCATCGCACAGCGACGCCCATCAGGCGCTCATGATCGGTGGCGTGGGGAATGTTGTGATCCGCTGACACCCAGTGGATGGCTGGTTAGGCTCGGTGTGCAGCGGCGAGCTGAACTGGGAGGTCAACGTGTCGGAGTCGTATTGTGCGGTGATCACGACAACTGATCGCGCGGAAGAGGCTGAGGAACTGGGGCGCGGGATCGTGGAGGCGCGTCTGGGGGCCTGCGTCCAGATTGTTGGGCCTATCCGCAGCATCTATCGGTGGGAGGGTGAATTACACAACGAACAGGAATGGCAGTGCTGGGTCAAGACGAGCGCTGATCGGTTGGAGGCGTTAACTGACTACATTAAGAAGAACCACAGCTACGACGTGCCAGAAGTGGTTGCGCTGCCAATTGTGGGTGGCAGCGCGGAGTACCTGTCGTGGGTGCGGAACGAAACGCAACCGAGCTGAACATACCGGGTGCTACCGGTGGCGTAAGGTGGACACGATGTGGTTCCGCAGAGGGCTGGTAGCACCCGGGTCGCTGCTGGTGGTCAGGGTAGAGGCCAGGGTCAAGAGCCGTTGCCTGGGAAGGCTGGCCTCGGTTCGAACCGTGACATCGATCGCGTCGTTGACAAGAGCGTTCGCACGGTCGAAGTCTTTGGTTCGGACGGCAAGAGTCGTGAGATCAGCAAGCGCGAGCGCCCGGGCCTTGTTTTCTGTGGGGGAGAGAGACGCAAGCAAGGAGTCAGCGGCGGCGGTTGCGTCGCGGTGGCCTAGCGTCATGTAGGTGGACATGGTCAGGCCACCGAGCCTGTTCGCGGTAAAAAACCCGGTCCACACACGCTCGGTGCGTGGTCGAGCGAAGTCGAACGCGGTGAACGCTCGTTCGAGGGCGCGCAAGGCTGCGGTGTTGTCACCCAGGCGGGCTAATTCCTCGGCTGCGCGGGCCGCGATCCATGATCGTGTCGCGGGTGCGGAGTTCCCCGGCACGTAGTCTTCGGCTTGGCGTAGTAAGCGGACGGCTTGCGTGATATCGTTTCGGGAACCGGCGAGATAACTCCAGTATCCTAGTGCGCAAGCGGCGAGCGCACTATCGCCGGTTTCCTTGGCGATCTTCAGTGTGGCTCGCCAGGAGTAGGGTGGGAAGCTGGCGCGGTAGTTATCGACTCCGTTTCCAGCTTCCCCCCGTCAAACCGTGCATGAGGTTCTCCCTCACACGGCTTTCCGACATCGTTCACCGTCAGGCGTGCGCAGTCCG
>JBATXM010000269.1:0-1797 GCA_049673305.1 Pseudonocardiaceae bacterium | reverse complement strand
CGCCTCGACCTCACAATCCTCGACACTGGTGTCCTGACTCACAGATGGTTCCCTTCCCGGCCGAGTGACGATCACACCGACCGATCTTGGTCCATCCGTGGCTTACACACTTGTAATGACACGCCCCACCGGCACGGTGCAGACCGCCCCGACCAGCTACCACCGCTGACCCGCACCCGAGGGTGGGGCACGCCACCACAACGGTGAGTGCCCCACCCTCCTCGTCGGGACCGATCCGCAGGAAGGAACCGCCTCCCATGCCCACATCCGCCGCCCTGGAACTGACGTTCCTGGGCCACCAGAGCTGGCACATCAGCGACGGTGACACCGTCGTGCTACTCGATCCGATCCTCACGCCAGCTTTCGGGGCTGGGGGGCTGGAGTTCACGATCTGGCCGCCCCGCACCGTGGACGCCGTGACGATGCCCGCGCCGGACGCGGTGATCCTGTCCCATGAACACCTCGACCATTTCCATCTGCCGTCGCTGGACCTGCTCGACCGCTCGGTGGCGCTCTACACCGGGGTCACCACGCCAGCCGCAGTCCTCGACGCCATCGCCGCACTCGGGTTCACCGTGCACCGCACCGACCACACTCGGCCGGTAATCGTGGGGGAGATAGAGATCCACCTCTACCCGGCCGGCGCCAAGACCTTGTTCTGGGAAAAGCGGGTCGCGCAGCCGTTGATCCGGCTGGCCGGCACCACTGGTCGGGACGTGTTCATCGGGGTCGACGCCGATGTCTCGGACCTCTACATCGAACAGCTCAACCAGGGCGCGCTGCTCCCACCGTATTTGGCGGTGGTGGTGGTATCCAACAACGCCCAGACCGTGCCCTACGGGGCGTTGGGAGCGGACTGCAACCTGCTACCCGGACTGGACGGCCCCCGACGCCGCACCACCGGCATCACGGTCCTGCACAGCCTGCTCATCGACTACCTCAAACCACTGGACGGCGTGACCGAGGTGGCGTTGTGCGGCAACGGATTCACCGCCCCGCGCAGCCCGCACGGCCCGTTCCTCTACGCCGATCACGCCACCCTGGCGAGGGCGGCGAATGATCTGCAACACCTGTTCCGGGTGCATGGCCCCCGCCCCGGCGAGCAACTTCAGGTGCCCTCAGCCGAGAGCCCGATCACCAGCTCGCGAGTGGGATGGGTGAAACCAGACACAGAGGCCGAACGGCGCGGCCTAGCCCAGCTTCAGGCGTTCCTCGCCCACCCCCGCCCGGTCACCCCGATGCCGATCAGCGAACCGATCCCCGCCTCACGCTGGGATCAAGCCCGCGACCAGATCGCCCATGAGCTGCCGCGCCTGGCCCGTGACCTGATCGCCACCCGCACCGGCGCGCTGGCCACCAGCATCCACGACTACCTGCACGGACCGCTGAATGGTCGTCGCCTGATCCTGCGGCTGCTCGATCCACCCGGCCGGCCCGGCGAGATCGACAGCTACGCCTGGGACATCACCGGACCCGACTTCCACCGAGTGGCCACCACCGGCCGTGAGGAAGCGATGGCCCGCTACCCATTCGGGATCGAGGTATACCACCAGGACCTGGCCACGCTGTTCGCTGGTGACGCCCAGGTGTGGGACATCATCGGCGGGTCCTACCAGGGCTGGCACATCGGCGAGAACCTGGATTCGCCGGTGTACGCGCTGTTCGCGGTGTATGGCGAACATCAACGCCCCGACCTCGCCGCGCGCTGCTACGCGCGCAGCCTCGCCAGCATCGGCGTGATAGCGGCGTCCGCGTGACCACCACACCCGGCGGGCCGCTCGCCGGCACCACCCGCGA
>JBATXM010000268.1:0-1951 GCA_049673305.1 Pseudonocardiaceae bacterium | reverse complement strand
CGGGTGGTGTCCGTCCACGGCGGCACGCCCGGCGACCCGGTATGGTCGGCCGCTGCGTAGGACAGCGACCGTGGGCGGCACCTCACCATCGCGCCGCGGGTTCGGAAGGCCGGGCGGGCGATGCCCGTCAGCGCCCACGCCGTGGTGCTTGTCATTCGACCTTCCCAGCTCCGGTGTCTCGATCACATCGCAGTGCCCGCCCCCCATCAAGGGCGTGTGGCCAGGGCGCACGGCCAGGGCAATCAGCCTGGCGGGGTTGAGGGTGACAGCGCGGCTACAGTGATCAGATGTCTGCTGTGGGGGACCGGTGCTGCCCGACCTGTGGGGCGGAGCTGCGCCGCAGCCGCGAGGACGCCGGAGAGTGCGATCCGTGCCAACGCGCGGCGCCGGCCCTGGTTCTGGACCCCGCGCTGTGGAACGAGCCGGCGCTGAGCGCGGCGCTGGCCCGACTGGACTTCGGCCCGGTGTTCCTGCGGGTGCGCGCCGAGAAAGACTGGAGCCAGCACCGGCTGGGCGAGGTGCTCGGCATCGACCAGAGCACCCTGTCCAAGATCGAGAAGGGCAAGCGGTCGCTCACCGACGCGGCGACCGTCATCCGGTGCGCCAACGCGCTCGCGATCCCCGCCGGCAAGCTTGGGCTGTGCCACGGGGTTATGGTGGGATCGCGCGTGGGGATCGGGCGGGAGGGCAGTTGGGTGGACCGGAGGGGTTTTGTGGGGGAGGTCGCTGGGCTCACCCTCGGCGCCGGGCTCACCGGGCTGGACCTCGACCGCCTGATCGCCCTGCTGCCCCAGTCTGAGCCCACTGGCACCCGCCACGTGGGGGCCGCTGACGTGCAGGCCATCGAGACGGCCACCGCCGCGTACGTCCGTGAGGACTTCGCCCAGGGCAGTGGGATTGCCTGTGATGGCGCTGTCGCGCGGCTGGGTGCCACGCTGCCGCTGCTGGGCGCCCAGACCACACCCGAGGTGCGACCCCGGTTGTACCTTGCCACCGCTTACCTCGCGTTGATGACCGGTTACATGAGCTTTGACGTCAGACGCCATGACGCCGCCCGGCGCTTGTGGATGATCGGCCTGAATGTCGCCCGCGCCACTGATTACCCCCAGAGCGGCGATCTCACCGCGTACCTGCTGTATGACCTGGCGATGCAAGCGGTGCATCTGGGTCGTCCGGACGAGGCGTTGGGGATGGTGCACCTTGGCCATGTCATCGCCGCAGGACCCCACCCGGTGTCGGCGGCCACCATCAGCGCCCTGGCCAGCATCGAGGCCCGAGCCCACGCCGCCCAAGGCAACGCGGCGGCCTGCGACCGGGCGTTGGGCCACGCTGAGGAACGCTGCGCTGCCCTCGACCCGGCGAACACGCCCTCGTGGGGTGCGCATGTCGGTGAGACTGGCATCTCCAGCTACCAGGGGGCGGCCCACTACGAGCTGGCCATGACTGGGCGCGACCCGCGTGCCGCCGGGCGGGCGGTGCCGCTGCTGTGCCACGCCGTGGACCAGTTCGGCCCTGACTACGCCAAGCTCCAGGCGCTGTACCTGCCGTATCTGGCCGGGGCGCACGCCCTGGCCGGGGACATCGACACCGCGGTCAGCGTCGGTCACCAGGCCGTGGACGCGGTCACCGCGGTGAGCTCCCCCCGGACCCACGACCGGCTCCACCAGTTGCGCACCGTGCTGCAACCCTGCCACACCAGCCCCGGCGTCGCCGAGCTGCGCGAGCGCCTGACCACCACCGCCACCTAACAGCGCAGCCCCTCACCCGCCCGCGCCCCACCGCTGTCGAAGATGAGCCCGCCGGGCACAGCGGCGAGAAGGACAGCGTCCCCCTGACGCATCACCTGAGGAAGGCCCGGAGCTCCGGGCACTGTCCGCGTCGGCGGCGGGGAATGTGGCGTTGTGGGAAATACCCGCCAGGTCGTCCCAACGGTGGCGGTGAGCCACCGTCG